>CAZEJY010000029.1:0-34239 GCA_964512705.1 uncultured Sangeribacter sp. | reverse complement strand
GGGACTTCTTCTCAACACAAAATGGAGGAGGCGTAACATTCTTCATTTATTAATATTCATTAGATTGCACTCAAAACGTAATTGCACTAAAAGTACACGTTTAATTCCATCCACAAATTTAGCAACTAATTCGAAATAATTCCTCATATCTACAGGCTTAGTCTTCGCATCTGCACTATAAAAAGGAAGTATAGAAGCCTCGGCCAAAGGTCGGGGCTTCTTGTTGATAATCCCGTCATTGCCACCATTGCTTTGGTTAGAAGCCCCCCGGTTTCATTAAAAGCTTCACATGTAAAGGTTGCACCGGTTGCAACCTTTAATATAGGCCTAATTGTAAAAAAGTAGGATAGAATCTTTGTAATTCACTGAATCATATCTCTATACGGGAACTTTTGATTTTTAAGCCACTTTTAACAGTTCATTAACTCTTAATTGTAAAAAAGTAGGATAAAAGCCTTGTTATAGGCTGATATTTAGTAAATTTGCATTATTATGACAAAGGAATCAATTATTCGGCATAACACAGCAGATTATAATATCGCTGTTCAGACTATAAAAGATGCTATTCTTCGTAGCCAGTATCAAGCCGCGAAGTTGGTTAATCGTGAAATGCTTTCACTTTACTATGGTATAGGTCGGTACATTTCGGCTAATTCTCGTGATGGTTTCTGGGGAACTGGAGCTATTAGAACAATCTCAGAAAGACTTCGCAAAGAAATGCCGGGTCTGAAAGGCTTTTCAGAGAGTAGCCTAAAAAATATGAGAATGTTTTATGAGGAATGGTCCCCAGTTATAGAATCATCAGATGCTACTTCATCTATTTCGCCAATCATGATTGGCGAAATAGAAACGACTACCCTTCTATCATCTAAATCGCCAATCACGACTGACGATTTAGAATTGTTTGGTAATCTAAGTTTTACCCACCATATCAGAATTCTCAACGGAGAAAAGGAGGTAGTCAAAAGATGGAGATACATAAGGTTAGCTCTTGAGAATAAATGGGACACTCGCTATCTTCAACAACAGATAAAGGATAACGCAGCAGATAAATATGGAGCAATGCCTTCAAACTTTGGTGTCACCATCAAGGATAGCCGAGATGCTATAAAAGCTCTGAATATGTTTAAAGACGAGTATCTGCTTGACTTTATAAACACCGAGGAAATCGGCATCCGCGACTGGCAGGATGTTGACGAACGTGTGGTTGAAAAAGAGATTATCCACAATATAAAGAACTTTATAATGACCTTCGGACGCGATTTCGCTTTCGTTGGCAACCAGTATCATCTTGAGGCATTTTCGGAGGATTTCTTCCCTGATTTGCTTTTCTTTAACCGAGAATTGAATTGCCTTGTAGTTGTGGAACTAAAGACAGGAGATTTCAAACCCGGCTATCTCGCACAACTCATGACATATCTCCGTATTCTTGATGATAAGGTCAGGAAACCTCATGAGAATCCCTCTATCGGAATTGTACTGTGTAAGAATGCTAATAAAGACTTCGTAGAGTACGTCATTCAGGACTATGCTAAACCTATGGGTGTGGCAACTTATCGGCTTAGTAAAGATATGCCGGATAAATTACGTGAGGCACTGCCTGATGTTGAGGAGCTAAAGAAATTACTCTGATTATTTGTGCTGAAATCTCTATATGGTCCGAGTGTCATAGAAAATGATGCCAATGTCATAGAAATGTCATAGAAAATGATGCCATTAAATCTGATTCCTCCTATATTTATGCGTCCATTTTCCAGGACTTGGCAATATAATATACCTCCACGTTTTGAAGCCTGATAAACAGCGATAGAGTCCTTTCCCAAAACCGAAGACCAGTATGGGGCAATCATGCAATGGATTGACCCGGAGACAGAACGACCTCTTTCTTTGGGGAAAATATGAATAAAATCAGACCGCATCGGGGTGAGCCGGTGCGGTCTTGTAGTAATATTATACTTTATTAGAGGAGGGAGATGGAGCGCTGGATGAAGGCGGAGAGGGCTTCACCTTTCAACAGTCCGCTCTGGAGTAGGGCAAGATCGATGATCTGCTTTACGACTTCCTGCTTGGAGGCGTAATCTTTAATGATCGTATCCTCTTTCTCACGATTCTTACCAACTTCTGCTTCGAGGTCTGAAATCTGTTTGTTGATTCCATCTTTGTCAGCGTCTTTATCACTGAGTTTCTTGCGAAGTTCCATTACCTCAGAATTGAATTTGTCGGTCTCTTCACGAAGCGGTTTAATCTCCTCTCCAACGGCTTTCTCAGCCTCTTCGAGAATCTTCTTCACTGTAGGTTGCTCAGTGTTTACAACCAATGAATACATGTCTGGCATCTGACCGTAGAAGTTCATTCCCGGTTGCATTGCTGCCATATCCTTCATACGACGCATCATCTCATTCTGAGTGATCACAGCCGGTGCACTCTTCTCAGAGAGGACGTTGTACTCAACGATGAAGTTGGTGTCTTTTACCTCGGGCATCTGTGAACGGAAGATGCCGGTGATCAATTCAGCCTGAAGACCTGAAAGCTCCGATGCTTTGTCGTCGGCTTTAGGAATCAATCTTTCTGCAGTGTCGGAGTCAACACGTACGAAGCGAGTCTTCTCCAATTTGCTTTCGAGCATCTGAATGAGATGCTGGTCGAGCTGTCCGTTTAGAAGCAGTACACTATAACCTTTCTCCTCAGCTCCCTGTACGTAGGAGTACTGGGCATTCAAATCGTTGGTGTAAAGATACACCACATTACCATCTTTGTCAGTCTGGTTTGCCTCAACCAGCTTGCGATATTCCTCAAGAGTGTAGTAGGTGTCCTTCACATCCTTCAGAAGCAGGAACTTCTTAGCAGACTCATAAAATTTCTCATCGGTGAGCATACCATACTTGATGAATACCTCGATATCATCCCATTTCTTCTCAAACTCCTTGCGGTCATCCTTAAACATCTTGTCGAGTTTCTCGGCAACTTTCTTGGAGATGTAGGAGGAGATTTTCTTTACCTGCTGGTCTGCCTGCAGGTAGCTACGGCTTACGTTCAGAGGGATGTCGGGTGAATCAATAACACCCTGCATCAACATCATGAATTCCGGTACGACTCCTTCCACCTGATCCGTTACATAAACCTGGTTGCAATAGAGCTGTATGCGGTTATGCTGAATATCTATATTATTCTTGATTTTAGGGAAATAAAGTATACCGGTGAGATTGAACGGATAATCCACATTCAGGTGAATCCAGAACATTGGATCCTCTTCACCCGGACGCAACTCATGGTAGAACTCAAGATAGTCTTTATCTGTGAGCTCCGACGGTTTCTTAGTCCAAAGTGGTTCGGTTGCGTTGATGACTTTATCTTTGTCGGTGTCGACATATTTACCATCTTTCCATTCCTGCTCCTTACCGCTGATAACCGGTACGGGGAGGAAGCGGCAATATTTCTTCAATAGAGCGTCAATACGTGCTTGCTCGAGAAACTCCTTGTTGTCGTCATCGATATAGAGGATAACGTCTGTGCCTCGTTCAGCTTTCTCAATCTCTTTCATCTCATATTCCGGGCTACCATCACAAACCCATTCCACAGCCTTGGCACCCTCTTTGTAGGAGAGTGAGCGGATTTCAACTTTCTTGGAGACCATGAAGGCTGAGTAGAAACCGAGTCCGAAGTGACCGATGATTGAGTTAGCGGTGTCCTTATACTTCTCGAGGAACTCCTCGGCACCGGAGAATGCAATCTGATTGATATATTTGTCAATATCTTCGGCATCCATACCGATTCCGTGGTCGGAGATAGTCAGTGTCCCAGCCTCTTTATCCACTTTAACCTTTACGTTCATTTCGCCTAACTCGCCCTTGAATTCACCGAAAGAGGCTAAAGTTTTGAGCTTTTGGGTTGCATCGATTGCATTGGAGACAAGTTCACGTAGGAATATCTCATGATCTGAATAGAGAAATTTTTTAATGACGGGGAAAATATTTTCAGTAGTTACCCCAATTTTTCCTGTTGCCATATCTTTTTCTTTTAATACTTTAAATTTTTTGATAGCTCTGTTTCCCGGAGACTGATAGGAGAAAAAGATCAAATCATACTCGCAGGTCTAACAGCTATTTTTAATGTAACAAATATTGTGCCATCATTTATAACGTTTAAGTCTCCTGCTTAGATTAAGAAATTTATCAAACTTACTTAGTCTTTATCAGCCCTTACTAATCCTACTGAGCAATTTTTAGTCCTAATCTACCAACCTATGGAAGAATAGTGTTTATTGATTCTCGGGATCAAAAAATTTCGTTAGTTAACTATTCGGCTTTGAGGCTTTCGGCGGGGGAGATACGGGCGGCAAATGACGAGGGGAGGATGAGGCAGAGGTAGATTATTACCAATGTCGCTGCATTCAGCAGGAGGATGGATGGTAGAGATATCTCCACGGGAACGAAGTCAATATAGTAGGAATCGGCATCAAGGTGAATCAGATGCAATTTGTCCTGAGCGAAGAGAAATGCCAATGTCAAAATGTTGCCGATCAACATTCCTGCAATCGCAATTTTGAGTGCAAGGTAGATGAAGATACGTCTCACTCCGGATAGAGGTGTTCCCATGGCCCTCAGAAGCGAGATAAAGCGCTTTTTATCAAGGATGATTATCATTAGTCCGGATATGAGTGTGGCACAAGCCACCACAGTCATAAGGATGAGAATAACTACTACATTAGTATCTAAAAGACTTAACCAATTGAAATATCCAGCTCCTTTGCTGAGGGCGTTCTCCCCTTTATAAATTCTATAGAGTAATCCCGATTGCACTGCTGAAATCAGTGAATTATTAAGAGCCCGGGTGTTTTGCTCGAGATTATCAAAATCATTGGTGACAATGGAAATTGCTGTGCCCTGATTTCCCTTGACTTCACCGAGTTGTTGAATTAGCGGAAGAGATCCATAGATGAAAAGATTATCGTAGGAATCAAAGTGAGTATTGAAAATTCCTGCAATCTCCAATTTCCTCATGCGTATGTTTCCACTCATGAAATAGGTGTCGATACGGTCGCCGACCTTCAATCCCAATTGATTGGCTGCAAGTCTGGATATCACTATCTTCTGCTTATTCTTGTCGTTGGAATAGTCCGGAAGTTTACCCTCCTCAAGGTTACTACGGAGAAATTGCGATAGATTATCACCTCCAACGCTCTTCATGTACGCACCTTTGAAATTATCTGAAGTTTTGAGAATTGCCGGTATGGATGCTTCGAGACTGTATTCAGTGATAAATGAAGTGGTGTCGAGCATCTGTTTCAGAGAGGGGGTGAGGTTGATTAGGTTATTGCCATCCTCGTTTTCTGATATGGCATAGAGTGTGATATGGGAATTGAATCCCAATACCTTATTTCTTATCTCTCGTTTGAATCCAAGGACGATAGCAATCGCAATCAGCATGATTGCAATTGACAAGGCAACCGCTACAACAGCAACCTTGACGGCAGGTGTACCCCCTTTCCCTTGTTGCGACAAGGATATTTTACGAGCGAGGAAATAAGTGTATGACATGTTTCTTGAAAGTAATTGAGAAAAGCAAGTGTTCGAAATTTCCTGTTTAGAAAACAAACTGAATACGAGCCTGAATAGCATTGATGCTTCCGCGTGGCGCTACCGGACTTTTGCGTACATCGGTATAGGAATAACGCAAACGAGCTATCATATATTTATTGATATAGTAGTTGGCAGTTATGCTGTAGTCGCTTGCAATTCCACCGTGAATGCTGTGGGCATCCTCTAATGAACCCTCTTCATATTTACGATTGTGGGAGTTACCATCGGTGTAGCTATATCCACCCACAAGTTCCAAGGTCTTGGGAGAGGGTAGAGCCAAAGCGCCTTCGCTTTCCGAATATGTATATTTGTTATCTCCTAAAACCAAGAATCGAAGCATTCCGAATGCTCCGTTGGCATGATATGCTGGAAGTTTTTGCTTTCTGGTAGCGGTCAGATGATAATATTGAGCTTCGAGTGCCATCCTTCCTCCCGAAAGAATCAGTTCCGGAGATATTTTCCAGTCTGCTTTAGCATCTTGAATCTCTGCACTCAACATCGGAACACTGCTCACAGCAGTAGGGAAGTTAGCTGAGAAAGTTCTGAACCCCTCTGACCCAACTTCATCGCCGTCGGAGCCGAGGATACGCGTGTGGGACGCAGTCTCGAAGGAGGAGGAGAAACCTACCTGTAGGATATGTCCGGGTGCTATCTCCGGATGCCATGCAGCTCTTTCCGAGATACCCACGCTGAGCTTACCCTGCTGATTGGCGGTGAAGAGAAGGGATCTTCCTCCGGTAAAAGCTGTAGCCGATAGGAAACAGTGTTTATCGGTATGGGTAAATCCAACTCCGATTTTACGGGTTGTCGTACGGAAGAAAGATTCCGGTATCTGCTGAATAAGAGCGGGTTTGTATGATGCTGAACCACCACCACGGATGCCGAACTGAGGAATGAAATAACCGATACGGAGTGAGTTGCCTGGTTTGAACGACTTCTGAATATACACATCCTTCATACCGATTTTGCTGTATGAGTATCCTATCTCTATGCGTGCCATCCAGTCACCATAAGTTGCTTTTACGCCGGCCCTGATTTCAGACAATGCAGCGCCATCAGTAAATCCATCTTTATCCGGAATGTAGATTGCGCCATCTACATGGATGCGGCCTATCGGAGTCACCGAGAGTTTTGCTGCGTTATCATCGGCTTTGGCAGCCGAGGGAGCTAAAATTGATAATATAGAAAGAGTGGTGGAAATCAGTTTGAAATTAGTCATAGTTTTGTTAGGGAATACCAATACACTTATTGAAGTAATTTAAACCTAAGTAAGTTTTCAAACTTGTTTAAACGACTTCATTTGATTACAATTTTCGACAAAGTTACTAAAAAATTTGGAGGTGTTTAAGGCAAATTGTAAATTTGCGTATGGCTAATGCGATTTGGGCATTGTAGTCTATTAATAAATATAAACAAACTATATCATGGAACAAAATATCCAGAAGACCTGTCTTCACGATTGCCACGTGGCTTTGGGCGCGCTGATGTCACCATTTGCAGGATTTGATATGCCCATCCAGTATAAGGGTATAACAGAGGAGCACAACGCTGTTCGTCAGAAAGTCGGAGTATTTGACGTGAGTCACATGGGAGAGGTCAGAGTTACCGGTCCTCAAGCATATGAATTCGTGAATCATATCTTTACCAATGATGTTACTGATGCTCCTGACGGACAGATCTATTATGGAATGATGTGCTACGAAAATGGTGGTACGGTCGATGACCTCTTGGTCTATAAAGTGAATGACAATGAATATTTCCTTGTTATTAATGCCTCCAATATTGAGAAGGATGTGGCTTGGATCAAGAAGAATGCAGAAGGATATGATGTTAAGATAGAGGATCAGAGTTCTTATTACGGTGAGGTTGCCGTTCAAGGTCCCGCTGCCGAGGAAGCAATAGAGAAATTGCTTGGTATTCCTGTAAAGGATATTGCATTCTATAATTTCAAGACAATGCCTATGGCCGGTGAAGATATTATCGTCAGCCGCACAGGTTATACAGGTGAGGATGGTTTCGAGATTTACGGAAGCCATGACTTTATCCGCAATGTCTGGGATAAACTCATTAAGGGTGGTGTAGAACCATGTGGATTAGGTTGTCGCGACACACTCCGCTTTGAGGTAGGTCTGCCGCTTTATGGTGATGAACTCGACGAGAATATATCACCCATAGAGGCGAGCCTCAGCATGTTTGTGAAACTTGACAAGCCTGAATTCATCGGTAAAGAGGCATTAGCAAAGCAGAAGGCTGAGGGAGTTACACGTCGCATCGTTGGTCTTGAACTCGAGGGTAATGCCATACCCCGTCACGGTTATCCGGTAGAGGTTAACGGAGAGCAGGTTGGTGAGATAACTACCGGTTATCGTTCAATATCTACAGGTAAGAGCGTGGCGATGGCAATGATGAAAAAGCCGTATGATAAGCTTGGAACAGAGGTGGAGGTTCGGATTCGTAAGAAGACCTTCCCTGCCAAGGTTGTTAAGAAAAGATTTTACGAGAAGAATTATAAGAAATAGGCGTTAGGCATTAGGCGTTAGGTGTTAGGAGTTAATGAATGCACAGTTCACAATGCACAATTAGAAATTGTGATTTAGAAATTCCTATTAGACACATTAGTCCCATTAGCCCTATAACCGAAAACATAGAGCTGAAAATAGAAAACATAAAACAGAAAACTAATATGAGCAAAGTTATTGAAGGATTGCGTTATGCAGATTCTCACGAATGGGTTAAAGTTGAAGGCGATATCGCCGTAGTTGGTATCAGCGATTACGCTCAGCATGCACTTGGCAACATCGTTTATGTTGATCTTCCCGAGGTGGGAGATGAGGTTACCGCCGGTGAAGATTTTGGTGCTGTTGAATCTGTAAAAGCAGCGAGCGACTTGATCAGCCCGGTTTCAGGTGAGGTTGTTGAAATCAACGAGCAGCTCGAGGATGAGCCCGAGGCTATCAATGCAGATCCTTATGGAGCATGGATAATCAAGGTTAAGATCTCAGATGCATCAGAAATTGATGCGCTTTTAGATGCTGCTGCTTACGAAAAATTCTGCGAAAATGAATAATCCATATATACCACATACCGAGCAAGACATCGAGAAGATGCTTGCTCGTATTGGTGTCAAGAGCGTAGATGATCTCTATGCGGATGTTCCGGCTGAGGTGATTTTCAAGGAGGAATATCAGATACCCTCCGCAATGTCGGAGATTGAGTTGCGTAGATATTTCGAGGAGTTAGGTTCTAAAAACCAGCGGTTGACAGTATTTGCCGGTGGTGGCGTTTATGACCATTATTCTCCCTCAGTAATCGGGCATCTTCTGAGCCGTAGCGAATTCTACACTGCTTACACCCCTTACCAACCTGAAATTTCGCAGGGTACTCTTCAATACATATTTGAGTATCAAAGCATGATCAGTGAATTGACAGGTATGGAGTCTACTAATGCATCCATGTATGATGGTGCTACTGCTGCGGCCGAGAGCATGTTTATGATGGTTGCATCAGCTAAGAAAAAGAACCGCGTTCTTGTTTCATCCACGTTGAACGAGAATGTGCGTCGCGTTATAGCAACCTATGCGGGATTCCATGGAGTTGATTTGACTGAGATTCCTGAGAAGGATGGTGTAACAGACCTCGGTGCAATGAAAGAGTTGCTCGCTGCAGGTGATGTGGCAGGTGTAATTTTACCTACTCCAAACAAATATGGTATCATCGAAGATTTCACCGGTGTTGCAGATGAAATACATGCAGTGAAGGCGTTGATGGCAGTTTATGCTGATCCTTCTGCCTTGGCTGTTTTGCGTACTCCTGCAGAATGGGGAGCGGATATCGCTTGCGGTGATGGCCAGACATTGGGTATGCCAATGCAGTTTGGTGGACCGTATCTTGGCTTCATTTCATGCCGTAATGCACTTCTGCGCAAGATGCCTGGTCGTGTTGTAGGTGCCACAAAGGATGCTTCCGGAAAACGTTGTTATGTATTGACACTTCAGGCTCGCGAACAGCATATACGTCGCGAAAAGGCAACGAGCAACATCTGCTCAAACCAGAGTCTGATGGCGCTTTACGCAACTATTTACCTTTCCCTTATGGGTAATAAGGGAATGAAGGAGGTTAACAGACTTTCTTGCGATGGAGCTCATTATCTATGTGAGAAACTATTAGCATCCGGTAAGTTTGAACTTGCTTTCGATAAACCCTTCCTCAAGGAATTTGTGCTTAAGACTTCACTTGATGTCAAGGCAATGAATGAGAAACTGCTCAAGGCAGGAATCATGGGTCCCATTGACTTAGGTAACGGTCTTGTGGAATTTGCTGTGACGGAGAAACGTTCAAAAGAGGAAATTGATCAGTTAATAACCCTAATTCTGGAGGAGGCATAATTATGAAATATTACGATAAACTGATATTTGAATTATCTCGCCCGGGAAGAAAGGGCTATCAATTGCCGGAGAATAAATATGGCAAAGATGCTTTTGCTTCAATTCCCGCCGATCTGATGCGTACTGAAGAGGCAGAATTGCCTGAAGTAAGTGAGTTGGATGTTGTGCGCCACTACACCAATCTTTCCACAAAGAATTTTGGTGTGGATACAGGTTTCTATCCGTTGGGTAGTTGCACGATGAAATATAATCCAAAAATCAACGAGGAGATAGCTGCCCTTCCTCAATTCACTCAATTGCATCCCTTGCAGGATGAGGAGAGTGCACAGGGAGCATTGGAGCTTTATTATAACCTTCAGCAGGCGCTTGCCAATATTGCAGGTCTTGCTGAGTTCACACTCAATCCTTATGCAGGTGCACATGGAGAGTTGACGGGTTTGATGGTGATGCGTCAGTATCACAAACTTCGTGGAGACCACAAACGCACAAAAGTGATTGTGCCCAATTCCGCTCACGGTACCAACCCGGCATCGGCTATGGTTGCCGGACTTGAGGTTGTTGAAGTCAAGTCAAAACCGAATGGCTCAATTGATGTGGAGGATCTCAAACCCCTTCTCGATGATACTGTTGCCGGAATCATGATGACTAATCCCAACACACTCGGTATGTTCGAAACTGAGATTGTGGAGATTGCCAAACTCGTTCATGAGGCAGGTGGACTTCTATATTATGATGGAGCAAACCTCAACCCGATGTTGGGTAAAGTTCGTCCCGGTGATATGGGATTCGATATCATGCACATCAATCTCCATAAGACATTCTCTACACCTCACGGTGGTGGAGGTCCCGGTTCGGGTCCTGTAGGTGTTGCAGCGCATCTTGTAGATCTTCTTCCGATGCCAAGAGTAGTGAAAGGAGAGGATGGCAAATATCACGTGATGCATGATGGTGAAAGCAGCTTAGGTAGTGTAAGCTCCTTCCTTGGAAACTTTGGCGTGATGATGAAAGCCTATGCTTATATTCTCAGTCTTGGTAAGGAGAACCTTAAGCATGTGGGTCCGATGGCGACACTTAATGCCAATTATATAAAGGAATCGCTTAAGGATGATTATCTCTTACCGATTGCCGGTGCGTGCAAGCATGAGTTTGTGTTCGATGGATTGAAAGATAAGTCAACCGGTGTGACGACTCTGAATGTTGCCAAGCGATTACTCGATTACGGTTTCCATGCTCCCACAATCTATTTCCCTCTGCTCTTCCACGAGTCAATGATGATCGAGCCGACGGAGACAGAAAGTCTTGAGACTCTTGATGAGTTCATTGAGGTGATGCACAAGGTTGCCGAGGAGGCGAGAGTGAATCCTGATAACGTCAAGAATGCTCCTCTGACAACGCCGATCTCACATCCTGATGAAACGACTGCGGCAAAGAAACCGATTCTCTCATACAAACAGATGAAAGAAAATGCCTGAACATTGCGATTTGATAATAATAGGTGCCGGTCCCGGCGGATATGAGACAGCTTTGGAGGCAGCTCGTGAAGGGAAAAGTGTTACGCTTTTCAACGGTGGTGCCCTTGGCGGAACATGTCTGAACGAAGGATGTATACCGACTAAATGCCTCTGTCATGATTCAGAAGTGGTGAGTAAATTTAAGCACGCTGATGAATTCGGGATAGATGACTTTACCTTTTCTGTGGATTTCAATAAGATAATCGATAGAAAAAAGGAGGTTACAGACACGCTTCGTTCCGGAATTGAGACAATGCTAAAGCAGGCAAAGGTAAATGTTGTCAATGCTATGGCAAGTTTCAAGGATGACCGCACTGTTGTTGCCGATGGAGAGGAATACACTGCCGATAATATTATAATAGCTACCGGTAGTGTTTCCAAATCTTTACCCATCCCGGGTCATGATGCAGACTATGTGATGGATTCTACTGATATACTCAATATAGAGTATATTCCAGCGTCTCTTACTATTATCGGTGGAGGTGTCATAGGTATGGAATTTGCTTCAATTTTTGCCGGATTGGGATCGAAAGTTACAGTGATAGAATTCATGAAACAGATTCTGCCTCCTTTCGATTCGGATATTGCAAAGCGATTGAAGCAGTCCCTATCAAAACGTGGAATCACCATAATCACCGGCGCTTCAGCAAAGAGTATTTCTCAGACCGATGATTATGAGATTGAGGTTACCTATGAAGCTAAAGGGAAAGAGGATAAAGTTGTCAGCACCGATCTCTTGATGGCTGTAGGTCGTGCGCCTCGTGTGGACGGCTTAAATCTCGAAGCTGCGGGTGTTACTTATTCTGCAAAGGGTATTCCGGTGGATGATGATATGCGCACCAATGTGAAGCATATTTATGCCATTGGAGATGTGAATGCACGTATGATGCTTGCCCATGTGGCAAGTTTTCAGGGTAAGCGTGCCCTAAACGTAATCAACGGCAAGAGTGATAAGATTAGATTTGACCTGGTACCCTCAGCCGTATTTACTACTCCCGAATGCGGAATGGCAGGCTTGACCGAGGAACAATGCAAAACCGCCGGGATTGAAACCCTGATAGGGAAAAGTTTCTACAGAGCTAATGGAAAAGCATTGGCGATGGGTGAAAGTGACGGGTATTGCAAACTGATCTTCAATAAGGATAACAGAAAATTGATAGGGGCGCACATCATGGGTGCCGATGCAGCTCTATTAGCACAGGAAGCTGTAGACTTCATGAACGCTGATGCGACTCTGGAGGATATTAAAGACACTATCTTTGGACATCCTACACTTAGTGAAGTATTATTGTCAGCCGCGAATTCCCTATAAGAATCAAATATTACAAGAATAGAATTAGAGGGTGAATCAATTCCGATTCAGTCTCTAATTTTTTTTGCACAAAATTTATGGAAATGTGAAAGAAACAATGCTCATAAAATAGCAATGTGTGCAAAGATTATTCTTTTTATAGTCAGATAGTTGTATAATTAAAATTAATTTGTAAACTTTGTAGAACCCTATTGCTAACGTACCGTTTTTAATAGAAGAAACTACAGGGATAATCCGGCTTATAGGTCGCGCAACCGGATTAGAAGTTTGTTAAGGAAAGCGGCATATAAAAGGAATAAACTATGCTTGAAAAATTTTTAAAGAAGGTAAATTTTGATTCGATGGATGATTTCCGTCAGAATTTTGAGGTAAAGGTTCCGGATAATTTCAATTTTGCGTATGATGTAGTTGACCGTTGGGCCGAAGAGGCTCCGGATAAACCGGCATTGCTCTGGACTAATGACCGAGGAGAGGAGCGTCAATATACTTTCAAAGATATGAAAGAGATGTCAGATAAGACTGCGTCCTTCTTCAAGTCTCTCGGGATTGGGAAGGGGGACATGGTAATGCTCATTTTGAAGCGTCGTATCCAGTTCTGGTTCTCAATACTTGCCCTGCATAAGTTAGGAGCGGTAGCCATTCCCGCCACCCATCTTCTGACAAAAAAAGATATAGTATATAGGTGCAATGCTGCAAAGATTAAAGGTATTGTTGCAGTTGGTGATAAAGAAGTTATCGGACACATCGACAGTGCTTTGCCTGAGTGCCCAACAGTGAAATGTTGCATATCAACCGGTCCGGAAGTGCCTGAAGGATGGTATAACTTCGACGAAGGTATTGAATCAGCTCCGGAATTCAACAGGGGTAACTTTAAGAATGAGAATACAGATCTCTCATTGCTCTACTTCACATCCGGAACAACCGGAGAGCCTAAGATGGTTGCACATGATTTTCTTTATCCTTTGGGACATATTGTTACAGGAAAATATTGGCATAATCTTGATGAAAGCTCCCTGCATCTCACTCTGGCAGATACAGGCTGGGGCAAGGCTGTGTGGGGCAAACTATATGGGCAATGGTTCTCAGGAGCAAATGTATTTGTGTATGACTTCGACAAATTCCATCCTAAAGATCTGTTGGATCTATTCCACAAATATCATATAACCTCATTTTGTGCCCCTCCAACAGTTTATAGATTCCTGATTCTCGAAGATGTTTCAAAATATGATCTCTCTGCCTTGAGATATTGTACTACAGCCGGTGAAGCAATGAATCCAAGTGTGTTTGAACGTTGGAAAGAATTGACAGGTCTTGATATCAAAGAGGCATTTGGACAGACAGAAACAACCCTTACGGTAGGTACTTTCCCCTGGATGGCATCAAAACCGGGTTCAATGGGTGTGCCAAATCCGGCCTACGACATTGACTTGATAAATGCCTATGGTGAGAGTTGTCAACCGGGTGAGCAAGGGGAGATTATTATTCATATTGATAAGAAACGACCACTCGGTCTATTCAGGGAATATCTCTATGATAAGGATCTTACTGAAGAGGCGATGAATAATGGTATTTATCATACCGGCGATGTCGCTACACGCGATGAAGATGGTTATTATTGGTTTATCGGTAGGGCAGATGATGTAATCAAATCTTCCGGTTATAGAATCGGTCCTTTTGAGGTTGAGAGTTCGCTTATGAGTCATCCTGCAGTGGTAGAGTGTGCTATTACAGGTGTTCCGGATCCTATCAGAGGACAGATTGTGAAAGCAACAATTGTGTTGGCTGATGACTGGAAAGATAAGGCGGGGGAAGACTTGGTGAAAGAATTGCAGAATCATGTGAAACGAACCACCGCTCCATATAAGTATCCTCGACAGATTGAATTTGTCAAGGAACTTCCGAAGACTATCAGCGGTAAGATTCGTAGAGTTGAGATTCGTCAGAACCCAAGTAAGAAGAATGTAGGTTAATCAGATAATAATATATTACGAATGCGGTGTGTCAAAATTTAAAAATTCGACACACCGCATTCGTTTAATAACATATCTTATGAAACAGGTCTATAGTCAATGGATGTGACACCTCCATTCTTAGCGCCAATATATAAGGGGAGAATGGATGTATCGCGTTGAATGTTGGACACAAAAAGCGGTAAGCCGATACATACAGAGTGAATCGTTGCGGTATCGCCGCGTTGCAGTTTAATATTACGCGCGCTTATTACCTTGAATCTTAGGTAAGATATATATTCGAGTGTGCAACTTTTGTTGGATTTCCACCTGATTATCAGCTTGTCTCCAATGTTCAGAGAGCCGGCATTTACCAGTGAATCTTCATGAAAGGCAGAGGAGGATGACGGGTCACCGGAGTCATTATTTGAAATCTCACAAATAAAAGCATCCCAATCCTTAAATCCATTGAATCTCGCCAATGTATTAAGTGTGGAGCGGGAAGGGTAACTGTCATATTTTACATAGCCCCACAATCTTTTAATTGAAGAACTGCTGATGTGACTTTGGGTCTTTTGAAGAATTATGAGACTTAGTTTATTGAATTCGGCAGGAGTGGAGGGAACGTAGCCTAAGGTACAATTAGTGATCTGCAGGATACTTTCCAATGCTTTTTTCTTATCCATATTTATAATAAATGTCGTGATTTGGCTGTGAAAAATATAAAAATAATGAGTAATAAGCAGATGAGTACGCATATAAAGGTTGTTAATTTTGATGAAATTAGCTTCATTAGCGTATTATCTTCAATTTTATCCGGTTTCGGCAGGGTAATCTCCTCAACGGATTGAGGCCGCATAGCAGGGTTCTCCTCTGTCATCAATGCTGAAAGATTCAATAGGGAATTGTCTTGTGCTTTATCTGCAAGCTCACGGATGATAACTCCAAAAGAATAGATATCGGAGAGATTATTCGGATTGGTGTTGCCCTTTCGTAGCTCCGGTGCAATGTAATCCTTGGTGCCACCGTTGCACTTCAAGATTGCATACGAGTCGGAATCTGACAGATTGAAATCAATCAACTTTACGTATTGTCCCTGATGGGTTATTAAGATATTTGAAGGCTTCAGGTCTTTGTGAATAATCTGCTTGCTGTGCATATACTTCAGAGCCGAAGCAATCTGCCTAACTATTTGCCTTGCCTGAAAGGATGTCAATTTATGGGTTTCGAGATACTTCTTTAAAGATGTGCCATCAATGTATTCCAAAACAATGACTTTCCCGAGGTCCTCTACCTCCTCGAATCCTATAGTCTGACGAATATTAGGATGCTCAAGGGCAAGACCTATTTCAAATTCCTTTGTAAGCAGAAGATTATGAACAGGGTCGTTCCGGAAGTCCGGACTCAATCCTTTGAGAGTATATCTTTTGCCATATCTTGTTGCAGTGTATATTACCACGGGTGTCGCGTGTGATGAATGCAATACCTGAATGTTGGTGAAACTGCTGTTAGACAAGGTGTCAAAATTTAAGCTAACGGGTGTCCCTTCAGACATAATAATCTCTGAAGTATCCTCCCGATCGCTGTTATTGTAGTTTATCTGGTTGTCTATAAAATTCATATTTACTTTAGCTCCATCTTTTATGGAGAAACTTAAAATGTCAGAATTCCTCTATTCGACTGAACTGTTTCCAATTGTTATTATTCTTATATTGGTTCTTGCTCCCCTTCGGAACGTACAGAATACAAGTCTCAAAGATTGGATTCAGCTTGTTATCGAATGTATTGGGATAAACGTATGGAGGAATAGAGGCCCCAACGTATAGTTGGGAAAGAGATGTATTATCGAAAGCATAATTGCCGATTAGTTCTGTACTTTTCCCTAATTTAACTATTTTCAGTTGCGTACAATTTTGAAAAAGCCCTTGAGCAACATTTGTCAGATTATCAGGGAGTTTGATTTCTTGAAGTGATGAACCATAAAAAGCTCCATTTTCAATAGTGGTAACTGATTCAGGTATCGCAAGAGAGGTTATGTGTGTGCCGTTGAAGGCATTCTTACCAATCGTAGTGATAGTGGAAGGAAGTTTAAAATGCCCGGTTTTCCCTTCCGGAAACCATATTATAGCAGTGCCGCCTTTATTGAATAATACCCCCTCATAATCTGAGAAATTGTTGTTTGATTCAGAAACTTGAATTGATTTCAAAGTCGGGCAATTCAGTGACGGCGTTATTTCTGAAACATCCAAAGGAATGTTCAGTGATTCCAATTGTGGAGAATTACTGAATGCGTCACGTTGGATAATCTTCGTGCTGTTAGGTAAAATTATACTTTTTAGTTGAGCACAGTTTGCAAAGAGTCCTGTTGAGATGGTATTGGTTTCCGTAAACCTGCTTCCATCAAAGGGGAGACCACCTTCCACTATGTTCACATCGGAGAGATACAGTTCCGTTACCTGACTTTGGATCGGTTTTTCATTCTCCGCAATAGGAGCTCCGACAACTTTTCGTAGGAATCTGAAATCAGTACCATTCATATCTCCTGATATTGTCAGTGTTTTCAGTTCTATAGGGGTATCATCGAATAATTCAGCAAGTACACCGGGCTCACGGAGTACAATACCGTTGCGAGTAGTGAATTCCAATGGCATTCCCTTATCTTCTCCAATTTTATTTGCAGCGAATGGGGTTATCCGATAATTTGTTTCGGGAGACAGACCGCTGATTGCCAAATGATGCTTTCCCGTTGTGAGTTCTGCCGGCTTAAGATTTACTCTAATGGAGATTTTAGCGTTATTCTTACTAATCTCGCAGCCGGCATACGTTATCTCCTCTCCACCATCGTCCTCTATTGTGAATTCAACTATTATACCCGTTGGTCCGGTGGAGAGTGTAGTCGCGTTTGAGACTTTTGGGATGTTATTGGAAACGGTCGTAAAACTCAAATCGTCCGAGCGAATTGAGGCTGTAGCTGTTCCGGCTTCGGCATAATATTTATATTCTGTTCCCGGTTTGAGTCCGGTTAATTCACATTCCACCACATTTGAAGTAGGTTTGATATCCTCTGTAACAAGACCGTTATCAGTGCCCATTACATAATGAAAACGGATATAAGAGAGTGAGGCCGTTCCGGGATTATCAATTTCAACAGATACTTTAGCGGTATTACGTGTGATATCCGTTGCATCCATCAGAATTAATGATGGCTCTAAGTTCGTTGGGCCCTCAACCTTTACGCAACTCCATAGAAAAGGAATCAGTAGGAGTTGTGCAAATATGATGTAAATAAATCGTATGTATGCTGTTCTGAATTTTAACATATACTACTTAAAAATGTTAATACCTATTCCAATGGAACCAAACCAATCCACACCCTTGATGGAAGCAACAGATGCTGAAACGGATAATCTTTTGTAGCTGTAGATTGCACCAATTTCGAAAGATACACCTTTCTTGGAATAATAATCATTTCTGACCCATCCGCCTCCATCTGACTCTGAAATTTTCCATGCAATTGTATTCGAGGCATAACCGAGACCTTCAAATATAGAAAAACTATTTGATATTCGATGTATAGCACCTGCATTAATCATAAAAAGACTATGGCGTGTGTCAGGTGAATATAGAGGCATCTTATCATCTATCTCTCCATAACGGTTACAAACGCCTGAGGTCTTTCCAACTTTACCAAAATCAGTAGATAGGTGAAGAAATCCGCCATGTCTCTTCATTAAGCTCAGTAAAATACCACCCGACGCGGTCTTTGATCGTCCTCCATAACCGAAAGTTGCCAGTGCTGAGAATTTTAGAGGTATGTGTTGTTTGACGGGAGACAGAATGATTGTATCGGTTTGCGTGACAACAAGAGTGTCGCGAATGGTTGTTATAACAGGTTCGGAAGGAACAAGAACTACCCGTGGATCAGAAGGTTCGTCGAGAGCCAACTCGTAGGTCATGTGACTGTTTATCCTTGAAGGGAACTTATAATCTCTCAGGACGCCCCATTCAGGGTGCTTGATTGTAATCTTTTTTGAATTTGCAGGAATGTAAAGCCAGATTTCTCCAACCTTATCTTCACGATTGATGATTCCTAATGGAGTAGAAAACGCAAAATCTTCAGAGCCTTGAATTTTGAGGAGGGCGCAATCCTGATCATTCAAGTCTCTAACAGGATTAATAAAGGCAGTCACATCATTTGGAAGCACTCGGAATGATTTTACCGAAAACTTTTGAGCAGACACCTCTTCGGAGAAAAGGGATATAAGCAGAATTGCAAAAAATCCTAAATATGTTCTTAAATAGAGGTTCATTATGTCAAATTATAAAAGTTAGTCCGGGGTAAGTTAGTATAGTATGAGCTCATTTATGAAATCTTATTATTCAAAGTTGAAATCACTGATATCAATAATCTCTTCTCCCTCTGCCACTATTTTATGTGGTTGCCATGTCCTTACATGAATCAGAGGCATAGACGGGTTTCTAAAATCCCAGAGTAGAAAAAGATAACCATCGTCGGAGTATTTGTCTGTGGAATACTTCTGACGGAGGGAAACACCATAAATGCCCTTTAAAGAAGGATGACGCATGATATGAAAATCGGAGAAATCCACCTTAATGGACTTGTTGGCAGCGAAAACTTCGTTCAGCTTTGAGATATATGATTGCTTGGATCTGACGGCATACGTTACTTTTTTATCATTCTCGCCATTCCATTTCTTACCGGGTTTCACCACGGTTCCGACAATAATCAGGGCATTATCGCTGAAAACCTGACGGATAAAATCAATGTCTTTGGTAGTGTATGAAGTCCTTAGGTGTTCGCAGTAACTTAATATTTTTCTGCGGCTAAGAGAATCTGTTTCCTCGAGTTTATTGGTGAGGAGCTTTAATGCTTCTTTGCGGAAAGGGTGATTCCCAATCATCTCTTTAGGGTCGACATCCTCGAAGCCTGAAGTCTTCAGATCATATTGATTTGAAGTTTGAGTTTGATAGTGGGAGTTTGTTATTGACAAAGATGGATTGGATGGATCTGTTTGTGAAATATCAGTCAACAGGGCATCGGAGGGAGATAGGAATACCGTGTCAATTCGGTGCGGCTCACCCTTGGTCGGTTGTTCGGAATCTGCTGTTTCAAGAGAGGTGGGGAGACCTGAAATATAGATCTCCACTCCTCCTAAAACAACAATCAAAATAATTAGAATTATATTTATGTATCTTCTCGGATTACTCATTTCCAACCTTGGTCGTTTGATATTTCGCCACCTATTTCAATTTTAAGTTGCTCCGGGTTAGTGTCAATAACGAGATTAACGATATGTTGTGTTCCCGCTTTAAACTGGAACTTACTTTCGTAGAGATATGACACACCATTCATTATTACCTCAATTAAAGGACTACGGTTATCCAGTCTCTGAGGTATCAGAATTGCAGAATATGTTGTTGGAGATGATTGGCGCGCCAAGATAGTCCTCGTTTTACCTTTAGGATTCTTAGTGGCTATCCCATACTCAAGGTCTAAGGTTGCCGTTGTGACGGTGTTGAGGATCTTTATTTCTGCGGAAGAGGGGATGTCGCCCTCATAGTTCTCACCCTTTAATAAACGGATTGTCAATTTGCTGAGAATATGCTTGAATTGAAGAGGAACCGGTGAATTTGAACCTTCAATACCCTTGTTTTGAGCATATAGGATATCTGATGCTTCATAAGCGCTCATCCCACCCGGGAGTGAGCCTCTTTGATCTGCCTGAACTTCTATGTCAAAATCCGAGATGGAATTCACATCCGCCTGATATGGATAGTAGGCGAAAACATCATACTTGCCATCATTCCAATAGACCGGTTTCGTAGCATTCCATGAAGTTCCGTTTGATTTAAAAAGTTCATTATTCACGACGTTGCCGGAGACCTCAAGAGGCTTAGAGCTCTCTGCTACAAATACACCGATACCGTCGCCGCTCTCGAATGAAGTCTCTGTAGCCTTAGTCGTTCCAGGATAATGACAAAGGAATTCCATTTTATGGATACCATCAGGCGTTTCCTCTATGGGAGCTGGAGTATCCGAGCATGAGGATATTCCTAAAGTCAGAATGGCTAAAGCTGTATATATAAATTTATTGTGTCTAATCATCCTTGTTAAAATTAATGCTTGTGAACTTTATTTCTGCTAACCTTCAGATTATGTTTTGAATTTGAGAGAGGTTTCCCTTTATGAATTACAGGTGCAAAACTCTTTTGGCGTGATTGGGTTGAGATGTTTTCACCTCCTCTGGTAGCTTGTTTGCGAGCTTCGGTAACTCCGCGTTTATCATTTGCGACAAAATCTTCAAAGTTGTAAACTTCGCCGGCATAGCGTTTGATTCGTCTCACGATACTCTCCCGGCTGATAGTGCTGTAATAGGGAATATTATTATTCATGCAACTGTTAAGTTCAGATCGGAAAACCCCTCGTGAATGCATGAATCCGCCTTCATAGATATCCACGATATCACTATAACGGGAATCAAAAATGAGATGACTCCATCCTACGGTATGGATCTTACCAGTGAGTTCAAGATTATCGTACCATCCCAAAGATTTGTAGTATCTTAATTCTGCATCGTGGGGGCAACAAGTGCAATCACAAAAATCAATGAATGAGTTATGATAGATATATTCATCACCTAATTTTCCAAATCCGTGACCTCCGGCTTCATGTTGAATGACACCACGGGAATCAAATGGATAACCGTAATTGCTTTTGGGGCAGAATGCGATAGCTGCTCCGGATTCCCACATCTGGCAGATACCACCGTAGTCGGTACTGTTCGGAACAACGATAATCAGAGTTTGATCTAAGTTGTTGATATTTACTGTTGGTGCTTTCAGGGCATATCGGAACACCTCATCATAATCGCAGCGCAGTCCAACTCCTCCGGTGTATGAGGTGTTGAAGCGGTTGTACTTGATTGTGTTGACAGATCCAACTCCGTTTTCGGTTGATAACGGGAATGCAGTGTAGACGTTAAAATAGTTACGATAAGTAGCGTATGGTTCAATTCCAAAGAAGGACTCGATACTCTCTTTCATGTCATTTAGATAGGTCCCTTCGGAAATATCTTTGGAATCGTAGCCGTCGCCAATAATCACAATATTTATGCCGCCATGGTTCCCTTTAGATGCAGATTGAAGCGTCAGATATTCATCTTCAGCGTATTGGTAGCCGTGTTGAGAGACATGGCAAGAAGCAGTATAGTCTTTACCCTTGAGAAGGAATACAATATCTCCTTCCCTTGCTCCTGTTGTTTCAGGGAAAGAGGAGATAGTGAGAGTCACTTCAGATTTCTTATTTCCGGAATTCTGCGACAATGAACACCAGTCGGGTTTAGACTGCACAACCCATTCTCCCTCAGCATCAATGACCAAAGTCTGTTCATGTTTGCTACTGAGAGCGCAAGCTACCGAGGGACGGCACACCAATTCGTGATGAGCTGAGATTCGTTTGAAATCTCTCCACCCCTGAGCTGTCTGGTACTGAGCAATAGCAGTTTCCGGAACTTCAAGAACAAAATTATCCTTCGGTACGCCATCAAAAGCTCCTTCACGGACATATGCAGGTAAAGAACCTTTGCAAACTATTTTACCGATGCCATAACAATTCTGAAAGGCACCCCCTTGTTCTCCGTAGTTATTATCGCATCTAATGTTTTCCAGAGCCTCGGGGAAAACCAATCCCTCCAGACTACGGCACCCTGCAAAAGCTCCCTCGCCAATACTGATTACATTATCCGGTATTTCCAACGTTCCGGTTAATCTCCAGTTATTTGTAAAGGAGCGATTTCCAATGGTATATAAGCCTTTAGGTAAAACAAGATTGCCGGAGAAATCATCATTGTAAAAAACTTCCTCACACAGGACTTCAAGTTTCTTAGGAAGATTTAGTTCACCTTTAAAGTTGCAGTAGGCAAACGCCCGTTCTCCAATGGTGGTTATGGCATCATGTAAGGTCAACGTGCCATCAAATCCGCAGTTAAAGAAGCAATCTAAGGGGATATTAGTAATTCCTTGAGGTATCTCCAAAGATCCGGAGAGATTTCGGCAGCGACTGAAAGCACCAGATCCAATCTGTTTTAACTTGTCGGGTAAATGCAGATTACCATAGAGATTACGACATTCACTGAATGCTCCCATTCCAATCTCTTCAAGATTTTCCGGGAGAATGAGTTCACATGTGAAATTGCATCCATAGAACACACCATCCCAATAAGAATAATATCCTTTAACGTATCCAATCTTTTTGAGTGTGGAAGGGAGGGAGAGCGACCCGGAAAGACTCTTGCATTCAAAGAATGCCGCCGGCTCTAAGATTTCAACACCTTCCGGGATTATCAATGATCCTGAAAGATTGCTGCATTTCCCGAATGCACCATATCCTCCACCGGATTCACCTCCAATAACTTTTAGTTTATCGGGGAGAACCAACGAGACAAGAGATTGCTTGTCAAATAAAGCTCCGGCAGGTATTACATCATCTTTATTAGATCTGTAACCCCATTCTTCATTATTATCAAGCATGCCCATTTTTCCAGCTTTAATTTCAACCTCTTTCAGATTCAATGCGCTAAGCTGGTTCATTTTGAATCGCATAACGGCAAAGTCATGACTATTGATTCTTCCGGTCAGTTTAAGGTTGCGAATATATTTTAGATCCTTATTTGCTGCGGCGATAGATTGCTCGAGTGTGCCTTCCTGAGGAACGTCAATGACGATATATTCTTTTGCTGCGGCATCATGGCTGATCAGATCGTTTTCCCAAGGTGTGATGCTCTCGCTTATAAGAGTCAAGGTATATTTCCCGGCTTCCGATTTTTTATCAACCCGAATGCTGAAATTATTCATCTTGCCCGAGATATAAGTAAACGCTTCACTCTTGGAGAATTTATAGGGGATGCCATCGATAGTAATGCTGAACATTGTTGTTCCGGCTGCCACAGTCTGTGGTACAACAATCGCTCGCCATTCGTTATCGCGTTGAGCCGGATTGATTGCATTCGGGCTGATAGGACCGGTTGGTACAACAGATCCTGTTGCTAAATCTATCGAGCATTCCTGAACGGTGTTGGTAACCAAAACTTGCTTCTTCAACGAGCTCCATTCATTATCACCGAACCCGTTACCCTCAACAAGAGTGACGCGAGCACTTGCCATTCTGTGGGTTAACGGAAGTCGAATGACACTGGAAGTTGGTTCAGCTCCGTTAACTTTTCCCCATAAGAAGTCTGAGGCTTCATAATCTCCCATACTCTCACCATCACCTGCTTTAGCCTGATTGGTTTTGATCGTAAAAGTATAATTGTTGACATCATCAAGAGAAGCGTATGGGTAATAACCATAAACGTCGATACGAGTAGATTTATCCTTCCAATAGATATCGTGCGCAGAGGTCCAGCTATGATTGCTCTCAGAGAAAGTGTGGCGCACATTATCGGCGCGATTCCCTTTTTGCTGAAGAATACCCGGGTTGTTTCCCTCGTAATCCACAATGTAGACTCCCATAACGTCTCCGTCCGCGAAACCGTTGTCGTTGGCGCGAGTGGTATATTCCTGGGTTATCTCTCCGGAAAGAGATATTTTTGATGCTCCATCTGGGGCAACATTCGGAATTTCAAATTCATTATAAGCACATGAGCTTAGAATAGAAATTGAAATAATTGAAGTATATAATAGATATTTCTTCATTTTGTCAGGTTTGGAATTTTCAGTAAATTCTTTTAGAGGGAATTATTCGGCTGTTCCTCCGTTGTCGGTTCCATCCTCGTTCCAAGGATTTATGTTCACGTTTATGCCGTTTGAAGTCTTGCTTAGGGTTATTGTGAACTGATGACTCTTTCCACTTTCGAATGTGAAACCTTTTTTGAATTTGAATTCTCTTCCGTCAACTGTGACAGAGATCAGATCACTCTCTTCAACAGTTTGTGGAATAACAATGGCTTTATAGCTATCTTGGTCTCGCAGAGGGGTGATAGCTGTGGCATTTCCTTTTGCTGTGATAACTCCTGATGATAAATTTATAGTCGACTCCGTTTTGAGTCCATTTATTCTAACTGAAATGTCGGCGGCAGCCAATGATTCTTTAGTAAAGCCATTACCCGGAGCTAATGTTATATTGACGCGGCTCATTATGTGATTAGCAGGAATGATAATTGCAGAAGAGGTAGGAGCTACGTTTTCGGCTTTCCCTATCAGATAATCAGAAGCTTTGTAAGCGGTTTCGGTTGATTGATTGGCTTGAATTTTAAAAGGATGGGCAGAAACATTCGCATCCGGTGAATATGGATAATAGATATAAAAGTCGGCATGGGTGACATCATCTTTCCAGAAAATTGGTGAATCCGGAGTCCATAAGCCGGTATAAGTGAATCCCATATTATCTACATGATTGCCGTTTTCGAGTAGATTTTGTGGAGACGAGCCATTGTAATTGACAACGTAGAGCCCGATCCGATCATTAGTTTCGAAACCGGTATCAGTAGCTTTGGTTCCCAAAGATGGACTAATTTTGATTTCCATCTTCTCTGCAGGATTTACCGGAATTTCAGGTAACTCCGGAAGAAGATTATTACCCTGGTTCTTCTTACATCCTCCAACTATAAGGCTACAAGAGAGCAATATGCAAAATATATGTTTTGTTTTCATAATGTTAGTTGATTCTAACAATAGCTTCGAAATTGGTATAATTGAAGAAGATTTCAACTTCGAGCCGTTTTGTCTACTTTTTTGCAAATATACACTATTGTTCTGAATTTTTTGAACTTAAATGAAGTTCAAGTTGGTTCAAACTTAAAAAAAAGACTATGCACGGTTTGCATAGTCCAAATATTGGGATTTTTAACTTAATAAAACGAGTTTCTCCGACCTAATTTTGTGATAGGGGAGTCATGTGATAACCGAGTGCGTTTAGCTGCATTGCCATGCCTACGAGATAAAGCTGATGAAGCGATGCAATGTAGCAACCTAATGCGTATTGAGTTCCGGGTTCGATATGCTCATGCGACAAAATACCATACACCCTTGATGCACATTCGGCAACCAGTTCAAGCATCTTGTCAGCAGCTTCTCCTTCGTAACCAAGCACTGAATAAACAACCGTCTCGTCTAAGTTATCATACCCTTGCTGCTCTTTCAATTTTTGGTAATAATCAGTACGGTTGGCATTAGCTTCCCAATCTTTATCCCAGTAGGCTGCCATAGCCATTCCGATAAACATCATCCAACCTAATGAAGTTACAGGGTAGTCCTTGAATTCCTTGACTCCGTCAGGCATATATGCACGAGCAATTTCAGGCCATTTCTCTTCCACATCCGGGCATTCCGGCACGTGTGAATCTAAAGCACCCTTTTTCCGTAAAAAATCAATTAAGTCTTTTCTAACTTTCTCTTCAAATTCTTTTGTTTCCATAGTATTTTTCTATTTTACTTTAATCTAAAACTTGGATTGGGACGCAAGAAAGGATTCGATGCGCGCTCTCTACCTATAGTTGTTGAATTACCATGTCCGGGAAAAACGACTGTTTCATCCGGAAGCGTCAGCAATTTCTCCTTTATTGATTTAATAAGCTGAGGTCCATTTCCTCCGGTGAGATCAGTGCGGCCGACAGATCCTTCAAAAAGAGCATCGCCAACTATAACAAATCCGTCTGCCTTATCATATAGCGCGATACTTCCGGGGGAATGACCGGGAACATGGAGAACCTTCAACTCACCATTACCGATCTTGATCACATCTCCTTCTTCAAGATAGCTATCGATACTTGCCTGACGTATTTTTTCAGTGATTCCGAACATCCGGGCTTGTTCCTGCAACCGGGAGCCGAGTGATTCGTCATTCTTGTGAGCTTGCACCGGGACCTTGAAAATATCTTTTGCATAGGCATTACCGACAGCATGATCAAGATGCAGGTGAGTGTTTATTATGTTGGTAACCTTTAAGTTATTTTTCTTAATGAAATTTTTCAAAGCCTCTTCCTCTTCGGTGTTGATCATGCCGGGGTCTATGATGGCACAATCTTTTGTTTCGGGATCCCAGACCACATAAGTGGTTACACCGAAAAGAGTGAACACAAATTTTGCAATTTTCATAGTAAGTATATTTATTTTAGAAAGGAATTTCTCCCCTTCACTAAAGTTTATTTCTGAGTATATATAATCTTTTTAGTATCAAAGAACGGGAGTGGAAAATATGCAGAGATTTCCTGAGTCATACTTCTGTTTTTAAGAGTCTTCAATTCCTCTTCCAATTCACCACCCTTCAGAGTAATCAATCCGTTGGGAAGACTATTTCTCTGAGTCTTCGATATATTCTTTGAACAAATTTTCAGTAGATCCGGTTGAGGCATGACGGCTCTACTAACCACGAAATCGAATTCATCTTTACATTCCGCAACATCTCCGTGTTGAAAACTGACATTCTTCAGCCTAAGATCTTTAGCTATCTCTGAAGCAACCTTTATCTTCTTTCCAGTGCGGTCCACAAGGTGGAAATGCACATTTGGGAAAAGGACAGCAAGTGGAATTCCGGGAAATCCACCACCTGTTCCAAAATCTAATACACGGCTTTCATCAGTGAAATGAATAAATTTGCCTATGGCAAGGGAATGCAGGATATGATTTATTTCGAGATTCTCAATATCCTTGCGTGAAATAACATTGATTTTAGCATTCCATTCAGGATAAAGCTCCATCATGCGGGTAAAAGCCTGCTTCTGTTCTGAGGAAAGATGTGGGAAATATTTAAAAATAAATTCTGGGTTCATGGTTACAAATTTACTAATTATTCGGATATAAGCCAAGAGGGATTCCTTAGTTGCGGAAAATCGTATAAACTTCTACAATAATATAACAAAAAAAGCGCTGAATGAATCAACGCCTTTTTTGTTATATAATATTTCGTGGGGTCTTATTAGAACCAACGGGTATATGCGAAGTCCTGACGATGTGGAAGATCCGCATTCTTAGGATACATACGCAATGCGTAGCGATAGGTTCCTGCCTCCTTGAGAGTGGTTTTCAGACCATAGGTGAGAATATCACCATCTTTATTGATGACCTTCAATTCACTGCGACCTTCATATTTAGATTCGCCGTTCTCCTCTTTGTAGAATACCAATTCAACACCGATTCCTTCTCCAATACCTTTGGTATCGATTGTGCAGCTGATATCAACCTTCTCTCCTGTGCGAAGGGCACCGAAGTGTGTATCATCAAAGTTGCATGAGAGAATCTGGATGCTATCCCATTTAGAAGCAACTTCCTCTTTCCAGGACACGATCTCACGTGCTTTTGCGAAATCGTTTGCAATCAACTTGCTGAATCTCTTAGCTTCCGGTTTGTAGAAACGAGAGATGTAATCATCAAGCTGACGCTTCATAGTGAAGATAGGTGCGATGTGACCGATAGAACGCTTGATATACTGTATCCATTCAGGGCTGTAACCTTTGTAGTTCTTGTCAAAGTATAGAGGAATGATTTCATTCTCAAGCATTGAGTAGATAGTAGCAGCATCAAGTTTATCCTGCTGTGCCTGATCTGTATAAGTGCGTTTGTCAGTCAAAGCCCAACCGGCTTTCTCGTTCAGACGATAGCCTTCATACCACCAACCGTCGAGAACTGAGAAGTTCAATACACCATTCATTTCGGCTTTCTCACCGGATGTACCGGAAGCCTCGAGAGGACGAGTAGGAGTATTTAACCAGATATCAACACCGGATACAAGACGTTTTGCCACAATCATGTTGTAATCCTCAAGGAAGATGATCTTGCCTAAGAACTGCGGCATCTTTGAGATCTCTGTGATTCGTTTGATCAAGCCCTGACCAGCTCCATCAGCAGGGTGTGCCTTACCGGAGAATACAAATTGCACAGGATACTTCTCATTGTTAACAATCTTAGCGAGACGGTCAAGATCAGTGAAAAGAAGATGTGCACGCTTGTATGTTGCGAAACGACGCGCGAAACCAATAATGAGGGCATTAGGATTGATCTTATCTACAACCTTCAGGACCTCAGTGGGATCACCCTGATTCTTAAGCCATTTCTCCTTGAAATCCTTCTTGACGAAGTTAATGAATTTATTTTTCAAGGTCATACGCATATTCCAGATCTCCTCATCAGGAACTTGGAAGATTCCTTCCCACATTTCCGGATTACTCTGATTCTGGAAGAGTTCAGGGTTAAGATGCTCACCGTAGAATTCTTTCCATTCGGAAGCTGCCCATGTAGGCATGTGCACACCGTTGGTAACATATCCGACATGTGATTCTTCAGGAGCGTAACCTTTCCAAACGCCGGCAAACATCTTCTTAGAAACCTCGCCGTGCAACCAGCTAACACCATTTGCCTCCTGACAAGTGTTGAGGGCGAATACAGACATTGAGAAGCGTTCGTTAGTGTCCGGATTCTCGCGACCCATGTTCATGAGGTCATTCCAGGAGATTCCAAGTTTAGCAGGATATTCACCAAGATATTTTCCGAAGAGAGATTCCTCGAAATAGTCGTGACCTGCGGGCACCGGAGTGTGTACGGTATAAAGAGAAGATGCGCGAACAACCTCAAGTGCAACATTGAAGGGGAGGTGATCTTTCTGTACGTAGTCAACAAGACGCTGAAGGTTAAGCAATGCTGCGTGACCTTCGTTTGCGTGATAAAGCTCTGTCTTGATGCCGAGTTTCTCAAGCATCAACATACCGCCGATACCAAGCAGATACTCCTGTTTGATACGGTTTTCCCAGTCTCCACCATAAAGTTTGTGGGTAATCTGACGGTCCCATTCTGAATTCTGATCGAGATCAGTATCAAGAAGGAAGAGTTTCATTCTACCTACATTCACGCGCCAAACATGGCAGTAAACAATACGTCCGGGATAAGGAACCTCAAGAATCATAGGTTGACCATCCTCACCAAGAACAGCTTCGATCGGGAGCTGATCAAAATTCTGGCTATCGTAGTTTGCAATCTGCTGACCATCGATAGAGAGAGAT
Organism: uncultured Sangeribacter sp.; assembly: GCA_964512705.1. Classification (GTDB taxonomy): domain Bacteria; phylum Bacteroidota; class Bacteroidia; order Bacteroidales; family Muribaculaceae; genus Lepagella. The sequence goes on along the minus strand of CAZEJY010000029.1, from coordinate 4,492 downwards.
TGTGAGAAATATCCATATTTATAGAGGAATCCAACCGCTGTCATGTTCACGCGGCTGTCTGATGCCTGTTTGATGTAGTCACCGGCAAGCACACCAAGACCTCCTGAGTAAATCTTGAGGCAGTTGCAGAGACCATATTCCATAGAGAAATAGGAAACAGATGGAATTTTAGAATCCAACGGCTGTTTCATATAGTCCTTGAACATAGCGTAAACATCCTTGATGCGCTTCATCATATCTGCATCTTTCAGGATCTCCTGATAACGTTCATAGGGGAGCTGCTGCAGAAGCATCACAGGATTTTCGCCCACACTGCGCCAAAGATCATGATCAAGATCGCGGAAAAGATGTTTTCCGGCAGTGTTCCAAACCCACCAGAGGTTTTTTGACATCTCCTCCAAAGCTTTGAGCTCTTTTGGAATTTCGGCACTTACAGTTGCATTGCGCCAATTGGGCACATTTGTATTGCTTACTTGAAGTTTCATATCTATTTAAGTATGTATTTATTATTTATTAATTCTTTTATTAGCACGCTCAATTGCAATCTTGAAGGCTTCATCGTAATATTTAATGAAGAAATTCCAGTCTGCTTTTTCTGCAGTCAGAAAAGCAGCATGTCTTGCTTCTGAGCGATTGAGCGAATCTTGTCCGATATAATCAATTGTAGCATTTGCAATATCTGCAACTGAATCGGAATAATTCGTATCCTCTCTTGAAATAACGTTTACTCCGCAATTACGTAGTCCATTTTTAAAATTATTTAGCACCCAGAGTCCGAAGCCGGCTTTATCGGTAGTGATAGTCGGCACACCGAATGCGCAGCTCTCCAATGGAGTGTAGCCCCAGGGCTCATAATATGATGGGAACAGTGTCAAGTCAAATGAAGGAAGGAGATCGTAATAATTAATATTGAGAACTCCGTCACATCCGTTCAGATAACTTGGCACGAAGATGACATCAAGCTTGGAAAGCTTACCCTCTGACTTTAGCTGACGAATACGCATTGTTACACTGTCGGAATCCTCATTAAAAAGTTTGTGGGTTAAAGCGTTTCCACAATTGCAAGGAGTTCCCTGATGCAAATGCTCTATCAGGCAGGGAAGTGGTGAATCTACCCATGCCGGAACGAGTACAAATGCGACAGCCTGACTCTTATCCGACAGATTTTTTTCAGCTTCGACAAGTGAATCAAGGAAAAGATCAAGTCCCTTATTGCGATATTCGTTTCTTCCGGATGTGGCAATAAGGAATGCCTCATCATTGTATTCCTTGCCGGTTAATATTCGGGCAACAGAGAGAAGGCGCTCTCTGCCTTCACGACGAAGCTTGTTGTATTTTGCGGTTTTGGGCACGAAATTTGGCTCAAAACCATTGGGAGTGACGACTTGAGGACGTATGTCGAGGAGTTGCTCGCATTCACGTGCAGTTACATCGCTCACTGTTGTGAAACAGTCAGCAGCATGTGCTGCTGCTTTCTCAAGAGAATGTTTGGACTGCATATTCAATTCGAAAGCCATCTGGTCTCCATTATAATTGGAAAAATATTGATACAATGGCTTACCGTTGCCGCAGATGCTTCTTCCGATGCTTGTGGCATGGGTTGTGAATATAGTTGCCGCTTTTGGCATCGTTTGTTGGGTGTACAGAAGACCCATTCCGGTTGTCCATTCGTCGAAATGAGCTACTATTTTCTCCTGATTGATTTTCAGATGCTGCTCCAATTCCTTAAGAACGATAGCTGATGCAACTGCAAAAGCGCATGATTCCTCGTAATCGCCATAGGCGTGTAGGGAATCCACTCCATAGTGTTCCCACATTGATGCATAGACTTCATTCAGATGCTTAGCTGTTTCTCCGGGATTGACAAGAATTACCTGAGGTTGACCGGGGATATCCCAGCGTCCGGTGCGGATGGTTATTCCCCATGGGAGTGTTACCTTTGATGACATGGACTTAAAGAGAGTCTTTTTCTCCTTAAAATATGGAGAAGGATTCTCGTGTGTCCAAACATCCGGCCCAATAAAAAGGAGTGCATCTCCGAATTCCTCCTTGAGCTGGCGAGCTTTTGTAGATAGGACGGCATAAATGCCACCTATTTTGTTACAAACCTCCCAGCTGATCTCTGCAACTAATTCTATCTCTTTCTTGAGCTCCTTTTCTTCTGAGCTATTGTTTTGTGTTGTTGCAGACTTACCTGTAGATTTTACCATTATAATTTACCTAATATCTTTTTCGCCTTAAGATTTTTTACCTGCTTTTGAATTGCGAACCGCTGAATTGTGTTCATAACTCCATATCTGAAGGTAGTATTAAATACTTCCTATATAATTATAATAGGAGCACCATTTGGTTCCAAATTCTTTATCTTAAGATTTTACCTTGTTACTAATTCAAAATATTCTATCATCCGAGTGCAAAATTACGAAAAGGGGATAATATGTGCAAAAAAATAATGTTAAAAAATAATATTAAATAGGCAGAATAATGCACAATTTCTAAAATAGGGCAACATAATACACATTTAAGTTATATCCAAATGTAATATATTGCACTAATTTTATTATCGGTTGATTGATCTCTCCAACTTCGGTTGCTTTGGGATGTGCAGGCACACATATAAATATATAATAGATAAAAACAGATATATAACAGATAAAAAAAGTAGATATAAAAAATGATGGACTCCGGAATTTTGGAATCCATCATTTTGGTATAGTTTAATTAAAAACAGTTTTATTGCCTCAATTAAGATTTTTAGAATGGGAGATCATCAGTTTCGCTATTTCCTGCTGCAAAAGGATCTGTCGGAGCGGAAGTAAACCCATCAGTTTGCGTAGCAAAACTCTGAGGAGCTCCAAATGGGTCAGAAGGAGCCGGGGTTTCTAAAGGTTGAGGTGCTCCAATTTCTTGAGCAGCGTAAGCATTAATATCTGTATACCAACGGCCGTTAAATTCGCGGCTTTCTGCATCAACAGAAATTTTATATGATTTTCCGATCTCAACATGAACAGTGTCAACCTTATTTCCAAAGATTGTAAATTTTACTTTTCTTGCAAAGTTGCCGAATGTTTCGAGAACCCACTCGTGCTTCTTCCAGAGATTTCCTGCTTTTGATGTGCCGGACTGCTCACCAAGGTCAAGAATGATTTTTCCTTCGATTTCCATTTTATATATGTATTTACTTTTTTTTTGATTTTACAAAGATAGAATTTTTAAATCATCGAACAAAATTAAACCAAAACAAAATAAATTTGTTTAAATAGTAGATTATTTAAAAAATCGACATTAATTATTAAAAAAGAAATTACTATGGCACAAAACACAGCCCCTCTACAGGGAATCAAAGTAGTAGACTTTACTGAGGTTCAATCAGGACCTTCATGTACTCAAATGCTTGCATGGCTTGGAGCAGACGTTATTAAGATTGAACGCCCCGGCGTAGGTGATGCAACCCGTAAGGAATTGCAGTTTAATCCCGATCTCCCAAGCTATTATTATTTACAGCTTAACAGTGATAAGAAATCCCTTACACTTGATGCAAAGACTCCTGATGGTAAGGAAGTATTGACAAAACTTATCAAGGAGTGTGATATCTTCGTAGAAAATCTTCACCCGGGAGCAATGGATAAGCTCGGGTTTAGCTGGGAAGCAGTTCATGCTTTGAATCCTAAATGTATCTATGGTACAATCAAGGGTTTCCCGGTTTCTTCTAAGTATAAAGATTTGAAGGCATATGAGCCAATCGCACAGGTAACTGCTGCAGCTGCAAGTACAACCGGTTGGTTTGAGGGTCCGGACAATATTCCTACCCAGTCAGGTGCTGCACTTGGTGACTCTAATACAGGTATGCACCTTTTGATCGGTTTGTTGGCAGCTCTTTGTCAGCGTGAAAAGACCGGAGAGGGTGTTTACGTATACCAGTCAATGCACAATGCTTGTTTGAACCTTTGTCGTATCAAGACTCGTGACCAGCTCACACTTGACAAGATCGGATATTTGACTCAGTTCCCGCAGTATCCTAACGGTAAGTTCGGAGATTGTGTTCCACGTGCCGGAAATATCGAAGGTGGCGGTGTTCTTGGATGGACTTATAAATGTAAACCTGCCGGTGATATGGATAGCGCAATTGATGCTAACAACTACGTTTATATCATTCTTCAGCGTGGTGCAAAAGACTTTGAGCTCTTCTGCCAGGCTACAGGCTTTACAGATTGGTTGACTAATCCTGATTTCAATACTGCAGACGCCCGTGATCGTCACAAACAGGAGATCTATCAGAGAATCGGTCAGTGGACAGCTGATAAGACTAAGTTTGAAGTAACAGAGATTCTTGGTAAAGCAGGTGTTCCTGTAGGTCCGGTATTGTCAACTAAGGAGATCATGTCTGATGAATCACTTTACGATGGAAATACTTTGGTACGAATCAACCAGGGTGGAGAAATCGGTGAATTCGTTACTGTAGGATGTCCGTTCACAATGTCTAACTATCAGC
>CAZEJY010000028.1:0-35405 GCA_964512705.1 uncultured Sangeribacter sp. | reverse complement strand
GTACTCAGCTTACACTGCGTACATTCCACGTCGGTGGTGTTGCCGGTAACGTTTCAGCTGTCAAGGATGTTACCTCAAGATATGACGGTAAACTTGAGATGGAGGAGCTCCGTACAATCAAGGATTCCGAAGGCGTTGACATCGTAGTAGGCCGTATGGGTGAGTTGAGAATTATTGAACCTAAGTCAGGAATCGTGCTGATGAATGCCAACATTCCTTATGGTTCAAAACTCTTCTTCCAGAATGGCGACACTGTTAAGCCCGGAGACATGATCTGTGAATGGGACCCGTTCAATGCCGTTATCGTATCTGAAGAGGGTGGTAAGGTCAAATTCGAAAACGTTGAAGAGGGTGTTACTTATCGCGTTGAAACCGATGAGGCTACTCAGAAGCGTGAGAAGATCATGATCGAAAGTAAAGACCGTACCAAAGTCCCGACAGCTCAGGTTTATGACAACAATGGTGAACTGATCCGTTCTTATTCACTTCCGGTAGGTGCACATCTTCTTATCGAGGATGGCGATGAGTTGAAGCCCGGTCAGGTATTCGTTAAGATTCCTCGTGCAGCAGGTTCCGCAGGTGATATCACCGGTGGTCTTCCACGTGTTACCGAGCTCTTCGAGGCTCGCAACCCGTCTAACCCGGCTGTTGTAAGTGAAATCGACGGTGAGGTTAAGTTCGGTAAGATCAAACGAGGTAACCGTGAAATCAGCGTAACAAGTAAATTGGGTGAGGAGAAGAAATATCTTGTTCCATTGTCCAAGCAGATTCTTGTTCAGGAGAACGATTACGTTCGCGCCGGTACACCACTTTCCGATGGTGCTATCACTCCGTCTGATATCTTGAATATCAAAGGCCCCACAGCCGTTCAGGAATATATCGTGAATGAGGTTCAGGATGTGTACCGTATGCAGGGTGTGAAGATCAATGATAAGCACTTTGAGGTTATCGTTCGTCAGATGATGCGTAAGGTCAATATCCTTGATCCGGGTGATACTCGCTTCCTTGAGCAGCAGGTTGTTGATAAACGCGAATTCATGGAGGAGAATGACAGTATCTGGGGTAAGAAGGTTATCACCGACGCCGGTGACAGCCAGAATTATCTTGCAGGTCAGATCATCACTGTCCGCAAGCTTCGTGATGAGAACTCTTCACTCAAGCGTAAGGACCTCCGAATCATGACTGTGCGTGATGCAGTTCCTGCTACTTCTGAGCAGATTCTTCAGGGTATTACACGTGCTGCATTGCAGACTTCAAGCTTCATGTCGGCTGCTTCCTTCCAGGAAACAACCAAGGTGCTTAATGAAGCAGCAATTAACGGTAAGACTGATAATCTTGAGGGTATGAAGGAGAATGTGATTTGCGGTCACTTGATTCCTGCTGGAACAGGTCTTCGCGAATACACCAAGCTCGTGGTTGCCAACAAGGAGGAACTTGAGGCTCTTCAAGTGACAGACGCGCCTGAGGTGCTTGATGTTGAAGCCGTTGAAGTTGTCGATAATGCATAACTGGCAAAATAAATAATTAAGTATATTAGCGAGGGTTGGCGTCCGCGTCAACCCTCGTTGTATTTTAATTTATAGGTACGTTTTAAGCGTTACTACAGGTAAAAATATTAATAATCAATAACAATTTTTTAGATGAGAAAAGTTTTACTTCTTTTAGTTGCGTGTTTAGCAACGTTCGGTGTTAAGGCACAGGATCCGGCGGATGTAAAGGTGCTTTTGGATACCGATTTTACAGTCTTTACCGAGGGGAGCGAGGAATCACCCAAAACTTTATATAGTACTGATTTCAATAAACTCGTATCAGGCTACAATTATGTATCGGGTGTTGCTGCTGCCGGAGGAAAACTTCTGGTAAAGGAGAATGGCTATCTTCAGCTCAACAGTTTCACTGATCTTCCGACAGGAGGTGGTACAGTACGCGTAACGGCTGAAGTTTCAATGCTTAATTATGATGGTGGTATTCAATTCCAGCCGACTTATTCTTCTTCAGATTATGTCTCTGAAATTGTTGAAACAGGGAAATGGGTGAAACTTGTAACTTTTGTTGGTAATATGAAAAGTTCAGGTAGACTCAAGATATTACCCTTCCTTTCTGTTTCCGGCTTCTATATCAAGTCTCTGAAAATTGAATACAGTTCTGATTTCATTGCATCACCCGAAGCATATCTACCGGCTGACTTTGATGGTACGCAGTTCACTGCAGCATGTAGCTTAAATTCTTCTGCTTCCAAATATGAGGCTGATGTATTCACTTACGACAAAGATGGTAAGGAAGAATATGTTGTAAAGGATGTGGAACTTAAGAAACCCTCGGCTTATACCCAGTATGCTTCCGGTAAGGTTACAGGTCTTGATCCTACTAAAACCTACTATTATGTAGCGCGTTGTGTAAATGCAAGTGGCGCGAAGTCAGCTAATTCTGAAGCTGTGAAGGTAATAAGAAAATTGGCTTCTATCGCTTCTCCAAAAGCTTTGCCTTCAACTGATGTGACATCAACCGGTTTCACTGCAAATTGGGAAGCAGTAGATGGTGCCAACAGTTACCTCGTAAATATTTATGCTAAGAGAGCACTTACAAAGGAGGAGACTATTCCAACATTCGCTGAAGATTTCAGTGGTGTAAAAGTTGGTACAGAAACAAGCCTTGAATATAGCGGTGATCTGAACAGTTACACAAAAAGGAAAGGTTGGACAACCGATTTGTCAAAAACATTTGCTAAAGGTTATTATGTGATATACCCAAGTTCAAGTACGGGAAATGTGAAAACTCCTGCGCTTGATCTTTCAACAACTAATGGTAAGTTCCAGGTATCTATTAAAGCTGCAACAAGAGATTACAACGGTTTCAATGCATCTTCGGATACTCTGAAAGTGGAATTGGTAGATCTCGACGGAAAGGTTCTTGAATCTGCACCGGTAAAGATTCTTGATAAGACAGGTTTGGCAGACTATACTTTTGATTTCACTAAGGGAGCTAAAGATTCAAGAATAAGCATTACGTTTACAAAGGCTACTGGAAGTAACATGAAGTTATTCATTGATGAGATTAAGGTCCTTCAGACATTTGCTGCCGGTAGTGTTGTTGATTTATTGGATAACAGCCTTTCAAGTGAAGCAACTTCTCTCAAGGTTGAGATGAATCTTGCGGATGGAGTTGAGTATTCATACTCAGTAATCGCAATTGGTGAAACAGTTGAGGGTTCTACCGGTAATGCTTACGTAGCAGATCTTGAGTCAGATGAATCAAACCGCATGGTTGTTGAATATAAGGGCTCAGGTGTTGAAGATGTTGAGTCTGTCAGCGCTGCTCCTAAGGCATGGAAGGTATCGGATGGTGTCCTTGCCGTGACAGGTTGCAAGGTAGTTGTTGCCGATCTCTCAGGAAAGATTATTCTTCAGAGAGTTTCAAATGAGGAAGAAACTTACACTGTAAATTACAATGGTGTCGTAGTAGTTCTTGTAGATGGTAAGAGCTATAAGTTCGCATTATAATTAATAAATAAGAAGACTCCATTCCATATGCAATATAGCAAGGAATGGAGCCTTTTTTATATCATTTCTGTTAATTTAGAAATTAAGTTAAATTAACTAAACGGAATTATAATATCGCCAATATTGAGTTAGTATAGTGTAATTTACTATACTTTATTACAATATTGAATAGTTCGGCATCGTTTTATTTACCCACATCAAATTGTAAAACCGATCATCTCTAAATCATAACGAATGAAAAAACCGATTATCTCTCTTATACTTACTATTTTTGCAATATCAGTCAGTGCGGCTCCAGTTTCATTGCAAACAGCTCGAAGCATAGTCTCCAATATTCTAAAAGGTAAGAATATCGAAACACCTGCTCGGAAAAAAGGAGTGAAGGGCATGGATGAAGAGGTCCAACCATATTATGTCTTTAATGCCGATAACCAAACCGGTGGATATGTTATAGTTGCAGGAGATGATCGACTCCCGGCTGTGTTGGGATACTCTTTGGAAGGGAATCTCGATATGGATAATGCACCTGAAGCCATGATTGCGTTGCTTGACATGAGCGTGGCAAATGCTGAAAAGTTCAACGTTGGAAATGAAGGAAATATTGGTACTCCTGTAGTATCGCCATTGTTGGGTGATATTAATTGGGGTCAGGATTCACCTTTTAATACTTTGTGTCCGACTCTTTCAGGTGGAAGTAAAAGCTATGTCGGCTGTGTAGCGACAGCTATGGCCCAGATTATGCGCTATTATTCCTATCCTGATAAAGGGATAGGTAGTCATTCATATATTGATGGTTCCAATTCACTGAGTGCTGATTTCGGGAACACCACATACGATTGGGCAAATATGCCATCGGTCGTACCCTCAAATCCTACAGATGCTCAGACGACAGCATATTCAACACTAAGCTCCCACTTAGGCATTGCTGTAGATATGCAGTATGCTACTGGAGGTTCCGGAGCTTACACCCACATGGTGGCACCCGCATTGCGTAACTATTTCGGTTATTCTCCGGAATTGCGTATGCACACTCGCGAATATTATAATTCCGAGGAATGGATGCAAATGATTCGTAAAGAATTGGATTCCAAACGCCCTGTCTATTATTCCGCTTCAAGTGAAGATGGAGCGGGAGGTCATGCTTTTGTTTGCGATGGCTATGATTCAGAGGGTTATGTGCATATCAATTGGGGATGGTATGGAAGAAGCAATGGATATTTTTACATCAACCATCTTAACCCAGGGGATTTAGGTGAGGGTGGAGGATCAGGCGCATATAATATTGCGCAGGAGATATTAACTGGTTTCCATCCTGCTAATGTTGGAGAGGTGCCCAATATACTACTGTTTGGTGCATCCCGATTGAGTTGTGATTATTTCGGGGATTCCATGTTGGTTATGTCGTACGTTGAGAACCTCGATACAGATTCGTTTGAAGGAACACTCAGTGTAGTTCTAACTGATACTGATGAGAAGGCTGTACTTGCAGAATTGCAATCCAATCCATTATCATTAGCCGGTTTTAAAAATGGCAGAACAGGCGCTGAGATGGTGACATTCAGAAACGTCACTACTTCTGCTAATCTCCCTGATGGATATTATCATCTGAAACTTGCTTATAAATCAAAGGGTGAGGAGAGTTATAAGATTCTTCGACATCCTATGGGTTTACCCGGTTATATGGTCTGCAATGTAAAAGATAAGGTAATCAGCAGTGTAAATAAGCATCAACCGGTACCGGACGTGGTAATGGAAACACCATTATCATCGGATGGTGAGATTTATGCCAATGGTAGCGCGAGATTCTCCGTGAGTCTTAGAAATAATGCAAAAGATTTCAAGCTTAGTTCATTGGTTTTAACTTTGAAAAATGTTGAAAAGCCCGATTTGAAAGTAAGCCAGAAGTATCCCGTAAATATCTATGATCTGAGTTCTCAAAATGTGATTATGGATATCGATATGCCTGAAAACCTTACTCCGGGAGAATATGAAGTGAGCTTGTCGCATGAGAAGTACGAGGAATTCCCATTTGCCACAAAAGATGGAGAGCCGGTTAAAGTCAAACTGCTTCCAGCTGCTGAGACCCCCGTCCTGCGTTTTGTGACAGTTCCGCAAGCATATAACGCTACTGATGCAACCTCTGAGCTTAAACGCGGTGAACTGCTCTATGCTAATTTATCCGTGAAGAATTATGGCGCGGAAGGGGATTGCATGGTTCTTCTTCGTGCCGTTAATAAACTTAATCCGGATAAGAGTACTGTGATCAAGGCCGAGTCACGAAAATGGAAAAAAGGGGACAATGTTTCAATCAAGATGTCAAACTCGCTTGCATTAGATCCGGGATCCTATGAGTGCCGATTCTATTATCTTCCGTCTTCCGGAATTGAGGTTCCAATGGCAGCTGATCCAATTGAAGTTGAGGTATTAGAATGTGATTCTCCTGTAATAGAAGTCATAGGGTTTACACTCCCGGAGCAGATGAAGCAGGGTGAGTCTTATCAATATAGTGTGGAGGTTAAGGCATTGCGCAATGTTGTAGGAACATTCTACGTTCGTGCCCGTCAATATACTTATACCAACGGGGAACTTGTGTATATGGGCTCCATAAATATGAAGGCAGGGGAAACGAAAACGTTCAGTGGAAAATATAAGCCTTCCACAACTCTTGCCAACGGTAAATATCTGACCATGGTAGAGATTAAGGAGGGGAGTACAACCGCACCTGCTTCAGGTCATTCCGTGTATTATAAAGAGATTGGAATAGGTGAGGATACCTCTGGTGTTTCTTCTCCTGTGGTTGGAGATGAAAGTGCACCTGTAGAATGGTTTACTATTGAGGGCCATTCAATTTCAATGCCCACAATTCCCGGAATATACATTCGTCGTCAAGGTTCAGTCTCAAAAAAGTTCATCGTCAGATAAGGTACATAGGTTGTAAAGGAGTGTATCAATAATATAACACTATCCTGATCGTTAATAAGGTATGAAGAAATGGTTGTTCATAGTAGGGCTATTCATGTTGTTGACAGCGTGCAACGACGAGGTGTTTGTGCCCCGTCCCTCAGAGGTGCCCGATATCGAGAATCCTGAACCGGAGCCGGAGCCGGAAAAGAAGGATAGTCTCAGGATTATAGATTTTGTCTATGATTCAGCAAGCCTAAAGGTATATGATAAACCTGAAGAAGATATAGGTAAGTCAACCATCATTAATAAAACTGACAACAGAGGAGCCTATATCTTATATGATAACTATAACAAATCGTTAGTCCGAATCTCAAGCAATACATATTTTGTGTTGCCTTGGGTTGAAGAGCCCAAATATATGCTGGAAATACCGGGTTTGAAAGATGGAATACCCGGATTCTACGGTTCGGAACTGCCATTTGCCTTTGGAACCTTCACATTGCCTCACGAATATGGTCCCAATGAGAGTCATCTGTCGTATTTTGATCTGCCTCCGTACAGTCAGGTGTCAGCGACTATTAGAACTAAGAAGAAAAGAGTGGAAGCTACCGGTACGTTATATTACGAAATGGTAGATTACCCCGGGACATCCCGCGACTCAGTCAAAGTTAACGTATTCGTAGAGGTAGCTGTGCAAACCTCTGTTGAATGGGGAGAAATAATACCTGTAGAATGAAACGCTTAGTATTACTTCTGATAACTATATATTCTCTTTATACTTCTCATGCTTTAGCGGAGGAGCCAAATTTCGCATCAAGGTTTGAATTGAATCTCCGTCCAGGATACGCATTCAATTCCAATTCTGTGTTGATGGAGAGATTAGAGGAAGATGGGACTGAGACTCATGGAGTTTTCTCTACCCATCTGAAATACTCCTTTATGCGACCCTCAAAGGGGAGAACCGGTTCAGTCTATCAAGGTATCGGTTTGAGTTATACTACATTTGGACAAACCAATGGAGTTGGTTCACCATTGGGTGTTTATGTTTTTCAGGGTGCTCCGATATATTGTTTCAGCAATAAGCTTTCAGTTGACTATGAATGGAACTTCGGTGCAACATTCGGATGGCATCCTACAGGACAGGATGAGGATATAAAGTCGAATCTTATAGTTGGCTCCAAGGTTAACGCTTACCTGAATCTTGGCTTCAAACTTAACTATGCAATATCAAATGGTTGGGGTATTTCTGCAGGAGTGGATCTCTCACATTATTCCAATGGTAATACGTCTTGGCCAAATCCGGGTGTAAATACTATCGGAGGAACCATTGGATTGGTTTATGTTCCGGGAGGTGGCAATCTTAAGTTAAGATCACCATTCGCGGGTGAAGATGATTTCAAATCCGGCATTTCTTACGATGTGATGGTTTATGGAGCATGGCGAAAAGCTTACTTCCCGGCAGAAGACGGGGCTTTTACTGTAGAGGGCGAGAAAGCTTTATTACCCGGACATTTTGGCGTCGCCGGTCTGACATTTGCACCCATGTGGGATGTGCATCCTGTTTTCCGTACCGGTCTTTCACTCGATTTGCAATGGGGGGAGAATACCGGTCTTTCACGTTATCACGTTCCGGATACATACGGCGAGGATGCCAAGTTCTATCGTCCACCATTCTTTCGTCAGCTTTCAGCGGGATTATCAGCTCGGGCAGAGTTGGTGATGCCTATTTTTTCGTTGAATGTCGGAATTGGTTACGGTCTGTTGGGCCCGGGGGAAACAAAGCGCCTATATCAAGTTGCAGCATTAAAAACTTATGTGACAAAAAATCTATTTATCAATGTAGGTTACAGGCTATATGAGTTTCAGCACCCCTCAAACCTGATGCTTGGTTGTGGTTACACTTTCGGACGCTGAGAATATTTTTCATAATTACTTAAGGCAAGATATAGGGGAAGTACGAAATCTTTTTTGTAACTTTAAGCATTATAAAAATTAGGGATGTCCTATTTTTTAAGGTCTCTTCCCCTCGTTTTATATAGGTGGATTGAGCCTAATATTGTAAACCTTATATCTAAATTATGTTGAATAACTCAAATCCAATGAAAGTGTTGGCCATGGCATTGATGGTTGGAGCTTTGAATCTTCCAGCTCTGGCTCAAGAAGAGAAGTATGAATCTTTCCCCGTAGTAGAAGGTGAATATGAGGAGGTAAGTGTTAATGGTAATCACACCGATTTTGCACTCTGGAGCCCGGAAGCGGAAGAGGTGGAATTACTGCTTTATGCAAATGAGAATATCGCTTCACCATTTAAAACTCTTATGCTTACCCGTCAGTCCGACGGTAGGTGGACTGGTAGTGTGTCAGGTAATCTAATAGGTAAATTTTATACATTCCGCGTTAAATATGATGGCCGTTGGTTGGCTGAGACTCCCGGAATTTGGGCAAAAGCCACAGGAACAAATGGTCATCGCGCTGCGATAATAGATTTTAGTAAGACAGATCCTGAGGGATGGGCAGAAGATAAAGGTCCTGAACTGAAAGCGATAAACGATGCTGTCCTATACGAGATGCATCATCGTGATTTCTCCGTTGATCCATCTTCCGGCATCACGGCTAAAGGTAAATTTCTGGCTCTTACTGAAAAAGATACCCATTCACCAAAAGGAGAGAGTACGGGGATAGGGCACCTTAAAGAATTGGGAGTGACCCATGTCCATATCCTTCCTTCTTATGATTACAATAGTGTGGATGAAAAGAATCTGACTCAGAATAGTTATAACTGGGGGTATGACCCATTTAACTATAATGTACCGGAAGGTTCATATTCAACAGATCCGGCTAATCCTTCGGCTCGTGTTTCAGAGATGAAACAGATGGTTAAAGCACTTCATGATGAAGGCATAGGCGTTGTGATGGACGTTGTGTATAACCACACGGCGAATAATGACGATTCCAATTTTTCTCTCACAGTGCCAGGTTATTTCTATCGTCATCGTGCAGATGGCTCTTATTCGGATGCATCCGGCTGTGGGAACGAAACTGCAAGTGAAAGAAAGATGGTTCAGGATTACATTGTTAACTCTGTAAAATATTGGGCAAAAGAGTTCCATATCGATGGATTCAGGTTTGATCTCATGGCAATTCATGATACTGAGACCATGAATAGGGTAGCTAAGGAGTTAAAAGAAATCAATCCCAATATATTCATTTACGGAGAAGGCTGGACTGCTGGTGATTCCCCGCTACCGGTGGAGAAGAGGGCTTTGAAAGAGAATGTGAGTAAAATGCCCGATGTTGCTGTCTTTTCTGATGATATAAGGGATGCGGTGAAAGGGCATTATAGTGATGCAGCCCGCAGAGGATTCGTTAGTGGAGCTCCCGGTAACGAGGAGACAATCAAGATTGGTATTGTTGCATCTACAAATCATCCTCAAGTGGATTATTCGAAGGGAAATAATTCGAAGTTCGCTTATGCTACATCTCCTACACAGATAATCAACTATGTTTCTTGCCATGACGATCTGACGTTGACAGACAAATTGCGTAAGTCAATGCCTGATGCTTCTGATACCGAGAGACAGCGTGCGGCAAAATTGGCACAGACGATCGTATTTACTTCTCAAGGTACTCCCTTTATGTTTGCGGGAGAGGAGGTTTTCCGCGATAAAAAGGGTGTTCATAATTCATATAAATCGCCTGATTCAATCAATGCAATTGATTGGAATCTGAAGAGTGAGAACAGAGGACTGTTTGATTATTATCGCAATCTCATACAATTGCGAAAAGAACACCCTGCATTTAGAATGAAGAGTGCGGACGAGATAGCGAAGAATATAGTATTTGATAAGGTAAAAGGTGAAAACCTGGTATCCTATTCAATCAAGAATAACGCCAACGGTGATGAGTGGAAAGAGATTAAGCTTATCTTCAATGGCAACAATAGCGCTGTTGAGGTTAATGTTCCAAAAGGTGAATGGGAGATCATCGCCAAAGATGGTAAGTTGGATCCCCAAGGCTTTGGCACAACCAAAGGTGGTAAGATGACGGTTGCTCCGATCTCAGCTTTGATTCTGGCACGGTTTTAGATTTTAGGTTTTAGGCGTTAGGTTTTAGGTTTTAGAACTGAGAGGGCTGAGATAACTATGAGGACTTAGAGAACAGGGTCTTCACCTAACGCCTAAAACCTAAAATCTAAAATCTAAAACCTACCCCCAACGCCTAACGCCATGTATTATAATGTACGTGGTCGGGGATCCATTTGTCTTTTGGGGTTGTGGCAGCTTCAGGATAGCCGATGCAAACGCATGCCAAGGGAATTATATTCTCCGGCATATTGAAGGTCTGTTTAAACCAGTTAACTCTTTCCTGAACGGGATATACTCCACACCAAACGGCTCCCAATCCCATGCTATGTGCAGCCAATAACAAATTCTCTGTAGCGGCAGATACATCTTGAATCCAATAATCAGGCACTTCTTCGAATGTGGCTTTCATATCAGCGCACATTATTACAACAACTGAAGCATTTTTTGCCATCTTCATGGAATTCATATTGGCGGAGATAGAATCCTGCAAGGCTTTATCCTGAACCACCAAAATACGCCATGGTTGTTTGTTAACAGCCGTAGGAGCAGCCATTGCGGCATGCAGAAGAGAATCAATCTGTTCCTTGGTTATCTCTTTGTCTGAATAGGTACGTACGCTTGTGCGAGTCATGATGCATTCATACACCGAGTTTCCTTTAGTCTCCGGATTAGGACTGTTCTCTGCTTTATTAGCTACAACTAATTTATAGCTCACTCCAACGAGAGCTATAGCCAAAAGAATTATTAGATACTTTGAATTTTTCATATTCTATATTATATAAGTAGCTTCTAAAAATTAACTATATGATAAATATATTAAGTAGCCTTTCAGGTGAATATATCCTTGCTCGTCTTTTGGGTATATTTTTAACTTTCAATCAGTCGTTTAGCCCGCTAAACTCCGTCATTCAAGTTAAAAATATCCTCCACAATACTTCACAATTATATATTCATTAATTTTTATCAGCTACTTATTAATCGATATTAACCTATATTTTCAGCGCGCTTAAAGATTGATCCTGTTGGGCAAACAAAGCGACAATAGGGACGGTTTACAATGGCAGAAAGGATTAGGAATACAATTGCAATACCTATTATCCACCAGGATGCCGATTCAATTTGGAAAGCCTGAAATAGTTCATAATCCATC
Source organism: uncultured Sangeribacter sp. (assembly GCA_964512705.1). GTDB lineage: Bacteria > Bacteroidota > Bacteroidia > Bacteroidales > Muribaculaceae > Lepagella. The sequence continues at coordinate 23,766 of CAZEJY010000028.1, read as the reverse complement.
CATTCGGTGAATGTGTCAAACCACAATAGTAGTAAAAGTACAGCCCATAGAATTTTTCTGAACCAATCGAGTATGTGGATGAGTTTTTTAGAAAGATGAATTTTGTGTCCACATATTTGTCCAATGATTTGTTGAGCGGAGCCAAGAGGGCAAATATGTGTACAATAATACTGCGGATGACCGAAGAGTGGATAGATAAATGCAGCGATAAGCATGAGAATTACAATCAACCCTATTGGAAGTGTAACGCCATCAGCTAAAAATCCAATAATCACGTGGAAGTCGAGAAACTGTCCGCACCAGAATCCCAATACAGCTACATTTGCAATTAACTGGACATATGTGTAAATTTTATTCTTAACGAATAGCGGAATGACGCATGCTGCCAAAGTTACGGCAAAGGCTATCCATATTTTTACCGGAATTGAGGTAGTGGAATCAGCTTGTGTCCCTTGGTAATATGCTAATCCCTCTTCCACATTCTTGATCAGGGCATAGGATGAATAGGTTGCACCTGAAACAGCATCTGGTTTTATCTCAAGACCCTCCTTAGGAGTTTTCCCAATCCAATTGTCGAGCACACTTAGCGCACGATTGAAAAAAGATGGAGTCTCTGAGTTGGGAAGGGGATCAATTGAAGCAATCTTCCCCTCTTTAATCGTTATGTTCAGTGGCACAGGACCGGCATAGCCATTGATTGCGTCCTCCAATGGAATATCGCCTGTATGAATAATCTGAGAACCATCATCATTTGTGGTGATAGGTGAGAGATTTGCATGCTCCTCTGTTTCAACTTTGGGCGTGAGATCTTTCCCAAAAATCTGTTTCTTAACTGAGATAGTTGCAGCAATCAAAAGCAGAACAACTACTAATAAGCTCAAATATCGATTTAATTTCATGATTATGTATAATTCGTGTAGAATTTACAGCAAATTTAATTATAATTAGTGGAATATAGGAAATAAATGAAGAATATACTTATTTTTTAGTAGTTATCAGTTTTCGGTTTTCAGATTTAGGTTAGAGTCCTTAAGGTCTCTAAGGACCCTAAAAACCTTAATACAGAAATACAGAAAACTGATAACCGAAAACCGAAAACTAATAACAATAGAAAGGGTCGCTTCTGAAGCGACCCTTTCACGATTCCACTATAAACTATATCTAACTAAACTTCGACCTGAAAACTTTCTCACGAAACCTTTAAGGTCTTATCCATATTGCTTTGTATCTATAAAACGAATGGGGATTGGTTTGGTTGAACTGTCCGGGCTTCTTAACACCTTTTTTAACTTTATCTATAGTTGTTAACAGTAACATGTTGGCAATGGATGCCTTTTTGCTGTTAAGACAGCAAAAATACAGAAGGACGATCCAATCCGGACCGCCCTTCAAACCTACGTTTTTATATATGTATTGACCTATCTTTTTTGTTGAAAAAATTCAAAGTAAATTAAAATACAGGAGTAATATTGCAAATTATTTTTCAATCTTCTTAATTTTCATAGTATAGAACATCAAATAGAGTACGCCGATAGTCATTACGGCTACAGCTCCTATCTGACCCATGGCATCGGCAACAAAGCCCATGCATAAGGGGAACACGGTTCCTCCGAAAAGTCCCATGATCATCAAACCTGATACTTCATTCTTTTCGAATGGAGAAGCAACCAATGCCTGAGAGAAGATGATTGGGAATATATTAGAGTTTCCATATCCGATCAGTGCTATGCCAACGTATAGCATTGCAAGGGATTGACCTGTGAAGAGCAGTATCATTCCCGCCAGCATCATCAGTGCACTTATAGCGAAGAATACTTTCTCTTTCATCACTCGAAGGATAAACGCACCGGTGAAAGAACCGATTGTACGGAATATAAAGTAAACACTTGTTGCAAAAGCAGCATCTTCAAGACTCAGTCCCAATCTCTCCTGGATGATCATTGGAGCGTGTGTGTTGGTTCCGACATCAATACCTACGTGACACATGATGCCAAGGAAGCAAAGAAGAATAAAAGGTCTACCGAGTAGTACCACAGACTCCTTTAGACCGGACACCTTATCAGCTTTCTCCTCCTGAATTGGTGTCGCACCGAGTGCTGCAACAGCAAGAACACTAACAACAGCGTAGATAAGGAAAAGAACTCTCCAATGTAGTCCAAGTGTGGGGAAGAGAGTAGTAGCACCCCATGCAGCGATAATAGGAGCAAGGAATGAAGCAATTGCTTTGACAAACTGTCCGAAGGTGAGGGCTGAAGCTAACTTATCACCTGAGATCAGGTTTGTTACCAATGGATTCAAAGATGTCTGCATCACAGCATTACCGATTCCAAGCAGAGAGAATGAGATAAGCATCACTGCGTAGGTGTCTCCGAAAAGGGGCACTATCAACGAGAGAGCCGTAATAACGAGTGAGATTAATACAGTCTTTTTACGACCGATCTTATTCATCATTATACCTGTCGGTACCGAGAAGATAAGGAACCAGAAGAATACTAATGACGGGAATAAGCTTGCCTCACTAACGGATAGGTTGAGGTCGTTCTTCACAAAGTTGGTGGCAGTACCTACAAGGTCCACGAAGCCCATTGCGAAGAAGCAGAGCATAACCGGAATAATCTGCATTATCAGCGCCGGTTTCTTTGTTTCATTTATATTTGAATTCATGGCGTATGGATTATTTGTTTTCAGTCTTTATGGTGTATATCTTCAGATTTGAAACTTCTGCATTCCCCTTCGTTGAAGAAATTGAGAGTGTTGAATATGGTTCATTCGGGAAAACAAGGTTTGTCATAGCGAATCTGCCATCGTTACCGAAAATTTCGATACTTGATGTATCAATGAAGATGCGCAATGTAAGTATATCAGTTTTTCCGAAAGTAGGAGAGACTGTGGTTGCGGGGAAATCTTTGCTGAAATCCACAATACCGCTCTTTTCACGGTTGAAAGAGAATGTTGCGTCATTCACATTGTAAGTCATCACTACCTCTTCACCTTTGGCATTAGACAGAGTAAGGTTTATGTCATTGCTCTTTTTGGGATCGATAGTCATTAATATTTCACAGATACCGTTATTATCGGCAGGAAGCGCATATTTCTTCGGAGTTTTGGAGATTGATGTCTTTGATACGTTTGTGGCTAATTTACCTCTGAGGGCATTCACCTCCTTGACCGGAACAAGTGATGCATAATATTGTCCATCATTTGCCTTGAAGATGTTGATTTCCGCAGGAAGAGTATTGGCTGAACGGAACTGTTGAGTAGGAACATCTCCTGCATATTGCCAGTTGCTCATCCAACCGATCACAGGCTGACGTCCGTCGGGAGCATCGCTCCAGCTCACAAGTGCGTAGTTGTCTTTTCCGAAGTCGAGCCATTTTGTTATGACGTTCCCATCTTTGTCGGTGTCTGCCGTGAATTTCTTACCATCGAAGTCACCGATGAAATATTGGATGCCGCTTCCACCGAACGGACCACCGGGATTAAGGTTGCAGATAAGAATCCATTTTTTCTCACCTGTCTCCGGCACAATAATCTCCATTAAGTCGGGACATTCCCAAACACCACCCTGAGCTCCGAGACCTTTTCCGAAGGAACTTTCAAGATTCCATTCCTTCATGTCTTTGGAAGAGAAAATTAGCATTTCATGCTCAAGAGGGTGTGCCAATATAAGAGTCCAAAGTTTTGTGTCTGAGTTCCAGAACATATTTGGATCGCGAGCTTCGGAACCGAGGGTTATGACAGGATTGCCGGGGTAAATCTCGTAGGTCATTCCATTATCATGGCTAACACCGAGACTCTGAGTCTGGCTTGTACCTGCGGTTGTGTACATTGCCAAAACGGCATCTTTGCCGAAGCCGGCGCTGTTCTCAGTGTCGATAGCTGAACTACCTGAGAAAATTTGTCCAAGTGCCTGAGGAACAATCGCCGGATCATGATGCTCCCAGTTGATGAGGTCTTTGGACGTAGAGTGTCCCCATGACATATTCTGCCATTTGCTTCCGTATGGATTCCATTGGTATGCGAGGTGCCATACGCCATCCTTATAGAACATACCGTTAGGGTCGTTCATCCAACCCCAGAGAGGCGTATGATGGAAAACCGGACGGAACTTCTCGCGGTTTGTTGTGTCGTAGTTTTCCACAAACTTCAATTCAGCCCAAGATGCTTCGTTCTCGGCATCACGCACATTGGAACGGTCGTGATTAGATATAACTTCCAATATGACATCCTTGCCATCATAGGGAGAAACATCAAACGGAACCGTATAGTCTGTTTTATTCTTTGACAAACGCGCGAAAATGGTATGGTCTAATTTACCATCTACGATCACATTGATTCTTGCATCATCAACGGATTCCTGAATTGGGAGAAGGAGAATCTTATCATTTCCCTTGAATCTCACGAATGTGTGGTTCGGACCAAGTTGCTCTATTTTGAGATCCTGAGCCATAGCGGAAAAAACTGCTGCTGAAACAGTCAGTAAGGTTAATCCTTTTTTTAAAAATGAGTTTATCATCATGTATTATACTAAATTTTGAATTCAAACTGAAATGTATTAAGGTCTGGAAATGGCAGAAGCGGGAGTATCCCACTCTGCCGGGTTTTACCAAACCTTAACCATTAAACAATCCATTTTTCTTAAAGTTTGTGACCTGTAAAGAAAACTTGCCCAACATAATCACATTCTTACATGAATGGAAACTAACCTGATTTCGATTGCAAATATATGCGTATATATTATATAGGAATATAAATATTAATGCATGGAATATAAAATTTGGTGTATGTGCATTAAATTTGCTACAAAATGCAAAATATATATAAATAGAAGATAAATCTGCAAATTTATAGCAATCGTTTGCGAATTATTTTGTTGTAATAAATCAATTTAATATATTTGTGCTTTGATTTACGAACTTATAAAATCAGCATGAAACTCATTAGGATAAGGTCAATTTTACTCTTGTTTGCGATAATCGCACCCTTATGCTTGCCTTTCACATCTTGCAAGCGTAATAAAGTATATAAAATTGGTGTGTCGCAGTGTAGTCGTGATGACTGGCGCAACAAAATGAATGAGGAGATAGAGCGAGAGATTCTCATTCATCCGGAGGCAAAGGTTGAGATCCGTTCGGCAGACGACAAAAACGAAAAGCAGATAGAGGATATCAGGTATTTTTTTGAGAATGGTTTTGATATCATTATTGTAGCTCCAAATGAGGCGGATGCCATTACTCCTGCGATAACCGAAGTCTATGAGAAAGGGATGCCGGTTCTTGTGTTCGATAGAAGTGTAAATGGCGATAACTTCACGGCTTTTCAGGGGGCGGATAATGTAGTCATTGGTAATATGGCTGCTAAATATGCCTCAAATCTTTTAAAAGGGAAGGGAAAAATACTGGAGTTAAAGGGGCTAAAAGGGTCCACACCGGCTGTCGGCAGGCATTCGGGATTTGCAGATGAACTGGAAAAGTATCCGGAAATCAACTTGATAAGTAGCGCTTTTGGAAATTGGAACTATGATGATGCGTATCGCGCGGCGGATTCCATTCTTAGCGCACATAAAGATATTGATCTGATCTATGCACACAACGACAGAATGGCAATAGCGGCTTCAAACGTAGCGCATAAACTCGGATTGCATCCATATATTATAGGTGTGGATGCAGCTCCGGAGATAGGTATAAAAGCTGTGCAGGATGGAGTGATTGATGCAACATTTCTGTATCCGACAGAGGGATATAGACTTATACGAACCGCTCTCTCTATTCTGAAGGATGAGCCTTACGAAAGGGAGACTCGTCTGAAAAGCGCTTCTACGGTGGATTCTACCAATGCAGATATTCTCCTTATTCAGAATGAATCTTTAAAGGAGGAAACAATCAAGATGAAAAGTCTGAAGAGGGAAGTGGATAATTATTGGCAGAAGCAATCGGTGCAGTCCACCATATTATATATATGTATAGGGTTGGTGATACTCTTTTGCATAGTAATCTTCATAGTATTGAAGGCTTACTGGCAGAGGAGACGCTATCAGGAGATACTTATGCGTAAAAAAGAATTGCTCGCCGAACAGCATGAGAAGCAGAAAGCATTAAATGAACAATTAAATGTGGCTACTCAATCCAAACTTGCATTTTTCACAAATGTGTCACATGATTTGCGTACACCGATCACTCTCATATCCGAACCGGTGACTCAACTTCTAAAATCTGATAATCTTACCGGTCCTCAGCGAAGACTGATGCAGCTTGCAGATAAGAATGTTAGAATACTCCGTCGCCTGATAAATCAGATACTTGATTTCCGGACCTATGAAAATGGGAAATTAAATATTTGTCTGAGCGAGGTGGATTTCGCCTCTCTTGCGCAGGATTGGATTGAATCTTTCCGAAGTGTGGCAAAGAAAAGAGGAATAAAGCTCACATCCGATATCCCGGAAGATCAGAATTTTAAAGTTTCGATAGATCCGGAGAAGATTGAGCGCGTGTGCTATAATTTGTTGTCCAATGCCTTGCGCTATACTCCTGCAAATGGATCCGTTAAATTTGCTTGCAGTTGTGATGGCACGACTCTCAGGTTCTCCGTTTCAGACACCGGAGTCGGCATTTCAGAAGAGGATGCAAAACAGATTTTCGATTGTTTCTTCAGGGTAGATAAAGTGCGTCCGAAGGGGAGTGGTATCGGGCTCTCGCTTGTAAAGGCGTTCGTGGAGTTGCACGGAGGAACTATTTCTCTTGAATCGGAACTTGGAAAAGGCTCTACATTTACGGTTGAAATTCCGGTAAAACATTGTGAATCAATGATGAATTCCGAATCGAGGGTAACTCCGGAAAAGATTTCATCTGAGGATATAGAGGCAGAATTAGGTATGATTGATGAAACGGCTATTGAGCTTGCGGATGGCAGACAATTAGTGTTGGCAATAGATGATAATGAGGATATATTGATTTTGCTCCGAACCATTCTGGGTGGTGAATATAACGTGATTACCGCAAAAGATGCAAAGAAAGGTCTGAAACTTGCAGCGCGTTACACACCTGATGTAATATTGTGTGATGTAATGATGCCTGATATGGATGGAATGGAATGTTGTAGGCAACTTAAAAATGAGGTTTCAACGTCGCATATCCCAATTTTGATGCTTACAGCTTGTTCCGCAGATGAACAGCGTGCGGCAGGATATGAAAGCGGGGCGGATGGATATATGTCCAAACCATTTGATGCTACTGTGTTGCGTGCCCGTATTTCTTCAATGATTGCCAATAGAGAGAAGATTCGGGAGCTGTGGGGAGGAACCCGAAAAGCCGGAGGAGAGGGAGATTTGAATAAACCTATTGAGAATGATGAGAATAATCGGCATAAACCGGGAAAAGTTTTGGAGAATGAATTCTATTCAAAATTTGTAGCATTGGTTGAGAAGGAGATGGGAAATGCAGATCTGAATGTAGATCAACTTGCATCCGAGATGGGTTTAGGGCGCTCGCAGTTCTATCGCAAGATAAAGGCACTGACAAATTATTCACCTGTAGAGTTGTTGCGGAATATGCGACTCAAACGTGCACGCCATCTTCTGACCACTACCGATAAATCCATAAGTGAGATAGGGTATGAAGTAGGATTTTCCACTCCGGCATATTTTTCGAAGTGTTATAGGGAAGCGTATGGAGAGACACCCAGTGAATTAAGAAGCAAGCTTGGCATGTAATATTCATAAAATATAAATATCTGACCCCATGTATCTATGCGTCATTCGTATAAATACATGGGGTTGCTATTAATATTTGTGCAAAAAGTGTGAAAAATATTGCATAGAACTAAAATTTATAGCACACACAACAAAAGTTGTAAGCTATTATTTATATAGTCTCTAATTTTGCATCAGATTTTAAAACCAAATACTAATAAAAAACCAAAATCATGAAAAAATCACTCCTAAGCGCTATTCTGCTTTTCATAGCAGTTCTCACAGCGCAAGCACAAGACATCACAGTGCAGGGAACGGTATTGTCGAAGGTCGACAGTGAGCCCCTGATCGGAGTTACAGTGGTTTCGGATGCAACTAAAAAGGGTACCGTTACAGATCTTGACGGTAATTTTAGTCTTACCGTACCTGAAGGCTCCACATTAACTCTAAGTTATATAGGATATGTCACCACCGTGCAACGTGTTGAATCGGATAAGATGACAATTTATATGACAGAGGATTCCGAATTATTGGAGGAGGTAGTAGTAATCGGTTATCAGACTGTACGCAAAGCTGATTTAACGGGTGCAGTTTCCGTAGTATCTACAAAATCCCTTGAAACATCTTCTGATACTGACCCAATGCGTGCATTGCAAGGAAAAGTGCCGGGTATGACGATTACAACCTCTGGATCTCCTGCCGGAACAGGAACAGTGAGAATACGTGGTATCGGTTCTTTCAATGCTTCTCAGGATCCTTTGTTTATTATTGATGGTGTTCCAACGACAGCAACTCTTAATTCTTTGAACATGAATGATATTGAGAGTATGCAGGTGCTTAAGGATGCTGCTTCTGCTTCAATTTACGGTTCTCGTGCAGCGAATGGTGTGATCATCATCACTACAAAGAATGGTAAGGGTAATAAGGATGGTAAAGTTAAAGTTTCATTATCTGCAAATCTTTCTGCACAATTCTATTCTTCTCAGTCTAAAATGAAACTTTTGGATACTCCCGGGTATGCAACAGCAATGGCTCAGGCAGCCTTGAATGATGGAATTGATCCTCTTGTTTATGCTGCCGGTTATGGCTTGAATCTCAATGCAAAGAGTGGTTATCCTATTCGTGCCTACAATCCTTCCACTAACCAATATGTTGATTATATGGTCAATGGACGTTATGATGGATATATCAATGCAAAACGCACAATGCTCTTTTCTGATACTAACTGGCTTAATGAGATTTCACGTACCGGTTTCTCTCAGAATTATGATGCAGCCGTTTCAAAATCAACAGAAAGTGGCTCAGCATTCTTCTCTCTTGGATACAAAAAGAATGCCGGTATTTTGAAATACACAGATTTTGAGAATCTCTCAGCCCGTATCAATACCTCTTATAATATCAGTCCGGTTGTTACAGTAGGAGAAAACTTTACTCTTACATATACAGACCAGGTTGATTGCCAACCTCTTGAGAATGCGTTGAAAATGCCGAGTATTGTTCCTGTATTTGAAACAGACGGCACTACTTATGCAGGTCCGGTTGGAAATATGAGCGACCGTCAGAACCCGATGCGTGAGTTGGCATTCAACAAAGATAATGCTTTGAAAATATGGAGACTGTTCGGAAATGCTTACGTAGATATCAAGCCATTCAAAGGCTTCTTGTTCAGATCAAACTTCGGTCTTGATTATGATGCTGCATTTATTCATTCTTACAATTATACATTCCATAGTGATATTGTAAACAACGATCAGAACTCTACTACACTTTCTCAGGCAAACGACTCAAAATGGACATGGACAAATACCATCAATTATGATTTTACAATCAATAAGGATCATAACTTTACAGTTCTCGGTGGTATTGAAATGTTTAGACAGAATCGCATTGATTTCAGCGGCTACAATCAAGATTATTCAATAGAGACTCCGGATTATATGTATCCAGATGCGGCAGTTGGTGTTGCCAAGTCTACCGGTAACAGGTCTGCATATTCATTGATTTCATTCTTTGGTAAAGCTGATTATAACTGGAAGGATCTTTTGTTAGCTTCGTTTACAATACGCCATGATGGTTCTTCTCGTTTTGGTAAAAACAATCGCTATGCAACATTCCCGGCTGCAACCCTCGGTTATCGTATTTCAGAAAATATCGATAAACATTGGTTAAATGATTTGAAAATCCGTCTCTCTTGGGGTATGACCGGTAATCAGGCAATCAGTAATAATGCTCGTTATTCACTATTTGTATCTGATTATGGTAATGACCGAGTTACTTCAACAGCTTATGACTTGTTACTGCAACAGAGCGGTATTTTCCCGTCAGGATATCTTGCAAGCCAGACAGCAAACAATAATTTGAAATGGGAAACAACAACCCAGTCAAATATCGGTCTTGACTTCGCATTCCTCAATCATCGCCTGTATGGTACATGGGATGCCTATATTAAGGATGTAAAGGATATGCTTATCAATCCTGCTTATCTCGGATCAATGGGTGAAGGTGGTGCTTCTTGGGCAAATGGTCCATCATTAAAGAACTGGGGTATGGAATTCCTCTTGGGATGGCGTGATGATTTAGCTTGCGGCTTCTCATACAAGGCTTCATTGAACTTCGACTTCTTCAGAAGCAAAGTTACTTATCTTCCGGCAACAGCTACCGGTTCTTATGCGCACACTCCGACACAGAATCTTGTTCAGTCAAAACAGCCTTACGGCTCAATTGTAGGTTATGTTTGGGATGGCATTTTCCAGAATGCAGCTGAGGTTGCTGCTTCCGGTCAACCGAATGCTCGCGTCGGAGGTATGAAATATAAGGACCTTGACGGTAACGGCGAGATCAACGATAAGGATCAGACATGGATCTTCAATCCAGTACCGGATTTGTCTTTTGGTTTGAATGTTGAACTTGCTTATAAGAATTTCGATCTCCAGATGTTCTGGCAAGGTGTACTTGGTCAGGATGTTTATAACGATCAGAAATATCAGACTGACTTCTGGAGTGTAAACGATACCGGTAGCAACAAGGGTGTACGTGTTCTCGATGGTTGGTTGCCGGTTGTAAATACAGGTTCTACAATTCCTATGCTGACAACAAGCAATAATGGTGACGAAGGTCGTTGTTCATCTTACTTCGTTGAGAATGGTTCTTATGGCAAACTTCGCACTCTTCAGTTGGGCTATAATCTACCATCAAGCGTTTTGTCAAAATTACGTATGACTAAGGCAAGAGTTTACTTGTCAGGTCAAAATCTCCTTACAATCAAGAGTAAGAGCTTGACATGTACAGACCCGGAGAATCCAAGATGGATGTACCCGCTTTCTACATCATTCTCATTCGGTTTCCAGGTTGAATTCTAAAATTGTTAACCAGACATTTAATACAAAGACTAATTATGAAGTCATTCAAATTATATATGATATCGTTGGCTGCTATCGGCGGAATGATGCTTACAGCCTGTGATAGTTTTATTGATGTGCCCCCTACGGGTGTTATTGATGAGAGTGAGGCTTATAAGGAGCCTGATAAAATGGTGAATGCAGCTTACGCTATGCTTGGTGACTGCTGGTATAACTATCCGTTTAACCTCTGGCCTTATGGCGACCTCGGTTCTGATGACTGCGTTAAAGGTGGTTGGGGTCTTGGAGATACGGGTTATCACCCAATGGAGATATGGTCAACATTGACTGCCACTCCCGGCGAGCTTGACGAATTGTGGTATCGTCTTTACTGCGCTATTTCCCGTTGTAACCGCGCAATCGTAGCGCTTAACGAGTATGGTGTAGGAGCTATAGGGCAGGAAAAAACTAACATGCGTCTTGCAGAGGTGCATTTCCTTCGTGGACATTTTTACTTCAAACTTCTCACTATGTTCCGTCAGATTCCATGGATTGACGAGAAAGTGATGGAAGATGGCGCATGGGAACAGACTCCCAATAATCAATACACTTATCAGGAACTGTTTGAGAAAGTAATTAATGAGTTTGAAGAAGCATACAATGTCCTTCCTGCTGAGATGGAAGAGGGTGGTCGCACAAATAAGATTGCAGCTGCAGCTTATCTGGCTAAATGTTATCTTACTCTCGCATACGGAGATGGATATGAAGCTACGAATGGATATGCTCATATAAACAAAGATTATATGAAGAAAGTGGATGAATATACTAAAGTTGTAGAAAATTCACGTTTCGGATATCTTGAAGATTTTGGTGATATCTTCCTTCCTGAGTACAAGAATAGTAAAGAATCTGTATTTGCTGTGCAAACTTCCTCTTATGAAGAGGATAACACGAGATTTGGTCGTTGCAACTGGTCAAATACTCTTAATGGTTGCTGGAAGATATGGTCTTGTGGATGGGATTGTCATAAACCTTCACAAAATCTTGTAAGTGCTTTCAAGACAAAAGATGGTCTTCCTATGTTTGATAATTTTGATGAGAATTATGACTATCCAGAAGCTGGTGTTGTGTCTTCTCAGAAATGGGATCCACGTTTATTCCATACCGTTGGTATGCCTTCATTCCCATACAAATATGAGGCTCAATATACATTGACAACCGATAACTCACGAGATCCGTCAGATTATGGTTACTATACCTCAATGAAGGAAGTACCACAACGTGGTAAGGGTGAAACATTTGAAGGATCATGGCAGGCTTTTGCAATGAATGATTATGTATTCCGCTATACGGATGTGATGCTTATGCGTGCTGAGGCTCTTATTGAATTGGATGATCTCTCCGGAGCAATGACAATAATCAATGATGTTCGTAATCGTGCAGCTAATTCTATTCAGAAACATATTGCATACGCAGCTGATTTCTGTGAGATTAAGCCTTATACATCAGCATATTTTGCGAATAAGGAAAGTGCTCGTAAATGTCTTCGTTGGGAGCGTCGCCTTGAAATGGCAATGGAGAGCAGTCGTTATTTCGATCTTAAGCGTTGGGGTATGGCTTCTGAGGTATTGAACAAATACTTTGAGGTTGAATCTAAAGCATATCGTGTAATTAAAGATACAGAATCTGCTACGGGTGAAACAAAGGTTCAATTTGGTCAATATCTGAAAGATGCTCATTACACAGCAAATAAAAATGAGTTCTATCCTATTCCATACAATCAGTTATACTATGTTCCGGATTTGTATGTACAGAACAAAAATTATTGATAGGATACTTATATAAAAGGTGATGAAAAGCCGGTTCCTCGTTTGGAACCGGCTTATTTTATTATGAAATTACCCGATTGTTTTTTCTTGGTTAGAAATTTTTACTATATTTACAATGCAATAAATTACACCGAATAAGTAAGTTCGAAAAATTAGCTATTAGCCTTTGTAGAGAACTTACTTATAGATGAGAAAACTAATTTATAAAACTTACTTATTTAAATGGATTACATCTTTGAATAAATGTAATCTTTAATAAATATCAAAAATAAATATCAAACAGATTAAATTATCATGAAACGTCTTACTCTTCTGATATTGATTTCATTCGCAATTGTTCAATCCCTACTTTCCAATGCTGCCGAATGCATTCCGGATATTTGGTTAGAAGCAGAAGCTTTTAAAGATAAAGGGGGATGGGTAGTGGATCAACAGTATATGGATAACATGGGTTCTCCGTATATAATGGCTCATGGATTAGGTAATCCGGTTGAGGATGCATCCACAACAGTCGATGTGCCTAAAAAGGGGAAATATAATATCTTTGTTCGTACCTATAACTGGACTTCACCTTGGAACGAGAATGAGGGTCCCGGTAAGTTCAATATTCTTGTAAACGGTAAAAAAATCGGTAAGACCTTAGGTTCAACAGGCAGCAAGTGGGAATGGCAATACGCCGGTTCAGTAAATCTCAATAAGGGAGAAACTATTGTTTCGCTTCATGACTTAACCGGATTTAACGGAAGATGTGACGCTATCGTATTAACTACAGAATCCAATCCGAATCTTCCCGATGGGGGAGATGCTTTAAAAAAACTAAGACGACAAAGCCTTGGTATCAACAGCAGCACAATTGAAAATCAGGAATATGATTTTGCCGTCATTGGAGGTGGCATAGCAGGCATGTGTGCCGCCGTGACTGCAGCACGCAATGGTTTGAAAACCGTGCTTGTGAATGACCGTCCCGTTCTTGGAGGGAATAACAGCGCGGAAGTGCGTGTGCACCTGGGAGGTCACATAGAGTTAGGTCCGAATAAGGGTCTTGGAAGAATGATTCGGGAGTTCGGGCATTCACGCAAAGGAAATGCCAAGCCTGCAGAGTTCTATGAAGATGATAAAAAAGAGGAATGGATCAAGAATGAGGCGAATCTTACATATATGCCTAATTTCCATGCAACGGACGTAAACATCAACGGTAACACTATAGAATCTGTCGTGATAGAGAACATCGAGACAGGGAAAGAGATATCGCTCCATGCTCCACTTTTTGCAGATTGCACCGGTGACGGTACTATAGGATATCTTGCCGGAGCCGATTTCCGCATGGGAAGAGAAGGACGTGATGAATTTTTCGAGTCTTTGGCTCCGGTTGAACCGGACAGTATAACGATGGGGGTGTCGGTTCAATGGTATTCGGATAAGGCAAAAAACGGTAAACCCAAGAAATTTCCTGTGTTTAACTATGGCATTACTTTTGACGACAGCACATGTGAACCCGTTAAGAAGGGTGAATGGAAATGGGAAACAGGAATGAATCTGAATCAGATAACAGACGCTGAAAAAATACGAGATTACGGTCTTGCGGTGGTTTTCTCCAACTGGAGCTACCTCAAGAACAAAATGAAGACTCCTGAAGAGATAAAAGACCGAGACTTAGCTTGGGTCGGATATATCGGTGGAAAGAGGGAATCAAGACGATTATTGGGGGACTACATCCTTAAGCAGGACGACATCGACAAGAATGTTAGCCATGAAGACGCTTCATTTACAACATCATGGAGCATAGACCTGCATTTCCCGGACTCCTTGAATTCAGTTAATTTCCCCGGCAAAGAGTATAAAGCTGCCACAATACACAGGTGCATATATCCCTACGCGGTACCTTACCGCTGTCTGTATTCAAGAAACATTGACAATCTATTTATGGCAGGGAGAAATATCAGCACTACCCATGTAGGAATGGGTACTACCCGTGTTATGAGAACTACCGGAATGATGGGTGAAGTGGTTGGAATGGCAGCATCTATAGCTAAAAAGAACGATACCACGCCACGAGGAGTTTATCAGCGTTACTTGCCCCTTCTGAGAAGTATGATGAAAGAGGGTGCTGGAAAAGATGCTTCAACATTGCCTGATAATCAGCACTTCAATGAATCAAAGAAACTTCTAACAGTGCCTCGAGCTTTTCTTCCCAAGGACGCTGACGAGTTGGGCAATGTCCCGGAATAAAACTGATATACTCCTCAATAAAAAGGATTGCTTTTAAAGCAATCCTTTTTATCTTTATTTAATGATTGTTTTGAAATATGTTTGAAAATTGTAGCATAATTTAGAAAAATTCTTTAAATTTGCAGCCGTAAATGATCAATTATCTAACTAAAATGCTTATGAAAAGAAATTTACTTAAAATTTTCTCTTGTGGCTTAGTATTGTTGGGAACAGCCTTCTCATCGCATGCTTATGATTTCAAGGTAGATGGAATTTATTACAACATTATTGCCGGAACAAATAATGTTATGGTAACCTATGAAACGACTTCCTATAATTCATATAGTGGAGATGTGGTGATCCCATCAACAGTAACTTATGAAGGAAAAACCTATACCGTCACTGTATTGGGCAAATATAGTATCCGTAATTGTGCCCAACTGAAATCCATAGTATTACCGGAGACTCTTGATGAGATTCAGATGGGATCTTTTAGCAAATGCAACATTTTGACAAAATTGGTCGTACCCAATTCTGTGACAACGATCGGGAATCTCGCGATTCAGGATAATCCGGCTTTGAAAGAGCTTGTGCTTGGCACCGGAATAAAGACAATAGGTACAGGAGCATTTATGGGTGATGTTGCGTTGGAACAGATAGATATCCCAAAAGGTATTTCAGAATTATCCTCCAATGTGTTTGCAAATTGTACAGGCCTTACAAAAGTAACTATCCCCGCGAACATCACAAAAATTAACGGTGGTGCTTTTGCCGGATGTGTAAATCTCACAGATTTTATTGTTGATGAAGCAAATAAAGATTATACATCCATTGACGGAGTGCTTTTCTCAAAGGATAAAACTTTACTCGCTGTTTATCCCGGCGGCCGCACAGCAAGCGAGTATACTATTCCGGAAGGAGTGAAGGAATTAGGATTTAAAGCATTCAGCCAGCGTAATATTACTGTTGCGGGTCACGAATTGTATGATACCTCTCTAAAGGTGATAAATCTTCCTTCTACTCTTCAGACTTTGGGCAATAGTTGTTTTCAATATCTTATCTCGATGGAGTCGATTAATCTTCCGGCAAGTGTGAATTGGGTAGGTAATCAGTCTTTTGCACAATGTAAGGCTCTTAAATCAATTGTACTTCCGGATGCTGTGACCGGAATTGATTCATATGGTTTCAAGGAGTGTACTTCACTTACGGAAATCACCTTAGGTGCCGGATTAAAGACTATTGCCGCAAGCGCGTTTAATAAGGATGATTTATTGAAAAATGTTACTTGTAAAGCTTCCGTACCACCCACATGCAAATCTACATCTTTTGATGCTGCCGTTTCCACAGCTACTTTAGTAGTACCGGTCTCCGCAGTAAACGCTTATAAAGAGGCGGATGTATGGAAAACTTTCGGTACAATTAAGGGTGGCGATATATCTGAAGTATCCTTGCTACCTGTTGAGGAGGCTTCTATAAGCGCGATTTATAATGTGAATGGTATTAGAATGCAGGAACTTAAATCAGGACTTAATATCGTGAAGATGAGCGATGGTTCAGTACGCAAAGTGATAATTAATAAGTAGGTTTTAGGTTTTAGGCGTTAGGCTTTAGGTGTTTGGTATTAGGTATGAGACTAATGGGAGATATTGACTGACAACTGAAAATAGATATCGTATATAAGCTTTATGAAAAATGTAGGGCAGTTCAATGGGAGTGCCTTACATTTCTTGTATTATCTATAATCCAAAACCTAAAGCCTAAAACCTAAAATCTAACATCTAAAACCTAACGCCTATAAAAATAATTCTTATCTTTGCATTAATTATGTTGTTTGCTAAAATTCTATAATATTTTCTTTCATGAGGGGATATAGGTTATTCATATCATTAATATTTTTGGTTGGCGCGCTTCTGAATGCGTCCGCATATGTATTTATTGAGAAGGAATTCATTCAGGAACATGACATTGATAATATAACCAGAGCACTCCGAAGTGAGAACCCATCTGACTTTTGGGATAGTATGCTTGCGAATAATCAAGCTTATCAAATACTTTCAGAATCGTGCTATAAAAATGAAAAATCACAGAAGAATATACAGAAATGGCGTGATCGTTGGCCTAAATTTGATGTAACTACTAACCCTTCGGTGTTGAAAGATAGAACTGAAGAATGTAAAAGATTATTCTCTCTAGTAGGTTTAAATGATAGTATCTCATATTGCATTGTAAATGACACATCCTTTAATTCATTTTCAGGTTTCGCACCACAAGGCAGTTTCGTAGCGTTGAGTTCCGGGCTCATTGATACTCCCGGTATTACGGAAGAGATGATCATTGGTATGATTGCTCATGAATCTGCTCACATATATCTAAATCATATTTTGCAAAATAGCCTTCTGAGAAAGAAGATCGAAGGAATTGATCCATTACTATTTGTGCCATCTAACTCACTTTTGGTTGGGCTTTTTGGTGGCGCCGTGTTTGGAGTATTAGAGGGGGTGTCGGGAGCAAATGCTATAAAATTGGGGATTCCAAAGGGTAAAGATGTGACGGACTTTAATGTAAAGTATTATAGGGAAATAGAGTTGGAAGCGGATTTGATTGCATATCGATTTATGGAGTGGTCCGGAATTGGAGGAGACCATTACATCAAGCTGTTGCGACTCATAGGCGCGAACGACCCGGAAGGATATCTCGGGGATCCAAACTCCTTTTACACATCTCATCAAGAAAGAATAAAATTCATCAACTACGTCAAATCCCACCCCGAGTTAGGCAACACAGTCAATGCCAAACTCCAAAAGAAACGCAAAAAACTCAAATAAAAGAGGATGAATTGCTCTTTTTAATGAAAAATCGAAGAAGTCGTACAAGATGTTGTATAATTCAAATAAAGTATTAACTTTGCGATTGCAGATCGCCTCGCAGAAGCCTCGATCAGGGGTGAAAATTGGTGGGAATCTGTAGGGATGCACCACGGTGCATCCGTTAATAAATATTTTGAGAGCGTTTATCAGCGCTGATTCTTGACCAATCGAAATGTCTCGCAAACTTTTCTTATCTATGTCAAGGATTGAGCAACGGTAGATGCCCGTGGTTATGTAATACCTGGCATTCGGCATAATATTCTGGTAGGAATATAGCCGGAAGCATTGTTTGCATATACTGGCGTGGGCTTCTGCGTTGCCGTCCGACATAGATAGGGCAATGCGAGAAGCCTCGATTGGTAGGACGGCAACAGATACAGATTCCTGCGCTTTTCGCATATATCAACCTAACGCCAACGAGGGGATGACCGCGGCTCCATGAAAACTTATGCGCAAGCTATTTCTACTTATGTTGTCACTTGTTGCATTATGCGTTCAGGCTCGTCAAATCTTTCCAGATGAGGCAGCCTCCATTGCAACAACTTTCCTAAAGATTGATAATTCTCGGCATAACAAGGCAGCTGTCCGCATGGCTAAATCTAAAGCGGTGCAAAGTCACTCAGCAACTGCACAGGAAACCGAGCCATACTATATCTTCAACGCTTCAGAAGATAAAGGTTTCGTTATTGTATCAGGCGATGACAGAGCTAAGAAGATTCTCGGTTATTCAGATAAAGGAAGTTTTGATTGCGATAATTTGCCTCCGCAACTTAAAGATCTTCTTGGCCAATACGCCAAACAGATAGAATCACTACCGGAATCCGCTCCAACAGACCTCTCATGGACTGAGACCTCAACATCTTTTTCAAATGAATCCGGGAGCGTCCTCCTCGAAACCGCCAACTGGGGGCAAGGCTATCCGTACAACGCTAAGTGTCCCGTGATTGATGGGTTTCAATGTCCCACGGGCTGCGTTGCCACAGCAATGGCGATCGTAATGAAATACCATAATTGGCCTAATCAAGGACGATATAAATGGACGAATACTTACGACAATAATTTGTTTGTAGATTTTAGTGAATCACATTATAACTTCAGTACTTTCAAAGATTCCTATGATGATACAGAAGACCTTACCCCGGATGTGTTAAACATGGCAAAACTATGCTATGATGCAGGAATGGCGGTAAATATGCTGTATAATAATGAAAGCGGAGCACAAGTAACACTCCCTGGTTACGCTATGACAAGATTTTTTAAATATTCGCCGGATTGTCATTTTCATACTAAATTGGATTTTACCGATAAAGAATGGAATGATGAATTGAAGGAGAATCTAAACCTTGGACTACCCGTAATTTATGGAGCAAATAATGAAACCACCGGAGGGCATGAGTTTATTATTGATGGATATAATGAAGATTACTTCCATATTAATTGGGGTTGGTACGGGGAGTTAAACGGTTATTTCAAACTTTCAGCCTTAGCCCCAGATAACAATGATGAATTCTCATACGACTCTAATCATACGATGATAAGTCATATTAAACCCGATTATCAGGAACAAACTTTATCCGAAATTTGGGTGGATTGTGGGAATGATCGTGGCCACTTCTGGCAACCGGAGTGGGTACAACAATCCACGAGAGGATATGGTATGATTATAAGCTGCGAGGAGGTTCAAACCGATGTTCCTTTTACAATTATGGTTCATCAGATAAATATTCCAACTAAATTCATTGGAGAGTTAGCCATTGCAGTCATGAATAAAAATAATGATATAGTAGAAATATTGCGTACTCAAGATATCCAAATGATAAATCCCAATTTCGAATTTCCTTATTATCCCTACTATAATGTTGATGCATGGAAAGATTTGATCTATCATGGACCTACAAGCAATGATCTTTATTTACAATTAATATCGAGAGAAATTGGAAACGACAATTGGCGAATAGTTAATGGAACGGAACATACCCCTACTCGATTATCATTTAAAGGAAACGAACCTATGATTGTTACACCATTCATTACTTATCATGGCATTGACGAGTCTACGAAAGATTTAGTGGATTTTACTGTAGATACTTCTCGGGTTGGTCAAGGAATAACTTTTGGATGTAAATGTACCTGGGGCGTTGCAAGAGTGTACGTTGATGATCAATTTCAATTTGCAGTTAGTGATTTTCATAGTAAGCATCGAGAAGAAGAAGGATTTGGATCTCCTCATACAAAAACTTCATGCAAAATTGATATTTATTATACTCCCCAAAATGAATTAATTTCAAAAACAATTCACGTTTCTGCTCCAGGTACACTGAGTAATCTAATAACTGATGAAGATAAATATAATCTTTATCGTCTGAAACTTACCGGACTCTTAAATAATGATGATATTAAAAGTCTTAATTCTTTGTATTGTTTAGGTGAGTTAGATATGGAGGAGTCATCAATTGAGGGAAATGTGCTTACTGTTTGGTTACCGTACCTTCGAGTACTAACATTGCCCAAATGGTTAAAGAAACTCTACCCGGAAGATACTCTGCACCCAACTTATACAGGAATCGTAAATATTCCATCTGAAGTTACCGATTGCGGATACTTTAGACCCGAATCATTCGTAGTATTTAATTCCCCCGAGCCTCCCTCATCTATGTTTTCCTCAATCCCATCATATTTTGACGGCATAAATAGTCTTGGCTTTGTAATTATTGTGCCTAAAGGAAGTAGAGGAGCGTATGCGCAGCATCCCTATTGGAAATATGCATCTGAGATAATTGAAATGGATAAGGATGATTATTTTGATGGATCATTTAAAATCGGGGAAGATGCTATGTATTGTAATATTACTAAGAATTATGCTTCTATTATTCTTAATCATAAAATGAGCGATATTGTCTCCGCTATAATTGAAGATCCTCAGAGACCTTGGGATAAAGGATTTTACCCTTATCGGTATTTCAAAATTCCATCTTCAATCGATGGAAAATCAATACAATTTTTTAGAGAGATGTATGCTTACTCTACTCTAACTTACAATGATTGTCGAAAACTTTATTATATTCCAAGTGACAGTTTTTTAACATTCCTACCTACTAAAATTAATGATGAGTATAATTATTATTACCCAGGATTTATTATTTCACCATGCTTAGAACCAAACTTCGCCGGATGTTTTGCGTGTGTGTTGGTTCCAGCTCATAGCAATACCTGCGAGGAATTAGATAAAGAGGATCAGTATGGTAATTTCAATTATGAACGGCATGAAATGTTTGGTATGAATTGTAATAAGAAAGGCAACACCGTAAACATTTATCCGGACCTCTATGGTGTACATATTGAGAGAGTATTTATCAATGGCTTGGAATGTTTCTCGGATAATTGCTTATATAAGGCTGATTTCTCTAACGATGTTGAAATTAAGGTGGTATATAATTATTTAGGATTTGATACTATGACCACAGAGTATACCGCTGATTTTATAGCTTCGTTGCCTGACAGTCAGGATTATTCTGATGGAGTTGATGATATATTTGCAGATAATAGAGAACGAGTTGAAGTATTCTCACTCTCTGGCATTTTTATAAAGAATGTTTCCACGAGAGAAGAATTGAATACTCTCCAACCTGGAATGTATGTTCTCCGAAGTGGTAATAAAACTGAGAAAGTTCTTATTCAATTTATTCAATAAGGATAATCATTCTAATATAATGTTTGGAATGGTTATTGAAATTTTGTAGGTAAAATATAAAAAACGACTTAACTGTGTTAGTTACACTTTGTTAAGTCGGTTTTTTCTTTGCGCGGTATTAAGCGAGGCAGTTGTCGAGGGCGGCGGTGATGGCTTCGCACTCCATCTTCGATTTATGGTCTTTGTTCTGTTATTATAATTTTATTATTCTTTGTTAAAATGTATTTTCGGGTTATAGCGCCGTCATGTTCAATGTAACATTCGGTTGGATCCCATTGTTTGAATTCAAGGCTTTTATTTTTTGCCTTTATAGGTTTGTGTCCAACCTTGAGAAGCTCAAGTATGAGATTGTTCCAAATATATTTAATCTCTTTTTTCTCTTGTTTTGCGTTGATATTCCATGATTCGATAGATGGTTTTAGTTTTCCATATAATTCAATAGTATAGGAATTCGTTTTCCAGTTGTCGGTCACGGGATCTGAAAGTTTTAGGCTAAATGAGGAAGATTTTAAACCTTGGTAGATTTGGCTTCCCTGAATAGGAATTTCAAAATGCAAACGATAGTTTTCACCAGCTGAATAATGATCTTTTACTTCGGTCTTCTTCTCGTTTATTTTCCCGGCATAACCATTTTCCATAAACCAGTTGATCGGGTTAGATCCTTTTTGAGCTCCTAATGGTCGATCGAAAATTTCACTTATAGATAAAATGGGCGTGAGTTTATTCTGATCTATATCTTTAAACTCAGAGATTCTGAGACTAACATAATATTTGTTTGATATCTCGGTTGCGGATAATGTGACTGTTCTATTACCTGTCTTTCCGTTGTAATCAACAGGAAAACTTGTTGAAGGTTTATTTGTCAGTTCTATTCCCAAAGCTCTTATTTTTTGAGCAAGCGTGTTACACATATCTTTAGCCTCACTCAGGGTAGCATCATCTGTTAATGTATAAGACCATTGAGTTTTGTTATTATAATATGTTAAAAAGGCACACTGTAAGGGATAGCCACCTACGTTTACTTTTTTCATTCTATGGAGACCTATAAGTCCTTGTCCATCATAATTGGTTGAATAGTTGTCTTTATAAGCGCCCTTAATATATTCAAGAGCTTTGGGATAAGATGAATATACATCGGGCGATAAATAACCTAAAGGTTTATTTATAAACTTTCTAAGTGATTCATCTATTGCCGTTTTTTTTGTGGGTTTATTATTCGTAGAGCTCTTTCCCTGAGAAGAACTACTTTTTGAGTTTAAGGAAGAATTGCTTTGGGGAGTGGAGTTCTGAGATTTACCGTAGAGAGCATAGTTCTTTTTATTTTTGACTAAGGATATGCCTTTAGTTATAATATCTTTAAAAACAGATGCTGTTGGCTGAGTTATAGGTATTCTAAGAAAATTGACTTCAATTTCTTTGATATTTACTTGAGAAAGTTTATTCAAGCCGCAAGCCACACGTTCTGGGAAAGATGCTTCAGAATAATTTCCCTTAAAATCAGAAGAAACACAATGAAGGAAGTCAAGTCTGAAAATAATAAAATTATCAGATGCAACTTGTCCAAAAGTAAGAGTTGTTCCATCCTCCATCCTAAAAGAAACACCTATGGGTTTGCTCATACGCATTTTATTTCCAGTCTCAGACACAATCATATTACACAAAGGGCTCAAGTCATCAAAATAGAATGAAAATGAGACTAAGGCAATATTATCGTTCCCAATATAGAAATTATCCGGATGAACTTGTATAAATCCATTATCTAATTTTTTGGTAGTTATTTCAATTGCGTGAAGCGGCAATGTAAAGCCAAGAACAAGTAATAAAAACGCTAAGTTGGATTTCATAATTTGATAATATTAATTAGTTTAGAACAATAACCATTGTTCATTTACAAAATTAGCACTTAATCCTAATTATACAAATTTTATATATGTATAGCGTTTGGCATGGTTATAGTATGAGAAAGACTCTTACATTTCCAATGTGCATTTAATTTTGGAGTCTCTTTTTCATTATTCAATAATTTTATTAGGATAATACAAAACACTATTTTATCTTTGTAAAAATAAAGGGTTAAATTTAGCTCTTTATTTGAGTAATTATATATACCGGATATTTGAAATACAATAATTAAATCAAGGAGATT
>CAZEJY010000027.1:0-36784 GCA_964512705.1 uncultured Sangeribacter sp. | reverse complement strand
TATTAAATAATCTTATTGGGAAACTTACATATTTAAATCATTTATTATGGTAAAAAAATCTACTCTACTATTTTTATTGTCGATGGTGATGCTTTGCACTCCTCTGGCAAAAGCGGAGGATCAACTTGCTGATCCCGCAGTTGGTAAAAAAATTGTTTACAACGGTGTGATGTACTCATTCCTTTCCCTCACCGATAAAACGGTAAGCACCGTTTATACCATGGGCACAAATGCAGATATGAATGGTGAGAAATGTCCAAAACTCACAGGTGACGTAGTAATCCCATCCAAAATTACTTATAAGGATGTGGATTATACCGTAACTGAAATCGGGACCTTCACATTCATGTATCCCTCAGGTGTTGACGCCAATCTAACATCTGTAACCTTACCGGAAACCATTACCCAAATTGGCAATAGTGCTTTTGCAGGAAATGCTAATCTCACAAAAGTTAATATTCCGGCTGCCTGCAAAACTCTTGGAGCAATGGCATTTCAACGCTGCACAGCTCTAACATCCCTCACAATCCCGGAAGGTGTGGAAGTCATAGGTAACCAATGCTTCAACAGTTGCGGCCTGACTGAGATCATTCTTCCGAACTCTGTTAACCTTATGGGCGATGCAGCAATAACAAGCTTACCGGCTCTTAAAAAAGTTGTCGTAGGTACTGGTTTGAAAGCAATTCCAATGAACGGTATCAGTACCAATAATGTGCTCGAAGAGATAGATCTTGGTAAAGTAGAAAAGATCGGCAATCTCGGTTTATCTAACTTGCCTGCATTGAAAACCCTACATCTTCCGGCTACCCTTAAAGAGTTTGGAGATCGCGCCCTAATCCTCCAGGATGCTCTCACTTCTTACACCGTAGATCCGGAAAACCCCTATCTCACTACCGTCAACGGAGTACTATATTCCAAGGATAAGTCTGTTCTGATCAAATATCCTCTTGGATTGACAGCAACATCTTTTGAAATCTCCGAAGGCGTAAAACGAGTTGAAGATTGCGCATTCGACCATGCCACATATTTTGAATCTTTTAAATTGCCGACAACTTTGGAAACTATCGGTAAGTATGCTTTCTGGGAGAACTCCAAGCTTACATCTTTAGACTTCAGCAAATGTAAACTGTCAGATATTGATGAGGGCGCTTTCACATTATGTTATGGTTTGAAAAGCGTAAAACTTTCTAACACGCCTATTAAGATCGGAGACCTCACATGGTATGAGAATAAGGCTCTAACTAACGTGGATCTCGGTGGAGCAACCTATCTTGGTGACCTTGTATTCAGCAGATGTTCATCTCTTGAGAACGTTGTTATACCCGCTTCCGTGTCCTACCTTGGTTGCACAATTTTCAGTGAATGCTCCGCATTTAAATCCGTAACTGTGGCACCTGAAAGCACATACTTCACAGCTGTAGACAATGTGATTTTTTCCAAAGACATGGCTACTATAGTTACCTATCCGGAGGTACTTCCCGCAACAGAATATACCGTGCCTGCTTCAGTGAAGACAATCTATTTCGGTTGCTTTATGGATTGTGTGAACCTAATATCTATTAACACCGGTGATAATACAGAGGTAATCGAAGGTTCTGCATTCAGCCGTTGCTCAGAACTTACCACATTGACATTCGGACCAAAATTAAAGGATATTGGTAATGGAGCAACTCTAAACTGCAATGCCCTCAAGCTTGTTTATATGTACCCCACGACACCTCCTGTATATAAGGAAAACAATAAGTTCCCCTATAACATGAATAGCAAGGGAACCCTTTATGTTCCTAAGGGCACTTTGGCAACATATCAGGCTGCTACACCATGGAATAGCGTTAAGGATATTCAGGAAATGGAAGGATCTGGAATCAACGATCTCGTTTCAGATAATGGAAATCCTGAGATCATTGCAACAAAGGGTGTTATCCGAATTGAAAATTCCGATAACGCAGTGGTAGAAGTTTATAATCTTGTAGGTCAACTGGTATATTCAGGCGTAACTGACTGCGTTACCCTTCCTTCCGGAATCTACGTGGTCCGCTGCGGCAAGACAACTACAAAGGTTAATATTTAAGTAGCGGTTAAAACTATTTTATAATTTAAGGGCGATGTATCGTTTTCTTTTCGATACATCGCCATTATTTGTTAAAATGTTGTATCTTTGTGTCATAAAAGATAAATTCTTTATGGAGCGCTATTTTTTCATCATAGTTAAAAAATTTCTTTGGCTAATGTTTCTTCCGCTCATTTTTATTGCCTGCAAAGGCGATGAGCCGAAACTTGATTTATTTCATTTAACATTGGGTACAACTTCTGGGGCCGAGGTTGCGATGGGTAGCCATTCCGCTGAGGTGACGATCAACGGCTATGCGAGATACATTGACGTTGGTGTCATAGGTGATTTTGACTCATATACAATTTCTGACAATATTCCTGAGTGGCTTTCTATTACTAATGCTACAACCCTTCCTAACCATTTCAGAATTGACGTGACCGCTCTTGAAGGTGACGAAACACGCTTTGGCAAAGTCGCATTTACCGTTTTTAAAGGCAGTCAATCACAAACAGGAGAAATTACTATTACGCAAAATCCCTGTACATTGGAAGATTTGAAAAAGACCGAGCAGGGAGCAATGAAGAAATATCTATCCAAGTTCGACATCATAGACACCCTTCCTGCAATCAATGATATTCAAGTCGGTTCAGTGGCTCCATTCTATAAGTTGACTCCTGAGGGCTCAGTTTATATGCAAGTTGTAAAGAAAGGTAGCGGCTCCCCAGCAACTATCGGAGAACGGATTTATTTCCGCTATTTGCGTTATAATCTTCTCTCATATCTGGAGAATGGCGTTCTTCCTAAAGGTGAGGGGAATCTCAATTCTTTAACGCAAGACCTTACTTCCTTTACTCTTGGATCTGACGACCAAAGTACCACTCAATGGGGCACTGCTATTCAAATGCCAATACTTTTAGGCTTGCCGGTAGATAGCGAAGTTAATCTTGTTGTGGCATCAGAAGCCGGCTTCTCTTCAGAAATCACTTCTGTGATACCATTCCTTTATAATATACAGTATTTCAAACCTGTAAATTAATTAAGTTAACTGATCACAACAGAGAAACAGACAAAATTTTTGCCTTATGAAGATATTATTCAATATTATTGCGATTTTTGCGCTTTGTGAAGTATGCATGGCGCAAGATAAGGGATTCACAACCCGTTTTGAAATTTCGGGACTTCCCGATTCCACAAGATTTGAAGTGAGTATTCATGACGGAGAAAACTTCAGAGATTCAAGGCTTGACACAATTTATATGGTCAACGGCATTTCTGAACTTCATGATGTAAGTAAGGCAAATGAGCCTATAAGAGCTTATGCCATCACAGATTACGGTGTCATACCACTATTTGTGCAAAATGAACATTCGGAACTGGTGTCAGGCGACAAAACAGATATTGAAAAGGAAACCCTACGTTATTCTGGAGCTCCTTGGAGTGAAGATTTTATGAATTATAATAATGAAATAGGTGGGCTTATACATGAACTCCAAGAAAGGGGAAGAAATTTTAGTTCGAAGAATGATGCTCAAAAGAGAGAATATAAAGAGCTGTATGAAAGAGTGGATTCCCTTCAAAGAGAATTCTATCTGAATCATCCTAATTCTTGGCATACCTTAGCGACGATGGAAAGCCATTATATGATGAACATTCCCAAAGATGATTTAAGAAAATTCTACGATCAATTGCTTCCAGAACAACGAAACAGCAGTTATGGTCAGACTATCAAACGTTACATAGACGTTAAGACCATTGAAAAAGGCGACAGCCTAAAAGACTTCAACATCATTGCCAAAGATCAAAATGGCAATCAATTTAATCTTTTGGATATTAAAGAACCATATATCCTTCTTGATTTCTCACAGCTTTATTGCGGACCCTGCATAGCAGCTGCAAAAGAAATTCATGAGATAAAGGAAAAATATGCAGATAAAGTTGCATTCGTGAATTTTTCTTGTGACTATAATGAGGAAGAATGGCAAAAAATGGTAAAACGGGATAACATCACATGGCCCTCTTTATTCAATGGTGGATCAAAAGGGGAGGTATGCATGAAGTATAATGTCAAGGGTATCCTACATTTTTTCTATTCGGTCCGGACCGTTCACTAATCGACATAACCGAGGGTTACGGTAAAGGAAAGCTCGACAAATATCTATCCGAGTTCATAAAATAAAAACATTACTATGATTGCCTAATTGCAGGATAATGTGAGGATGTCACGGCTCCTTCCCATTCAATATAAGAACATAGGCTTGCGTAAATAGTTATTATGTTGTAATTTTGCAATATAGTTCCACGATATTGTAGACTCTTAAATTTTAGTACTCGTTATTAATTGAGCCACAATAAATTGTGCTATCACAAAGGAGAAGTGCCGGAGTGGTCGATCGGGACGGTCTCGAAAACCGTTGTACCTTTTCAGGTACCCAGGGTTCGAATCCCTGCTTCTCCGCCAAATAGCTGCCAACTAACTCACCCGCTGATAGTTGGCATTAATTTTTCTACAAAGTGTAGACGCCATATAGACGAAAATAAATAGATTTTAACCGGGCATATTGAAAATTTCTATGGAAATTTCCGATATGTCAAAAAAAATTTGTCCCTTCCTCAACGTAATTTTGAACACATTTTATTAGGTTATAAACTTCCGGTGTTTCATTCACGAGGTGTTAAGAAATACGTCGATTTTTACGCTTATGACCCCGCTCTTGAGCGAATGCGCCGGAAGAAGATACATGTAGACAAATATCCATCAAAAATGGAGCAAAGACGTCAAGCTGCATTGATAATTAAGTCCATATCTGAAAAGCTCATTTCCGGGTGGAATCCATGGTGTGAGCAGTCCTCTTCAAGAGGCTTTAAATACGGTATCAATTTAAAAAAATGCAAAAAAGATAGTAATAAATTGATATTTGTCTTACATATATCAAAACTTATTACTATCTTTGTAACGTAATCAAGAGTGATTATCGGTTTACCCTCACCGGATGGTAAACGAGGGGCATCAAACGGAAGACCATGAAATCTGAACTGACAATCGTTTTCAATTGGTGGAAGTTTAAAATTACGTGGAAAGTAAAATTTTAAACTTCGGGAGGTGAAAGCCTCCCACCTTCCGCTTGTTTGCAAAGTTATAATAAAAACAAATAAAATGCAAAAAGAATTCGCGAAAAGTAAAAAAGGTGGTCATCGCGAAGGTGCGGGTCGCCCGGCAGGTCGAAACGATGTAGGGAGTATCACAATCAGGATTCCGGAAGATATTGCGGAAATACTTGATTCCCAGAAAAACAAATCAGCTTATATCATTGAAGCCATTAGGGCATATGACAAAGAGCAACGTAAAAAAACGATTATAGGATTTGAGATATCCTACACAAAGTGCAAGAATTAAATAATTCCGGAATCGGCAAAATAGCTGGTTCCGGAAGTCTCTTTAAACGCTGAAAATTCAGATGTATAAGTCAAAAATAGGCAAATAAAATTCGAAATAATTCAGAAAAGTAAAGGCTTGAAATTGTAACTAACGCAATTTCAAGCTCTTGTTAAAGGGGTTTGGGGAATTCCGCACCAAGGACGGGGTAAAACTTATCATAGTCTCAACTGGTGGACTGTAGTTATTGTGGGATCGAACAAAATTTATTAATTTTATGTTGCGGATAATGCTCGCAGAGGCGGATTGTAATTTTATTGTAAGACCATTAGATAAATCATGAATTTGCAGAGTTATTAAATTGATATCAAAGATGCTTCAAGATATGACGCTTCAGGAACTGTGGGAACTTTTTCCTATTGAACTTACTCCTCATAATCCAATTTGGTCAAAATGGGCAGAAGATGAAATTGGTATTCTGAAGCAGCTTCTAAACCCCTTCTCCCCTATTATTAACCATATCGGAAGTACATCCATTCCCAATATTTATTCCAAGCCAATTGTTGACATTCTTGTTGAGGTCCCTTCGTCTGTAGACTTTAAAAACATTATAAACACAATGCAAGGACATAATTATATTTGTATGTCCGAATCCGAAACAAGAATCAGTTTCAATAAGGGGTATACTCCTGAGGGATACGAAGAGAAAGTATTTCATATCCATGTTCACCGTATAGGTGATAACCAAGAGATTAAATTCCGGGATTATTTGATTTCTCATCCCAAAGAAGCTGAAGATTATGAACGGCTAAAGCTCTCCCTATTGCCAAAATACAAACATGACCGCGACGGCTACACTGCTGCAAAAACACCCTTTATACAAAAGATCTTAAATGACGAGGAATTCTCTCACATAAAGTATCTCCTCTCCCAACGATTAAGTATTCATGACATCAAAAGTATAGTTGAATGGGCAACAGGTTGTCATGAGAATCTTAAACATCTTTGGAAGTTTCTAAAATCAAATGAGGAAATAATCAGTAAAAATGCCCTATGGGTATTTACACACTTAGCTCCTGCGAATTCAGCATGGATAGATTCCAAACGCAATGTAATCATTAAAATGCTGTTGGGTGAATCTGATACCTCGAAAAAGCGAATGCTCCTCCAGATTATAAGAAACTTCAAATTTGATGCAGATAATATTGATACGAACTTACTGAACTTTTGTCTCTCCAAAATCAACTCTGAATGTGAACCATACGCTATCAGATGCTTCAGTATATACGTTGCTTTCAATATGTGCAAACATTATCCTGAACTCATTGAAGAACTGGAGCAACATCTTGAAATGTTGAACTTTCAGACGCTTTCTCCCGGATTAAAAAGTGCCTTGCGTCAAACTAAAAAGAAAATCCAAAGACTCGGCATTTAAAATTTTTTTTGTAATTTTGCACCGCGATTCACAAAGAGTCGCGATTACATGAGTAGATTCTTAAATAACTTTATCCTGACATATCCCGCGGTTAGAAACTGGGGATTTCTTGAAAACTGGAAAAGCACTGCTTCCGTTTCTATCTTTTCTGCAATCTTTTGAATTGCAATGAATAACCATTTCTTGGTTTAGAAGTTCTTTTACTTCAATAATTATTTTCCATTTTACATAATTTAGAAAACTCACTTATGAACAATCTACGATTGCTCGCAGGGGTACTTTGCGTATCCTTGCTGAGCGGTGGACTTTGTGCTTTCGGTAATAAGGTAATGACCTTAGAGGAGATATTTATCTCTGCCGAAACCAACAGCACACAGTTACGACCTTCTTTTACAGGAGAGATAGAAGCCGAAAGGGAGATTAATGTTGCCCGTTCCGCACTTTTACCGGACATCAATGCTTCATTATCTTTAAGTTATCTCGGAGACGGGTTTACCACAAAACGTAATTTTTCCGATTATCAAAAGGCTCCGATTCCTCATTTTGGTAATGGTCTATCTGTAAATATCACTCAACCCGTATATACGGGAGGAGCTCTATCCACTGCTATTGATCTCGCTGAAATGAAATCAACAGCCGCAAGGTATGCCACAGATTTTCAACGAGACAATATCAGGTTTCAGTTAACTGGATTCTATCTTGACATTTACAAGTATTCCAACCTTCGCAGAGTAATAGAGAACAATATTGCAGCTGCCCGAAAGGTACTTCTGGAAATGACTGCAAGATATGAGCAAGGAACGGCCCTGAAAAATGATATTACGAGATATGAACTTCTTATTTCAAATCTTGAATTGCAGTTGGTAAAAATCAACAATACAATTGACATTATCAACAATAATCTCGTTACGATTGCCGGACTGCCGAAAGGAACAGTTGTATCACCCGACACTACCATCCTTCAGAAATCCTTACCCAATGAGAGCGCGGAATGGTGGCAGACCGAAGCTAAAATCAACTCCCCGACTCTAAAGCTCGCTACCACCTGGGTAGATATCAGCAAAAAAGCGGAATCTCATGTACTTGCAGAACGTTTACCAAAGGTAGGATTACAAGCCGGTTGGAGTCTCGACGGACCAATACTTGTGGAGGTCCCTCCAATAAATCGCAATCTCAGCTATTGGTATGTTGGTGTGAATGTCAGTTACAATATATCTTCCCTATATAAGAGCAATAAGGCCCTTTCCAAAAGTAGGGCAACCACACTCAAGGCAAAAGAGGAAATGGATGCAGCTTTTGAAAATGTATCGTTAGCCGTCAATTCAGATTATGTACGATATCTCGAAGCTTATGAGGAGTTGAAAACCCAGCAGAAAAGTGTGGAATTGGCTGAGCGGAATTATCACACCACATCTACCCGCTATTCTGCTGACATGGCCCTGATAACTGACATGTTGGATGCCGCAAACGCAAAACTTGACGCGGAGCAGCAACTCGTCAACGCCCGAATCAATATAATTTATTACTACTACAAACTTCTATTCACAACAGGAAAAATATGAACCATAAAAGTAAAAAGATTCTCTCCTATATACTCTCTTTAATAGTAATTGCAATCGCTGCGATATGGGTTTGCAGCCGCTTCATTCATTTAGGAAACGTGGAATTTACTGATAATGCTCAGATCTGTCTGCAGATAGTGCCGGTAAATAGCCGCGTTCAAGGTTATATCAAGGAGATTCGGTTTAATGAATATGAACGGGTTAAAAAAGGTGACACTTTAGTAATTATCGATGATACCGATATGAGACTGAATGTGGCACGCGCACGAGCAGATTATCAGAATGCTCTTGCGGGTAGTGATGTTGCTGACAAGGCTGTTACCTCAGCCTCGGCAAATGTCGCTGTCAGTGAAGCGTCTATTTCGGAGGCTAAGGTTCTCATGGATATGGCTGCCACTGACCTTGCCAGATATGAGAAGCTTCTGAAACAGGAAGCAGTGACCCGCCAACAATATGACGCAGCCAAAACCGATTACGAAGCGAAGAAAGCACGATATGATATCCTATCCCGTCAGCGTTCCGCTACATCGACTGTGGTAGATGTGAACCGTCAGCAATACTCGCAGTCGCAAGCCGGTATTGAACTCGCAAAAGTACTTCTCGAAACAGCGGAACTTAACCTTAGCTATACCATAATCACGGCTCCATGCGATGGCTACACATCCAGAAAGGAGATTCAGGTTGGCCAGCTCATTCAACCCGGGCAAACACTGCTCGACATTGTAGACACGGCAGACATCTGGATTACGGCTAACTATAAGGAAACCCAGCTGAAGCACATCGCTCCCGGGAGTGATGTAAAGATTGAGGTTGATGCAATTCCCGACGTGGTATTTAACGGTAAGGTTAAATCCATTTCTACAGCTACAGGCTCTTCACTCTCAATTTTTCCACAGGATAATTCATCCGGCAATTTTGTCAAAGTGCGTCAGCGCGTTCCGGTAAGGATAGAGTTCTCTGCTGATAACAAGAGTGATGAGATGGCAAAACTTCGCGCCGGCATGAATGTGGAATGCAGTGTAAAATATTAAGGACGTTTGAAAATTAGCTAATATGGCAGATTGGCATGCTCCCCAAGGGGAATTTGATATTCCGGAGGTTCCTGATTTTGTCCCCCGGAAATTAAAACCATATTTATTTATCTTCTTTGTTCTTATTGTCCAGTTTTCGGGAGGACTTTACTTGGCAGCAGCTTCCGACATGGTCGGCACTACCGCACTAATGCAGGAAGATATCCTGTATGCCGGATACGCATCACTAATCGGAATGTCGATAAATTTTGCTGTCATGTTCAGAATCAAATTCCGGTTCTCCACCCGGACGCAACTTCTTGCTTCCGGAATCATACTGATTGTAGCAAACATAATTTGCGCACACACCCCCAGCGTTCCTCTATTGGCTATTACATGTTTGATTGCTGGCTGGTTCCGCATGCAAGCCACTTTTGCATGCAATTCCACAATACAGTTATGGCTCACACCCGTGAGGGATATGGCTATATTCTTCTGCTATGTTTATATCATTGTGGATAGCGTCATTCAATTGAGCGGAATAGCCACAATCTATACAAGCTTTTTCTCGCAATGGGAATATATGCACTGGATAATGATTGGACTCCTTGCATTAATGCTGCTGATGGTGATGATTTTTGTGAAACCTATGCGCGCACCCATTTTCATTCCGCTCCTCGGTATCGACTGGATTGGTGCGATAATCTGGGCTGCTTTCATGATGTGCTTCACATTCGTATGTGTCTACGGTAATTACTTTGACTGGTGGCAGAGCACAGAAATCACGGGTGCTACTCTCTTAGGACTCGCATGCGTTGGAATCAACTTATGGAGAGCCTCATTCCTACATCATCCCTATATCGGTTTTCAGGCAATGAAGAATAGGAACGTTATCCGTGCCACAGGTGTCTATCTCATATTCTTTACCCTATTAGCAACAGAACATGTGTTTGAACACAGTTATGCCGCTACAATCTTAGGATTTGATGAAACAAACCTTATAGATTTGAACTGGTATGTTTTTATGGGGATCATAGCCGGATGCGCATTTACATATTACACCTTTGCTCTTCGCAAATGGCGATATAAGACCATGACAGCAATCGGTTTCTCTTTGGCTCTTCTGTATTTAGCATATTTCTATTTCTTCATAGATTACAGTGTGGAAAAAGAGATGCTGTTTATTCCGTTATTTCTTCGAGGTGCAGCATCAGTCATCATATCAATCGTGTTCCTGACATCCATTGTGCAGAGTGGCTTACCATTTCAGATTTTCCCGCAGGCTCTTACAATCAACGGTTTTACGGGAGCAGTGATGGGTGCCACTCTCGGTCCGGTAATTATAGGAGAATTATTGCGACACATTTTCGCAAAGAATATGTCGCTCCTTAGCACTCGCATCGTAAACTTCAACCCGGATATCTCATTCTCAAACTTTGGGAGTTTATACGAGGCTCTCAACAAGCAAGCTCTAATAGTTTCTATGAAAGAGATTTATGGTCTACTACTGATAATTTGTATTGTTACTCTTTTTATAGTACTGCTGAGCTACAGTTCTATCCGACCGTTTGCCATCTTCCCTAAATGGAAGACCATCCGCAACGTGATCAAGCACACAGTTCGCACATTCCAAAAGGCCAACAACAAAGACTGCGTTCCACAAAAAACGTGAAACGCAGCCTTGATTATCATTGAATTGAGCGGGCAGAATAATTAGTTCTATCTACAGTCCGCTTAATAATTATACAATACCTTGGGCATGCATAGCTTTAGCAACCTTCAGGAAGCCGGCAGTGTTAGCACCCTTCACATAATTGATGAAGCCATCCGGCTCAGTACCATATTCAGCACACTGAGTGTGGATATCCAACATGATCTGCTGAAGTCTATTATCGACCTCCTCAGCTGTCCATTGCATCTTCTGTGCATTCTGAGCCATCTCAAGACCGGAAACGGATACACCACCCGCATTTGCAGCCTTACCGGGAGCGTAAAGAATGCGTGCCTTGAGGAATTCAGCAACAGCCTCGCGAGTAGAGGGCATATTGGCACCTTCACTGACTGCCACACAACCGCCCTCTAACAAAGCACGAGCATCTTCTCCATCTAACTCATTCTGAGTAGCAGAAGGCATAGCTATATCACATTTCACAAGTTTCCAAGGTCTCTGACCTGCATAGTAAGGTAATCCTTCTGCTTCAGCGAACTCGCTGATTCTTCCACGATAGAGCATCTTCAAATCAAATACTTTCTGGAACTGCTCCTCTGTGAGGCCATCTTCCATAATTACTGTACCATTGCTGTCGCTGAGAGAAACAACTTTAGCACCCAATTTGAGAAGCTTTTCTGCAGTGTAGAGTGCTACATTTCCAGAACCCGATACAGCTACTCTCTTACCCTTGATATCTATATTGCGTGTAGCAAGCATATTGAGCAGGAAGTAGACATTTCCATAACCTGTTGCTTCCGGACGCATCAAAGAGCCGCCGAAATCGAGACCCTTACCGGTGAATGAGCCGGTAAATTCCTTCTGCATCTTCTTATACCAGCCAAACATGTACCCTACTTCGCGTGCGCCTACACCTATATCACCAGCCGGTACGTCAGTGTCTGCACCGATGTGACGGTAAAGTTCATTGATGAATGCCTGACAGAAACGCATCACCTCCATGTCACTTTTTCCGCGTGGAGAGAAATCGCTACCACCTTTGGCGCCACCCATGGCCAAAGTAGTAAGTGAATTTTTAAATGTCTGTTCGAAAGCTAAGAATTTAAGAATGGAGAGATTTACTGAGGAATGGAATCGTATACCACCTTTGTAGGGGCCAATGGCGTTATTGTGCTGAACTCGATATCCCATGTTGGTGTGAACTTTACCTTTGTCATCAACCCAACTTACGCGGAAAGTATAAATTCTTTCCGGAATACAGAGGCGTTCAATCAGATTTTCATTTTCAAATACCGGGTATTCGTTATATACATCCTCGATGGAGTTCACAACCTCCTCCACAGCCTGAAGATACTCAGGCTCGTTAGGGAATCGCATCTGCAATTCCTCCATAAACTCTTTTGCCTTCATTATTTTTTACCTTAGAAATATTTGCTGCAAAATTAATACTATTTATAACAATTTGCAAGAATTTATTAAATATTTTTCAAAAAGAATATTTACAAAAGTCTCACAATTAAAACAGAATTAATTCACTGCGGGTCAATTTATGTACACAAAAAGAGGCCATCTAACTTTCTTTGTTAGACGGCCCCTTAAAATTATTTATAAATTAGTTGAGAACTTTGATAGTCTCGGTTTGGCCGGATTTGTATGTGCGGATGAGGATATAGACCTGACCATCTTTAAGCGCCGGTTTAGCAACTCTCTGACCGGAAGTGCTAATCCATCTTTCAGCTACGACTTCACTTGCATCTACAGCAAGATCCTCAACGGAAGTTGCCTTATCAACCTGGATAACTATTGTTTTCTCAAAGTCACCACAAGTTGCTGTAAGTGTTACTTCTCCTACAGTAGCAGGTTTACCCCAAACGGCATCAGAACCATTGAATGTCAAGTTTGTGCTTGTGGAAGTCCATACAAGACCCTTAGGAGCTCCTACATAGAAATCCTGAGTGATCTTGGTGAGATTATCGCCTGTAGCAGGTACTACCTGAGCTGCCCAGACTTTTGCCAAGTCACTGTTTTGAAACATGACCGGAATCGGGTAGCAATATTTATCATAGCAGCTCCAACCTGCTCCTAATTTATTGAAGTTGATAAGATCTGCATCTGAAACTTCTGTGCCGGCATGGTTTGCCAAGTAGTCTTCAGTCGGTTTGATATGAGCCAATACATTATTTGTGTAATAGTTGCTATCTTGAGAGTTGTATTCAGCGACCCATTGAGTTTTATTTAGTAGTGAGTTACCAATGATAGCTCCGAGAGAGTCAGTTGCCTCAACAGTTTTATCATCAACTGTGTAGCGACAAAGAACTTTACCTGCATTAAGGTTGCGTACAACCTTACAACCGAAATTGGCTTCAGTTGTTCCTTTTACTGTCACACCGATAATTCCACCAACCAATGATGGGCCTGTGACATCGCCGACGTTCAAGTTGTCCGCGATAGTTCCATATCCATAGCCAATTATACCACCTATGCGCGGTCCGAATTCTGATGTTGCACTTGCTGTTGTACCGGGTTTCATTGCAACAGATTGTACGGCACCGAAATTAATATTGCCTGTAACATCCTGTGTTGCAGATGTGTTATAACCTGTAATACCACCGGCAGAGTAAGTTTTATTTGTTACATCACCATAATTCACACAACCTGTGATGGTATTGTAGTTTCCGGAAAGACCTCCTGCGATACCACCACCGTTATAAACAGAAGTGATGTCTCCATAATTCTCACAATCTTGCAATGTTCCATAGGGTGAAGCATCAAAACCTATAATACCTCCACAGCAGTAGCTATTGTTGGCGTCAGTTAGATCGATATCTCCAATCTCTCCATAATTTCTGCAGTTGATTACTACTGATCTGATAGAGTCATTTGCACCGGTGCTGCTTAATTGGCCAAGAATACCACCAATGTATGATCCTTTAAAATTCTTGATAGAACCATAGTTTTCGCAATTTTTGATAACTGCTGGATTATTTACAGTACCCGCAATACCACCGGTAGTACCTGATGTTGTAGCATAAATATCACCATAGTTTACACAAGAGTCCATGAGAATGTTGGAACGATACTTATAAGTAGTTGCTGAAGTAGCAGCAGGAATTGGAATAGTACCAGCCAAACCTCCAAGGTATTGCTTACCCTTAATATTGGTTTTATTTACGCATTTCTTGAAAAGGACCTGTCCATAGTTGGCGGTTGCGGATGTACCAGCATAGTTATATCCTACTAAGCCACCACGGTATGTTGATAGACTATCTGCGGAGAATTCACCTTCACTGTAGCACTCTATGAATGAGCTTGGATATGCATAAGCCACCAAACCACCTACATTATTAATTGCTGTAGTGTTTACATCGACAGCATTTAAGAGTTTACCGGTAAAACCACATTTATTGAAGGTTGTTGACGCACAATATGCTGTTAAACCTGCAGCATAGTGAGTTGTCATGTTAATGGTACCGGCAAATACACAATTGTTAAATTCTGCTCCTGCGTATGAATATACCGCCAAACCACCGCAGTATTGAGCTTGAGCAGAAATTTCCATCTTACTGGTAATATTGTTGAGTGTTCCGTAGTTCTTACCAATTAAAGGGGATGAATATTTTTGATTTAGGGTTGCTTTTCCCTCAAGTGTCAGATTCTCAAGTACACCGTCTGCACCTAAAGTTGCAAAAAGTCCTGCGTATTCTGTTGTGCCGGACACAAGATTGAGACCTTTGAGACTGAAATTTCCTCCGTCATAAGTGTTATTGAATTCCCGGGAAATAACAGGTAACGTCAGCTCCATTCCTCCTAAGTTTATATCTGCAGTCTGTTTGAAAGACATCCCTTGAATGTTATTCTGATTTACGTATTCAATAAATTTAGTCAAATCAGCAGCATTCTTTATAAGATATGGGCTTTTGGCTGTTCCATTACCCTCAAATGGTGTTGCCTTGTAATTAATATCGAAATCAAGTTTTATATCGGCATAATTATAAAGACCATACCAATATAGACCTCCGGTTGTGTTATGATAACCTATGAGTGACCATGGACCAAGTTTGAAACCATTTGCAGTTGTAGATTGAGCATTGTAAGACCAATCCCATGAAATATTATTTTTTTCATCTACAGAGACATTTCCAGCCATATAGTAATCTACATTGGAAGTGTGGATTTCCAATTGTTTAGGAACTGAAATTGTAGCATCTGAATTGACAATAAATGTGGCATAATTTCCATTATCCGCGAAATTAAGGATAGTAAGAATGTTATCCTTCTGAGATCCGACGATTGGATAAGTGTATTTTACATTCTTTGATACATTTTCAACAGTTTCAACTTTCTCGCACTCCATAGTTCCGTTTGGAACAAGTAGTTGAGTATTAGCGGCTGTTTTACACCAGTTGTATCCTGTTGTGGTTTTGTCATACCACATAAATCCCCATCCCTTATCGGGTGTCATGCTACCATCTTCATTAAATTTGAAGACAACATCACCAGTTGTAGTCCAAGTTTTTCCATCGTAAGGAAGGAACCAAACTTGGTGATCTTCATTGGTGGTATAATATTGTGCCGGTACTACAATTTCACCCTTTTCAAAGTCTACTTTACCTTTCCAAGGATTGTCATAGTAGAACCATGAAATTTGAACGGAGTCTGTGTTGGCGACTTGAGTGAAGTGGACTGCTTCTCCTGATCTTCCGAAGCCGGAACGATCAGATGTAAAAGTCAATACATACTCTCTTGAAGTGAGTTCTGCCATCGTCTTCGGGGGAGTAACACTTGCGCCACGTGTAATACCTACAGATGGAGCATTTAGGACTCCTGATTCACTGGAAGCGACCGCAATCTCCTTCTCAGCCAGTTCAGGCATTGATCCGGACTGTGGCGGTAACAGATTGATAGCACCAAAGGCTGTAAAGGAAACAACCGAAGCACCTACCAAAATTGATTGTAAAGATTTCAATTTCATAAGCTTGAAATTTAGTTAATATGATATTGAGTATAGTAAGTAAAATGATTTATAAAATGATAAATAATTTATATGTATCGTAGGCATGCAAACGGTATATTTCGTTATTCATTGTCTAAATTTGGTTGCAAATATACAGTAAAAATTTTAATACTCAAAATTATTGTTAAGAAGTAACAAAATTTATCAATATGCAAAAGTGAAAGGATTATTGAATATTCTTATTACAAAAATCTATAATTGGAAATTTTCCACGATAGAGTTTTACTTCTTAGACACAGAAAGGGTGCGACTGGTTAGCAGTCGCACCCTTTCAAAGTTTATTGAGGGGTATTAATAATTTTCCGGTTTCAATTCAAAGTAAGCCTGTGGATGACCACATACCGGACATACTTCCGGAGCGGACTTGCCAACATGGATACGACCACACTCACGGCATACCCATACCTTCTCCTCTCCACGGCTGAACACTATATCCTCTTTGATATTCTTCAGCAATTTGAGGTATCTCTCCTCATGCTCCTTCTCGATAGCACCAACCATCTCGAATTTCTTTGCAATCTCGGTGAAACCCTCTTCACGAGCTGTCTTTGCCATGCGAACATACATCTCGGCATTCTCAAAATGTTCACCTGCTGCCGCATCGGCAAGATTCTCTATTGTATGAGGTATATCACCACCGTTCAGATATTTAAACCATATTTTTGCATGAGCTTTCTCATTAGATGCAGTCTCCGCAAAAATAGCTGCGATCTGCTCATATCCATCTTTCTTTGCCTGCTTGGCATAGAAATCATATTTATTGCGAGCCATTGACTCTCCGGCAAATGCCTCCTGGAGATTCTTCTCAGTTTGTGAACCCTTCAACTGAGGAGTAGCTTTGGGTAATTCTTCGTTTTCGATCTTGTTGAATTTAACTTTTTCGTCTGCACTCATTTTCTTTATAATTTTAAGTTTTATTTTATATCGTTTTATACTTTTTAAACAATTATCACCACTTTTAAGTTTTATCAATTTAATTTTTTTGTTGAATAAATTTGCTTAAATTTGCACCCGAAACACCATAAAAACACAAATGAGTTCGGGAGGTAAATCGAGCGCAAACTATCTTACGTTGTTGTGGCATCTCGGAGCTTTTATTATCGTGAGCTTCTGGGGCACATCATTCCTGAGCACCAAAGTGCTTATGGAGGAGGGTGGTTTCACTCCCGTTGAGATGTACGTGTATCGCTTCACCGGTGCTTACCTGTTGATTCTACTCTTTACATTCAAGAAGTTACTCTCGAATTCTATTACTGATGAACTGATTTTCCTGATTAGCGGTATATGTGCCGGCAGCCTCTATTTTGTTACGGAAAACTATGCCCTGACTCTCACCTCTGCAGGAAACGTTTCCCTCCTTGCCTCCACCTCTCCCCTCTTCACTACCTTTCTGATGGCGCTTGTATTCAAACAGAAACTGAAAGCGGGCGTGCTGATCGGTTCCGGAATTGCATTGGCAGGAGTCGCATGTATTATCTTTGCAAATGGAGCCAGTATTGAGTTCAAGCCACAGGGTGACCTATTAGCTCTTTCGGCAGCGGTTTGCTGGGCTATTTATACTATCGCTGTTAGAAGATTGATTCCTAACTATACCTCTATCTTTATCACCCGCAAACTATTCTTCTATGGTGTAATCACTGCATTACCTCTGCTGCTTCTACAACGTGAGCCACTGCATCTACATCTACTTTTTAATATCGAGCAACCCACTTACCTCATTAATTTCATCTATCTTGTGGTTCTATGCTCCGTGTTAGCATACGTAATTTGGAATGAAGCGA
The DNA here is from genome assembly GCA_964512705.1 of uncultured Sangeribacter sp. Classification (GTDB taxonomy): domain Bacteria; phylum Bacteroidota; class Bacteroidia; order Bacteroidales; family Muribaculaceae; genus Lepagella. Next base: position 18,887 of record CAZEJY010000027.1, on the reverse strand, counting down.
TGAAATATTTAGGAGCAGTCGCAGCAAATAATTACCTATACCTCCAGCCACCAATAACCATGATTGCAGGATATTTCATCCTCAAGGAACAAATCTATCTTTTGGGAGTTGTTGGTTGCATCCTTGTCATCTTAGGTCTTATTATATCAGACAAATGGAAGGGATCAATATTCTTCAGAAAGAAGTAATTCTGCTTCAGGCGTAATAATAGAATACTACTTGAGATCTGAAAATCCTAACGCAAAGAATGAGGAGGAAAAATCTTTGGGCCGGATCACATCATCATTCCACATAACCACATCTATATCAATTGGCACTTTATCCTCAATCCGGCACAGTTGATCCCTGCCTGAACTGAGTTCATAAGCTTTAAAAAGTGTGATTAATTCATCCAATTCCATTGATGTTTCAAGAGATGCGACAGCGTTCATATACGTTATGTCTCTACCATGTATTTCCGGTGTCTCGTAAATCCGGGATGATGCGCGAAGTTTCATTCTCTCGGATGAGTTTATCCACTGAAGAGCAGAGGCAACGTTCTCCCTTTTATCTCCGCAATTGGAACCTATGCTAACTACAGCTAAATACATAAATCTATATGAAACGGTTGCTTAATATAATGAGATTTCCTGAACAGGTGCCTTTTCATGCTCCGGTGTTTTCAGAGTGATAACGTTTATCTGAGGATATGCCGTACCGTAACGCGCCGGAATACCAACCTGACCGCAGCCACGACTGACGATCAAGGTCATATACTCATCCTTAGAATTCTTTTTATTATATACACCATCCCACTCCGGATAGACGTACTTTGACGGACTCCATTTATTCTCACCCTTCCCGAACTCCATCTGCATTGCATGCGTATGTCCGGAGAGTGTCAGATCAATGTTCGACTTCTTTAACACCTCCATATCCCAATGTTTCGGATTGTGAGTAAGCAGAATTTTGAATTTATTATCATTCAGCGCATCTGATTTCAAATCCGCACTGAAATAGCTTTCTTCAAGATTACCATATCTCTTAAATGGCGGTTCACCCCAATTTTCCACGCCAATCAAGGCTATGGATTCACCATTGCGATTAAGCTGAACATGAGTGTTATTCAGCAGCTTCCAACCTATGCTATCCTGCCAGACAAGCATCTGTCTCAAATTATCAGCCTTTTCCCGGGGTGTTTTCCAAGCTGTGTAATCTCCGTAATCATGATTACCCAAAATTGAATATACACCATCCTTTGCCTTTAAACGGCTCAGAATCGAGAGGAATGGTTTCATCTCTTTAGTTTCCCTGTTTACCACATCACCTGTAAATACTATCAGATCCGGATTGAGAGAATTAATGTCGCTTACTAAGTTTGAAACAAAGGTTGTATCCGATCCCCATGTTCCGACGTGAGCATCACTGAACTGTACGATCCTGTAATTATTAAAGGCCTCCGGTAGCTTACTACTTGTATATGTGTATGTATCTACCTTTATTTCATGACGTGTAAATAACGCACCCCACCATATCACCACAAATAATAGCACGGCTACCGACACTCCGGCGATTGCCAAATAATTTATCGGCTTACCGTTTTTACGCCATTTGAACAACCTTCCTATGGCCGAAAGAATGACGTAGATGAACTTAGGGATATATATGGAGAAGAAAGAAAATAGCAACCACATAACCAGATTCACGTTGGTATATGCAGCGTAATTCTGCACTATTGCAACAGTTATTGCTATATAGCAAAGTGCGGATAATACACAAAAGATTATTCGCACATCCCTCTTAACTTTGTTCCTTAAATACTTACAAATATCTTTGTAAATATAGAAATCAACAGCGAAGGAAATCAGATAGATTAGAATCACGGCTATTACAGCAAAATGCCTCATTCTATACCTCCTAAGATAGTTTTCAGTTTGTTCTTCAACGGATTAGCATACATCACCAACATCGTGTGCCACATGAAATCGTGCTCTTCATCTGTCACGTTCTCTACATCGATCTTGGCAAGCTGCGCGGAAATATACTCCTCAAATTTCACTTTCTGCTCTTCGTTATAGAACCGGGCAAATCGTGTTGTCTGATGCAGAAGATCGTAGGCGATATAATTTATTTCGAATATTTCATAGCTCCTGTGTATAGCCTGGTCAATTATACTGCAGACATATTTGGCAGCTGTGTTATTATCTTTGAAATCACCGAGTTGATCAATCTTTGCATTGATTCTCGGAGTCATTTGGAAATGCACTCTACCCTTGAATTGCAAGAGTCCTGTTTCCATACTGAACAGGTCATCTCGCTGCGACTTCTTATACTCCGGATCCCTCTTTCTCAACAGGAACTCTTTGGTCTTCAGATAGTCGTTAGGATCATATTCATAAGAAATTGCCACAGGCATGAGGTTGATTTCTTTCAATCTCTCTATGAAGGAACCCTCTCCACCAAGAGCCAACATCTTGACTAAAGACTCTTGGGTCTTATCGGAACTATCTTTGGCACGCCCCTCTCTTTGCGCAATCCATACTGACTCCCGCTTTTCAAGAATGGTGTGGTGGATATATGCCGAAAGTTTCTTTGCTGCGGCAAGGCCCTCACGGAAACCGGCGTCTCGCTTGACAATAAAACTCTTGTTCAGACGCACCAAGTCGGTGATCCAATCAAATATAAGAAGATTATTACCTATGGCAACCTCCGATGTTGGAAGTCCCTTTCTTAGAAATGCAAGGTTCAGGAAAGATGCATCAAGCACAATATCGCGGTGATTCGTGATAAATGTGTAACTCATTCCGGGATTGTGATATTTCAATCCACCTAAAGAGATTCCCGAAGTAGTTGTCTTTGCCAACATTTCGAGAAACGGATACATAATTTTCGTTTGAAAATCATATTTATTATTGATTTTCAACAACTCATCAATCAGAGTAGGCACATCTTCAGGAGGCATGGTATAATTAACCGCATGAAGAAATCCCGGCTCCTTCACGAGATTCTCCATCTTTTCATGAAACAGAGAATCATCATAGGGTGAAATATCTGAGAAATTTATATCTTGGGCACTCATTATCTATTCTATCATCATTATCTACAAAGGTAACAAATAAAATGAGTTTTCTCCCTAAGAGAACCTATATTTTTTTAGTTCACGCTTTATTTGATGTCGAATAATTGCGCCATTTCTCGATCAGGGATGTCATATCTTCCGGTATAGGACACTCAAAATTCATCTCCTCTCCGGTGTGTGGATGCCTGAATCCTAAAGTACGGGCATGAAGAGCCTGTCGGGGACAAATCGAGAAGCAATTTTCCACAAATTGCTTATATTTAGCGAAGGTAGTGCCTTTCAGTATCTTATCACCACCATATCTCGCATCATTGAATAGTGGATGTCCCTTGTAAAGCATATGTACACGAATCTGATGCGTTCTACCTGTTTCAAGAACGCATTTTACCAAACTGACATAACCGAATCTCTCCAATACATGGTAGTGGGTAACGGCATGTTTCCCGACCGCAGGGTCCTCCATCACTGCCATCTGTAGCTTATTCCGTGGATTGCGTGCGATATTTCCCACAATCGTCCCATCATCTTCCGGGAAATCACCCCAAACCATAGCCACATATTCTCTGCGGGTGGTTTTATTGAAAAATTGAAGTCCCAAATCTGTCTTGGCTTCAGGCGTTTTTGCCACAACCAACAGCCCTGACGTGTCTTTATCGATTCTATGCACCAATCCTAAGCGAGGATCATTTACGTCATAGTTTTGGTTATCTTTAAAATGCCATGCGAGAGCATTAACGAGAGTCCCGTGGTAATTGCCATGTCCCGGATGCACTACCAACCCTGCCGGTTTATTGACGACCAACAGATAATCATCCTCATAAACAATATCAAGTGGAATATCCTCGGCTATGATTTCAAAATCATAACGCGGACGATCCATCACAATACTGACCACGTCATTCGGCTTCACCTTATAGCTCGACTTGACGGGACGGTCATTGACAATGATGCAATTTGCATCGGCTGCCTGTTGTATGCGATTACGGGATGTTTTCTCCATCCTGTCGGTCAGAAACTTATCAACCCGAATCATCTGCTGACCCTTATCCGCAACAAAACGGAAATGCTCATAGAATTCCCTCCCCTCGGCATCAGTATAGATCGGGGTATTCAGATTCTCATCCTCTTCGGGAATTGCAGATTCAATTGCTTCTGTCTCAGCCATTCTTAATTATTCAAAATATGAGCCACCTTCAGTTTTATTCTGCTCGCTCTCTGAGGTCTGTACAGGTTCCTCTTCTACTATTTCAGATTCCGACTCTTCGGAATAATCATAAGAGCTATTTACGTTATCCATCAATTCTATTGAATCCTTGAGAGATAAAAGTCTGCCATCGGAAATCTCAACAACCATCTGGGCATTGACCGGAACCTTCTCCATCTTGTGCACAACCTTACCATTGGCAGTAATCTTAACCACTCGGTCTGTCGTACCCAAAACGCGTACAACCTTAATATTCTTAAAACCTAATTCCGTAAGTTTTGCCATCACACCGCGGAAGGACTCCCCTTTCAGAGCATATTCATTCGGACGATTGATATCATCCAAAACTACCTGCTTCGGATGCACGGCGTTGATATATAGGAAAATTTTCCTCCCGGGCTTAACGATGGAATGAGCCTTAGGGAACTGCTCGATGACAAAACCCGGTTTCAGATCTTCGCGGTAGAGTGAATCCCTGATATCCACTTTGAAACCATGTTTATGGAGAATAGAAATGGCTTCGGTATAACTTTTACCCTCCACTCCGGGCAACTCATCACTTTGTCCGTGCTTGGTGAACAGCGCAATCGCCACGTAAACAGCGTACACGCCTAACAAAGCAATGATCGTTATTATCGCTATGTTTGCCAATACGGGATGACGTGAAACAAAGTCACTCCCCCAGTCATATGGCATTTTATTTTTAATCTTCATTGAGTAAAATTCTTGATATAGCAATTCAATTCAACAAATTTAACACTATTTTCTATTCAAACCCAATATAAAAATGATTTTCGATGTTTTTATATTCAATTTAGTGAATTATTCAGTATTTTTTATTAAATTTGTACTTTAAAGCGCTTAGACCGAATTCAGATGAAAATACTCTTGACAGAGTTTACCATCTTTGCGGTGATAGATGCGCTGATAAACAAATATAACAGTAGCAATAATTAGATGCGCAGATTATTATATCTTCTTCCACTGCTGCTCATTTTGAGTGCTTGTGGCGAATATTCAAAGGTTTTAAAAAGCCGCGATATAGAATATAAATTTGACTTTGCGAAGCGAGCATACGATGAGAAGAAATTTCTTCAGGCTTCCACAATCCTTGAAGAGATTGTAACTCCTCTTCGAGGTACTCCTAATGGTGAGGAAGCGCTTTTCCTTCTCGGCATGTCATATTACGAGAATAAGGACTATCTGAATTCCGGAGTCCATTTCAAAACTTACTATACCCGTTATCCAAAGGGTAAATATGCTGAGTTGGCGCGTTTCTACAGTGGTTACGGCTACTATCTTGATTCCCCGGACCCTCAGCTTGACCAGTCAAATACAGTCAAAGCTATCGAGGAGTTAACCGGATTCCTGGATTATTTCCCCAAGAGCGATCGTGTGACCGTAGCGCAGAATGCTATTTTTGAGATGCAGGATAAGCTTACTCTTAAGGAGCTTCAGAATGCCCAGCTTTACTATAACCTCGGAAACTTCATGGGCAACAATTACGAATCGGCAATTATCGTTTCTCAAAATGCCCTTAAAGAGTATCCCTATAGCAAATATAAGGAGGATTTTGAGATGATTATTCTCAAATCCAAATTCCAGGAGGCTAAGGAATCAGTAAGCGAACGACAGTCAGGCAGATACAACGATGTTATTGATGAGTACTACTCTTTTATCAATAATTATCCCGACTCAAAATACCTGAAGGAGGCGGAAACGATCTTCAAGATTGCCTCAAAGCATGTCAATCAATAATGCTTTTAAAGCGTTATATAAAGGTAGAATAAAATATCTATATAGAAATCAAATAAATCATATAAATCATAATAGAACTTATGGATTATAAGAAGACTAATGCGCCAACCAACACAGTGACACGTGACATGATCGCAATGGCAGAACAAACCGGCAACGTTTATGAAACTGTTTGCATTATCGGTAAACGTTCAAACCAGATTGCTGTGGAATTGAAGAAAGAGTTGGAGCGCAAATTGCAGGAATTCGCATCTACAGATAACCTCGAGGAGGTTGCTGAAAACAGGGAGCAGATTGAAATTTCCCGTTTCTATGAGAAACTCCCCAAACCCACCCTCATCGCTACACAGGAATATATCGAGCATAAGCTCTATTTCTCAAACCCTCTCAAAGAGAGAGAGCGTTTGAACGATTGATAAACCGGTTACGCTTCAGAATTCCGTTTGTAAAGATTTACAAAAATATGGAGGTGTGTCAAAATTATACTTTAGACACACCTCCATAAGGTTTATAATAAGATGTAGAGGCAGTATCAACGTTAGTGCACACTGCCAATAACTTATGAAGACACTCCATATTTTCAACATAGATCACGATTATGCGTTGGCAGATGGGTCACACAATTATACCCCTCCAATCAAAATAAGGAAAATGAGAAACCTTTATTCTCTTTTTCCAGCACTCTATGCTGAAAAGGGTGATATGATTCTTCATTTGGATTCTGACGCCAACAATTTGCCGGAAAAGGATGAGGATTTGAATCGCAGTCTGAAGGTTTTTAAAAATTTAATTGATCTGAAGCAATTAAAACTCGTAACGCTGCAGGAACTGCATAACGTTGATTTCTCCGACACTGAAATTGCTCCATGGGGATGGAATCACACCTTAATATATAAGTTGCTGAACAACGGTACTCCGGCAAATACATTGCCGATGCAGGTTTATCTTGACCGCATCAGAAAACTCTCTCATCGCTCTACATCCATTATCTTCTTTCAAAAGATAATGCAACATGCCCGACAAATCAAGTATGCTTTGGAGTCGGAAACGGTTCTCAGTGCTTTCAAAGACCTCGAGCAACCCATCGAGATTCATGAGGTTGATGAACTCTGGCAGCTACGCGACAAATATGGACTGCTTTATCTCAAGGCTCCATGGAGCAGTTCCGGGAGAGGGGTAATGTATACCAAAGACCTGACAGATGATCAAATATCTCAATGGGTTCATGGTATTCTTAAGAAGCAAGGGTCAGTGATAGTAGAGAAAGCTTATAGTCGCAAAGCTGATTTTGCTACCGAGTGGGCACTCGTCAATGGACAACCGGTCTTTCTCGGTTTCAGCACATTTGAAACATCTCCACGCGGAAAATTCAAGGTCAATAAGTTCGGAACCCTCGATCAATTGGACTACATGCCTCTGGAACTGATCACGCATAACACTCATTATAATGATTTCGAAGCGAGTGTCATTCTCTCGCGAGTTGTCGAAGCTCAGATCTATGCGATCAAATCTGTCTTATCTAACTCCTTACAGTTACCGAACCATATTCTCTATTTGGGCATAGATATGTTGATCGGAGAGAATGATCTTATAAATCCATGCGTGGAAATAAACCTACGCTCCACCATGGGACACGTTGCATTGATGGTTTCGGAACAGATTTCTGAAACTACCGATCTGAAGCTGAAGAATGAACTGCTGAAATTTGTAGCTCATAACGGTATTCGCTTACCGGAAATTTAAAGTTGACACTTAAGATGAAAAGAACTTTAAAGGTAGACATAATTGGTAGAGGTAATGTGGCGACACATCTGCATAAAGCTTTTTTGCAATATGGTGATGACATTGATGTTCGCATGGTTAATCCACATACACTTGAGAATCTCAGACCGGAAGCAGAGATAACTCTTATTTCAGTTAAAGATTATGCCATTCCGGAAGTTTGTTCCAAACTAAGCCAGATTAAAGGTATTATAGCCCACACCTCAGGAAGTACTCCGATGCAAGTATTGCAGTCTGCTCTCCCTAAGGCAGAAAAAAGATGTGGTGTCTTTTATCCTTTACAGACATTCAGCAAGGATGTTGATCTTAATTATAGGGAGATTCCGATCTTTATTGAAGGTAGCGACAAAGCTGCTGAAGACGCATTATCCCGGCTTGCTTCAATAATATTCGACAGTATTCACCACGCTGATTCTGAATCGCGAAAGGTGCTTCATATCGCTTCCGTCTTAGCGTGCAATTTCGCCAATCACCTGTGGGGAATGAGCAGTGAGATCCTGCGCGACAATGGTATACCTAATGAACTGATTGAACCATTGGTTAAGGAGACTCTTCGCAAAGCTATGCAAACCGCGAATCCCTATACGGTTCAGACAGGACCGGCAATTCGTGGAGATCAGAAAATCATTTCCTCTCACTTATCTTATCTTGAAAAGTATCCTCAAATTAAAACAATATATTCCACATTAACAGATTCTATACAGCGATGTCATCAATAAACTATGATCTAACAAAAATTAAAGCTTTTGTATTTGATGTAGATGGGGTACTCTCTCCTTCAGTAATACCTCTATCGGAAGATGGTTATCCCATGCGCATGGCAAATATCAAAGATGGTTATGCTATTCAACTTGCAGCCAAAAGCGGGTTCAAGATGGCGATAATCACCGGTGGAGATTCGGAAGCTATCAAAAAACGTTTCTCACTTCTCGGAATTAAAGACATTTATCTCAAAGCTTCACACAAGTTGGAGATACTCCTCGATTGGATGAAAAAAGAGAATCTCCAACCCGACGAGGTAGTTTATATGGGTGATGATATCCCCGACCTGAAATCAATGAGGGCCGTTGGACTCCCCTGCTCACCACGCGACGGAGCGTGGGAAGCGAGAGAAACCGCCCTTTATGTCTCCAAATTTGATGGTGGATACGGCTGCGCCAGAGATGTGATTGAACAGGTGTTGAAGGCTCAGCAGAAATGGATGCTTGAAGCAAATGCTTTCGGCTGGTAACTAATGTGTTTGTTGGCAAATAATATTTTTGATGAATACACTGAGAAATTTAGAAAAATATAAAATTCTTTTGGCAAGTAAGTCTCCAAGAAGAAGGGAACTCCTTGAGATGCTCAGACTCCCCTTCAACTGCATTTCCATAGGTTGTATAGATGAATCCTATCCTGAGGAAATGCCCAAGGAGTCTGTGCCGCAGTACCTATCAAACAAAAAAGCAGACGCATATATTGAAGAGTTAAAAGATAACGAGCTGATAATTACCGCCGACACACTTGTTATTGGAGAAGAAAGCGTTCTGTCAGAGGACGGTAATCCCACAGGGGAAACGCACACAGCTATCTTCGGTAAGCCTAAAGATAACGAAGATGCAAAGAGAATGATTCGGGAATTGTCGGGTAAGGTACATAAAGTTGTGACCGGTGTAACTATTTTAACCCGATCACAACGAGCTTCGTTCACAGCTGTGACGGAGGTAAAATTCAGTACTTTGTCTGACGATGAAATCGAGTATTATGTCGATACTTACCACCCTTTGGATAAAGCCGGTGCTTATGGTATACAGGAATGGATTGGATGCATAGCTGTGGAGTGGATCAACGGAAGCTTTTATAACGTCATGGGACTACCCGTTCATCGCCTCTATCAGGAGCTTAAGCTTTTTTAGTACTTTGCATTTTTCATTTAAGTTATTTAAATAAAAGGAACAATTAAAAATTTTGTTTATATTTGTAGAAATTAAGTAATTTAATTTAGAAGTTACTTGATAATAACCTGATTTTAGATTTATAATTAAAACCTTCTAATATGATGACAAAGCCGTATGTGATTGGAATAGACATGGGTGGTACTAACACCGTGTTTGGTATTGTAGATGCTCGTGGTCAAGTGATCGCAAGTGATTCGATCAAAACTATGAAGCACAGCAACTTCGATGATTATGTTGCTGAACTGCACAAAGCTATTACCCGCCTCCTCGAAGCTAATGATGCAGTCGATAAAATAAAAGGAATCGGTATCGGTGCACCGAATGCCAACTATTATACCGGAGAAATAATCAATGCACCGAATCTTCCTTGGGGTCCTAAAGTTCCTCTCGCAGAGAAAGTGAGCAAGGCATTCCATGGAATTCCTGTTGCAGTAACTAACGATGCTAACGCAGCTGCACTTGGAGAAATGACCTATGGAGCTGCACGAGGAATGAAAGATTTTATCATGATTACATTGGGTACCGGTGTTGGTTCCGGTATTGTAGTTGATGGTAAGATGGTTTATGGTCACGACGGTTTCGCCGGCGAGCTTGGACACCTTGTGGTGAAACGCAACAATGGCAGAACTTGTGGATGTGGCAAGACCGGCTGTCTCGAAACTTATTGCTCGGCAACAGGTGTTGCTCGCACAGCCCGCGAATTCCTTGAAACTCGTTCGGATAAATCTTCACTGCGTAATCTGGATATCGATGAGATTACATCAAAAGATGTTTACGACGCTGCGATGTCAGGAGATAAGCTTGCAAAAGAGATTTTCGATTATACCGGAAAAATCCTTGGTGAAGCCATGGCGGATATGGCTGCTTTCTCCAGTCCACAGGCGTTCATAATCTTCGGTGGTCTCGCCAAAAGTGGCGACCTTCTTATGAAGCCACTTGTAGAAGCCTTTGAGAAGAATCTGTTTAAAACATATCGTGGTAACATCAAGATTATTCTCTCAGAGCTCAAAGAGAGTGACGCCGCAGTGCTTGGCGCATCCGCTTTAGGCTGGGAAGCAAAATATCATTACCAGGATCCCATCACCACCACCGCCCTGATGGTAGAACCCGAATAACCTTTAGGCGTAAGGTGTTAGATTTTAGGCTTTAGGCTTTAGGTTTTAGGCTTAAGGAATTCGGAATGAGGAATTATGCATTGTGCACTGTGAATTAGGAATTCCCATAAGACCCATCACTGAAAACTGAAAACTGTTCACGGGAAACTGAATTTTCTAAAAAAGGAAAATTCAGTTTCCCGTGAACTCTATCATAAAATTAATTGTTCTTAAAATATGAAAATCGAAATTATATCTTCCAAGTGAAGATATAGGATCAGTTGGGACGGCATAAGACCCGTCAAGATCTGATTTCGATTACATAAACGATAGATTTTAAAACGATAGAAATATTTAGATTATAAATACTATGAATTTCAACAATTTCACTATTAAATCGCAAGAGATTGTGCAGAAGGCGATAGACTTCACAAAAGAAGCCGGCCAGCAACAGATCGAACCTGTGCATTTGCTAAAAGCAATTTTCTCTGAAAGCGAAACTATTGTCAACTTCATATTCCAGAAATTAGGTGCTAACCTGAATGGCGCAAAAATGGGCGTCGATCAGGCAATCGCCGCTCTACCCAAAGTGAGTGGCGGAGATGTTATGCTCAGCCGTGAAGCTAACGACGCACTTCAAAAAGCCGTTGAGTTTTCTAAAAAGAGCGGAGATGAATATGTATCCGTTGAATCTATGATCATGGGTATTCTCCTCTCAAAGAGTAAAGCATCACAGATTCTAAAAGATAATGGAATATCGGAAGATGGTCTAAAAGCTGCAATTGCAGAACTACGAAAAGGAAATACAGTAAAGGACCAGAATGCCGAAGAGACTTATCAGGCACTGAGTAAATATGCAATCAACCTCAACGATCGTGCCCGTAACGGTAAACTTGATCCCGTGATCGGACGAGATGAGGAGATTCGCCGTGTGCTTCAGATTTTGTCCCGTCGTACTAAAAACAACCCTATGTTGGTCGGTGAACCGGGTACCGGTAAGACTGCCATTGCTGAGGGTTTGGCAATGCGTATCGTTAGAGGTGACGTTCCTGAGAATCTGAAATCCAAGCAGATTTATTCTCTTGATATGGGTGCCCTCGTTGCAGGCGCTAAGTACAAAGGTGAATTTGAGGAGCGACTCAAGGCTATCGTTAATGAAGTTACTCAAAGCGATGGTGAGATTATACTTTTCATTGATGAGATTCACACCTTGGTAGGTGCCGGAAAAGGTGAAGGAGCTATGGACGCAGCCAATATTCTTAAACCTGCGTTAGCTCGAGGTGAGCTCAGATCAATTGGTGCAACTACCTTGGATGAATACCAGAAATATTTCGAAAAGGATAAGGCTCTTGAGCGTCGTTTCCAAAAAGTGATGGTTGACGAACCTGATGAGATTTCAGCAATTTCAATTCTTCGAGGTTTGAAGGAGAGATATGAAAATCACCATAAAGTACGTATAATGGATGAAGCCATTATCGCAGCCGTTCAATTAAGTGTCAGATACATTACCGACCGTTTCCTTCCGGATAAGGCAATCGACCTGATTGATGAAGCTGCTTCCAAACTTAGATTGGAGATGGATTCACAGCCACAGGCTCTTGATGAGGCAGCGCGCAAGATCAAACAACTCGAGATTGAACGCGAGGCTATCAAGCGCGAGGACGACCAATACAAGCTCAAGGAGATTGATGAGGATTTGGCTAACCTCCGCGACACTGAAAAATCATTGCGTGCTAAATGGCAGGCTGAAAAGAATGAAATCGACAAGATTCAGCAGAATAAGATTGATATTGAGCAATTGAATTATGAGGCTGACAAAGCTGAGCGCGAAGGCGATTACGCTAAAGTTGCCGAAATCCGTTACTCAAAGATTAAACAGAAACAGGATGAGAACATTGCAATTCAGGAGAAGCTGAAAGAATTGCAAGGTGAAGGTGCAATGATTAAAGAGGAGGTTGACGCCGAGGATATTGCCGAAGTTGTTAGCCGTTGGACCGGAATACCTGTCAAGAAGATGGCTCAGAGTGAGAAAGAGAAACTTCTCCATCTTGAAGAGGAGCTGCACAAACGTGTAGTTGGTCAGGAGGAAGCTATCAAGGCTGTTTCAGATGCAGTCCGCAGATCACGTGCCGGTCTTAATGATCCACGCCGTCCTATCGGTTCCTTCATCTTCTTGGGAACAACCGGTGTCGGTAAAACTGAGTTGGCTAAAGCGTTGGCTGAATACCTGTTTGACGATGAGGATATGATGACCCGTATCGATATGTCGGAATATATGGAGAAGCACTCAGTCTCCAGACTTGTCGGAGCGCCTCCGGGATACGTCGGATATGAGGAGGGCGGTCAGCTCACCGAGGCTGTTAGACGTAAACCATATAGCGTCGTACTCTTTGATGAGATTGAAAAAGCTAATCCTGATGTATTCAACATCCTACTTCAGGTTCTTGATGACGGTAGATTAACTGATAACAAAGGTAGGTTCATAAACTTCAAGAATACGATTATCATCATGACATCCAATATGGGTTCTGACATCATACGTGAGAAATTCCAAGGATTCAATGATAAGAAAGAGGAAGAGAAACAGGAAATCATTGCTACTACCAAGCAGGATGTGATGGATAGATTGAAACAGATTATCCGTCCGGAGTTCCTGAACCGTATAGATGAGACTGTAATGTTTACACCTCTTGACAAGAAAGAGATTCTTGAGATTGTAGAACTTCAGGTTAAGAGCGTACAGAAGATGTTGGCATCCAATGGAATCACTCTTGATGTGACTAAGGGAGCACTTGATTTGTTGGCTGAAGATGGATATGATCCTGAATTTGGTGCACGTCCGGTTAAGCGTACAATTCAAAGAATGGTTCTCAACCAACTTTCAAAGGATATCCTTGCACAGAAAGTGGATCGCGAACACCCGATCATTATTGACCGCGAAGGTGATGAGCTTATATTTAAAAACTAATAACCCAAAACACACATTATACTATGGAAAAATTTGATGATATAATTAAGTCAGAGAAACCTGTATTGGTAGATTTCTTTGCAACTTGGTGTGGACCTTGCCAAATGATGCATCCGATTCTTGAAGAACTTCATCAGAAGGTCGGTGAGAAAGCACGTATAATCACAATAGATATCGACAAAAATGAGGAATTGGCAGCGGCTTACAATGTTCGTTCGGTTCCTACCCTGATGATCTTCCAGAATGGAGAGATGAAATGGAGAGGTGTCGGTGTTCATCAAGTTGGTCAGCTCGAGGCTGAACTCGAAAAATTCTATTAATAAATAGATCGAAACCTTTAACAAAAAATAGATTGAAACCTTAACATAACGAAGAGGCACTAAACAGAAGTGGCTCTTCGTTTTTTATTTAAGTAGCTGAAAAAATTTAACTATAAAGTGATTGTAGAAGCCGCTGAGTAATAATAAATAGAATACAATGAAAAAATTTGCAGTACTTCTGTTGATAATATTAAGTTGCGCATCTATGGTGCAAGCATCTTTCAAAGATGAATCCCTCCATTATGTAATTTCCTACAAATGGGGTATAATTCATAAAGATGCCGGAGAGGCAACGCTCTCATTGCGCAACAATAACGGTAATTACAACCTGATGCTTTCCGCTAAAACAAAGCCGTGGGCAGACAAGATATATCAAGTCAGAGACACATTGAAAGGGATCATTCGTGTTAACGATCTCAAGCCCATAGAGTATCAGAAAATATCTCATGAGAAAGGGAAATATGGGAAAGATGTGATTACCTATTCCTATTCAGGTAATCAAGTAACAGGTTTCTGCAAAAGATATAAGGATAACGGTAAAGGTGGGGTGACAGAATCAACTAAGGAATTGACTGCCTCGGGCCCAACTTATGACATGCTCTCAGTCTTTTACTATTTGCGTCAATTGGATTACGCCCAACTGCAACCGGGGAAGAAGATCGAGGCATCAGTCTTTTCGGGATCTAAAATGGAGACCATCTCAATTAAGAATATCGGGAAAGATAAGATCAAACTTAGGAACGGTACCATCCGCGAGGCTTATCATGTTCAGTTCAAATTTACCACTGACGGTAGAAAGCGCTCCAGTGATGACATAAACTGTTGGATTTCTACTGATTCAAGTCACATTCCACTCTATTTAGTGGGCAAATTACCCGTAGGTGAAGTACGCGCCTACATTCAGTAAAGAAATAGAAATTAGTTTGAATTATTATTTCCGACTGCACTAAATCAACACATTCTCACTTCATTTCTTGGCTGATACATTCATATTTTGTAAATTTGTGTTGTCCCTCAATTATAAACCCGATGGTTGTGAAAAAGTGTGTTATTCCGGGGGTGAAAACATAAGAGAATGAAAGTACTGAAGTTTGGAGGAACCTCGGTCGGAACGATTGAGAGTTTAACCAATGTAAAACATATCGTTGAGAATCTTGATCAACCGGCTATTGTGGTTGTATCCGCTCTTGGCGGACTCACCGACAGACTCATAGCCACAGCTAACTCTGCTGCTGAAGGGAAAACCGATTATCTTCAGGAGATGGCTCAGATTCGCAAACGCCATCAGGAGATCATCGATGCTTTAGTTATCAGAGATAAAGCGGCGGTTACTGCTGAGGTCACCAAACTTCTTGACGAGTTGGAGAATAGATACAGAGGGCTTTCACTGATTCACTCTCTGCCGGAAAAAACATTGGCTGAGATTGTAAGTTTCGGTGAACGAATGTCGAGTCTCATTGTGGCAAATATGTTCACAAACGTGGAGCATCATAATTCACTGAATTTTATCAAAACCGAAAAATGGTTTAATAAAAATATTGCCGATCGCTCCCTCACCGACAACCTTATCAAAAAAGAATTCCCTCTCCCTTTGCAAAAGACCGCTGTTATAGGTGGCTTCATATCCACTGATTCCACAACTGGCGAAATAACAAACCTTGGACGTGGTGGCAGCGATTACACGGCAGCCTTGGTTGCCGGAGCACTAAATGCGGATATTCTTGAAATTTGGACTGATGTGGACGGGTTCCTCACTGCTGATCCCAGAATCATACCACAGGCACAGCTTATTTCAAATATGTCTTTCGTCGAGAGTATGGAGTTGTGCAGTTTTGGTGCAAAAGTGGTTTATCCACCCACAATCTATCCCGTTTTCCACAAGAATATTCCTATCAAGATTCTGAACACTTTCAATTTCAATGCTCCCGGCACACTGATTTCAGATAATGGACATTTGGAGAAAGGCGTTCGGGGAATATCCTCTCTTGGTAAGACCGCGCTGATTAAAATAACGGGAGCTTTTGCACATAATGTTGCAGAGCTTAATTCCCGAGCTTACAATGTCATGGCTCGAAACGGGATGAGTATGTATCTTGTCTCCCCTCCATCTGACACGTCATCTTTCTATATGGCTCTCCCTGCCGAAGGAATGAAGAAGGCTCTCGAGAAGCTGAAAATTGAATTTGCTCCGGAAATATCCAAGGGAGAAATCACTGAGATTATTGGTGAAGATGGTTTGTCAGTGGTTGCAGTAGTTGGTGAAAGTATTCAATCTATAAACGGTTTGGGTGCACGATTATGGAACACGCTTCAACGAAATTCAATCGAGGTTAAAGCTATGAGTGATGGAGTTAGTGAAACCACTATTGCACTTGTAGTAGAAGATAAAAATGTTAAAGACGCATTAAGATTGATACATTCTATATGCTTTAATTTGTAAGTTTTAGAGATTACTTATGGATATCAAGAAAATAAAATATGAGATAAGCAACGAGGATGTTAAGAAATGTCCTGCGGGTGACGTTCCGGAATATGCGTTCATCGGAAGATCAAACGTGGGCAAGTCTTCCCTCATAAATATGCTTGGTAAAAACAAGAATTTAGCAAAGACATCTCAAAAACCGGGTAAAACACTTCTAATTAACCATTTCAACGTTAATGATGGTGAATGGTACCTCGTTGACCTTCCGGGCTATGGTTTTGCTCAGCGTGGAAAGGAACAAAGAGATAAGCTAACCCGCATAATCCAGGATTATATTCTTGAACGTCCACAGCTAAATATGCTCTTTGTGCTTGTGGATATACGCCATGATCCGCAAAAGATCGATATGGAATTTATGGACTGGTTGGCAGAGAATGATATTCCGTTTACCATTATCTTTACCAAAGCAGATAAGTTGGGTCCGGTTGCCGGAGAGAAGAAAGTGCAACAATATCTCAAAGAGATGAAGTTGAGCTGGAAAGTACTCCCACCCTATTTTGTCACCTCCTCAGAGAAAGGTAAGGGGAGAGAGGAACTCCTCGACTATATTGACAAACTCAACAAAGAGTATTATCTCGAAGAGGAGGAGACTACTGACCGGGATAAAAATTCAGAAAATGTCTGAAAACTGAAGTGCAGATATTAGGTTTGAGGTGTTAGGCTTTAGAGTCTTTACCAAACACTTAAAACCTAAAGCCTAAAGCCTAAAGCCTAAAGCCTAAAATACATGAACAATAAAAAACTGCTGACAAGTACCGATAAGAAATCCGAAGCATTACGCTTTGTAATGACCGGTGGTTTTTCTACACTACTGCAATACGGAATATATGTTGTATTTGTAAATGCCGTAGGTGTGACAGCTGTGGTTTCAACGCTGATTAGTTATGCAATCAGTTTTGTAGCCAATTTCTTTCTGTCAAGCTATTTCACCTTCCGCAGTAATCCCAATGCAAAAAAGGGATTGGCTTTCACATTGAGCCATCTTATAAATATGGGATTACAGACCGGATTGGTTGCTATTTTCAAAGGTATTGTCGGTAATACATTGGCACTCCTTCCGGCTCTGGCGATATGCGTCCCGACAAACTTCTTCCTCGTGCGATTTGCTTTTACCAGCAAACTGACAATGAGCAAAAAGGAGAAGGAGAAAATAGAACATCATGAATTATCTAATAATAACACAAATAATTAATCCATAATAATTATGAAAAAAGTTGCAATGGCGAGTGACCACGCCGGTTATGAACTGAAAAACACCATTAAGCAATATTTAGTTGACAAGGGCTACGAGACCGTAGATTTCGGGACATTCTCTCCCGAAGCTTGTGACTATGCAGATTACGCTCATCCCGCTGCCAATGCTGTTGAGAAGGGGGAATGTGATTTCGGTATCTGCATGTGTGGCACCGGCAACGGAATTAATATCACTCTGAATAAACATCAGGGTATACGCGCCGGATTGGCATGGATGCCCGAGATTGCTACACTTGTCAAGAAACATAATGATGCAAATATGCTGGTCATCCCGGCTCGTTTTGTAGCTGAGTATGAAGCAAAACATATTGTTGATGCATACCTCGAGGCTGAGTTTGAAGGTGGTAGACACCTTAACAGAATCAAGAAGATTCCTCTATCAGCTCAGAACTGCGGATGCTAATTCCATTCTTCTGTAGAGTCAATCAAGTTCCAAGATTATGGGAGAGGCATATTTCAATATTAAGTTGAGAGATGTGAGATTTCATGGTCATATCGGTGTGTTCCCACAGGAGAGATTAGTCGGTAATGACTTTAAGGTTAATCTTTCTGTGAAGTACAAGGCATCCTGCTTCAAAACCGAAGATCTTGATACCTCCATATCTTATGCCGAGATATATGAGATTGTAAAAGCAAGAATCGGTCAGGAATCTTTGCTGCTTGAAACAGTTGCTAAAGAAATAACTGAGGAGATATCAGCAAGATGGGAAATTGTTGAGGAGATTTCAACTGAAATTGTCAAACTCTACCCACCCATTACCGGTATTGACGGTGAATGCGCCGTGGAGTATTTTTACAAAAAAAATAGTTGAAAAATTTGGTAGACTCAGCAAAATATCGTAATTTTGCAAACGCAAATCGGAAATAATTCCAATGCAGGGTTCGTTAGCTCAATTGAATAGAGCATCTGACTACGGATCAGAAGGTTGCAGGTTTGAATCCTGCACGAATCACAGTTTTAATTTTCATAAGATCGGTTCGTTAGCTCAATTGAATAGAGCATCTGACTACGGATCAGAAGGTTGCAGGT
>CAZEJY010000026.1:0-37590 GCA_964512705.1 uncultured Sangeribacter sp. | reverse complement strand
GGAAAATGCAGGTTATTTGGATAGTTTTAGGGAAGTTTTTACATGAAAAAACCACTCTGAAATCAGAGTGGTTTTAGTTGTAATCTATTGATATTTAAACTAATATCTATAAGATTTTGATTTAGTATTCCTCTTCGTTGAAGAAGAAGTCGTCTTTGGAGGGGTAGTCGGGCCAGATGTCTTCGATGCTTTCGTAGATTTCGCCCTCGTCTTCTATCTCTTGGAGATTTTCAATTACCTCCATCGGTGCGCCGCTACGCATCGCAAAGTCAATAAGTTCCTCTTTTGTTGCAGGCCATGGTGCATCTTCCAGTTTTGATGCTAATTCAAGTGTCCAATACATAATTATTCAGTTTTATTTATATTTCTTTTCTTAAGTTTGTTCTCAAAATTAGATTACTATCCTTGCTAATTTATCCAACATACTTTTAATAATCTCTATACCTTACTTAAATTTTTCTATCTCTATTTGTAAACGCTTTAATTTACAAAATTTCCTCATCTACAATATGCAAAATTTCTTATAACAGAGTCCGGACTAAGTTTATTGTTTCCACACAATCTCTTCGTAGCCCTCCTTATAATTGAAGTTTCGGGCGAGAATAAACAGGTAGTCAGAGATTCTGTTAATATATTTTATCAACAATGGATCAATATATGTCTCATCGGCTAAGTCAAGTATTTCTCTCTCGGCGCGTCGGCAAATCACTCGCGCTATATGTGCTCTGGCTGCTGCTTCGCAACCACCGGGAAGTATGAATGCGTGAATTTTTGGAGTTTCTTCGTCTAAAGAATCTATGGCTTTTTCCAATGAATTGATCTTTTCATTCGTAATGGATTTGCAATTCACTTCCTGATCTGCCGGATATTGAGTGGCGAGATATGCTCCAATGTTAAACAACTCATTCTGAATCTGAAGAATCGTTTCTTTTGCATTGCCCGTGCAAGTGGAATGTGCTGCGACGAGGCCGAGAACGGATGATAGCTCATCGATAGTGCCATAAGCGCAAAGTCTGCAGCAGTTTTTCTTCACTCTTTCGCCACCCACAAGAGAGGTCGTTCCTCTATCACCGGTGCCGGTATATAGTCCACTCTTTTTAGCCATATAGTCTGTTTTTTTCTTTGTAACGTAAATGTGGCAATATTGTTGCATAGTTGCTGAATTTGATAAAATTTTGTAGATTTGCATAATGAAGGACTGGGATAAAAATAATAGTCTCTTTCACTGAAAAAATACTATGAGTGATAATAAAAATTATATAGTAAGTGCGAGAAAATATCGTCCGGCAACGTTTGCGAGCGTTGTGGGACAGAAAAATCTCACCACAACATTAAAGAATTCCATATCCACCGGGAGACTTGCGCAAGCATATCTATTCTGTGGTCCAAGAGGTGTGGGTAAAACTTCCTGCGCGCGTATTTTCGCACGCACAATCAACTGCATGAACCCGACAGCAGATGGTGAGGCGTGTGGCGAGTGCGATTCATGCGTAGCAATCAGTAAGGGTAACTCGTTCAATCTCATTGAGCTTGATGCCGCATCAAATAACAGCGTTGACGATATCCGCAGTCTGATCGAACAGGTTAACATTCCACCGCAGCAGGGTAAGTACAAAGTATTTATCATCGATGAGGTTCACATGCTCTCCTCTCAGGCATTCAACGCCTTTCTGAAGACGCTCGAGGAACCGCCGGCATACGCCATCTTTATTCTTGCCACAACCGAGAAGCATAAAGTGATACCGACCATTCTCAGTCGCTGTCAGATCTACGATTTCAAGCGTATCACAGTAGATGATATGGTGGAGCATCTGAAATATGTAGCTTCGGACAGAGGAGTGGAAGCCGATCCTCGTGCTCTTGGTATTGTTGCCCGCAAGGCAGATGGTGCCATGCGTGATGCCTTGTCCATTTTTGATCAGGTGGCAGCGTCCTCCAATGGACACATTACTTATGAATCCACCTTGGAGAATCTCAATGTTCTTGACTATGACTTCTACTTCCGTCTGATAGATTGCTTCGCGAACGGTGATATTCAGGGAGCTCTGATGATTTATAAAGAGATAAAGGATAAGGGTTTTGACTCACTATTCTTTATCAATGGACTTGCATCACATGTTCGTGATCTGATGGTGGCAGCCGATTCACGCACGCTTCCTCTGCTCGAAGTGGATAGTGACACTGCAGCCAACTTCAAGCAGCAGACCACTAAACTTCCGTTGCAGTGGTATTATGCTGCAATGAAGATACTTAACACAGCGGATTATAACTATCGTACTACCTCAAACAAACAACTCCTTGTGGAGGTGACGCTTATCCGTCTCTGTCAGCTTTTAAAACCTGCTACGCCCCCTTTTGACATAGCGGAGGATCTTCCTCTCCTCCGCGATTTCAGTAATGCGTCCATGCCGGAAATGGCCATGGGCTCTACTCCTGCATCCACAGAGGAAAAGGGAAAGGTGGATGCTCCCGTAGCTTCTGAGAATGTCACTACGACGCAAACCGCACCTGTTTCAGTTCATTCGGGTCCTGTATCACCCGAGCCAACAGCGCAGCCGGCAAAACGACATCTTGGTAAGCGACTGTCCAGTTTCCGTCTGTCAGACATGAACAAATCGGAAGATAGTGATGATTCTTCTAATAAGAAGAGTGCTGAATTCACAGATGAAAAATTTGAAGAGGCATGGAATGTCTATTTGGCTCAGCATACTTCCCAACAGCAGGTGCTTGCCTCGGCAATGAGAACAGCCTCCAAGAAACGTCTCTCACCAACCGAATATGAGATAGAGGCTTCCACCCATCTAAACTTCAGTGCCTTCGAGATGGCAGCTACCCATTTAGTGCCCTTTCTCCGTGAATATCTTGGCAACGATCTGTTGAATATAAACTTCACTTTGTCGCAGAATGAAGCGGCTGAGCGTAAACTTTCAGAACAGGAGTTACTTAAAAAGATGATGGTTGATAACCCTGTTTTAGGGGATTTTTTGAAGGCTCTTGATATTGAATCTGCTTCTTTCGGTTTGTGAATTCGGTTTGTGATAATGGGCTATCTGCGGCGTTGCTATCGGAATTCGGCTTTGGTCACATACTTTAGTATGCTCCCGTCAGCCTCCTCCTCAGCGCCTTGCATCTAACCCATTCTAACAAACCTCAAAGCCAAGGAGATAATGGGCTATCTGCGGTGTTGCTATCGGAATTCGACTTTGGTCACATACTTTAGTATGCTCCCGTCAGCCTCCTCCTCAGCGCCTTGCATCTAACCCATTCTAACAAACCTCAAAGCCAAGGAGATAATGGGCTATCTGCGGAAATAGTAAATTTCATAAAGAAATAAAAGTAGGGAGGCTGTTTTCGTATGCGAAAACAGCCTCCCTGAGTAGATTAATCGTTTGTCTTTGGGTGAGACTATAGCGAGATATTGAGCGATTTATTGCCATTAATTTCTACTCGTTTCTCTGTTGAAGAGCCGTAGCCGAAGATGAGGGTGTCATTGTCCGGTGCAGTGAGAGTGTAAGTGCCATTGGCAGCCGTGGTAGCTACTACTTTCTTTCCCTTAACCGAGTAAATTTTCACACCGCCCATGGGCCCGGACTGCACGTCGCGAACCACGCCGCTAACTTTTATCTTTTTACCTGTCCCTTTAAATTTAGAGGCGGGAGTAGGCGCCGCTTTAGCCTCTGTTGCGGTAGAATTCGGTTGCTCTCCCAACCAAACACTCTGGGTTTGCTTGATATCATCTGATGCAAAACCGGCCATTACCTCAAACTCGCCATCCTCCAAACAAGTCTCCCCGCGATTGTTGTTGAAGGATAGTTCAGTCAGTGGGATTGAGTATGATATCTGTTTAGCCTCGCCGGCTTTAAGATCGTTTTTACTGAAAGCCTTGAGTTGCTTAACCGGTGTCGGAATTGAGCTGACAACATCACGGATATAGATCTGCGGAACCGCTTTTCCCTCTCTGTCTCCTATATTAGCGACGGTCAGTGCGACCTGCAATGTGTCTCCGCTGATGTTAGCTTCCATATCTTTCATGTCGAAATCAGTATAACTGAGCCCATGTCCGAAAGCATACAAAGGATCAGGGGTGGAGAATACGTAGTCACGTCCCGGGCGCTCATATGACCCACGCGCACGATAGTAGCCGCGATCCGAGGGGAGGTGGTTGTAGAAAGAGGGAAGATGGCCTCCACTTCGCGCGAAGGATACGGGAAGATGCCCTGAGGGATTGGTGTTGCCGAAAAGCATGTCAGCTATGGCATTCCCTTGCTGTTCGCCGGCATACCATTGAAGAACGATTGCCGGAATATTTTCCTGCTCCCAGTTTATTGCGTATGCCTTACCTGTCACAAGCACGAGCACCACCGGTTTGCCTGTAGCCGCTACGCGCCGAATAAGCTCCGGCTGCGCTCCTGTCAGTTCCAGATCGGGGGTGTCATAACCCTCTCCGCAATTGGAGCCGGAATAATCACGCGCAAGTGCGGTGCTGGCGCTACCGACAAAGATGATTGCCACATCGCTGTTCTTTGCCGCCTCTACCGCTTCATCGATGCCGGAGGTATCCATTGACATCAGGCTTGCGCCCTTGGCATAATTTACTTTTACTTTATCCCCTAAGAGGTTTTTGATTCCTTGGAGTGGTGTGACGCCGCTCTCATTCGAGCGAGTGTAACTGTAGTCGCCATATTGCACCTGATCAGCGTTGGGTCCAATCACAGCCACGCTTTTGAGGTTCTCTTTATTCAAAGGGAGTAGTGCATCCCGGTTTTTCAGGAGTACGATCGCCTCATCCGCAATCTCGCGAGACAGATCCACAGAAGATGCCGGATGCATTTGCGAACCTTTGAATCGTTCTCCATAGGGATCCTCGAAAAGACCAGCCTTGAACTTGGCAAGCAGTACACGTCTCACGGCCTGATCCAACACTTTTTCATCCAGTATGGAATCTTTAATCATCTGTGGTATATGAGGATAACAATTACTTGAAGCCTCTACATCCAATCCTGCCTCCAAGGCAAGTTTCGCTGCCTCAGCATCATTAGCTGCCACATGATGAAACTTATTCAACATTGAGATGGCTCCCCAATCGCTATATACATAACCCTGGAAGCCCCACTTGTCGCGGAGGATATCGGTCAGCAGGAAGTGTGAAGAGGAGTTTGGTTCCCCGTTCCAGCAGTTGTAGGTAGACATAACAGCCATCACCGGTAGATTACGCACCACTTTCTCAAAAGGCTTCATGTATATATTATGAAAGTCGGCAACCGAGCTCTGCACATGAGAGAGATTTATACCACCCGACGGGTTGCCATGAGGACCGAAATGCTTTAGCATCGGAGCCACGCCTGAGTCCAGATAACCTTTAACCTCATTGTATGCGAATTCGCCACTGAGATATGGATCCTCGCCGAATGTTTCCTCCACTCGTCCCCAGCGCAGGTCGCGAACCACATCAATACAAGGTGCAAGTATCTGGTTTATGCCCTGATAATGCAGGTCGGAAGAGATAGCGTTTGCTTTTCTTTGGGCTAAAGAGGGATTGAAAGTTGAAGCCAAAGCAATATTCTGCGGAAAGATAGCTGAACCCTCGTGCACTGATCCGTGCAGAGCCTCGCCCACAACAAAGATTGGAATACCCAACTTGGTTTCATTCACCATATACTCCTGAACCTTACGCATATTACGGCTGATATTCTCACCCGTAAGAGGGAACCCCTCTACGAAACCATAAGATGCTGTGCCGCAAATTTTCTTGAGGTTCTCATCGTTGAGTTCCTGACCATTGAATATATCGCCTGAATGAAGATGGCGGATCTGTGCCACCTTCTCATATACATTCATGCGGGAGAGAAGGTCATCGGCACGCACTTCGGCTGGAAGTGAACTGTCTTTATAAGGTGGTAGAGTATCAGCCGAGACTGTAAAACAGGAAGCCATGGCGATACAGCTGATTAAAAGTTGACGGGATAAATTCATTTAATATTTGGTAGTTAGGTTAAGTAATTTTCAAATTTATTTAAGAAATTGAAAATAGTTCTTAAGTGTTAAGAAAGGAGGTCGGGACGCAGACGTCGTGTGCGCTCGAGAGCTTGTTCATAGCGCCATTCTGCGATTTTAGCTTCATGGCCTGAGAGAAGAATGTCCGGAACGCGCCAGCCATTGTATTCAGCCGGACGAGAATAGACGGGAGGTGCCAAAAGGTTATCCTGAAAAGAATCGGATAGAGCTGATTGCTCATCGCCTATGACTCCGGGAATCAGTCTCACCATCGCATCCGCAATCACGGCTGCTGGTAGTTCTCCACCTGTGAGCACGTAGTCTCCGATTGATATCTCTTTAGTAATGAGATGCTCGCGAACACGCCAGTCCACACCTTTGTAATGGCCGCAAAGAATAATTACATTGTTCAGAAGTGAAAGGGAATTAGCCATCGGCTGGTCAAACTTCTCACCGTCGGGCGAAGTGAAGATAACCTCATCATAATCTCGCTCTGCTTTAAGTTGGGAGATACAACTGTCGATGGGTTGAATCTGCATAACCATCCCCGCTTCCCCTCCGAAAGGGTAATCATCGACCTTGCGATGTTTGTTGGTAGTGTAATCGCGAAGGTTATGTATAGCGATTTCCGCAAGCCCTTTATCTTGAGCCCTCTTGAGTATAGAGCAATTAAAAAACGGCTCTAACATCTCAGGCATCACGGTCAATATATCAATTCTCATTTAAATAGCTATTATCGTTGCTGATTTACAAAAATACAAAAAAAATAGTAATCTTATATTGTGTGCGAGCCAAATAGGTGGGTAGGTTGAACAGAATTGGTGGGATTTTGTTATAATAGCAAAGAACTGTACTATGAAACACAAAATATTTCGCTCCTTTGCGAGTGCTTTGACCATATTTGCTGCTGCTTCCATGCTTACGGCGTGTCACGATGACGACGTCACTAACGTGGGAATTATTCCGGATACAACATTCACCGGACTCGATAATCTCAAAATCAACTACGACGGTAGTCAAATGGTGGGAAAGTCAGCCTATTTCTATCACGAGGGTAATAGTGCTGTTGTCACTTTCTACTCCAAAATTAATCCGAAAGATATATCATCAAAACTCGACTTCCTGCCTGTTGTGCAGGGTCCCGGTGTTTTACCCGGAAGTTCTACTTTGAAGTTGCCGTTATATCTCGTTCAGGATGGCGATCACTATAGTTTCTCCGGCTCCGGCGAAACTGATTTCGTGACTTACAGTTATTCAGGCAAAGTGGACAATTCAGAATTTGACATTGATTTTAGCGATGTTAAATTAAAGACAGCCAATCAGGGTATTGCCGGAACGGTTTGGCAACCTGTGGGAGTGATTCCAAACGGAGAATTCACCGATTCAATATCCAATCTTGAATTCATTCCCTTTGGCCAGAAAGTCTTGTCAATAAATGATCTTATAGATACCGTATTGCGCACCATATCATTTAATAATGATGGAAATATTGTTGTCACTTATCTGAAGACGGCAGACGGTGCACCGCAGCCCGCTCAATGTCCGCTCACCATGCTTCAATATATCGAGGCACCCGGAGAAAGATTGCAGGTTTATGTCAATCCGACAGATCTCGTGAGTCAGATTATTCTCAATAACCCCTATCATCCCGAATTGCCTGAGAATCCGTTTGGTCAGGAAGCTAAGACAAAATCTGAGCAACTCACGCCATCAAAACAGCTTCAGGAGGTAATTAACTCCATGACCTCGGTATTTGCAGAGGGTGTGCCTATGAAGTATGAAATGTCGGGCGACAAGCTGTTAGTTTATCTTGATCTCCAGCCGATCTTGGGTCAAATGGCTGAATTACTACCAAATATTCCTGAGCTCAGCCCCGAACTTTTGGCTCAATTACAACCAATTTTAGCGAACATTGAGAGTGCGAAATTAGGACTCGAGTTCCATAAGTTCCAGTAGTCGCATCTCTTTAGTATCAATCTCCTCAATCACCTCTGAGATCCGTTGCGAAGCTTTCAGAAGCTGGTCTGTGTTGAGACTGCCGCTCGAAAGGCTCTCCTCTATAGATTGCTTCTCTTGGTTAAGCGCTTCCAGATCCTTCTCCAGCGACTCCATTTCCCGCTTCTCTTTGAAAGATAGTTTACGTTTGGTATCCTCCTGACGCCATGACTGTTTACCTGACGAGGTAGATTTTTCAGAGGCCATTTTCTCGAGCTCACGCTTCTCCCTGATCTCCTGTTCCACACAATGGCGATAAGTCGAATAGTCTCCCGGGAAATCTCTAACCACACCGTCGCCCTTGAACACAAAAAGGTGGTCTACGATGCGATCCAGAAAAAAACGGTCGTGACTCACCACGATTACACACCCTTTGAAATTAACCAGATAATCCTCCAAGACGGCAAGGGTCATGATGTCCAAGTCATTGGTTGGCTCATCAAGAATCAGGAAATTAGGATTGCGCATCAGCACTGTCGCCAAATATAGCCTGCGCCGTTCACCACCGCTAAGTTTATAGATATATTTCTGCTGAGTCTGCGGGGAGAAGAGGAAATGGGAGAGAAACTGTGAAGCTGTTAATGTGGTCTTATCATCAATCCTTACAACCTCGGCAATCTCCCTTACGGCATCGATAACCTTTTTCTTCTCATCGAAATCGGTCATCCCCTCCTGACTGTAGTAACCCCATTTCACGGTCTCTCCGATCTCAAAATTACCCGAATCCGGCTTCAGTAGTCCCAAAAGGAGTTTTATGAAAGTTGACTTCCCGGCGCCATTATCACCCACGATTCCAACTTTCTCATATCGGGCGAAGATATAATTCCAGTCATTCAGAATCACTTTCTCCCCGAATGCCTTCGACACGTTGTGAGCCTCAAAAATCTTGTTCCCGATATAAGAGGATTTAACGTTCAGCGCCACGTTCCGTTCCGAAAGATTGAGATGGCTCCGTTTCTCGAGCTCATGGAAATTGTCGATACGGTACTTCGCCTTGGAACCGCGAGCTTGTGGTTGCCGGCGCATCCATTCCAATTCCGTACGCAGAAGATTCTTCACCTTAGCCAACTCCGCGCTCTGAGCCTCATGGCGTTCATCGCGTTTCAGGAGGTAGTAATCATAATTTCCATCGTAAGAATAGAGATGAGTCTGGTCAAACTCTACAATCTTGTTGCAGACCTTATCGAGAAAATATCTGTCGTGAGTCACCATCAGCAATGTCACCTTCTGTTTGGCGAGATAATTCTCCAACCATTCAATCATGTCGATATCCAAGTGGTTGGTTGGCTCATCGAGAATCAGCAGCTCAGGCTTGTTTAGAAGGATTCGGGCTAATGCGACACGTTTGGTCTGTCCCCCGGACATTTTTCCAAGCGGTGTGGAGTAATCCGTAATTTTTAATTGAGTGAGAAGTTGTCGGGCAAGATCCACACCGTTCCCCTCCTCGTTATCCTTTACATCAAGTGAAGCATAATCCAAAGCATTCATCTCCGGATCCATCGGTGGAAGTTGCTCGAGGTAACCCACACGGATGCCGTTGCGGAACGTAATTTTCCCTGAATCATAATCCTCTTTGCCGGCAATGATATTCAGGAAAGTTGTCTTCCCGGCTCCGTTTGCCGCTACGATACCTATTTTATCACCTTGGAAAACGCCCAACGACACCTCCTCAAAAAGAATGCGGTCGCCAAAAGACTTGGTAAGATTCTCAATCTGCAAATAGATCATCAGCGATTCTCTTCTTTTGATTACAGTGCAGCGATAACTTCGATTTCTACCAGAGCCTTTTTCGGGAGTTCTTTCACTGCAAATGCGCAACGTGCAGGGAACACAGCCTTAAACTCCTCGGCATAAACTTCGTTCATCGGGGCGAAAAACTCCATGTCTGCCAAGAATACAGTAGTCTTAACTACATTGTCTAAAGTGGCACCGGCTTCTGCCAATATTGCCTTGATATTTTTGATCGATTCACGGGTCTGAGCCTTGATGTCAGAGGGCATCTCTCCCGTTTCGGCATTAATCGGTAGCTGACCCGATACAAAAATCAAATTACCTGCCTGCACTGCCTGGCTATAAGGTCCGATTGCTCCCGGAGCCTTCTCACTTTTAATCTCCTTTTTCATTTTTACGTGTTTTTATAATCATCCCTTATCATCCTTCTTGCAAAGATAGCTCTTCTAATTCATTTCCCCAAAAATCAGATTTTTCCAACGACGTGAAAATGCATCGTCTCCGCTTTGCCAATGATTTATAAAAATAAATAAAAAGGAGGATTGGTTTTTAGTCAGATCCTCCTTTTTATTTACTTGATAATGAACTGGAGCCGCGAATGGGACTCGAACCCATGACCTTTTCGTTACGAATGAAATGCTCTACCAACTGAGCTATAGCGGCTGATACAGAGTCCTAACGGCTCTGTGCAACAAAATTAATAAATAATTCCGGATTGGAAAAATTCCGTGCAGGTTTTGTTGTACAAAGTTTATTTATTAATTTTGTGGCGCAATTCTGCGGACCGGAATTCTGTTCCGGGAGACGGAAGTGGAGAAATTTGGCTGCTTGCAACCACTAAAAAAAATGCTAAAATTAATATGAATCATCTTTTTACATCGGAATCGGTGTCTGAGGGACACCCCGACAAAGTCTCAGATCAAATCAGTGACACTCTTCTTGACGAATTTTTAGCTCGTGACCCTAAAAGTCATGTTGCTATTGAAACGCTTTGCACTACCGGTCAGGTTGTAGTGGCAGGAGAGGTCAGTTCCACAGCTTATGTTGATATCCAGCATGCGGTGCGCGATATCATAAATGAGATTGGCTACAATCGAGGAGCCTATCGCTTTGATGGCGATGCCTGTGGAATCCTATCCACAATCCATGAACAGAGCGAGGATATTGACCGTGGAGTCAGTCGTATCGAGGAATTAGGAAAGACCCAGGAGGAACTTCAGGGTGCGGGAGATCAGGGTATGATGTTTGGTTATGCCGTTGATGAAACGGAAAACTACATGCCTTTGACCTTGGACCTCTCTCACCTTATTCTGCGAGAACTTGCCGACATTCGTCGTGAAGGGGAGCAGATGACCTATTACCGTAAAGGTAAACTCACAACTTATCTTCGTCCGGATGCCAAGAGTCAGGTAACTGTCGAGTATGACGAAAATAATCGTCCGGTAAGGATTCACACCATCGTTGTTTCTACGCAACACGATGATTTTATCGCTCCATTGGAGAATACAGCGGAGGCACAAGCTAAAGCAGATGCCGAGATGCTTAAACAGATACGTGAGGATGTTGAGAAATATCTCCTGCCTCGCGTTAAAGCAAAGCTGCCTGTAGAGATTCAGAACATGTTTGACGATGATCTGATTCTTCATGTTAACCCCACAGGCAAATTTGTGCTTGGTGGTCCACATGCCGATACCGGCTTGACAGGTCGTAAGATAATCGTTGATACTTATGGTGGTCGTGGTGCGCACGGTGGAGGTGCTTTCTCCGGCAAAGACCCATCTAAGGTAGACAGATCAGCTGCGTATGCCGCGCGACACATCGCAAAGAATCTTGTTGCGGCGGGAGTTGCGAGGGAGGTACTCGTACAGGTTGCTTACGCCATAGGTAAGGCAGAACCTGTCAGCATTTTCGTTAACACTTTCGGCACTGCCAAAGTGAAAATGAGTGACGCGGAGATTGCAAAGAAAGTTGAACAACTGTTTGACATGCGCCCGAAAGCGATAGAGGAGAGATTGAAATTGCGTAATCCCATATATAAAGAGACCGCTTCCTACGGGCACATGGGCCGTTTGCCACGCACTGTCAAGAAGGTGTTTAGCTCCCGTTACGAATCCGAACCGATCGTGAAAGAGGTAGAGCTCTTCACATGGGAGAAGCTCGATGCCGTAGATAAAATCAAAGAAGCTTTCAATTTATAAATACCGGTAAATCCGGAGCACCAAAGCTTTCTCCAAAATAATTTATATAAAAAAGACATAAGTTGGAAATCTTCAACTTATGTCTTTGATTTTTATATATACAGAATAAATATTAAAACTTAGTCACATTCTCATTTTCTTTAAAACTGTCAGTAGAAAGCGGATTTTAACATTTTATTAGATTATTTGTAGTATAAAATATACACAAATTGATAAAATAATGAATATTTGTTATTAATTTTGCATTAACAAATAGTGATAAGAATTGATCATCGTTGTTCATTCTTTGACTACCTAACAATATTATACTTTTATTCCCTATCAATGATTAATAGAATTCTAATGCTTCTGATTGGATTGATATTCGCAGTATCATTCAGTATGGAAGCAATAATTGCTAATCCTGAACCATTCAAAGCAACTTTGTCTGATGGTACAGTTCTTGAAATTATTCTAAATGGTGATGAGTACTTCAATTTTCACACCACATCAGATGGTATACCAATCGTAAAGCGTGCCGATAACCAATGGGTTTATGCCGTAATTAATAGTAGGGGAGAGCTGAGTCCTTCGGCTGTGGCAGCAAAATCTCCCGAATTCAGATCATCTGAAGAAGCGGTAGTTGCAGAGTCATTCCGTGTCGACTCATCTCAACTTCAATCTTATTATGGCGCAGCCAAAGAGCAATCTGTGCGTAAAATTGGAGCGAGCAATATTCTGTCCCTTAATAAACAGAATAAAGCTTTGTCTGCCTCATCCAACAAAGGAGCATTCAGAGGATTGGTGGTGCTGATTGAGTATAATGATAAAAGTTTCACACGTCCAGATATTGCCACCATTTTCAATGAAATGATCAATAAAGATGGCTACAAAGGTTTTACCGATTTAAACGGTAAGCATATAGACTATACCGGAAGTGTGCGCGATTATTTTGTTGAGAATTCCGATGGACAGTTCTCTCCCAAATTCGATGTTGTAGGTCCTGTGCAAGTGCCCTTCTCTTGCAAAGCGCCACAGCAGACGGCTAAAGTCCGTCCGATCATCTCCGCAGCATTGGATGCAATTGATAAAGATGTAAACTTTGCGGATTACGACATGGATGGGGATGGAACTGTAGATATGATTTATTTCATATTTTCCGGAGCCGGATCCAATGTGTCAGGTAACAGTTCATTGTATCTCTGGCCACATGCCTCTATTCTCACAGAGATGGAATATGATGGCGTGAAGCCCGGCCGTTACGCTTGTTCCACAGAACTCTATGGACTTGAAAGCAAAGGGTTGATAGATGGAATTGGAGTAATCTGCCATGAGTTTAGTCATGTGTTGGGTTTGCCGGACCTTTACGATGTGGATTATGCCACCGGAGGGCAGAGTATTCATCCGGGTGTCTGGTCGATCATGGCAGGAGGTGCCTACCTTAATTCATGTCGTACACCATCGGCTTATTGCGCATATGAGCGTTACGCATCCGGCTTTATTACTCCTCAGACGGTGACGGAAAGCGGAAAGCATATTTTGACTCCGTTGCAGGATGGTGGAAAGGCGCTCAAGATTCCCTCATCTGTGCCTGATGAATTTTTCCTGCTCGAATGTCGACGGAAGAAAAAATGGGATGAATATCTTCCCGGAGAGGGGCTCATAGTGTGGAGGGTTGATTCAACAGATGCCTCCGCATGGTTTACCAATCGTGTTAATGCAATTCCCGAGCATAACTATCTTGAATTGATCAGAGCTAAATCACAATGTGTTGGCACCACAACAAAAGATACGGAATATGATCCTTTCCCGGGAGCATCATCGGTGACTGAATTGACCAACAACTCCACGCCATCAATCCGATCATGGACCGGTATTGAATCTCCGTTCATTCTCTCTTACATATCTTATAACGGTGAGGGAGCGGAGGTAACTGTCACGTCTGAAAATCTCAGTACGGTTCTTGAGGATTTTGAGTCGATGCCGCTGTCAGACAGTGGAACTGATCATGAAGTTATCGGTAAATTCGGGAAATGGCGGTTGACCGATTCACGTATTGTTGCACCCGAGAACACGTCGTATATTATCGGTACTAAAGCACTGGAGTTTGTAAAGGGTTCGGAAGCAGTCGTGTCGGAGATTAAGAATCCGATACGAGCATTATCCATAAACTTGGGCAACTCCTCGATTTCAACCTCAATTATCAGATGTTTCTATACAGTAGGAGAGGAGGATTGGACAATTCTCCGCACTAATGATGGTTCAGAAAATATATCCGTAGGCGCCAAGAGTGCACGTTCGGTAACTTTCCCGTGTGATATCCCGAGTGGCGCCAAAATAAAGATAGCCATGACAACGGGTAATTCATCAACTCCGACCTATGTCGACAATGTGAGATTGGTTGTGAATCAGAAAGATCCCTCCGGAGTAGAGGAGGTTAAGGAATTCTCCGGATTTAGAATAAGAAAATTATCTGATTTAACGGTAGAGATTATCTCAGAGGACACGGCTCACGGGATTTATATCTATGATATGCTCGGAAATATCATATCGATCCTTGATCCGAAGGACGGCAATGTTGTGACATTACCGCAATCCGGAGTCTACATTATCCGTCAAGCTTCAAATTCAATGAAAATAATATTCTAACATTTTAATAATCGTTCTTAATTATGAAACGAAAGTATCTTGGATTAGCCCCGGTCGCAGCGGCATTGGTCATGACCGTGGCTATGGTTCTGCCCGGCACGTCAGCTCCTGCAGAGCCAACAGAGGTGCAGTTGTCTCAGACTACTCAGGAACTGGAGCTCGTGAAGAGCGAGCCCGTGGCAATGTCCATGGAGCAGGTTCAGAGAAGAGCTAA
This sequence comes from uncultured Sangeribacter sp., assembly GCA_964512705.1. Lineage (GTDB taxonomy): Bacteria > Bacteroidota > Bacteroidia > Bacteroidales > Muribaculaceae > Lepagella. The sequence goes on along the minus strand of CAZEJY010000026.1, from coordinate 22,830 downwards.
GGCTGCCTCAATAGATGATGTGGTGGGTTCATATATGACCCGCGATATCAGTGTTTATACTCCCGAAAGAGAGTCAAACGCGCTGATTGAGATAAAGAAAAACAGCGACGGCACGCTGACCATCAGCAATCTTTACCGACTCGGAAAAGATGTGATAGGTGAGTGGGACGCAGCAACCTCAACAATTAAAATTAAGCCTCAGATCATATTCCAGCACGACACGTATGGACCGGTATCAATCAACGCCTGGTCAGTAAGTGCCGATGGTACAAGAGTGGTTTACAATCCAACTGCTTCGATTACTGTAAAGGTAACTGAAGATGGCGGACTATCTTTCTCACCGTGGGGAATTTTTGTTGCTTCCGGTGCTCAGGCTGGTGGTACATTTGAGGCTTATGCCGTCTCTAACGCCTATCATCCCAATGGAACAATGACATTGATGCCATTCGGTACGGATGCTGTAGAGGAGAATTACCCTGTTCTTCTTATGGAGGACACTCCGGGAAGAGTTATGATTTGTAATATGCTCAACAATGGTTTGGGTATAATGATGAATGTGAATCCCGATGGAACCGGTGAAATTACACCTCAGTGGGTATATAATCAGGCATTGTATGGCGACTTCTACATTTATTCTGTTAAAATCACAGTTTCCGGTTCTACCGAAAAGATGACACTACAGAAAGATACGAAGTTGACGGCGACCCAAACCGAAGATGGAATAAAATTCTCTCCATGGGGTTGCGTTTGCTTGAAGAGTACCACAATCTTTGCAAAAACAGCGGTAACTTCTTCGATCAAAACTGATTTCAAGCTTAATTCACAGAAAGTAGGTGAAAATCCGATGTCCGGAGAGGGAACAGCAGCAGCTCCATATAAGGTTGAAACTCTTGATCACCTACAGTGGATTGCCAAGAGCGTTAGCTCATCTCAGACATTCAAAGGGAAATATTTCGAGTTGGCTAACGATATCGATTGCAAAGGCTTCAACGGCAGATTCTATCCGATAGGTGGACTTGGAGAAGCTGCATTCGACGGTGTTTTTGATGGTAAAGGTCACGCTATAAAGAATCTCACTCAGAATTTTTATGGTGAGAAGTATGCAGGTGTTTTCGGTTATCTTGGCTCCAATGGTAGTGTTAAGAATCTGAATGTGGAGAATCTGAACTATACCAATTCCGGCAAGAATATCGGAGGTGTTGTAGGTTATGCTTCAGGTGTGGTAGAGAATTGTAATGCTTCAGGTTCAATCATCTCTACTGGCACTGAGATCGGTGGTGTCGTTGGTTCTTCCACAGCATTGATCACCGGATGTTCTTTTGATGGAGATATCCAGGGTGGTGTAGATATGGGTGGTATAGTTGGTTATACTACCAACAGTGTGGAGAAGTGTCATGCCAATGCCGCTATCAATCTGACAGTGTATATTCCGAATGGAACAGGCACACATGCTTCAGGTGGTATTGCCGGCGCTGTTTATGCAAAATCAGCGACTCCCGCTCACATCACAGACTGTTACTTCTCCGGTTCTATCAGCGATCAGCAGCGTGTCAATCAGCTTGGCGGTATCTGCGGTGCTATGTATTACGGCTCAATCAGCAGGTGCTTTAACGTGGGTCGCTTAACATGTTCATATGGCGCCGGAGCTGACGGTAACTCACCATTGGCAGCAGGTATCTGCGGGTATCTCGCCGATGTTCTCATTGATAACTGTTACAACGCGGGTGCAGTCAATGCTCCTAACAGTGACTTCTCCGGTGGTATCGCAGGTTATGCAGGTGGTAACTCAAGTTCAGTGAGTGGTGTGACCAATTGCTATAATTCAGGTATGGTCAACACTAATAGCCAGGCGAAAACTTGCGCAATCATAGGTAATGTCTGGGCAAAAATCAAGACATTCAACTATGAGAATAACTATTACGATGAGCAGACTGCCGGCCTCGAGTATCCTTGTGATGGGGGACTCTCCACAAACGAACTGATTTCCGGAAACGTGATAAACGGTCTCCCTGCAACTCTCTGGGTTTATGAGAAGGGATTCTATCCTCGCTTGAAGGGTATGAGCGATAACAAGGCGGCTTATCTGTCAGCAGCACCTATGATGCTCTCCGGTTCAGAGACAATCAAGAAGGTTCGCAAACCATTCACTGTTTCCACAGCAAACAATATCCGCTGGGGATTCATGACCACTACCGGAGAAGTAGTTCCCTCTTGTGATGCGATCACAGTTGATGGAGGAAATGTGACTTTGGCTAAAGGTAAATACGCTCTTGAATCACTCATCGCCATAGATCAGGATGGTACGTTGAAGCACTATATCCTGCACATTGATCCTGTGGCTTTTGCCGGAAGCGGAACTAAAGAGGATCCGTTCCTCATTAAAACAGCAGATGACCTCTATACCTTGCAGGAGGCAACAACTACCTATCTGCAGCCACACAAGGGGGATTACTTCCTTATGGCTAATGATATTGACGTTTCTACCAATCCTAAATTCAAAGGTATTGCAGCCGATGGCAGCAGCGCTCACTATTTTGGCGGCACGTTTGATGGTGGAAATCACTACATTCACAACTTCAAGCTCGCGACAGCCAAAGTAGGCGCGGATGGAAAGATTGAGGCGGATGCAACAGACTATGCAGGTTTCATCGGAATCACACTCCCTGAGGGCGTCGTGAAGAATGTCAGAATTGCAGATGACTGTGCGTTTACTTTCTATCGCTACTCAGCACCGGTTGTAGGTTACTCTCTCGGTAAAGTTGAGAATTGTTACAACTATGCTCCCGTAGTAGCTTATGGTCAGGCTTGCGCAGGTGTTGTCGGTATGATAGGCTCTGAAGAGAGTACTGTTGAAAACTGTCTGAACGCGGGTGATATCACACTTGCCAACGGTGCATGTGGTGGCGTCACTGGTTATTCACTCGGAGTAGTGAAGAGTTCTCAGAATATCGGTAATATTGAGCTCCTCAACATTGCCGGCATCTCTCAGACCAACACAACTAAGAATGTGGGTGGTATCGTAGGTCAGAACTTCGGTTCGGTTGAATCATGTGTCAATGCTGCCAACGTAACAGCCTTGACAAATGTCGGTGGTATCGTAGGTCAGAATTCAATCATGTCTACTACTCTTAAGGGTGGAGATGTTGTTGGATCTGTATCCTATGGCGTGATTACCGGAGAAGCCGGCGTGACTTCTATCGGAGCAATTGTCGGTGATCTTGCAAGCTTCAATACTATTAAGGATAACTATTACGATGCTCAACTTCAACCGTTCGGAGGTGCAAACAGCGTTGATCCTGAGGGCATAAAAGGTTTGAATACAACAGACCTGATGGCTGTTAAACTCGATAATATCGCAACAGCGAAGGATACTTATCCGGTTGTGGGGGCGTTGGCTAATGACGAAGCCGTGAAGGCTGTCAGCAAGACAATCGTCGGATTCGATGCACTGTCACACCGCAATGCAGTTGAGAATGCGGTTGAGCTGACTCTCCCTGCAGGAACTTCCGCAAGCTTGACCGAAGGTAAGGTAATGAAACTTGATGGAAATAAAATCAGCTTTACCCTCAAGGATGATGAGGTAGCGAATGATACTTTGCTTCTCTCTTCCAATTCATACACAAGAAGTATTCCGATGCGTGCAGTTGCAAAATTGTTTGCAGGCAAAGGAACAGCTGATGATCCTCACGTGATTGCAACTGTTGCAGACTGGACCAAGCTTGCTAAAGCAACCAACGAGGGCGCAAGAGACTTCCGCGGTCATAACTTCAAATTGGCTAATGATCTGAAGTTCTCAGAAACTGATTTCTCTGTAGTCGCTGCATCAACTACCTCATTCAATGGCGTGCTCGATGGTGCTAATCACACCGTTTCAGGATTCGTAGTTGGTAGCACTTCAGATAAGACTTCACTAAACATCGGTTTGATGGGACATGTAGGTCCTGCCGGTAAGATTGCGAACCTGAAAGTGAAGGATGCTGCTATCTCAGCTTATCAGAATGCCGGTGCATTTGCCGGAGAACTTTGCGGTACACTCGAAAATTGTGTGAATGAGGCTGAGGTCACAACCGGTAGCGGTTACGCCGGAGGTTTGGCAGGTACTATGAAACCGGGTAGCTTTGTCAATAAGTCTAAGAACATTGGAACGGTCTCAACACTCGCAAGTAATTATACCGGTGGTATTGCCGGCGTATGCTATGGCGCAATGGAGTCTGTAACTAACGAAGGAACTGTGATTGCCTATGCAGCTTACGGTGGCGGTTTGGCTGGTACCATGGGTGGTCCGGCAACAAATTGCGAGAACAAGGGTGAGGTAATGGTGACAAAACCATCTGCTTCGACCTATCTCGGCGGTCTCTTCGGTCAACTCGAAACCGGAGCTTATCTGACTGACTGTACAAACTCCGGTAAAGTATCAGGAAGCAAGAACTACACAGGCGGTATCTTTGGTACGGGTAAGAGTACAACTGCTACGCTCAAACTCAATGGAGTGATTCTCAAGGGTTGTAAGAATACTGCAGACATCACCACAACCGGAACCTATCTTGGTGGAATCGGTGGTAGTGCCCCCGCAAGCTATTCTTTCATTGATTGCGAAAACACGGGTAATCTTTCCAGCAATGCAAATTATATTGCAGGTATCGTAGCAAATGCCGGCTCAGGAACCTTCCCGGTTGTAATTGAAAATTGTGTTAACAAAGGTAAGATCTCAAATGAGACAACCGGCAAACAGTATTTCGGCGGTATTATAGCCTACAACTCATCAAACACTGCTATAACCAACTGTATAAATCTTGGTGATATTGATACCAAGGGTTATATGATAGGTGGTATATCAGGTAATCTGAATGGAACCATCTCTGCATGTGTTAATCACGGTGATGTGACAGGTAATGACTACGCTATGGGTGGTATAGCCGGGTATGGTGGTACGGATGCAACTATTGACGATTGTGTCAACATGGGTAATGTGACAGCTACCGGAACCTCTACCAAGACCTATGGTACTGTTGGTGGTATCGTCGGTTATGGTTATGTGAAAGTTAATGCGTGCGCTAACTTCGGTACACTGACCGGAGAACAGAATATCGGTGGTATTGCCGGTACCGGCTTCTCCGGAATTATGGTAACAAATAGCTATAATGCCGGTAAGATTGTATTCTCTAAGGCTGGCGCAACCAACATCGGTAACATATATGCAGCTTCAACTGCAATGCCGGGTAACTATTATGACTCAAGCGTCAACGAGGCTCTTCCTACAGATGCTAAAGTCGGTCCCAAAGCTCTCGCTAAAGAAGGTCTCATGGATGCTGAAATTCCGGGATTTGTCAAGAGCATAGCTTCTTATCCTACACCTGCAGGACTTGAGGAGGTTCCGGAGGCGCGTATCGCCACACTTAATTATCGTTTGGCAGAGGGTAGCACTGCAGACAACGTGGAGGGTGATTTCCTCGTGGGTTCTCATAAGAGCATTACATGGACCTCTTCCGATGAGGCTGTAGCTACTGTAACAGGCAATGATGTTAAGGTGTTTAAGGCCGAGGGTAAGAAACTGACACTCACTGCTGATTGCGGCACAGTGAAGCGTACATTCGAATTCACCGTGAACTGCAAGTCATCCGGAGTGGATGAAATAACAGATAGCGAAGCTGTACAGACTCTTTACTTCACTCCCGACGGTAAGCCTGCAACTGCAGAAACAGAAGGTGTGCTGATCGTTGTGACCAAGAATTCTAATGGTACTACTACAACCACCAAGCGCATTGTAAAATAAGATAATTATGGTCGTGTCATCACGGCCTATCTGAACCATCCCGACAGCGTCTTCGCTGTTAAGATTCTAACTTTAGTTCGTGTGTTGGCAAGTGCAAACACACGAACTAATTTTCTTTTGAAATATCAAGGTTTGATCGCACTTCTGAAGTGTTAAAATGTGAATCTATGTGAAACAGAATGAAATTTGGTGGAAATTGAGTGACGGAATTTGCGGTTTACAATCAAAAATGTTATCTTTGCGCGTTAAAGACGGGAATCTCATCCTTTGAATCGTGCATTTGATTTATGGGATGGCGATTTTTCCATGTAACTTTTTAAAGAAAATTCCGTATATAGTATTTATAACGGTCTACTGAGAAAATAATTAAAACAGCTATATAAAGAATGGCAACATTAGAAAAAATCAGAAGCAAATCGGTGTTTCTCATCGTTGTGATCGGTGTGGCTTTGCTCGCTTTCATCGTGGGAGATGCCTTGACTAACAGCCAAAATATTTTTGGCGAACGCACCACTATCGCAAAAGTTGGTGGTACTAAAATTGATTTCACCGACTATCAGCGTAAGCGCGAAGAGCTCAATAACCAGCTTGAAGAGGCACGTCGCCAGAATCCGGCTCAGTTCGCCAACTTCGACTCTCAGGTTCTTGCTCAGATGGCTCTTGATCAGGTCATGCAGGAGAAACTTCTCGATGCAGCTGCAGAGAAGGCCGGTATCCGTACCACTGGAAACATCCTTCGTTTCTATATGATTGAGAATCCTCAGAATCAGGAGGTGTTGCAGATCGTTCAGCAACTTAATGCTAACGGCTTGAGCGTGCAGACCCCTCAGCAGGCATACGAAATCATCTTCAACCCTAAACGTAATGGTTTGACAGAGGCTCAGGTTGAACCTTTCCAGCGCCTCTGGCTCAATGCCGAGAAGCAGATGAAGGATAACCTTAAGGGTATGATTTATCAGCGCGTGCTTGCCGGAACAGTTAAGGCAAACGACCTTGATAAGAAAGCTCTTTATAACGATTATGTCGCTACTTCCAACGTTGACTACGCATTCCTTCCCTATGGAAACCTTACAGAGAAGGATTATCCCGTAACCAAAGATGATCTTAAGAAGAAATATGATGAGACCAAGGCTCTCTTTGAGGTTTTGGAACCGACCAAGGATGTGGCTTTCATCAACGTAAGCATCTCCGCTTCTGCTGAAGACCGTGCTAATGCGCGCGCCTTGGCTCAGCAGACTGTTGCCGCTCTTCGTGACAGTGCCGGTCAGCTCAGTAAGCAGCTTAAGAAAGATGGTGTGACTTTGGCTCATCACTCTATGCGTGCTTCCGATCTTCCTTCAGGTGCTGTTAAGGATTTCGTCACTACCGCTCCTAAGGATAGCGTGAAATTAATCAGCGAGAATATTCAGGGCTTCTCTATCGTTCGCGTAGGAAAGCGTTCAGTAGAGGTTGACTCAATTCAGGTAAACCTTATCACCACTGCAAGTCAAGCTTTGGGTAACAAGGTTCTTGCTGCTCTCAATGCAGGCCTCTCTGTAGATTCTATCTCGGCTACATTCGGTATTGACAGCGTAGTTCCTCAACTCGAACAGTGGATTCCTCTTTACACTGCCGACGGTCCTACAAATGCTATCCCGACCGAAACTCTCGACAGCTTGCGTAACGCCGGTGGTAAGTATGTTACTCTTCAGAGCGCTCCTCAGGGTATGTTGATCGGTAAGATCGTTAAGGAGAATGCTCCTGTTGCAATCTACGAATTTGATCAGGCTGATTATCTTCTCGGTCCAAGCGTGAAGACAGTTAACGACGAGCGTGCTAAACTTGAGAAATTCCTTCTTGAAAATAAGACAGCTGCTGACTTCGTGAAGAATGCAGAGAAAGCAGGTTATCAGCTTCAGCAGTTCAGCTTCACACAGTCTACTCCTGCTGTTCCTCGCATGATGGGCCTCAATTCCTACTACCCCGACAGCCGTCAGGTTGTACGTTGGGTCATGATTGACGGTAAGGATGGTGAAGTTAGCCATATCTATGAATCAAAGAATGCCCTCACTCCTGCTATCTATGCCGTAGCAGTTGAGAGAAGCTATGATGACTATGTTCCGGTAGAGAATCCTTCAGTTAAAGAACTTCTCACTCAGCAGGTACGTGCATCTAAGGCAGGTGATAAGCTCGTGGAGAAATATGGTAAAAACACTCAGAGCATTCAGGCTGCGGCTCAGGCTATGGGTGTAACACCTCAGAATGCAGCTACCTTCCGTTTCGGTTCTAATCCCGGTATCAACGATGCCGCTGTTATGGGTAAGATTGCCGGTTCTAAGGCTGATAAAAAAGTTGTGATCGTTAAGGGTGATGACGGTGTTTACGTTTACCAGGTTAACGGTAATGCTAAAGAGAACTTCCCTTACACCGATCAGATGTATCAGCAGCAATATTATCAGGTTGTTAACCCCAACTTGGTTGAGATGATCAGAGGCGATAAGAAGATTAAGAACAATATCTACAAATTCGAAGCCGGAGAATAATTCATCTTCCGGATGGAATATAGAGGGAGCCGTTCGGATGAACGGCTCCCTTTTTAGCTATTAGAATAATATGGATACTAAACAGAAGTTGATAGGAATGACCTTGGAGGAGTTGCAAGGTGTAGCATACAGAGGTGGAATGCCTAAGTTTGTCGGTAAACAGCTCGCCGAGTGGTTGTATGATAAGTTTGCCACTTCATTCGACCAGATGGCAAACATATCAAAGAAAAATAAGGAGTGGCTTGCAGCTAACTATGAAATAGGTCGCACGGCACCGGCATCCAGCGTTAAATCTCAAGATGGCACCGTGAAATACCTTTTCAAGGTGACAAACGGTAACATGATAGAGTCTGTATACATTCCCGATAAAGAGCGTGCCACATTGTGCGTCTCCAGTCAGGCAGGATGCAAGATGAACTGCTACTTCTGTGCCACCGGTAAAATGGGTTTTAAAGCAGATCTGACTGCAGCGGAAATCATTAATCAGATACTGTCTATCCCACTTCGCAATGCTGACGGCATTCCTTCGATGAATCCTCTGACAAATATAGTTTTCATGGGTATGGGTGAACCTTTGGATAACTTCAAAGCTGTGAAAAAAGTGATCGAGATTTTGACTGCACCGTGGGGTTTTAGCTGGAGTCCGAAAAGAATTACGGTGTCTACAGTAGGTAAGCTGCCGCAATTGAAAGAGCTGCTTGATGATACACAGGTTCACATAGCCATAAGTGTGCACACTGCCGACACACCGCAGCGAGAGTCAATGATGCCGGCGCAAAAAGCGTTCCCAATCTCTTCGGTCATGAAACTACTCTCCGGCTATGATTTCAGCCATCAACGTCGACTCTCATTGGAATATATCATGTGGCGAGGGGTTAATGATGACATCGCACATGCTGAGATGTTGGTGAAATTGATTGGGAAAATCGATTGTCGCGTCAATCTTATCCGATTCCATGCCATTCCGGGAGTAGACCTGCATCCGTGCAGCGAAGAGAGAATGTTGATGTTCCGCAATTTCCTTAATTCCCATGGTATAACAGCGACAATACGCGCATCACGTGGCGAAGACATCTCTGCCGCCTGCGGCATGCTCGCCAACCGCGACAAATAAATTATAAACCGATAGCAAATAATGTCCGAAGGACATATCTCTTCATAGTCGGGCACATGGCGGCTCAGCCGACATGTACCCGGATCAAGAATCACAGTAACAATGTCCGAAGGACATACCTTTCAATAGCCTGGGGCATAGAGGCAACGCCTCGATGCCCCAGGAAACATAATCACGATAAAAGTGTCTGAAAGACACACCTTTAATGCATATCTACTCCCAACGTGCTATGAGCTATACAAATCTAATATACCATGTAATATTTTCCCCTAAGAATAGGGAACGCGTTCTATCTCCAAATGTCCAGCGTAGTATATACCATTTGCTGTATCGACAGATTCTTCGTCATGAAGGGAAGGTATATCGGATAAATGGAGTTGAGGATCACATTCATATGTTATTTTCCCTTCCTCCAACAAGGGCACTGAGTGAGGTAATGAAAGTAACAAAACAGGAAACGTCAAAAACGATAAGCAGAGAAAATATCATTCCGAATTGGGTCGGATGGCAAGATGGATTTGGAGGTTTCACAGTTTCTTATTGGGATAAGGATAAAGTAATCGATTATATCATAAAACAGGAAGAGCACCACAAAACAGTGACATTCATGGATGAATATAGACAATTATTACGAGAGAACGGTTTGGAAGATGATCTCCCTTGGTTGAAATTGTGAAAAGGTGTGTCTTTCAGACACATAATATTTTTTGTGGGTCAACCGTGTGCATGTAGGCGTTGCCGACTATGCACACGGCTATTGAAAGGTATGTCCTTCGGACATTTTTAGTGTCCATTATTAACGGGGCATAATTAGAAAAAAACGTGCCCTATGTCAATAAATCCAGTGGGAAGATGTCCGAAGGACATACCTTTTAATCATAGAATATGTATACACGGAAAGCGGCCGGTTTCGCAACCAGCCGCTTTTCGTGTTTTCCATAATACTTTTTCGAACTAACCTAACATCATGAACGATTTATCTTTCTTTCGATATTAAAACATTCGGAAAGCAGAAAAAGTTTTTAAGATGTGAATTTTTTTATTCCATGGCTGTGCGAATCCAATTTTTATGCACATAACTAAAAAAATAATTATATAACTAAAAATATAGTTGCATAATTAAAAAAATAGTTATACCTTTGTGAAAAGATAAACAACTTTGAAAAAATAATAGTTATGAAGCTTAAGGATGATATGGAGTTGAAGACGCTTTCCAAGAAGGAGGAGGAAATTATGTCTTGTTTCTGGCAAAAGGGACCACTTTTTGTTAGAGAAGTTGTTGAGATGTTGCCTGAACCTAAACCTCATTTCAATACTGTCTCCACTTTCGTGCGTGGACTCGAAAGCAAAGGGTGGCTTGCGCATGAAGCTTTTGGGAGTACCTATCGTTATTTCCCGGTCGTAGAGGTGAGTGAATATAGAAGAACCTCTTTATCAAAATTAGTCAATCACCTTTTCGGAAATAGCTACAAGTCATGCGTTTCAGCATTGCTGAAAGATGAAAAGATCTCAGTAGAGGAGTTGCGCGAATTGATAGCAGAGGTTGAAAAACAACGTGAAGATTCTAACGGAAGGGAGGTATAACAATGTATATCTTAGGAAATCTTCTTGCCTATTCGCTGGAGGTTAGCATCTTCTTGATAGTATTATATATCTGCTGGAGGGTCTTACTCTGTGGAACAACATTCCACAGGTTTAACCGACTTATTCTACTTTCAATTGTAGGTGTTTCCCTGCTGATGCCATTTGCGATAAGACTAATACCCGAAAAACCGGTTCAAGCAAGTATAGAGATTGGGTCAATATCAAGTGTGATAATTGAATCAACCGAAATGCAGCTTGAGGCAACGCACAATATATTTGAAATGTATTGGAGAGAGGCAGTTGTAATGATTTATGGAGTTGGAATGGGTTGTGTGACATTGTGGGTACTGATAAGTAATCTTCGATTATTCTCTATCATACGCCGTGCAAGCAAATTCAATGATGAGATTTGTAATATCAAAATTTCGAACGAAGTTTCCGGTCCATTTAGCTGGGGAAAGTGGATAGTTTTGACGCCCTGCGATGTTGATGATAATTTACAAAAAGTTATTCAACATGAACGGGAACATATCAAACGTGGACATTGGATTGATCTGCTATTCATTCAGTTGATTCTCATTCTCGAATGGTATAATCCCGTGCTATGGCTCATACTTCGCAAATTGAAGATGATTCATGAATTTGAAGTAGACGCGACGGTACCTAAAAGCGAGAAATATGATTATTGCATGATGCTCCTTAACAAAACCAAGAGTGGCGTGAATTATAGTATATCCCATGGATTAAATAGTAACCTTAAAATTAGATTAAAAATGATTAACAAAAAGAATTCATCTCCTGTTCGTAGGTGGTCAGCCATCTTGCTGCTCCCATTAGTTGCATTAGCTGCATATGGAGTGAGTCGTCCTCAAACCGAAAGCGTGATTAACTCAGTGAAACCGGTTGCAGCTTCGACCGATGGGTTGTCCATTACTGATATCATTGATAATAATGATGTAAGGAATGTAGAGGGAAATGGAGTGAAAGGGAGTAGTTCGGAGAATCCTGACACAATTATAATAGAAACCGTAAACGGACTGAAGACGGAGGAATTGGCAGAGAAGGGGAAGAAAGCTAATATCGTAGGTAGTAATCCTGTCATCATTATTGATGGCATTAGGTATGGAGGAGACTTAGACTCAATTGATCCTTCTATTGTTAAGAGCATCTCCGTTGTTAAAAATAAAGAGTATCCGGATGGAGCCGTGATGATTGAAACTAAAAAAGATGATAAACGTCCCGCAATTTTCGTCGATGGAGAAAGGTATTATGGAGATCAAAAATCATTAAATCATCCTAATGTGGAATCTGTCTCTGTCTTTAAGGATGATCCGGAGTTCCCCGAGGGATTAATTCTGGTCAAAATGAGAAAGGGTAAATCAAGTATAAAAAACCTGAGTGAGAATAATTCAGAGGAGTCAATAGAGGTCGTTAAAGTGAGAGGCATTTCCAAGGCTGAATTTCCCGGAGGCGAGGAAGCAATGAAAACATGGATAATATCAAAGATGGTTTATCCTGCGCAAGCAATAGATAATTCTGCTCAAGGGAGAGTCATGATTAGTGCAATTATTACAAAGGATGGGAAATTGACCGATGCAAGAGTTGTAAAGGGAGTTGAGGATTCACTTAACGCAGAGGCTCTCAGATTAGTTAATTTAATGCCTTCTTGGCTACCGGGAGAGGAGGACGGAAAACCGGTAGATTCAGAAGTTATAATTCCAATAATCTTCAAATTGTCAAATTAATATGAAGATTCCCGGGGGTTAGTAATTTAACCTTCGGGAATTTTTTTGTCTGCTTTATTTTTAGAGACCTAATCATATTTTTGATTGGTGTGGAGAACGGGATTTTGTGAATACGTTGCCGGAGGGCGAACATATGGAGACCGAGGGCGTTTTAAATATAAAAAACAGTTTTTATGAAAAAATTACTTTTCAGTCTCAGTCTCGTTGCAATGCTCAGCGCCTCTCCGCAGGCAAATGCTCAAAAGAGGGTGCAGCCATATATGGATATAGACCTCACAAGTGCCTATCTTTGGCGAGGTGAGAAAAATGCAGGAGTGAGCTTGCAACCGGTACTCGGTATCAAGTGGAGAGGTTTGAACTTCTATGTTTGGGGAAATGAACAGTTGGCACCCCCTTCTGATCAGCATCCGGTGAAACATGAGATAGACTTCTTCTTGAAGTACTCTATAACACCATCGTTTACCGTGGGACTGAAAGATGTGTATGTGAATACCCGTGGAGACGGATTTTTCAGTTTTGGCTCAATCCCTCATGCTGCCAACGGTCTTGATATCCTTCTGCACTATGACCTGAAGTATGTTAATTTTGAGTGGACCACAACAATTGCCGGTTATGACGGTTATACGCATCATGGTCACCGCAGCTATGGATCATATCTTGTAGTCTCTGCTCCCTTTATATATATGTATGTAGATTGGACGCCCTCTATCGGTATTGTGCCTTACTACTGCTCGCGGTATACAGATGATGTGTCTGACGGATTTCACGTCAACATGGCTTCATTGAAAGCAAGTCATACATTTGTTCTCGACAAGAAAGAGGCAACCGCCATCTCCCCATACATGCAGTTAATGGTAAACCCCAGTGCGAGAACCGCATATTTCCAGGTGGGAGCCAAATTCTCTTTTGATGCTTCGAAGTTGCTGACGAACAAATAGCTCTTTGAATCATTATAACTATATACAGACTATCAAGCGGTTTCGCTAAAACTGATATCTGACTAAAATTGGAAACACTATGGTAGTGCTCTACCATAAATAAATTTAATACTATGGAAATCATTAATTGGTTAGTACAAACCCTACGCGACAATCCGGCTATCGCAATTTTTCTTACAATCGGATTAGGCTTCTGGATTGGACGCTTCAAATATAAATCATTCTCTCTTGGCACCGTAACCTCGGTGCTTCTTGTTGGAGTGCTGATCGGACAACTCGATATACCTGTTCCGGGACCTCTGAAGCAGGTGTTCTTCCTGCTCTTTCTCTTCGCTATTGGTTACAGTGTAGGTCCTCAATTCTTTGCTTCCCTTCGTGGATCCGGTTTGAAACAGGTGCTGTTTGCTGTGGTAATGTGCGTGATCGTCTTGGTTACCACCATAGTGGTTGCTAAGTTGTTCGGATACAATTCCGGAGAGGCGGCGGGCTTGTTCGCAGGAGCTCAAACGGTTTCTGCCGTCATAGGTGTGGCTGATGATGCTATCAACAACATGAGCGTATCAGCCGCCGATAAGGAATCCTGGACCAATATCGTTCCTGTCGCATACGCCGTAACATATATTTTCGGAACAATCGGTTCCGCTTGGATTTTAGGTACGTTTGGCCCCATGATGCTTGGAGGCCTGAAAAAAGTACGTCAGCAGACCGAAGATCTTGAACGCAGCATGAATCAGGACCCGACAGATTCTGATCCATCGTTGATCAATGCTTGGCGCCCGGTGGTATACAGAGCATATAAGGCAGAGGGCGAATATTTCGATCAGCCGCGAACAGTTCAGGAGGTTGAGGAGTATATGCTTACCCAAGGTCGTAGACTCTTTGTGGAGCGTGTCCGTTCCGGCGAGAACACAATTACCCAACCCGCATCTGATTATAAGATTTCTAAAGGTGACGATGTAGTCCTCTCGGGTAGAAGAGAGTTTATTATTGAAGATGAATCATGGATCGGAAATGAAATCTCAGATCCGGTATTATTGTCTTTTCCGGTTGAGCAGATTCCTGTGATGGTCGCATCAAAGAATGTGATAGGCACAACTGTAGAGGACTTTCGCCAGTCAAAACATACCCACGGTGTGATAATTGGTAACATCAAGCGTGGTGGAGTTCAGATTCCTGTATTGGCTCAGACGCGTCTTCAACGTGGAGATATATTAACTCTCAGTGGACCGGTAGCCGATGTGAATGCCACTGCTTCTTATGTCGGTTACGCCGATAAACCTACTACCGCTTCCGATATGGTATTCGTTGGACTTGGAATTGCCATAGGTGCACTTATCGGAGCTATTACATTGCACTTGGGTGGCATACCTATCAGCCTTTCAACCAGTGGTGGTGCACTGATTGCAGGTCTTGTGATGGGTTGGCTTCGCTCCAAACACCCAACGTTCGGACGTATTCCGGATTCAGCTGTATGGATTTTCAATAATGTCGGACTAAATATGTTTATCGCTGTTATCGGTATATCTGCCGGACCGACATTCATCTCCGGACTGCAGCAGGTAGGTTGGCAGTTGTTGGTTGCCGGTGCGATCGCCACCACAGTGCCGTTAATCATCGGTTTGTTTATCGGTGCCAAGGTCTTCAAGTTCCATCCGGCAATCAATCTCGGTTGCGTGGCTGGTAGTCGTGTCACCACTGCAGCCCTTGGTGCAATTCAGGATTCATTGCAATCCACTGTTCCCGCTATGGGCTATACCATCACTTATGCTATCGGAAATACCCTTCTGATCCTTTGTGGCCTTGTTATGGTATTTGTTATGTAAAATTATAAAAGATACTTCATATGACTTCAAATTTAAGAAAAAGAGAACGCGAACTCTCAAAAATGAGCCCGTTTGAAATTAAAAATGAATTGATAAAACTTGCAAAGAAAGATGCCCAGAAAGCAACCGGACAATTCCTTAATGCAGGTCGCGGTAACCCTGATTGGATCGCAACAGCACCACGCGAGGCATTCTTCCTCTTGGGACAGTGGGCGCTGAGTGAATGTACCCGCACTTTCCAAACTGAACCCGGAATAGCGGGTATGCCTCAGAGTGAAGGCGCAATGGAGCGACTTAAACACTTCCTCATGGTCAATTCAACACTTCCCGGAGCCATGTTGCTTCATGAAGCAATAAAATATTGCACCGAAACCCTCAATATTGATCCTGATTCACTTGCCTATGAATGGGCGGAGGGTATTATAGGTGACGAATATCCGACTCCGGTTCGTATGCTCGAGCATTCAGAGGAGATTATCCGTGCTTATATGGCCAAGGAGATGGGTGATAATGCACCTGGTTTCGGTCGTGAATATGACCTCTTCGCTACTGAAGGCGGTACGGCGGCTATGTGTTATATTTTCGATTCACTTCAAGCCAACCATCTTGTAAATGCTCACGATCGCATTGCATTGATGACTCCTATCTTTACTCCATATCTTGAGATTCCTGAGTTGGATCGCTATGAGTTTGATGTGGTCAATATTGAAGCGAAAGAGATGGATAATAATGGATTGCATGTATGGCAGTATCCGGATTCTGAACTTGATAAACTTCGTGATCCTTCAATCAAGCTCCTATGTCTTGTCAATCCATCCAATCCGCCATCCTACAAGCTTTCAGATCATTGCCTGAAACGAATCGTGGAAATTGTCAAGAAGGATAATCCGAACTTGATGATCGTTACAGACGATGTTTATGGTACATTTGCCGAAAACTTCCGTTCACTGATGTATGAGCTTCCTGCAAATACTCTATGTGTCTATTCATTCTCCAAATATTTCGGAGCGACAGGTTGGCGTCTTGCTGTCATAGGACTGGCAAAAGAGAATATCTATGACCGTTTGTTGGCTGAACTTCCTGAAATTCAGCGCAAGGATCTTCATCATCGTTATCGTTCATTGACTCCGACTCCAGATGCAATACCATTTATTGATCGTTTGGTTGCCGACTCACGTTCGGTTGCGCTTAATCACACAGCCGGCCTCTCTACACCACAACAGGTGCAGATGACCCTGTTTGCTCTAATGTGCTTGATAGACAAGGAGGACCTCTATAAGAAGACTATGCAGGATATGATCCATGCCCGTCTGGATGCCCTTTGGGATTCAGCAGGCTTTACTCTCGTTCCGGACAAGGATCGTGTGGGATATTACTCCGAGATTGATATTATGGTTTGGGGTAAGAAATTCTATGGAGATGACTTCTGTCAGTGGTTGCGCGATAACTATGAACCGATTGACGTGGTGCTTCGACTTGCCAGTGAGACATCGGTGGTATTGCTTAACGGTAGTGGTTTCGCAGGTCCCGACTGGAGTGTCAGAGCATCGTTGGCTAACCTTACAAAAGATGAATATGTCACCATTGGTAAGGCAATCAGCCAGATTCTTGAAGCTTATCATCAGGAGTTTCTCGAAGCAACCAATAGCACCGAGAAGAAATAAATAAAAATTGTGTCGAGCCCGCAGGTTTGACATGAATCAAATATAACCTTATCGTCCTGAAAGTATATGTGAATCATATACTCTTGGGGCGATAATCGTATAATTAAAGCATCTAATTATAGCTTTTTTAGTAAAAAGCTGAGGAATAGGGGAGGTTTCTCCTTTCTTTTTAGTAACTTTGAAAGGAATATGCTCAAAATCGACATGGTATATTTTTCGATGCCGGCGTGAAGCATATAATCATGAACATTGAAAGAACTCAAAATTTAGATTGATGAGTAAAATGATAAGGGTGGGAATCTCCCACGGTGATATAAATGGCATAGGCTATGAGGTAAGTCTCAAAGCTCTGTGTGGAGAGAAGATAACTGAATTATTTACTCCCGTTTTTTTCGGTTCCCCTCAGATAGTGGAGAAAGCGCGAAGGGAATTTAATCTCGAATTGCCACCGATTCATATCGTGCGTCAGCCGGGCGATATACGTGACGGTAAGCTGAATATCGTGGAAAGTGGCGGTGTCACTCACATGGATGTGGAAGCTGGAATTCCTACCGAGAAATCCGGTAAAGCGGCAGTTGCCGCACTTGAGAACGCTGTGAAGGCGCTAAAGGATGGTGTAATAGATGTTTTGGTAACAGCTCCGATTTCAAAGAAGGCTGTTCAAGGAGATCTGTTCCATTTCCCCGGTCAAACCGAGTATCTGCAGGATAGACTCGGAGAGGGGGATCAGGCACTGATGGTGCTGTTTAATGATTACTTGAGGATAGCTCTTGTCACTACACATCTTCCTCTCTCAAAAGTGCCTGAAGCAATCACCAAGGATAGGGTACTGTTCCAGATCCAGAGCTTCGAGAAAGTGTTGAAGAGTGACTTCACATGCGAACGACCAAAGATCGCAGTCTTCTCCCTTAATCCTCATTGTGGCGACGCAGGCCTGTTGGGTAAGGAGGAGGAACAGGAAATTATCCCCGCCATAGAGGAGGCAAAACAGCAGGGAATCCTCGCATTCGGACCATTCTCTTCCGATGGATTCTTCTCCACAGGCGCCTATAGTAACTACGATGGTATTTTAGCGATGTATCATGATCAAGGACTGACCCCTTTCAAGGCATTGGCAGGCGACACAGGTGTCAACTTCACCGGTGGTCTCCCCTTTATCCGCACATCACCTGATCATGGTACCGCTTATGATGTAGCATGGAAAGATAAGGCTGATCCAACCTCTATGCGTCAGGCTATCTATAAGGCGATCGATCTTTTCAGAAACCGCACTATACATCTTGAGGCGTCTGCCAACCCATTGCGCAAGGCTCGCACGGAGAAGACCGCCGATAAGACTATTGATTTATCAAAAGAGGAGTTGTAGAGATGAATTTTGGAATAATTGCAGCCGGGGAGGGCTCGAGACTTGTTGAGGAGGGTGTGGCTTATCCCAAACCCTTAGTTCCTCTCAACGGTAGACCTATGATTGGTAGGCTAATTGATATTTTCATCAGTGAGGGAGCAAAGATGATTTGCATCATTGTCAATGAGCAGATGACTGAGGTTCGCCAATATGTGGAACAGCGCGCAGCTGATTCGGAGGTGACGATAAAGCTTGTAGTGAAGTCCACACCTTCATCTATGCACAGTTTCTATGAAATATCCAAGGAGTTGCGCGGACACGGTAGGTTTATTGTCACCACTGTTGATACAATCTTCCATGAATCGGATTTCTCCGGATATGTGAAAGCTTATGAGGAGGCTCCAAGTTCAGTGCAAGGAATGATGGCGCTAACGAGATATATAGATGACGAAAAACCTCTCTATGTAGACACCAACCCGGAAATGGATATTACCGGATTCCTTGATGCTCCGACAGAAAGTTGGGAAAGCAGCCGGAAATTTATCTCGGGTGGTATTTACGGCTTAGGAGATGCTGCGGTTGATGTGCTTCAGCAATGCCTGAATAATAATGTCAGCCGTATGCGTAACTATCAGCGGGCTTTAATCGATAATGGTTTGCATATCAAAGGTTACGATATGGGTAAGATTATCGATGTGGATCACGCAGGCGATATCAGGAAGGCTGAAGAATTTTTAACTACGCCAAACAAATAGAATAAAATCCAATTAACACTATATCTATTCGGATCATTTTATCCGACTAAACTTATATGGCTGATATAAAGATAGCGGGAGTGATGCGCGCCGGCGCTTATTCTCCCAATCACATAGGGAATGATGCTGCCATCTTCAATTCCGTTGCCGACCAATTGCGACGCCGCGGATGTGAAGTGAAGATCTACAGCGAGGAGCAGTTCCAGAAAAGTGAAATCACGGAGGATGTGATTCTGAACATGTGCCGTGAGCGAAAATCAATCGAGAAACTCGAGAAATTGGAAGAGGAGGGTAAGCTTGTCATCAACTCCGGTTTCGGTATCGAGAATTGTACCCGCGAGCGAATGACCCGCATGCTCCTGTCTAATGACATTCCTTATCCGGACTCACTGATTGTGAATACCAACGAGGATGTTCGTGCTGAACTTGAGAAGAAAGGTTTTACCAATGTCTGGGTGAAGCGTGGAGACTTCCATGCCATGCACAAGGAGGATGTGAGCTATTGCCGCCATCCCCAGGAGACTCAGGAGGTGCTCCATGAATATTATTACCGTGGCATCAAACGTGCCGTAATCAATAAGCATCTTGTAGGAGATCTAATCAAGTTCTATGGCGTAAACGGTCAGGATTGGTTCTACTGGTTCTATCCTTTTGATGAGGGTCACTCCAAGTATGGCTACGAGGCTATCAATGGAAAATCTCACGGACTGGAATTTAATCTTGAAGCACTCAAGGCGCAGTGTCAGAAGGCTTCGGAGATTATGGATGTTAAGATTTTCGGTGGTGACTGCATTGTTGATGAGGATGGCACGGTTCGTATCATTGACTTCAATGATTGGCCAAGTTTTGCACCTTGTCGAGAGGAGGCAACACCACATATTGCCAAATGTGTTTTGGCGGCTATCAGAAATTGGCGTAAGAAAAACAAATTGTCATGAAGGATAATAAAATAAAGGAAGACTATAAGTCAACCCTGAAGTCAATGGACACGGAGGAGACATTTGACCTGATCTTCTATCGTCCTATAGGTTATATGTGGGCGTTGTTGGCTAAGAAATTGGGAGTCACTCCTAATGCAATCACTATCGCTTCTATCTTTTTAGGTGTCGGTGCCGGTGTGTGCTTCTACTTCAATGATCTTTGGATAAATATAGCCGGAGTTATTCTTCTTGTTTGGGCTGACTCTTTTGATAGTGCCGATGGTCAGTTGGCGCGTATGACAAAGCAGTATTCACGCATCGGTCGCATTCTCGACGGCCTTAGCGGCGATATATGGTTCTTCGCAATATACGTGGCTATCTGTCTGCGTGAAAACGTTACTTCGGAATTCTTCTCGGCTCACCATTGGGTTATCTGGGTAATGGCTGTGGTAACCGGTTTCTGTCATGCAATCCAAGCCGCTATGGCAGACTATTACCGCCAATTCCATCTCTATTTTCTCAAAGGTGAGGATGGAAGTGAATTGGAAAGAGCTTCGAATCTCTGGGAAAAGTTCCACGCTCTTAGCTGGAAACATAATTTCATGCAGAAGTTTATCCTGATGTTCTATACTAATTATACCGTAGGTCAGGAGAAACGTACACCGGCTATGCAACGTCTTCGCAATGCCCTGCGTGAGAAATATGGCAATAAGATTCCACAGGCATTCCGCGATCAGTTCCGTGCTTTGAGTAAGCCATTGATGAAATATACCAACATCCTTTCATTCAATACTCGTACTTTCGCACTCTTTGCTGCAATCCTCATCTTCCGAATGCCGTGGCTCTATTTTGCGTTTGAGTTGACAGTGCTTAATTTCTTGTTGGTGTATATGATGGTGCGCCATGAGAAAATCTGCAAGACTATGCTGAACAAGCTTAATACCGGTGAATATGATGCTTAATATAGAAAATATCAAGGGAATAATCTTCGATTACGGTGGAACTCTCGATACCGGCGGAGATCATTGGAGTGAAGTAATCTGGAAAGCCTATCAGGAAGCCGGAGTGAATGTGAGTAAAGAAGAATTCAGGGATGCTTATGTCTTTGCTGAGCGTGAATTGGCTCGCACTCGCTATATTTTACCTGAGCATAACTTCCGCGATCTTTTAAATATCAAGATGGAGCTGGAGCTCAAGTGGCTTGCCGAACGTGATCTCTACCCTGCCGATGAGTTGAAATCAAAAGCCTTGGAAATAGCAGAAATTTGCTATAACTCAGCAAAAAGTAAAGTAGATGAGGCAAAACCGGTTCTTATGGCGCTCAGTCAGAAGTATCCTTTGGTTTTGGTTTCTAATTTCTATGGCAACGTGGAGAGCGTGCTGAAAGATTTTGACCTGCTTCAATTCTTCCCTAAGATTATTGAGAGTGCCGTTGTAGGTGTGCGTAAACCGGATCCGCAGATTTTTATGCTCGGAGTCGAGGCCTTGAACTTGCAGCCCGATGAGGTGTTGGTCGTTGGTGACAGCTATCGCAAGGATATAGAGCCGGCAGAGAAAATCGGTTGCCAGACTATCTGGATTAAGGGTAAGGGCTGGACCCCGGAGGAGGATGCGCAGACGCATACTAATATTATCACTAATATAAAAGAATTACTCCTGTACCTCTATTAAGATAATTTTAGAAAAAATTAAAATTTTATAATATTTTTAACATAAATTAATATAGTCTGAATGTTGTTAAATATTTTTAATAATTCAGACTATTAATTTTCTTTCAAATTTGTTTGCAGTCTAAAAAAGCTGTTATAATTTTACACCGATTTTCCGACAGTGTGAAATAAAACGAGCTAATATGAAACGCGGTCGGATACGATTCCCGGATTTAGGAGTCATCCTCGTGCGATAGAGAGGGAAGTGACCCAAGGTGAATCCATAAACTTGAAATTAAAAAACTAACTTAACTTATGGCACAAAAAGCTGAAGCGCCCAAGGGTAAACTTGGCGTAATGGTGGTTGGCCTCGGCGCTGTAACCACAACATTTATGACCGGTGTGATGATGGTTCGCAAGGGTCTTGCAAAACCTATCGGTTCAGTAACCCAGTATGACAAAATCCGTATCGGTAAGGGTGAGGATAAGAAATATCTTCATTACAAAGACATCGTTCCATTGGCAGAACTCGATGATATCGTATTTGCTGCATGGGATGTATATCCTGCTAACGCATACGAGGCTGCTATCAACGCAGAGGTTCTCAAAGAGAAAGATATAGAGCCTGTAAAGGATGAATTGGTTAAGATCAAACCTTTGAAGGCTGCTTTCGACAAGAACTATGCAAAGCGTCTCGATGGTGATAACGTGATGGAAGGTAAGACTCGTTGGGAGATGGTTGAACAGCTCCGTGAGGATATCCGTAACTTCAAGAAAGAATTCGACCTTGATCGCGTAGTAGTTCTCTGGGCTGCTTCTACAGAGGTTTATGTACCGGTTGATGAGAAATATCACGGAACTCTCGCAGATCTTGAGGCTGCAATGAAGGCTGATGATAAAGAGCACATCGCTCCTTCTATGTGTTACGCATACGCAGCACTTTCTGAGGGCGCTCCATTCATCATGGGTGCTCCTAACACAACAGTTGATATTCCTGC
>CAZEJY010000025.1:0-37770 GCA_964512705.1 uncultured Sangeribacter sp. | reverse complement strand
AAATCGAGAATATCAACGATTTGATGCGAGATGCGAGTTTAAAGCCCATTAAGCGAGTAGAAATTGCCATGCGCAAGTTTGGTCGTATGTCCGACTCTGAGATAGTCACTCCTCTGAATGTTGCTGAAGATGTGGTAAAACTACTTCCTGAAAATGTTTTTTCATATGGACCAGTATTGGATATTGCTTCCAAACAAGGAGAGTTTACTATCGCCCTTTTAAAGCGGTATGGCAAAGAGGCAGTGGATAAGATTTATTCTGTATGTACTTCAACGTTAGCATATGAGTTTACTAGAAAAGTATATAAACTGCTTTCGTTACCAATTGACCATATTTTCGATAAATTTACGAGTTATGACTTAATAAAACAAGATAAAAATAAGAAATATATAATTCCTCAAAAATTATCAGATATGAATTTAGCTGCAATAATCGGAAATCCTCCTTACCAAGATCGGGGAGGTAGTGGTGGGTCTAATGATGCTCCAATATATCAAAAGTTCTGTATGTTAGCATCAAACCTTCGACCTGAATATGTTTCTTTTATTATTCCCTCTCGTTGGTTTGCAGCGGGACGTGAAAATTTATTAGGGGATTTTCGCTCTAAAATGTTGAAGTCTGGTAAAATTGCAAAACTTACTGCTTTCAAAAATAGTCGCGATTTATTTTCAAATGTTGAAATAAAGGGTGGTGTATGTTATTACTTGGAAAACACTAATCAAAATGGAGATTGCCTCTATACTTTGATTGACGGAAGTGAACCCCAATCTGATACTATTTCTTTAAGTTCTTTTGATGTTCTTATTCGAGAGCCAAAACTTGCTCAAATAGTTTCTAAGGTTGCCAAGCATAAAGAAAAAGGTGTTGATGATCTTATTTCATCTGACACACCCTTTGGAATTCCCACCAAACCAGCGAATAATGCTAAAGTTAAATTTGACATTTCCGATCATAAATCCTCCTCACATTCCACACAACTTTTTCTTATTGAAAGCCTGAAAAGACGTATTGTTTATATAAATAGAGCTGCTATCAAAAAAAATACAAAAGATATTGATTTACACAAAGTCTTTATTCCTGAAGTAGGAGGTTCTGGAAATGACTCTAAAATTCTTGGTGAGCCTGTTTATGCTTCGCCAAATTCTGTATGCACTCAATCTTATCTTTATGCAGCATTTCCATCTGAATCCGAATCACTGAACTTTATCAAATATATTCGCACGAAGTTTCTCCGCATTTTAGTATCTGCCATTAAGATTACTCAACACGCAACCAGTCGAGTTTATCGTTATGTACCTATGCAAGATTTTACAAATAACAGTGACATTAATTGGAGCAAATCGATAGAGGAGATTGACATGCAACTCTATAAAAAATATGGTCTTTCCGATACTGAGATAGCTTTCATCGAATCAATGATTAAACCCATGTAGTTGTCGTTCGCAAAATAATCATACAATAATATGAGTGAAAATAAAACTAAAATTAAAACAACCGTGTGTTGGTTCTGCGGATGCTTTATAGTCACTATTATTATCCTTGTGGGTTACCTATGGAATTCAACAAATACATTAAGGGACTCGCAAGAAAGGATTGTAACTGAACATTTAAATCATGTAGCAAAGGTAGACTCTATTTTTTGTGATATGAAGAAAGTAATCATAAGCAATGATTCTGACATAATTGCAAATGCACCAATTTTACTTTCTCAATTGCAGAACGATTCAGCTTTATTAAGACGTGAAATTTTACTTTCTCAAGCCGAAGAGTCTAATTTGGTAGCACTCCATATTGACAAAATTGATAACGATTATTCTCAAATAGGTATATGGGGAGGAGTATTAAGTATTCTGTTCCTTATATTTGGTTTCTTTGCAATATTTAAAATTGAAGAAACAAAAGCTGAAGCAAAAAAAACTTTAGAGGATGTTAAAGCTCAAAAAGAAGAAGCTAGTGCAGAAATAAAAGAGTTGCAAGACCAAGCAGTTGAAGTAAATGATAGATACAACTCCATTAGGCAATCTAATGAAACATTTATTGTTGACAATTCTAATGTGTTTAATGAATTGATAACGACACTCAAGGCGGATTATTCCCAAGCAAAAGAAAAATTAGTAAGGATAAGTAAAGTTCTTGTAGAAGTAGAAAGTAAAAGTGAACAGTATGATGCGTCTATTAACCAGATGCGCGACTTAATGAGGCAATTAGCTATATTAATGGATGGTCTTAATTCATCTAACGAGAATAAAAGTGAACCAGACGATGAATAATATATTACAAATAAGTCAATCTAACGGAGGTTTCTACAATTGGTTGGCAGAAATTCAATATGAATTTTCTCAATATATAAAGTTGAAGAATCAACTGAAAACACTTGATGAGAGTTTTAGAAGTTCAAACGAGCTATTTGAAAAGATTCCGACACAATCGAACTTTTTTATGATTCAAAACCTTTGGAATCAAAAGGTTCCACTTATGCAGCAAATCACTACAGTGTCGGACAGTATAATTGATAACCTCACGAACGCGACTAAAATCATTTTAACATCAATGCTTTCAAGTATAGAAATTAACAATAAATTAAGTATTCTACTCAATGAAAGTTCTTTGGGATCTATTTATTCGTTAGTAGGGCAAAATGAAAATCAATTAAACTTAAAGGAGATTTACAAGCAGTCGTGTTTAATGCAAAATATTCCTTCTCTGCTTAGTAATATAGAAATTAAAACGCAGATGATGAGATTGTCTTTGCCAAATTTCGATAATCTCAAAAGATTAATTCGAGGCTATTAATTTTTAAGAGTTTAAGTAGAACTATTGTAATAGTTTTAAGCTTAACGGCTTTATGTTGGGAAAATATGAGAATAAAAGATATTAAACTTAAACACTTTAAAAGATTTTCGGATCTTACCATTTCAGGAATTCCGGAGACTGCGAAACTTGTTGTTTTAGTAGGACCCAATGGTTGTGGTAAAACCTCAATATTTGAAGCGTTCAATCACTGGTATCGCTTTCGTGGTTTTAGTCATGGTGGAGATAGTAACTATTATTTAAAGATAGGTGAATCAACCCCTGAATTTGTATCCAATTGGATGTATAACGCTGTTGAGGTATCAACTTACGACTGTTCGTTGACAAATCAACCTGAAATTCATGGAAAGTTCTATTTTAGAACTGCTCATAGGAACGAACCGGATTTTATGACTCAAACGCTAACAAGACAAAATAATCCGATAGATAACGTTAGATATAATACTCTTATGGAAACAGAATCAACGGTTTCTGAGAATTATCAACGCTTAGTTTCTCTTACGTTATCAAATGTATATGATTCATCATTTGATAACGAGTCAGTCAAGGAGTTAAGAGAAAGAATTATTGGTCGAATTAGAAATTCTGTTAAAAATGTTTTTGAAGACTTAGAATTATCTTCAATAGGTGATCCTTTAGGAAATGGTAGTTTCTTTTTTACGAAGGGAACAGCCCAAAATTTTCATTATAAAAACTTATCGGCTGGTGAGAAAGCAGCATTTGATTTAATTCTTGATTTAATAATTAAGGCTGAATACTTCAATAATACCATATACTGTATTGATGAGCCTGAAGTTCATATGCACACGGCTCTACAAGCTAAATTACTAAATGAGCTATATCAACTTGTGTCTGATAAATCACAGTTATGGATTGCTACTCATTCTATTGGAATGCTTAATAAGGCGAAAGAATTAGAATCTAAAAATCCTGGAAGTATTTGTTTTTTATGTTTTGACGAAATTAACCCTGATGCAAAGAGCCTGATTACCCCATCAACTATTAATTCAGTAATCTGGAATAAATTTCTTGAATTATCTTTTGGAGATTTTGCAAAAATCATTGCTCCTTCTCAAATAATATTTTGTGAAGGAACTAAAAGAGGTCGTAAATATAAAGATTTCGATGCCCAAATATATAGTAAAATTTTTTCTTCCTCATATCCTGATACCTCTTTCATATCTATAGGATCTTGCAGTGAAATAGAAGATAATAATAATCTAAGTATGCAGATTATTTCTCAAGCATTGAAGCACTCAAAAATTGTAAAATTGGTAGATAGGGATGATAAAAGTGATGAGGAAATAAAAGAGTGCAATGAAAAGGGAGTTACCGTTCTAAGTAGACGGCATATTGAATGCTTTATTTATGACGATGAGATTATCTCAAAACTATGTAGAGCCGTTGGGAAAGAAGAAAAAATTGAAGAATGCTTAGAAGCTAAACAAAAGGCACTTCAAGAGAGTATTGAAAGAGGAAACCCAGTTGACGATATTAAATCTGCTGGTGGTTCTATATATGTCGCAATAAAACGTATCCTTGCATTGACTCACTGTGGTAATACGCAAGAGCCTTTTATGAGAGACACTTTAGCTCCACTTATCACTCCAGATACTCAAGTTTACAAGGTATTGGAAAATAATATATTCCACTAATTTTTTTGAGAAATATGTGGAAAGTATTCAAATAAGTTACGACATGGATATAAATTACGACGAATACCGCCGGATTCATTTCGCTGTAATGGCGATTGATGGCAGTGCATGTAAGTTGGGATATCCGGCAAGGATATGCATGACAGATTGAGCAAACAATACTTAATCATAAAAGACTTATAATATAATATTTTACCATTATGGCAAATAACGAAGATAATAAACCGGCTTTCGTAAGCGCAAACCGGTTTTTCTGTCACTAATATAAAGTATGCTAAAAGATGGTATGAATTTTATAGTCAAGGAAATCTAATTCGTCAACGAGTCGTTGACAAATTTCGTCACCAACCCGGTGACGAATTTGAAATGCCAATTGATTTTGGTCGCGTTCCATGGCAACATCCCATTCAAATATTCACTCACAGTGATTCAGTTGCTTAGCCGCTTTTCTATATATAAACAAGACTAATATTTAATTCAACTAATATGGATCCAGATAATCAGATTATTATATATCAAAGCGAAGACGGTGATACCCGCATAGAGGTGAAGATCAGTGGTGTGACAGTCTGGCTCTCCCAACAACAGATGGCGGAGTTATATCAGACTTCGCGCAGTAATGTGGTGGAGCATATCAAGCACATCTATGAGGACGCAGAACTATCCGAAGATTCAACCTGTCGGAAATTCCGACAGGTTCGTCAGGATGGTAATAGAAAAGTCTCACGTGAGATTCCGTTTTACAATCTTGACATGATTATTTCGTTGGGGTATAGACGAGCCTTCGGCACGTAAACCAGAAATACAATGCACATTACAAAATCGAACTGTTGCAAAAAATGCAACAGTTCAAAACGAGGAGGAATTGAGTAAAATCTAACTTGTGCATGAAATGCACAAGTTAGATTTTCTTAGAACGCATCCGGATGGTGCGTCAGTTGTTGCAAAGTAAGCATTAATTGAAGTCTGGGTGATTTTCAACTTAGTTGAAATTGAATCAGCTGGAAAACAAGCATCCATAACTTGCTGAATTTTAAGCGAAGTTATGGATGATATGAGGATCACGAAATGATGCAGTTAATCCGCGGTTTTCTCAGATATAAGAGATTTTGCTTGTTGCATAACCTCTATAAAAGATTCAATATTATCTGCTCCCAGGAATTCAGCTGATCTGCTTGTATATCCTTTAGTATATACAAATGCTGTCCATTTACCTTTGTTATAATATGCCCCAAATTTTACCCCATCATTAGTCTTATACTCTGCTTCTGTATAAACTTGCGGCAAAGAGGGAAGTAGTGTGTTTTTGATGTAACCTAATGACTGAATACAAGCATCGAGTTCATCAGCATCGAGCGTACCAATGTAACTGTCGCTCGAATACTGGCTACGATAGTTAGTTTCAAGGCGTAAACATCCCATTTTTTTCCCTGTTACGACATTGGTCATGATTAGTACTTGACATGTAACACCTTTTACTTTTTGTAAATCATAGAATTCTTTTACAAGAAATGTACCATCTGCTTTAAGAAATTCTATTGATTTACTTTTTGATTCAGGAATTTCATCCTTAGCCTGAGTTTGAGCAAAAACTGGTGTACAAGCCATTATTGCACAAACTAAAGTAAGAAATATTTTTTTCATATTTTTAATAAATTAAAAGTCATCTTTTAAGTCGCTATTACTATTTTTAATACGCCGACCTTGCGTATTCTGTACTGCTGCGTGGGATTTAATGAGTTTCTTGAGAACTTTTTTGCCATGCTTTTCTCCAACTTCGTAATCTTTACGATTACCATTACCAAGTTCAATACGAACTTTAACAATGGGCAAAGTTATAATCTTTTGAAGTGCCTCTTCTGTCAATATATAGTTCCGTCCAGTATAGTATATATCTGTACGTACTTTTCCGATGTAGGAGCATTGGTAGTCTTTAATTACATCACCAAAACTATCTAATTCTACTATTGAATCGTCTAAAAACTTAAGCAAGAGTTTACTTTCAGCAGGGAAAGAATGATAAGTATTAGATGTCTTCATAATAATTGTCAAAAGGTCTAAATGATCATCTCTCCCATCATTTGAATCATATTGAGAATACTTTAAAAAAGGATGCCAAAGGCTGCCGATAAAACCAGACTGAAAGTCAATGGCCTCTCCATACGTATACAAGCCTTCTGCCTTTCCTAAAGAGGCAATAGCAAGAAAAAGTGTGAGTAAAATGAATTTGAAACTTTTCATACAGTCTATAATTTTTTTATGCAAATATATGAATAATTCGCGAGATTTCAAACTTCTATTTGATTTTACCTCCTTCTTTGAGGGCTTCTAAAAGCCAACAAGGAATCAGAATGAGCAATAAGATGAATGACATAGTGCGTTAGATTTTTAAGTTCCAAGGAAGGCACCATTACCTTCAGCACCAAAATTAGTCGTCCATTATGCAAGAATTTGACACCAAAATGTTAATTAATATAAAAATGCTTGTATAATTTTCCAGCATTATTTATCAGCCCCATAATGAAAATTTTGTAACTTTGGGCGAAGTTGACGCAATTACGGCAAACAATAAGGAGTTAAGAAAATTTTGTAACTTTGTAGGGACGTGCCTTTGGCACGTAAACTGAAATACAATGGACCAATACCGAAAGAGCCCTCGAGCAAGTTTCCTTAATTACGATGAAGGAGACTATTTCGTTACTATATGCACGAAGGATAAGGTGCACTATTTTGGAGAAATATACGGAGGCGGAATGCACCTGAATAAGATTGGTAGCCATGTGGATAAATTGCTCAAATCAGCTCATTCCTTTTGTGATTATGTAGAAGTACCAATATATGTAGTTATGCCAAATCATGTCCATATGATTGTAAGCATATGTAAGGAATTTACTATGGACGAAGTTAATACGGGTATGATTCAGCGAGCTCCTAACCCCGTGTTTCGGGCAAATCCAACATGCCAAAGGCATGTCCCTACGTTGAGCAATTATATCAATTCTTTTAAAGGTGCTGTCACAAAATATGCAAGGTCATGCAATATGGATTTTGCATGGCAAAAACGTTATCATGACCATTTAATCCGAGGCACTAAAGATGGCAATAATATCTGGAACTATATCCTTAACAATGTTGCCAGATGGCAAGATGATTGCTTTTACAGGAATTCTTAACCTTTCGCGCGTTTCTTCTCGACTAAGTCAACATGCCAAAGGCATGTCCCTACGTTTCGAGGGTGACGATAACGCGAGGACGGCAAAATGCATTAGAAATGAGGAATTAGGAAAGAGGAATTAGGAATTAATGAGCTTTTAAACTAATTTTGCACACGCATGTGCAAAATTTAAATTTGAATCCAGAATTATGAAAACGTCAAATCCGGTTAAAGATAAATCTAAGGTATTCGCTATTAAAATTATTAAGCTCTATAAATATCTGTGCACCACTAAACAGGAATACGTCCTATCTAAGCAGCTTTTGAGAAGTGGAACAAGTATAGGAGCAAATATAGCAGAAGCACTTTGTGGGATTAGTAAGAAAGATTTTCTTGCAAAAATGTATATTGCCTTCAAGGAATGTGTTGAGACACAGTATTGGCTTGAACTACTATATGAAACCGATTTCCTTTCTAAGATTGAGTATGAAATAATTAATAAAGAATGTGAGGAATTAAGAAAACTTTTAAGCAGTATCACCAAATCAACCGGTGAATCTCTTAATTCCTAATTCCTCACTCCTTATTTCTAATTCCTAATTGATTAGAATGGGAAGTTGATGCCTAAGTTGAAGTTGGCATTTGAGTTCAGAGGAACGCCCTGCTTTGCGAGTTTGCCGGGAGTTCTGTCCATTCCAAGGAAGAGGTTGAAGCCTTTTGGATGAAGGTTGAGCATCCAACCGAATCCTACACCGTAGGTACCTGCCTCGAGATTCACATTTGCAGAGAAGATTTTTACAGGAGCTACGTTAGCCGACAGTCTCACTTGCGTCCATGTGTAACGACCATTTATCCTTGTGGAACTTAAGAGTCCGAAGTGAAGATTTCTGTAGTAAGGGAGAGTGTAGTCAACTCCAAAGTTCAATGTGGTTGCCAATGCACGGGTACGTGAATCGAGCTCTCCCATATCCTTTAGTTGATATAGTTTAGAAGCATCATCCTTTAGATTCTTAAACTCGTTCTTGAAGGAGTTATCAGCATCGCCATTTGCAGAGAATGTATATGCGTCAGTATTTATTGTCTGTGTGCCATCAGTTGAAGCCCAACGGGTATGTCCCCACGCCATCAGGCCAAGATCAAGGACTGCTGCTGAAAATTTGAAATCTTTCCATTCATATTCAGCACCAAGGTCAACACCAAAGCCTACACCATTTATGCCAAAATTTTCAATTTTTCCTCCTGATACATATTCTCTCGGAGCTCCCCCATTTGGTCCCTCCGGTGTGTAAAGTTTGGTATCGTAAGAGAAACCTCCTATAGAAGCATAGATATCAGCATTTGTTCTTGCAATCCAACCATCTTTGCCAAGAGTGAGGTCTGCTTCATTCATTTTAAGATCAAGAGCGGCAATACCAATCAAGGCTTTGACGGTAGCACCTACGCGGAGTCCTTCAACTTCCTTTATATCATGAGAGTGGTTTAATGCAATTGCTGCATACGCCTCAGCATAGTTATCCAAGTTCTTGATGTCGTAGGTCTTGTTAGAGATTCCCTCTTTTGCCAATTGGAAGAATGATTTAGGAAGAGAGGCGTCCTCATTGACATTAGCAGAAATGGTAACAGTGTTATAACCTCCAATACCCTTGAAACCAACGGAAATGATATTGATTTTGGAATTAACACCAAGCCTGTTGCGATCGCTAAATTTACTCATAGCTTCACTTGTCCCCACGTTTGGATTGGTGAAGAGAGATGTGCGACCATTCACATTATAAAGAACGTCTGTGACATGGAGATTGCCACGCATCGCAATGTTGATATTTCCAAGTCCGGGCATTGCTACGAAATTGTTCTTATTTCCGAATGCCGGATTCATTTCGTATCTATATGTGTACCCGTCAAGGAAATAACCTGAATATGTATGCTGGGCATTAGCAGCTTCTATACCTAAAGCTATTGTTAAAAGGAGAAGTAATTTCTTTATATTAGTTTTCATATCTTTTTCAGTTAGTTCACAATTACTCATCATCGTTATCTTCAAAGTCTGTCAAATAGTACCCTGAAACAGTCACCCTTACATTCTTTAATGTGATGGTCTGCTCGGGTGCCATTGGATCTGTTGACGCCGGATTCACAATCGCTGTGAATTTAACACCGTCCAGATTCTTGATTTCGCCGCTCAACTCGACGCTGATAGCCTGATCAGTGCTATTACCATTAAGTGAGGTCTCCCCTTTTATTCCTGGTATAGGCTTGGCAATTTCTGATTCATCATCAAAGTTATCTTTGTACAATGGAACAACCGTGAGTTTTGCGTTCAATGGAGTGGCATTTGAAACATCAGCTGTCAGAACAAGTTTTGTTATAGTGAGTTTACTTAGATCTTTGTCGCCCCAGCCATCTTCTGTAGTAGTATATACGATTTTTGAACCTGCTTCAAGAGAAAGAGGTGCCACGAAGTCATAATTACCCTTAAATGCAGGGAGTTTTGTATAAAGAGGAAGATTTTCTGCCTTCTGCTGAGGAAGTTCCGGGTCAACGAGATTGATCTTAATCTGTGATGGTAATCCTTCTCCGCTCAATACGTTGCTGAGACCGGCGTAACCAACATGAGTTAATCCTTCTTTGTATTCCTCAAGTGGCTGAGCCGGATTAGCTGGAGAAAGAACAAAGTTGTAAGGTCCTACCCCCTTGTCTGTGCCAACAACCACGAGCTGATTAGCGTCCAAGGGATAAGTAGTTTCACTCTCTTCATGCACAGAAGTGATTTCTAATCCTGTCTGGAATTTAAGATTGCTTGATGCAAGTGGATTTGTGATGCTTAAATAGATCTGAGGATTATCAAGTTTGACATCTGTTTCCTTATCATTAAGAAAATCAGGAAGATCGCTTAAATCAATCGGAGAAATATTCAAGCCATTACCATCAACTGCATATTTCAATGTTCCGGTAAAGCTATTTGCCATAATCGGATCAATGACTGTATTGATAGTGAAATCCAACTCCTGAGCAACGTTTTGACCGGCCTGAAGACGAGTTACAGTCTCGATCTCAGCGCTCTTGAGACTAACATTCTGCTTAATATTGAGATCTCGGTTCACAATCTTAGCACCCATGGTATTCATATCAACTCCAATGAGATTGAGGTTGATAGTAGCGCGGTTGTTCGGACAATCAAGATTTGTAAGACTTAATTCACCTGTAGTAATATCATAAGTGCAATTTGATGGTAGTTGCGCAAGTTGCAGACCTTTGATAAAATTAACAGTTAATCTCTTGAATTTTAATGATGTAATGGATGTGTAAGTAGAAGCATCAAGAATCAGCTTTAGGGTTGATGGTTGACATTCAATTTTATCTATTGAAATGATAGATTCATCAATTGAGAATGCATCAATATCGATATTTTGATTTTCAGAAGAATATAGACCATATGTTGAAACAACCTCAGTTGGCATATCTGCTCGCGTTCCTTGAGAATTATTCAGAAGCTGGAATTTTGAATGGATGGTTGGGATATTGTTGGCAATAGCTGTGAAACCATTGATTTCGATTTCATCTGATTCAAAATCTCCTGTCTGGCTTACGGCATACACTTCCTTGCCATTAAGGTTGACAATCTTGATTTCACTGCCGTCTGTGTCAATAATGTCATTCAATTTGACAACATCCAAGTTGATTGGTAGGGTAAGATCATTTACGCTGATCTGCGTAGTTTTGTCGATATCCGACAAATCGTAGTTATTGTCGATACAACCGGATAGTGTCACAGCTGTCACCGCCAATAACGCAAAAGGTAATTTTTTCATTTTTATATTAAGTAAGTTATTAAATAGTTCACAGAAGAATCTTCCCTCTGAATCATAGTTAATTATTCCATAATTCAGCTAAGGAACAAAAAGCGTTGCAAATTTAGCAATTCTTTCCGAATAATAAAACGTTAATCCCTATATTATAGGATTTTGAACCAATTTGAACTAATCGTTAGGCGTTCGGCATTAGGTTTTAGATTTTAGGGATGGGGATACTCTGAGACATCTGAGTGCTGTTACTTCAACTAAAAACTAAAGCCTAAAACCTAAAACCTATCCCCTATCTCCTTACTCTTCCGAATTTTCGCAGGGTTCTTTGATAATAGGGTGTTGACAAATTTGACACTACTACACCTTTTGTGCTTGAAGAGTGAATAAAGCGGTCGTTGTCTAATAATATGCCCACATGCGATATTCGTTCCGGATCTTTACCTGTTGCAAAGAATACCAAATCCCCCGGCAATATCTCTTTTTCATTCAATTCTTGACAAAATTCCGCTTGCTGAATACATGTGCGAGGCAATTTCTTGTCCCAGGCTGAAAGAAATACCTGTACAACCATTCCTGAACAATCTACCCCTTCCCGATCATTCCCACCATATCTGTATGGCACCCCAAGCCAACTTTCAGCTTCTTTTAATAATAAACCAGTGTTTTTGTCGCTGAATTTGGTTATATCTTTTACCTCTATATGTTTCTCCTCAACAGGTTTTGATTTATGTCGTGAACTGTGGCACGAACACAATAAGATCAAAAAAATGACAGGTATTAAAGAGCTAATTGTTTTCATCAGTTCAAAATTAACAAGTTACGTGAATTTAACCAAATTTAGAACACTTAAAAAAGTTGTTAAATTTAACAATATAGTGTTAACAAACGATTGTATGGTAAAATATTTGCATTTAATTTGCAGATAGTAATATAAACATAAGATTAAATTTCAAGAGACTTAACGAGCTTTATGAATTCAGTTTTTGGATAAATTGAAATGAATAAAGTAAGTAGCTGTTAAAAATTAATGAATATATAATTGTAAAGGATTTGGGAGGATATTTTTTACTTGAATGATGGAGTTTAGTGGGCTAAACGACTGATTGAAAGTTAAAAAATATACCCCAAAGACGAGCAAGGAGATATTCACCTGAAAGGCTACTTAATATTTTAATCATATAGTTAATTTTTAGAAGCTACTTAATAATTGAAGTGAAACGTAAATATAGATTTTCAAACTAAAATTAGACTGATAAAAGTATGACTAAGTGTTCAAAAAGATATAAATTAAATTTCCATAATATGAAAAGAAACCTAATTATCGGAACCGTAGCACTCCTGTCTTTCGGAGTATTCTCCGCTTCACAGGTGGATGATAATTTCATTCGTACAGCTGCTACCACTTCATTTGACACTGATTTTACAAAAGCTGCCGAGAAGACAGTTAACGCTGTAGTTTGTATCAAGAGCTACACTACCCGTTCTCAGAATTCATACGGCAGAAATCAGGGAGGGGAAGATCCATTTGGATTATTTGACTTCTTCTTTGGCCAACCCCAACAACGTGCACCTCGTCAGCAACAGCCAAGATCCAGCGAGCCGGTGCAAAGTGGTCTCGGATCCGGTGTGATTTTAAGTGAGGATGGTTATATTGTCACAAATAATCACGTGATTGCAGACGCTGATAAACTTGAGGTACTGTTGAACGACAATTCTACTTATGAGGCAAAAATTATCGGAACAGATGAAGCAACCGACCTTGCCCTTATCAAGATTGACGCAACAGGACTCAGTCCAATTACATTCGGCGATAGCGAGGCTGTCAAGGTTGGTGAATGGGTATTGGCTGTAGGTAATCCGTTTGGTTTTAATTCAACTGTAACTGCAGGAATTATAAGCGCTAAAGCTCGTAGCTTGGGTCAAGGAACTCAGAAGAGAGGACTCAGCATTGAATCTTTCATTCAGACTGATGCTGCTTTGAATCCGGGTAACTCAGGTGGTGCATTGGTCAACCTCAAAGGTGAATTGATCGGTATCAACTCTGCTATATATAGTAATACAGGTAGCTACTCCGGCTTCTCCTTTGCAATTCCTACTACTATTGCAAAGAAAGTCATGACCGACCTCCGTCAATATGGAACTGTCCAGAGAGCTGTCTTAGGATGTCAGGTAATCGAACTTGATTCTAAATTGGCAAAAGAGAAGAATATCACCGCTACAAAATCCGGTTTGCTCGTTGCAGGCGTAACTGATCGCTCAACAGCTAAGGAGCTTGGTTTGAAAGAGGATGATGTTATCACTGCAATTAATAATGTACATGTTCAGAACCATGCACAGTTAGTTGAGCAGCTCAACAAGTTCCGCCCGGGAGATAACATTTCCATCACTTTCGTACGCGACAATAAATCAGTGACTAAATCCGGCATCCTGCGTAACATGCAAGGTAATACCGGTATCACCAAAAAGAATGATTTCTCGGAGATGGGTTGTGCTTTCATGAAGCTTACAGCTGAAAACAAATCCTCTCTCGGCATCTCCAATGGTGTAAAAGTTACTGGTATTAAATCCGGTGCTTTCAAGGATGCAGGTGTGAAAGATGGTTTCATCATCATTGAAATCAACGGTCAGGCAGTTAACTCAGTTGATGATGTTGAGCGCATTTACAATTCTATCATGAAGGGGAATGACGAAGACAAGGTAATGTTCCTTACTGGAATTTACCCAACAGGAAAGAAATATTACTATGCTGTTAATCTCAGCGAATAATTTCGATACTCTTTGATGTATATTTTAGGGGAGTTGAATCCAACCGGTTCAACTCCCCTATTTCTTTTTATATCTTTCGGGATCCCCTTTCTAATCAGGACTAAAATGATACACCGAACGATAATGTGGCGATGTAAACGTAATGCCGATCTATTCGCTCTAATTCCTGAATGTGCCGATTATTAAAATATCGATAACCACCGGAAAGAAGAATATAAGTATTTGCTCTTTTACTTTTAGAGAGATTTACACCGCAACCTAAAGATGCCATCATATCCCCAAAAAGAGGCGAATCATCTATAGTGTTAAAGGAGTAACCCACTTTTGCAGAAAGGAAAAATAGAGATGGTTTACTTCTGAATGAAGTCTGAATCGTAGCATAGATAGGAATGAAATTATCACCCATCTGAACGCTTCTGTGAACTCCGACACCGACTCCTGCCATCCGAATAGCCTTATTCTTATATCCTACTAATACATCAAGATCAATAGTAGACATATCATACCCGGTGAGATCTATAGATGCTCCTGCTTCAGCACCCCATGTAAAATGAGAGTTCGCAAGATTCTTACTGCGTTCAGGGAAAAGACTCTCGTGCGGTTGTCTTACAAATGTACTATCTCCTTTTGCTACTTCTGCAGCCTTAAGAGGTATAGTAAAAAGCAAAGCACTTGCACTAAGGATTGATAACCTTTGTGCAAGTGCTTTAGACTTTGAGATATTAATTCTCATATTTTTCCAATTAAGAGGGTTGTTACCGCTTTGGGGACTGGAGACTTATTCTCCAAGATAACTCTTCAGATGACGGCTCTTCTGACCTTTCAGACGTTTAATAGCTTTCTCTTTTATCTGGCGAACACGCTCGCGAGTCAAATCAAACTTGGCACCGATCTCTTCGAGTGTCATCTCCTGACATCCGATACCGAAGAACATCTTAAGAATTTCTCTTTCTCTATCATAAAGTTGCTTCAGTGCACGGTCAACCTCTTTTGAAAGGGATTCCTGATTCAGGGTGGCATCTGCCATTGGGCTGTCATCGTTAGGAAGAACATCCAATAAGGAGTTGTCCTCACCCTCAACAAATGGAGCATCCACAGAAATATGTCTGCCGGAAACCTTCATAGTATCTGATACCTTATCTACCGGCATATCAAGTCGTTCTGCCAATTCCTCGGGAGAAGGACGACGTTCATTCTCCTGCTCGAATTTTGAAAGTTCCTTAGTAATTTTGTTTAAGGAGCCAACTTGATTTAATGGCAAACGGACAATTCTTGATTGTTCTGCAAGTGCCTGGAGGATTGATTGGCGGATCCACCACACTGCATAGGATATGAATTTGAATCCCCTTGTTTCATCAAATTTCTTTGCTGCCCTGATTAATCCCAAGTTTCCTTCATTAATCAAATCCGGCAGACTCAATCCTTGATTTTGATATTGTTTGGCAACAGAGACAACGAAACGAAGATTTGCGCGAGTCAGTTTGTCCAAAGCCTTTTGGTCGCCCTTCTTAATTCGTTGTGCCAATTCTACTTCCTCACTCACCGAAATAAGTTCCTCTCGACCTATTTCTTGTAAATACTTGTCAAGAGAAGCACTTTCGCGGTTAGTGATGGATTTGGTTATTTTTAATTGTCTCATATTTTTGACGGAAATTACTGCAAAGTTACACAATTATTGCATCATCTGCAACAGGCGTGTCCGTTTTGAATGCTCAAAAGAATAAAAATATTCCCTGAGATTCTCATTAAACAACGCATTATATCTAACAAATATTATTCCAAAACTATTCTTATTCAATGTTAAAATTCACTTTCAACGCCCACCATTCAACCCTCTTTAATCTCTCGTCTAAATGAACTTCATAAGTCACGCAGTCTCCATTGTAACAAATGAAATCACCCGGAGCTTTTACACATAGCAATTACCCCGGGTGAACACTTATTTTTAAGTAGCTTCTAAAACTTAACTAAATGATAAATTATTAAGTAGCCTTTCAGGTGAATATATCCTCGCTCGTCTTTTGGGTATATTTTTAACTTTCAATCAGTCGTTTAGCCCACTAAACTCCATCATTCAAGTTAAAAATATCCACCACAATACTTCACAATTATATATTCATTAATTTTTTTCAGCTACTTAACTTTAAAAAATTCAATCTCTCTTATTCGCAAATGGCCGACAATTGCCATGCGCGTTTTTGAAATTAATTATCAATGCACTTTCCACATCCTTTGGATTTTCGTTTGAGTCCGTCTTCATCCAGACTACCATGAAATCTTCCGCACCTTCTACTTGCCATATGGAACGTCCGCCACGATGTGCAACCTGATTATATTTAGATTTAAAAACTTGACACTCTTTTAATCTCAGATAATACCTGATATAATCGGTTAATCTTTTATGTAAATCATCTGCTTTACCAATATAAATAATATTCGAATCCTTAACCCAGGACTGCGCCAATTCAACAGTATCATACATTAAGGGATGAACTTTTTCTGCTTTCGTCTTCCTATCTTTTTTCGTATAAGAAGCACCAAACTCCCAAACTTTAAATTTAGGTGTCTCTTTATTAGGGATAATAATTGCATAAACACCTCCTACTTTAGGTATACGGTCCCGGTTCATTGATTCTAATAATGTCTTAACATTATCATACCCATCAACACGAAAGCCAATTCCTGCTAACTCATTAATTACATTCTCACTAATCATAAATCTTTTATTTTCTTCCATAATTATTTATAATACTTAAACTTAACATTAATCTCTATTAAAATCAAATATTTCAGGTGGATATGTCAGCTCATCTTCCGGATCATCGTAATAACCATCATAATGGTCTTCAAAATAATCGAGTTCACTGTCTTTAGAACGGCGACTACTTAGCTGCGGAGTTTCTGTTGGTTTATAAGCCGTACCATTTGTGTTACCTATGGTTTTTATCTCATAGGGATTATAAGGTTTTACATACATTTGTTCCGTTTTGGGCTTGTATGTTCTTACCCGCTCTGCCTGTTCCTTGTTGCTGGCTTCTACTATCTTAAAGGGCATTATTACATACAAACCAATAAATATGAGTGTATTCCAGATGCATCCATATCTAACACCCCAAGGATAGTATCCTTCATCATCACCACCCATCTTTTCATCATGCTTCAGGAATCTGTATAGTTTATAAAAGTAATAAACCGGCCATAAAAACATACAAACAAACCACAATATGGTATATCCTACAATCCCGAGATAAAGAAGAAACTGGACAATACGATATTCAAAAGCAGTGCCCTCTGATATTTGCGTTATCCCGAAAACTTTCTGAACAATCATATTATCTGTTACTATTTAATGTTAACTATTTCTCTTTAATGCATCTCTGTATATATCGGCAATCCGCTTACGAAGACTCATGGGCTTAATCACTGTCAAAGATTCACTCCTCGATAACAATGCCATTACAAAATCATTTGTAATCTTTACGTGGAGTCTTATTCTAAATTCATTTTCATTATCAATCAATATCTCCTGTGATGAATGCAATGGAACAGACTTCAAAAATGATCCGTCGAGATGAGTATAGCTTAATACTACCTCCTCAACCGGCAACTTAGGATCATCCCAAATTCCGTAACTATGCAAAAACATCTTTGAAAAATAAATATCTTTTCTGCGTTTAAAGCTCTTCCCGGTGGTGAATAGATTGCTCATTCTATCTATTCCCAAAACCCTGAGCTCGTTATTCTCATTCATGCATATAAGATACCAAAAACCGAGTGATTCCTTCAGAAAATAAGGTTTGACCTCCTTGGAGATTTTCTTTTCACCATTGCGAAATAACGTGTAATTGAATCTAACCACGAGATTGTTTTTAATCGCATCGAATAAAGGATATATGTTATCGTATCCCTTTGGACGGTGATGCTCGGGTAAAATATATCCCATCGACATATAATCTGCTCCCACGGATGTCAGGAGATCAAAGTTCAATAAGAGCTGATCAAACTTGATAGTTTCCGTGTCATCGATCAATTCTATGTAATATCCCTTACCTCGCTTATATTTGATAGATATTCCAAAGATTTCCTGAATATCCTTTATATCCCGTTGGAATGTTCTGATATCCAAGCCTATTTCCGGATAGCCTCTAAATCCCATTTGCTGCTTCAGATACCGATAAATATCTTCATATGGAAGGTATCTATCGTTGCAATATAGGAAATTAGCAATCAATATATAACGCATTATGCGTCCCATGTTTTTATTCATACAGCAAAATTAATATTCGACCGCGACAATTTATGTCGCCCAAAAATATTTTTTCAGTTTTTTTCATAGATAGCTCTTTAATATTTGGAGGATGGCTATCATTTCGGACGATTTTTTTGCATATACCGAGGATTCTTACGATATTTGTGCTGAGGTAATGTATTTGCATAGAGATAACACTCAGCGCTTTATTCAAAATAATTATATTGGAGACACTTAATTTGCTATAAATAAAGTATAGTATGTTATGGGAGTAGAAATTTCGTTTTCTCAAACTTATTATTGGTTGGATTCTTGGATTTTAGCTAATATTCTTCAACTCGCAACTCAAGAGTTCTGCGACCGATATATTGATTATCGTATTGACCCGGGACGAAGACTTTACGACCAAATGGTGATGGCCGCCAGATCCGGGGTCGCCAATATAGCCGAAGGCTCTTCCCGACATTCTACTTCCATAGAAACTGAAATGAGACTCCTGGACGTGGCAAGAGCAAGTATTGATGAACTCCAAGGTGACATCTTCAACTTTATTCTACGTCGCAGAGCCGATATATGGAGTATTGGTCATCAAGACCGCGAAGCTATTTGGCAAATGCGTTTAGATCCTCCCAATTACTCCAATAGCTATCTAAGGGATGCCGCAAAACATATCTTAACCCAGAAAAGCAAATTTGATCCTTGGCTAACTCACGCAGATCCAGTAGTCGTAGCCAACGCTCTGCTGATACTTTGCTTAAGGGTGAATAGGATGCTTCAGTATCAGTTACAGGGTCGCCATGGAACCTTTACCGAGCACGGTGGCTTTAGTGAAAATATGACTGCGGACAGACTGGAGGCAAGAAGAGTCCAAGCCTTAGGAGCAGGAGCTCCTACATGCCCTAAATGCGGAAAGCCTATGCTGAAGAGGATGCAGAAGAAAGGAGAGCAACAGGGTCGTGAATTTTGGGGTTGCAGTGATTATCCGCGTTGCAACGGAATAAAACCGATTTAGGATTTTACCATCGAGTATCCCGAGTTCCTCGAGCTTCTCGAGTTGCTCGAGCTAATTTAGATTCCCGAGTTCCTCGAGATTTTCGTGTTTCTCGAGAATTTCAGAAGACTATTCGGCCTTTTTTTGCCTGTTCGAGCATCTTCTTTCCAGGTACAAGATAAACCTCTAAACGGCGGTTCTTTTCGCGGTTAGAGAGTGAGTTATTGTGAACCAAGGGCATCTCATCGCCATAAGCGTATGAGAATAAATGACTTGTATCACAACCTTGATTTACAAACCATTTGTAGACCTCAGTAGAACGTTGTTCGGTGATCTGTTCCCTATAAGATTCCGACCCTGTGTTATCTGTATGCATAACAAGCAGAACACGATACATATCCGGTTCCTTTAGATACCGTTTGATCGGAGCCAAATATTTCTCCGCACCCTCTTTCAATTCCAATTCATTAGGAGCAAAGAGTAGAGAGGCAGGGATTGTTAATAACAGCACCTCTTTATTACGATATTTCTGTACTCCGGCACCATCATTATTCCCGTAGGGTTTCTTGTAAAGTCTCGAAAGTCCCTCCTTTTCTTGAAATTTCCTAATCAGTACAGCACTCTTAGCATCTAAAGGAACTGAATTGATCATCTCTGTAAAAGATAATTCATCAAGCTGCTCCTCTTTTGCGTTCTTTTTATCGGCTTGGGCAGTATACGATACCAAACCCATCAATATTATCAGTCCTACTTTCTTAATATTCATAGAATGTGAATTTAAATACCTCTTATTCTTGCAGAGTTCTATTAAGATTAACCAATCCATCCGGCAAAGAGGTAATAATGAGTGAATTCTCCTCATCTATTTCTTTAATAAAATCAGCAACCAATGGAATCATGATCTCCTCATCTTCATCTGTTTTCACTACAAGTAGCTCATTTTGTGTTGAGTCATCAATATATTCCAATGTTCCAATACGTCCGAAATGTTCATCATCAACTTCAAACCCTATCAGATCATCCTGAAGCATATCTCCCTCTTCGATATAGTCGTCAAGGTTACTTCTCAAAGCGAAAATCTCTTTATTCACCAATTGATTAGCCTCCTCAACATCATCTATCCCCTTTATTTTTATCAAGTAAGAAGTTGCGCCCTTTGGTCGGATTGACTCGGCATAAAAGGGTACGGGAATTCCATCTATCTCTATAATCAGGGGATTACCATCCTCAACATATCCCTCATCTATATTAAGAATTGCGTTCAATTCCCCTCTTAATGCATGGGTCTTTTGAAACTTACCTATTTCAGTTATCCTATCTTTATTAATCATATAATCTATTCATCACCATATCCTCTACAGGGATACAATCAATAATTTGATGTTAACTATCCATCAATTCTAATGATTTTTGCCCCCAACTTGTTCAATCTAAGGTCTATATTCTCATATCCCCTATCGATTTGGCCTATATTATGAATCTTACTCGTACCTTTTGCTCCCATAGCTGCTATCAGCATGGCAATACCGGCACGAATATCAGGTGAAACCATCTCTGTCGATCGTAAGCTATTAAACTGTCCCGAACCGATTACGACTGCTCGGTGGGGATCACAGAGGATAATTCTTGCCCCCATATCCAAGAGCTTATCAACAAAAAATAGTCTGCTTTCAAACATTTTCTGATGAATAAGCACACTTCCGTTTGCCTGAGTACATACCACTAAAAATATACTCAAAAGATCAGGGGAAATTCCGGGCCACGGAGCATCAGCAATTGTCATGGTGCTCCCGTCAATAAAGTTTTCTATATTGTAGATCTCTTTCTGATCTATTCGAATATCATCACCTTCTATTTCAAGATGTATTCCGATACGTTCAAAAGCTGCAGGCATCATTCCCAAATCATTTACCCCTACATTTTTCAACAAAAGGTTCGATCCAGTCATAGCCGCCATGCCAATAAAACTACCGACTTCAATCATATCAGGGAGTAGACGATGTGTTGTTCCACCCAGCTTATCCACCCCTTCGATACGTAAAAGATTTGAGCCTATACCCTCTATATGAGCTCCCATTCTGACCAACATTTTACAAAGTTGCTGGATATATGGCTCACAAGCAGCATTGTAGATCGTAGTCTCCCCCTCGGCTAATACAGCAGCCATGATGATATTGGCAGTTCCGGTGATGGAAGCTTCATCCAATAGCATGTAGCAACCTTTCAATCGCCTTTCCCCTCTGCTGATATTAAAGAGATTTTCTACTGATGAGAACTCAAACTCCGCACCCAATTTTTCTAAGCCGATAAAGTGGGTGTCAAGTCGACGACGTCCAATACGGTCGCCACCAGGTTGCGGAAGAACTGCTTCACCATATCTTGCAACGAGAGGGCCTAAGAGCATTACAGAGCCACGGAGACTGCCGGCAAGTTTGCGGTATTCAGGTGTGTGAATATAGTTGATATCTATATCATCAGCCTGAAACTCACATTCTGAATCAGAGATAAACC
Organism: uncultured Sangeribacter sp.; assembly: GCA_964512705.1. Classification (GTDB taxonomy): domain Bacteria; phylum Bacteroidota; class Bacteroidia; order Bacteroidales; family Muribaculaceae; genus Lepagella. The sequence continues at coordinate 15,830 of CAZEJY010000025.1, read as the reverse complement.
GGGTCTTAACCCCAAGATTTGATAGCAGATGAATCAAATTCATCACATCAGAAATCCTGGGAAGATTGGAAATAACTACCTTCTCAGACGTAAGAAGCGTGGCACAGATTACTTCAAGTGCTTCATTCTTTGCTCCTTTTGGACTGATTTCTCCCTCTAAGCGGTGTCCTCCCTCAACAATAAATGTGCTCATAACAGCAGCTCGATGCTAATTTTAGTGATAATTAAGAATGAATCTGTTCTTCAAACAGCTATTCATTTATTTCTTCTTTCTTCCCTTTGAATTCTTAGGCATGGGTTGACTCACATCCTTGAATTCGTGTAAGAGATATGTTTCGGGATTGAGATCAATCTTACCCTTAGAGTATTCCCGAAGATCACGGAGAACCTTAGCATCATCGACACCCTCTTTATTATGTGTTAGCAAAAGTTTCTTGAGATGATGCGCTATCAATGAAATAAGTTTTTCTTTCTCCTCTCCATCTTCCATATCCGCAACCACATCGATCATCTTTTCAATGCTCTTTCCATAGTGCCGATACCGCATGGTTGAAGAAGTATAGGGTATTCTCTTTGGTTTTGGATTCATCCTTTCAGCGGTCACAACCCCTTCAGGAAAGTCAACATCAAGCTGAAATTCAGATATAATATTAATTTGATCCCAGATTTTGAGACAATTTCTATTCTCCCCGACTAATTCAGGAAACATACTCGACATAATCTTCACAATGGATTGCACACAACTGTTCCTCTCCTCACGTGTGGGAAGGGTTTGGCAATATTCCACCATTGACTGCACATTGCGCCCAAATTCGGGAAGCGCAATTGGTTTCATTTCCGTATTATATGGTATCATAATATGCAAAAATAATAAAAATAAGTAAGTCTACTGATATCAGCACATCTTTTTTGGAGTTGTGGTCTGATATTCTTTCAGGTAAACAGGTTCACTATACGCGACATCAATAAAGTCTTTCTCACGGAATGCTTTTTCTGAGAGTGCCAACATATCTTTTGCCTGAGGCAACAATCCGTCAATCCAATGTGCATTGGGACCATCTATAACCTCCTTAGCTTTCTCTGCTCCATCACCCATGAACCAAACTTCCTTATCCTTTAAATATTCTCCATAGGAATCCTTATCAAGTATCAATGCGCCTTCAGGCTGCAGAGCATTGAGAGCGAAATCATAGACACCGGTAAAAACCTCCATGCGTCGGGCATCTATCATTGGCACAAGCAATTCCTCTCCTGTAAACATGTGACTTCCAAACATTGCTTTTACTGCCAATATTTTAAGTGTGTTAACCCCAATCAACGGAACTGACATTGAATAAGCCAGACCTTTTGCCAGAGATAAACCTATTCTCAAACCGGTATATGATCCGGGACCTATGCTAACAGCTACTGCATCGAGAGTCCATTCCTTTCTCTTCAATTCCGCGAGTGCTTTCTCTACAAATGGAGCAAGACGCTCTGCATGTTTCATCCCCTCCCTGTCATCAATATTGTATTCAAGCACACCATCGCGTGTAAGCGCTACAGAGCAAATTTTACCGGATGTTTCTATATTTAATATCGTTGCCATATTACTATTTCTAATTTTCAATCGTTGATCGCTGTGTAATATCAGTTCTTAGCCTTAACACCTTGGCTGTGATTAACGCAAACGGCTTTCATTGCCTGCATACCATCTACAGCCGCCGATACAATACCACCTGCATATCCTGCACCCTCTCCAACCGGATATAAACGTGCCAATTCAGGATGCTCCATACTCTCCCTATCCCGCGGTATGCGTACCGGTGAGGAGGTACGGGACTCTAATCCTACAAGTATTGCATCATTGGTCAGAAATCCTTTTGCCTTACGCCCGAAATCCTGAAATCCTTTTTTTAGCCTGTCAGATATGAATGAGGGGAAAAGTTGTGCAAAATCGGCTGAATGAATTCCGGGAGCGTATGAAGTAGCAGGGAAAGTTTTAGAGGTCTTCCCTTTAACAAAATCTTCCATTCTTTGTGCAGGAGCATTTATGCTCTCCCCTGATTCTTTATAAAACTTTCTTTCGAGATCTTCCTGAAATTTAAGCAATTCCAATTCCCCAAATTTCTCATATTCCTTGAAATCACCTGAGCGTATCTCCACTACCATTCCGGAATTGGCACGGTTTCCGGCACGGGCCGATGCCGACATACCATTCACGACCAATTCTCCATCCTGACTTCCGGCGGGAACAATCACCCCACCCGGACACATACAGAATGAATAGACTCCCCTGCCATCTACCTGACTGACGAAACTATATTCCGCGGGAGGAAGGAATTTACCACGTCCTTCGGTTGAATGATACTGAATCTTATCTATTAGTTCCTGTGGATGTTCCAATCTTACGCCAACGGCTATTCCCTTCGCCTCCATTTTAACACCCTGAGCATGTAGACTCTTCACGGTGTCACGCGCTGAATGTCCAGTAGCGAGAATTACAGCATCGCCAAAAATATCTTTTTCTGCAGTTCGAACTCCAACTACAGTATTGTCTACGATCAATAACTCCTCAACTTTACAAAGAAAGTGTACCTCTCCTCCACACTTAATAATTGTTTCCCTTATTCCTTTAATAACCTTAGGTAACTTGTCGCTACCTATGTGAGGATGTGCATCAATCAGTATATCCTCTTTAGCTCCATGTTGCACAAGAAGTTGAAGTACTTCCCGGTTATTACCTCTCTTTTTACTGCGGGTGTAAAGTTTACCATCACTGTAAGCACCAGCTCCACCCTCACCGAAACAATAATTAGAAACAGGGTTAATCTTACCCTCTCGACTGATATTGGCAATATCTATTCTTCTGCTCTCAACATCTTTTCCTCGCTCAAGAACAATTGGTTTCCACCCTGATTTTATTGCTTCCAATGCTGCAAACAAACCGGCGGGGCCCGCTCCGACTATGATAACAACAGGAGCATCGTCATTCACAGGTTTAAATTCAACCTCTTTGAAATCACTTGAAATATGGATGTCGTCTCCTGTAGCAACACGAATTGAAAGGTTAATCTTCAATTCTTTCTTTCTGGCATCTATAGAGCGTTTTAAAACCCTATATTCATTGATTTTGCCATCGTTATGAGGAAGTGTTCTTTTTATCATCTCCTCAATTTTATTGGGCATAGATGCCTCCCGGGGACTAAGTCTTAGAGTTATATCCGATATCATGTCTACAAAAATAATAAATTCGTTCCGATTAGAGAGTTTAGATTCTTTATATTTTCACAAATTTGACTAATTTTGCATATATAACACTATATCTAACTGAGCTATGACAAACAAAATTGGCTTCCTATTTGACCTGGATGGAGTTCTGATAGACTCTGAATCACAGTATACTAAGATTTGGAGTGAGATTGAGAGTAGATTTCCTACCGGGATTGATAAATTTGCATCCAAAATCAAAGGTATGACTTTGGATAACATCATCGCAACTCATTTCCCTAATAATGATGCCGATGTTCGCAGTTTACTTCATGAACTCGAGAATAAGATGGTTTATGAATGGCTCCCAAATGCAAAGGAGTTTGTTCAGTGGCTTATAGATAAGGATATTCCCCGAGCTCTCGTGACAAGCAGTGACGATGAAAAGATGCGTCATCTTAATGAGGAAATTCCTGAGCTCATGGGCATGTTTACCACAATAGTAACCGCTGACAAAATAACCAAGTCCAAGCCGGATCCGGAGGGATATCTTCTCGCTGCATCATTAATCGGTCTTAATCCTAAAAATTGCGCAGTTGTAGAGGATTCGGCTCAGGGTGTAAGAGCTGGTCAGGCATCCGGCTCATATGTTATCGGTGTGGCAGGAACATTGCCTGCAGAAAGAATCGAACCTTTCTGCGATGTAGTTGTATACAACTTGGGAGAACTTGATAAAACCAAGCTCGTTGAAATTCTACAAACAAGATAAATATTGTGTTTCCGGAATTCATAGATATGCATTTTATTATTTATAAATATACATTTCAATTTAGAAATCCGGATATAATATTTAGAATAAATATTTAATTATTTTGTATATAAATGAGTAATATTCCACTTGCAGAAAGGCTCCGACCGACCTCACTTGATGACTACATCGGTCAAACACATCTTGTGGGCTCTAACGGAATCATTCGTAAAATGATTGAATCCGGTAGAGTAAACTCATTTATTTTATGGGGCCCTCCAGGAGTGGGGAAAACTACATTGGCTAAAATAATCGCCGCCCAGACTGAATCCCCTTTCTATACTCTAAGTGCTGTCACTTCCGGAGTAAAGGATGTGAGAGAAGTGATACAACGCTGTGAGGCCGATGCACGGAGTATGTTTACCAAGGGACGCCCTATCCTATTTATCGATGAAATACACCGATTCAACAAATCTCAACAGGATTCTTTACTCGGAGCGGTAGAAAAGGGTACCATTACCCTTATTGGTGCCACTACCGAGAATCCTTCTTTTGAAGTGATCCGACCCCTTCTCTCCCGTGCTCAGGTTTATACGCTTAAGCCTCTGGAGAAAGAGGATCTTGAAACACTACTCAACAGGGCTATCGAGAAAGATGATATTCTCAAAGAGAGAGAAGTTAAAATTGAATCAACAGATGCATTATACCGTTTCTCCGGAGGAGACGCACGAAAACTGCTGAATATTCTTGATTTGATTGAGCAATCTACCCCCGAAGGTGAACCTGTCATTATAAATGATGAGATAGTGACGGAAAGATTACAGCAGAATCCTGCCGCTTATGATCGCAACGGAGAAATGCATTACGACATTATCTCAGCTTTTATCAAATCTATACGCGGCAGTGATCCGCAGGCTGCTGTTTACTGGCTTGCAAGAATGGTGGCAGGTGGTGAAGACCCGGCATTTATAGCCCGTAGACTTGTGATTCTTGCTGCAGAGGATATTGGTCTGGCTAATCCTAATGCGTTGCTCCTCGCCAATGCCACATTTGATGCTCTACAGAAAATTGGATGGCCCGAAGGAAGAATTATCCTTTCTGAATGCGCTATATACTTGGCAAATTCTCCTAAAAGTAATTCTGCTTACGCTGCTATTGCCGCAGCTCTTGACGCCGTAGAACAGGAAGGAAACCTACCGGTTCCACTTCATTTAAGAAATGCACCTACAAAATTAATGAAGGATTTAGGCTATCATGAAGGGTATAAATATGCGCATAATTATGTAAATAATTATGTTCAGCAGGAATACCTTCCCCAGGAACTGGCTAATTCAAAATTTTGGATTCCCGGCAATAATCCTTCAGAAGCGAAAATGCAGGAGAGACTTGACTTTTTAAACAATAAGAAGGGTTAAGAAGAAGTGCTAATAATAAGATAGACTTCTTTCTCAATATCTCGCGTTAAATAGGATTAAATAATAAATTTTTTCGCGAAGGGAGTAACGCGGAGAGAATAAAAGGCGCAAATTTACCTTGGAAAAAAGGTTTCGAAGGTAGAATCGTCATAATATACCGTAATTTGGACTACTTTACGGGGATTTTTACGCATTTTTTCTATTTGGCTTTGTAAATCGGAGATTTTTGAATCAATCATATCTCCTTTATTCACATGAGGTAAACCCACATTTGATGGCTCCTTTAACGCCGCGAGATTCAAATATTTCTTCTCATCCGATATCTTACTCGGAATTTCATCACTTAAAGCGAATAATCCATCTATTGGTTCCTCTTCTGATTCCTGCTTACGCTCAGGTACCAACATTTCACCCTCACCAAATAGAAGCCATAAAACAGACAGTCGTGGAAAAGCAGCGTGAATCTGACCAACGATGACATCGCTGATCTTCTTATTACGGCCGGTTAATATCTGTGACAAGCTGGGTCGGGGGATACCACTCTGATCAGCAAATTGAGAATTGCTTAAGCCCATCGCATCAATGAACCCTTTTAGACGAATTGCTACATTTTCCTCCATTCTGTACCTATTTTCAATTACAAAATTCAGTATGCAAATGTAAGTATTTATTTGCAAACATCAAATTTATTTTCGTAAAATCTTCTATTTGCAATTAATCAATGTAAAATCCAATATGTAATTTGCAATTTACAATCATTATTGCAAATCTTCTATACTCCTTTAAGTTAACACAATTATTCTCTCACATTCATATCGTTACAGTTTATAAGCATACCGCCGGTTGACTAAAAAGAAAATACACCTCAAATTCTTAAAGCAATCTTTAATTTTTATCTTTAAATTATTACATATTAGATATTTAATTTAGATGTTAAAAAGATTTAATGACTAAAATTCAGTATTTTTAATCGTTTAAATATGGAAATTGTCATTTGTAATCTCTCAAAAATCAAGCTCGGCGCACCTCTCTGAATTTACATCTGCTTTTACGTTTTTATATTAATTTACTTTTTAGATTTGTTAATTTACAATTTTGATAACTATTTTTGTAAACACCGAGTCATTACTTTTCACGCATATTTATGGATGTCCCAATTTGACCAATTTTATTTTACACCAATTTCCCCTAAATTTTCACTCCCCCATTATGCGGCTTGATATTTATTAGATTTTACTCCTGTATCCTATATTTACTATCATTCATACGTATCATTGACTATGAATTAATTCTCAGAGCCTTTTAACTTAAAATTATTGAGGGTAAATTGCTATAGATTTGCAATTTACCCTCAATAATATTTCCTCCTAAAAATTTTCAATCTAACATTAAACTGAGTTCTCCCCCTTTATAATCCTTTAAATTTTCACTGATACCCCCTTTTTTCAGGAATTTTATCATTCCTTTATATATAATGTCCGGACTCTCCTTTTCACTAACATCTTCCTTACTATTTAAAGGTTCCGTAACAATAACCTTCTTATTGGGAAAATCCATTTTAATCCTTGAAAGCACACCCTCCTTAATCAAATTGGAATCGGCGGAAAAATAGTAAATCTTTATCTCTTCTCCTTCATATAATAAAAATATTCCCACTATCCTTCCTAAAGGATCAGTTGCCATATATATTCTTCCGGAACTTAGAAATACTTCCCTAATGGCAGACTCTAAATCCACATAAGAATGAAGAATGCCACCTGGATCTCTCAATTGTTCTTTGAATATAATATAATCACATATCTGATGAATCAGCGGAGAATCCGAGAATCCATTTTTTTCTATCAAGGAGTCGATCGTTTTAAAATTTTCAATTCTCACGGAGTTTGACAAAGTAGCATTTCCTCTCTCTATTTGCATATTTATAGAAATGGGAAATGCGTTTTCAAATCCAAATTTAGCGTAATATTCCCGGAGATGCGCATTTGCTGGAATCAGAAACAGGAAATCTAAATTCTCATCCTCCGCATCTCGAATAAGCCTCCTGATCATGTCGGACATTAATCCTTGATTCCTAAATTCAGGTTCTGTAGCCAGCCCACACATATATCTTCCCTTGAATCGTTTACCATCCAGAAGCAGCCGGTAGGGAATGGCAAGCATACTTGATTTTAACTTTACACCTTCTGATGCAAGTATGGATCGAGCCTCTTTCTTATCTAAGTTAGCCAGATCATTATAGACGAAACGGGCATTGGACAGTGAGAAATATTGGTCAAACACCAATCGGATATAATCATCGGAATCATGAAAGGTCCTCTTCCACAATTCCATCATATCCTTCTTTATTTTAGCTTCATTTATTTTCATATCTTCGGTTCAAAACCTCTTTTAAATAGAATGATTTTCAACTTGAATTTGTTTCTCAAATATAAACAAAACAATTAATTTTGTAAAGAATTCAGAAAATCAAATTGATATATATGATACTCCAATTTGCAATATTATTCCTCTTTTTGGCATTGGGAGAACTCGTGGTCTACCTGACTGATATTCCAATCCCGGCAAGCATCATCGGAATGATACTTTTAGCGACAGCATTAAAAACGAATCTGATAAAGGAGAAATGGGTCGCAGATCTTGCTGACTTTTTTGTTAAGAATCTCGGCTTTTTCTTCGTGCCTGCAGGTGTTGGAGTCATGGCGTGCTTCGGCTTAATTGCCGAACAGTGGCTCCCAATTGTTGCAGCTACTGTAATAAGCACATTTATTATTATCGCTTCAACGGGGTGGATCCATCAGCTCGCACACAAAGTTCAAAAGTCAATTAAATCCAAACATATTTTCTAAGTAAGATTTATTGATATCAAATGACAGATTTTTTCAGAGAAAATCGATTTTGAATTTTGTATTTTAATTTAAATTCGACAAATTAAAAATAGTGTTATATTTGTATAATCATGCAATTTTTAGAGAATAATTTTGTATTAATTTCTATCACATTCGGTGTATTCTTATTCTGTAAAGTATTACAGAAAAGAACCGGAATGACTCTTCTCAATCCAATCCTACTTTCAATTATAATATTAATTCTATTTTTGAAACTTACAGGAATTCCTTATGAGAAATATTCCCAAGGTGGACACTATATCGAATTCTGGTTAAAACCATCGGTTGTTGCATTGGGTGTACCTTTATACAGGCAATTGAATTCAATAAAGAAACAGATATTTCCACTTATAATTTCAGAACTGATAGGTTGCGTGATAGGTATAGTTTCGGTTACAGTGGTCGCAGAACTTCTTGGAGCTTCTCGGGATATCATCATATCATTAGCACCCAAGGCTGTGACTACCCCTATTGCCATGGAGATATCTTCTGCAATGGGAGGCATTCCGGCACTCACAGCCGCCGTAGTTGTTTGCACAGGTATCTTCGGTGGCATGGCAGGCTTCCAAATGGTTAAACTAAGCCATGTAAAAAGTCCAATAGCAGCCGGACTCTCTATAGGCACTGCCTCTCATGCAGTGGGTACAGCATCTGCGATGGAACGCAGTGAACGATATGGGGCGTTTTCTTCATTGGGATTGACACTGAATGGTCTATTCACTGCAGCTTTGTCACCCATGATTCTCTCACTTCTTGGCTATTCATGAAATTTTTCTTAAATTAGTAGCTAAATTTAACACTGTAAACATATATCAGAATGAAAAAATTTAAAATCGCTGTATCAGCCATTTTGGTTGCCGGATGTTCATTATGCTTTTCATCTTGCATTGGTTCCTTCACTATGATGAATAAGGTAATGTCATGGAATAATCAGGTCGGGAATAAGTTTGTCAACGAACTTGTTTTCTTCTGTTTTTGGATTATCCCGGTCTATGAGGTATCGTTCATAATAGACATAGCTGTTTTAAATTCCATCGAATTCTGGAGCGGCTCTAATCCGATGACTGCGCACACAAAAGTCGTTGATACAGAAAATGGTCGTTATCTGATAGCTTGCGATGGCAAAGGCTATACCATCACACATAAGACTACAGGTGAATCCATGCGCATGGAATTCATTGAGGACTCAAACAGCTGGGCGATTGAAGACAAAGATGGTGAACTACAACCATTCATGACTTTCGTAGATGACAATCATGTGAAAATGATAAAACTCGACGGAGACTTCCAATTGGTTGAACTTTCTCAACAGGGGGTAATGGCGTATGAATCAGCGCTTGGTATTCAACCGATGGCTCAGAGATAAAAATTTTATCAGTTTTTTAAGCTATTTGTAAATCTAAATTAACATTATTATTGTTATACTTATAAATCGAATATCTTCAGGATTATTATAACCTTGAGTATTCTGATTTGTTAAGATTATAATAAATAATTAAAAATATACTATTATGAAACCATTACACGTTATTTTGTCAGTTATAGGTGGCGCAGTTGCAGGCGCTGCAGTAGGTCTCTTGATTGCTCCTGAAAAGGGTGAGGACACTCGTAGCAAGATCGCAAAGATCCTCAAAGAGAAAGGTATCTCACTCAAGAAAGATAAAATGGAGGAACTCGTTGACGAGATCGAGGATCAAATTGAGAACCATATTTAATTGACAAATTTTAATATCATATTAGATGAAAGCTTTAACTCTAATTTCAGCCTTTTTGGGCGGAGCTATCGTAGGTTGCAGCGCAGCACTTTTGCTCACCCCTGAAAAAGGCGCAGATGTACGCGCAAGAATTTGTGCAATTCTGAAGAAAAAAGGTATCAAAATCAGCGACGAAGAGGTTGATGCACTCGTTGCAGAACTCTCCGGCGCACAGGATTAAATTAACAGAGACAGCAAACTAAACCCACTGTATTGGGTTTAGTTTGCTGTTTTGTTGACCGACTTAGTGGTAGATATATATGAAACAGAATCTTACAGACGAAATAAAAAGCATAATCTCTCAAAGCCGCGAATGGGCAAAGCTTGAAATTGAATATGCCAAATTCACGGCAGCTGAAAAAATAACCATGCTGATGTCAGCCCTCATTATCGGTGCTGTGTGTCTTTTACTCGGTATGGTAGTTTTGATTATGTTGGCTTTTTCCTTAGTTGAGGTATTCAAACTTTTCCTCTCTGCAGGTTTAGCTTACCTCTGCGTAGGAGGTGTAATCTGTATACTGATTCTTATCCTATATTTATGTAGAAAGCCCCTCTTGATTGATCCGGTGGCAAGGCTCATTTCTAAAATATTCTTTGATAAACATTGACCTTTAATTACCTCTGATATGAATACAGAAAAGTCTATTGTAAAAGTAACCGAAACCGATAATTTACCAATAGTAAAGGAGGACGAATTTAAGGGTTATTCAATTGAAGAATTACGCTATAAGCGAGCAATGATTACCCTGAAAAAGGAATTCCACAAAGCGAAGATTCTACACGAATTGGACCAGATTAAAGAGCACTCAATTTTTGGTGGCACCCGAGGTGGCAAGCTCACCAAAACAGGCACGGTTGTGACGAAGCTTCTATCCGGACTGAACTATCTGGACTACGCTATGGTTGGATTATCACTTTTTAATACAGGCAAAAAGGTTTTCTCCATGTTTCGTGGGGGACATAAAAAATAAATGTTATAACTTTCGCTCCGGTTTTCTAATTAGAAATCGGAGTTTTGATTTTTTAGCACAAACATATGAACGATTATAATTCTGTACGTATCAACGTATCACCCTGTTCTGAGGATATCACTGATCTCGCAGCTGCTTTTCTCGCAGATGCAGGTTTTGAAAGTTTTGAACCGGATGACTCCGGTTTGACTGCTTATATCCGTGCCACTCCCGATGCTATTGCGATTGCGGAAGTGGCTCTTCAGGATTTCCCCTTTGACGTCAAGTTTGAAGTCTCCTCAGAATATATTGTTGGCGAAGACTGGAATGCAGAATGGGAGAAAAACTATTTTAAACCCATCGTAATTGGTAATCAATGTGTTGTGCATTCAACATTCCACAAGGATGTTCCTGAAGCAAAGTTTGATATCGTTATAGACCCCAAAATGGCATTTGGTACAGGTCACCATGACACTACCTCTCAGATGATGCAACTAATACTGAAACTGGATTTGGATGGTAAAAGCGTCATTGACATGGGTACAGGTACCGGCATACTCGCAATCTTAGCTAAAATGAGAGGCGCAGCTGATGTCTACGGTATAGAAATAGATGAACCGGCATATCTGAATGCTATCGAGCACACCCGTTTGAACAATGTTGATATCAATATAATTCATGGCGATGCATCAGCTCTTACACCATTGAATGAGGCAGACATTTTATTCGCAAACATTAACCGGAATATCATCACCGAAGATATCGATCGCTACGCATCGCGACTGAAATCTGGTGGAGAAATGCTGCTAAGTGGATTTTATGAATCCGATGTCGAGATAATAGAGAAAGCAGCTGCTCCTTTCGGATTAAAAGAAACCGAACGCCTTGTTTCTCCAGCGGGCTGGACAGCCCTCAGACTCAGAAAAGCCTAATATTCAACATAAAGAAATGTCGGTGTGTCAAATATTCAAATTTTGACACACCGATTAATTTTGATGCCAACGACCCGGACGGGACGTTATGATACACCCTCCAACTTTTTATTCAAAAGGGGTCAGTTTACCGGTTTCCGAATCCATGATATATCCGGCAACCCTGACATCTGAAGCCATTAGCGGATGGTGTGAAATCAAATCAACAGTCTCTCTGACGGCCTCCTGCGTGTCGTCAAAACCATGCAACCATGAATTCAAGTCTATGCCACAATGGCGCATCAACTGAATGTGTTCATCGCTTACTCCTCGCTCACGCATCAGGTGCAACATGTGTTTAGCATCCATTCCTTGAACACCGCATCCTGTGTGCCCTATCACCATGATCTCATTTACGCCGAGTTCGTAAACGGCAACTAATAGAGAACGCATGGTAGAGTCAAACGGATTCGTAATAATCCCCCCGGCATTCTTTATCATCTTCACATCTCCATTACGCAATCCTAAAGCTGCAGGAAGAAGCTCAACCAGGCGCGTATCCATACAAGTCACAATTGCAATACGCTTATCCGGATACTTGGAGGTTGCAAAACGCTCGTAACCCTTACTCTCTACAAACTCCCTGTTATGCTGTAAAAGTTCATCAATCATAGTTTCATTCTATTATTCACACAAAAATAATAAAATTATGGCGAATTGTATAGAAGTCATATGAAAATTATTGAATCTGCAATTACCCACTATCACCAAATATAATCTATTAATTAGCACATATTTATCCTTGAACGCATCTAAATAAATCCTTTAAATTTCAAGTGATTTACATATTTTAATATCTCATTTAGGGAACTTTAACAATAAATTATACAATATTTTTTGAAAAATCACTGAGAATGTATTAACTTTGCATTCCATAGGATTTAGGATGTTTAATTGGGATTTGTAGACATAGAACTAACAAAATTATAATAATATTGAATTTAATAACCCAAAACCTCTAAAAGTAATCCGCCTATAGATAAATAATTACCCTAACTAACCTATTAAGACAATGGCAGACTACACAAATTTCTCTGATGAGAAATTAGTTAAAGCATACGCAGACGGCAATAATGAAGCATTTGATGCACTCTTGCGCAGGCATCAAGATCGTATATTTAACTACATACTTCGAATAATTAAGAACGAAGACATAGCAAACGATATTTTCCAGGAAACATTCGTCAAAGCTATTCAAACAATCCGCCAAGGTCGTTACACCGAAAACGGAAAGTTCCCGGCATGGATCTCCAGAATTGCCCATAATCTCATTATCGACTATTACAGGCAGGAAAAATCCGAGAACCTTCAGTCTTCTGACCTTGATGATGTTGATATTTTGAATCGCAAGGAACTTTGCGAGGATACAATCGAAGATATTATTATCTCCGAACAGATCCGTGATGATGTTCGTCTACTGATTGAAGCACTCCCCTCATTGCAGCGCGAAGTTCTCATCATGCGGTATTATCAGGGATTGAGTTTCAAGGAAATTGCAGAAGCAACCAATGTAAGTATCAACACAGCATTGGGTCGCATGCGCTATGCCATAATCAACCTTCGTCGTCTCGCGGAGGAGAAAGATATTATTCTCACCATGTAATGTAGATTATATAAAATTATATTAGCATTACTTATGTAATAATGAAGTTGTCTAATTTAATCTCAAATTTTGATTAAATTAGACAACTTCATTATATAATAAATCCTGATTCCCAAGCGTTATATTAACATTAATACGGAATTATTAAAAACTCTCTATGCCTATGACAAACGATTACAACTCAACATCAATTCACCCGTCAAAAAAACCTGGAGCAACCCCCAGAAACAGCACACTCAATGTCATCCTGCAGTTTGCTCGTTCTTATGAGATTCTGGATGGAATTTCTTGCCCCTCGTTTAATCTGAATTGATACCCTTCTTAAAGAGTCTTATAAAAATAAGACTCTTTTTTATTTTGTATCAAACCTCATATTTGTTAATTTTGTGTTTTCATTCGCTTTAATATACTAATCATCTCCAATGGAAGAGAAAATCACAGAGGAGATCGTCAACAATGAAGGCGGTCTCAATTTTATTGAACAAGAGATCAAGGCTGACCTCGAAGCAGGTAAGAACGGAGGAAGACTAAATACACGTTTCCCGCCGGAACCTAATGGATATCTGCACATTGGTCACGCAAAAGCATTTATAATGGATTTCGGTGCCGCTGAGAAATTCGGCGGAACATGTAATCTCCGTTTCGATGATACCAACCCTCAAAAGGAGGATACCGAATATGTTGAAGCTATCAAGGAGGATATCCACTGGCTCGGTTATGACTGGGAGGATAGACTATATTATGCCTCAGATTATTTTCCACAGCTTTATGATCTCGCCGTTCGCTTGATAAAAGAGGGTAAAGCTTATGTGGATGAGCAAACGAGTGAGCAGATTGCCGCTCAGAAGGGTACCCCGACTACTCCAGGCACTCCTTCCCCTTTCCGCGACCGTCCGATTGAGGAAAACCTTGAACTCTTTGAGAAGATGAATCAAGGTGTATTTGATGAGGGTGCGATGGTGCTACGTGCCAAAATAGATATGGCAAGCGACAACATGCACTTCCGTGATCCCATCATGTACCGAATTATCAAAACACCCCATTGGCGCACCGGTGATAAATGGAAAGTTTATCCAATGTATGATTTCGCACACGGTCAAAGCGACTATTTCGAGGGTGTGACTCACTCTATCTGTACTCTCGAATTCGTGCCACACCGTCCGCTATACGAATATTTCGTAAAGGAATTGGCTGATGAAAGCTACTGTCCCCGTCAGATTGAGTTTAATAGACTGAATCTTACTTATACAGTAATGAGCAAACGTAAACTCCTCCAGCTCGTAAAAGAGGGATTGGTTGCCGGATGGGACGACCCTCGTATGCCGACCCTGAGAGGATTGCGTCGCCGTGGTTACACCCCATCAGCCATCAAGGACTTCATCAATCGAATCGGTTATACCAAATATGAAGCACTCAACCATATTGAACTGCTTGAGCACTCTGTTCGCGAAGATCTTAATAAGACCGCTACTCGAGTAAGTGTGGTTCAAAATCCTGTAAAACTGATTCTCTCAAACTATCCTGAGGGTCAAACAGAGATGATGGAAATGGACAATAATCCGGAAAACCCGGCTGAGGGTAAACATCAGATGCCCTTCACCCGTGAACTCTGGATCGAGCGGGAAGACTTCATGGAGAATCCTCCTAAGAAATTCTTCCGCATGAGCATAGACAAAGAAGTTAGACTTAAAGGAGCTTATATTGTCAAGTGTACCGGTATAAAAAAGAACGATAAAGGTGAAATAGAAGAGATTTATGCCACCTATGATCCAGAAACCCGCAGCGGACTCCCCGGTTCCGATAGAAAAGTAAAAGGCACGCTTCATTGGGTGTCTGTTCCCACTGCTACCACTGCCGAGATTCGCGATTACGACAGACTCTTCTCCGTAGAGAATCCGAGTGCTGAAGAGGGTGATTTCCGTGAGTTGTTGAATCCTGACTCACTAAAAGTGCGTAGTAATGCCAAAATCGAACCCTGGCTTGCAGAAAGACTGAAAGTTGGTGATCATTATCAGTTCCAACGTCTCGGTTACTATGTTGTGGATAAAGACTCAACCCCCGAACACCCTGTCTTCAACAAGACAATTGGTTTGAAAGACTCTTGGGCTAAAGAGATGAAAAAATAAAGCAATATATTGCATATTTCTTAAAGAAAAATGGATGGATTCGATGAATTTATCCATTTTTTATTAAAATTTATCCTCCATACAATATATTTATGGAATTAAGTGTTATATTTGCAGAACTATACGTAAATATCGGGGCTGACTGGCTTTGACAGCGTGTAGAAGCGATAAGTAAGCATGCAGAGCTTT
>CAZEJY010000024.1:0-38137 GCA_964512705.1 uncultured Sangeribacter sp. | reverse complement strand
CTTGCCATTCATAACCGTAAATACTCATATAGGCGGCTTTCGCTGCTTTCAGCCAATCACTTAATGTACCAGTATTTTCTCCTATGACCCGGAGTTTACGGTCAAGCATACCGATACGACGTTCTACTGGGATAGGCTCGCCCGTTACTGTGTCGTATCTGCTGACAAGATAAGGGGCTTCGCCACAAGTTATTTCAAGTCGATTTTCTGTTACGTAGTCACGCCATGTTTTCCCCTCAGGAAATTCAACTTTGCCTTTGGTTGGAATCCAAGTATGCAAACCTTCAGGAGTATCAACCTCGGTATTGAAAACATTCTCGCGACCGAACCAAGCGTTATCAACAAGGTTGTTTTGCTTGTTACATATCCAGGAGGGAGTGAAAACTTCCGCCATTTCGCGACTACGGAGCTGTTGCTGTTGACGCGACTTTAATGCACGTGGTACAATCACCGAACCGTTTTCACCTGTAATAGCCTCAATCGTTATCGGGTCAGAGAACTGATATCCTTTTCCACGCTCAGCATAGTTATCTGTTGCCCAAAAGATATTACCTTTTGTGGTATGATCTTTGAGCAAAGTAGCGAGTAATTCGGGCGATATTGCCAAAATTTCGTTTTCTGGTATGTCAGCGCGCATTTCTTTCATATAAGCAAGAATACCCTATAGCATCTGAAGGGTTACCAAAGCTTGTAACTACTACAAGGATGTTACTAAAGCTTGCGCCGTTTATCTTGAAAAAGACAAGCGGGAAGCCGGTTACTTTTTTGTTTACTGATTGGTCATTTTCAGATTAACGTTACATAAATACAAATTTAGCAATTTTTCTGAGATTATCAATATGGGTCAATGCGAATATTAGGGTGCTGAGCGCTGTGTAACCCAGCGTAACCGTGTAAGCGAAATTGGCGATGGAGGTTTATGACAATCCTAACATATTATATGCCTATTGCCAATGTGGTTTGCGTTGCCACCGCGCTTTTCAATATGGTCGCCAACATATACAATCCCTTTTCTGTAAAGGCCTTAGGGAGATATTTGGGATGATGGCCTTTTCCCGTTTGATGTTCTAAGGTCAAAATTTTTGACCTTAGAACAGACCATTCTTTTTTGTAAGCTCATAAACAAACCCTTGTGGAAATTTATCGGGATTATTCTTTACAGCTTGGTTTATAACTTTTGTTTCCACACCATAGAGCTTAGCCACATCAGATGCCAAAATTACATTCTGACCTCGCACTGATATTAAGGCGCTTCTAACATCTTCAACTTTAATTATAGCAGTCATTTTATCTAACAATTAAATAGTAAATTAGCTCAAAGTCAGATAAGCGTCACTTAAATACAAAATTAGCAATTTTTCTGAGATATTCAATATGTTTCAAAGCGAATATTAGGTTGCAGAGCACCGTGTATATTTAGACAATGTAGGGACATGCCTTTGGCATGTTGGATTTGCCCGAAACACGGGGTTCGGAGCTCGCTGAATCTTATCTGTATCAACTTCCATTCCGTCTCTGTATATTTCTCCAAAATAGTGCACCTCATCCTTCGTGCCTACAGTAACGAAATAGTCACCTTCATCATAGTTAAGGAAACTTGCTCAAAACGACGTCGATAGAGGTAGTTTTTGAGTTTTTAGAGGTATCAAATCTTTTGAAACCGGTTGAGATATTTTATTCGAAGCGATTATTACTCAACGTTTTATAACTTTAGTATCTCATTTAATTAAATCAGATTATTATAAGAGTAGTTTTGCAGGTTTTTTAAACGGTTTAATCGTATCTTTACAATGCAAATTTAAACCGACCTGACAAATGAAACGCATTTTTCACATATTATCCCTTGCTCAAGTTCTTCTTCCTGCTTCCGCAATATCCACTTATGCGGGAAACACTGGAGAGAATACCGAAGCCGGATCCGAGGAGTATACTTCAATAGAATTGTATAATCCCCGGGAGGTAGATGCGAAAAATGAAATTGTAGAGATCCCTCTAAACAAGATATCTGATACAGGAAAATCATTTTACTATATTAAGGATGCAAATGGGGAGGAGATACCCTCACAACGAACCCATGACAACAAGATTATTTTTAAGTGTGACGTAGATTCTAAAAAGAGTACTGTTTTCAAACTCCTAATTGATTCCGTTCCCCACACCTATGACACCACAGTGAGTGGAAAAATCTATCCCCAAAGAGCCGATGATCTTGCGTGGGAGAATGAAAAGGGTGGATATCGCATCTATGGACCCTCAACAAGAAGAAAAGGGGAGAAAGCCTATGGCCACGATCTCTTCTTCAAACATACTCAAAAGAGGTTAATCCTCCCAACTTTATATAAGAATGCTACTTCCAAAGAGAATCGCCTTAAACTCGATTCTATAAAGAGAGTAAGTCCGGAAGAGGCAAAAAGATTCTCAAGGTCCATCAGTTTCCATTACGACCATGGTTTGGGAATGGATTGCTATGCAGTGGGTCCCACTTTGGGGGCAGGCGCTTCGGCAGTGTTGTTTAAAGACTCATTGATTCCTTCATGGTGCTATGAAAAGTGTGAGATTTTAGATAATGGACCTCTACGGTTCAGTTGCCGGATAGATTATTATCCTATTAAGTTGGATGAAAATGTTACTATTCAGGAAACGAAGATCTTAACCCTCGATTCTGACGACTATCTGAACCGATGCATCGTCCGGTATCGTAACCTTCCTGATAATTCAATCATAGTAACCGGCTTCCCAATCAGGGACGCTTCGGAAGTATATAGTGATTCAACATTATCCATCTTGGCATATTCGGATCCAACTCAAGGGAAGGATAATGGTAAGGCGATGTTAGGACTTATCAAGAAAAATAGTACGAACAGTATAGTAAATAAAAATAAACATGTTTTAAGCGCAACGCAACTTAAGGCCGATGAAGCTTTGGAATATTATTGGGGGTTTAGCTGGAATCGGGAATTTCCCGGAGAATTTAGTCAATGGAAGAATTATCTTCATGAATTCCAAAGGAAACTGCAGCAGCCTCTTGAAGTACGAATCAGGAATAAGTAGCTTCTAAAAATTAACTATATGATAAATTTTTTAAGTAGCCTTTCAGGTGAATATATCCTTGCTCGTCTTTTGGGTATATTTTTAACTTTCAATCAGTCGTTTAGCCCGCTAAACTCCGTCATTCAAGTTAAAAATATCCTCCACAATACTTCACAATTATATATTCATTAATTTTTATCAGCTACTTATAAAATAAAAATAAACATAAAACATAATTAAACTAACTCTTTTCACATGAAGAATTCGAATCTAAGAAGGATGATTATCTCCTGCTTGATGGTAATTACGGGTTTACCGACGTTTGCTGAACCCATAACCGTCACGGGAGTAGTCACGGACACAAACCAAGAACCTTTGATCGGTGCTACTGTGATGATTAAAGGTAGGAGAGTAGGAACGGCCACCGATGCCGATGGAGCCTTCTCGCTGAAAGCTGAACCCAAAGATGTGTTAACAGTCAGCTATTTAGGCTACAACACAAAAGAGGTGAAGATTGATGGTAAAACTCATCTCAATATTGTGCTTGATGAGGGCTCAAAAACAATGGATGAAGTCGTAGTGGTTGGTTACGGACACCAGAAGAAAGTGAACCTATCAGGTTCAGTAGCGAGTATCAACGTAGCGGAACTCCAGGAAAGCCGACCGGTCTCCAATATTTCTCAGGCATTGACCGCACAAGCAGCCGGTGTCAGAGTGAATATGTCTAATAACCAGCCGGGTGATGACAATGCAAGTATTAAAATTAGAGGTGTCGGAACCTTGAACAACTCCAGTCCATTGGTAATAATAGATGGTATGGAAGGTGGTATCAACTCAGTGAGTCCGCAAAACATTGAGAGCATCTCCGTTCTAAAGGATGCCGCGTCTGCTTCAATTTATGGCTCAAGAGCGGCAAACGGAGTAATTCTTATCACCACTAAGAAGGGACAGAGCGGAAAAGTATCAGTAAACTATACCGGTTACGTATCTTTTGAATCCGTTAAGCAGAATATCCATCCTGTAACGGATTATGCTACCTATATGGATCTCGTTAATGAGGGATACAGAAATGCCGGATATGGTGATAACTATATTTATTCAGCCAACGTAATAGAGGACTGGAGAACCAACTCCGGTACAGATCCTTACCTCTATCCAAACAATGATTTCTTCAAGATGACCTTCCGCAATGCGGTTTCAAACAATCACACCGTTAGCTTAAGCGGAGGATCCGATAAATTGAAGGTATATGCATCTTTCTCTTATCTTGATAATCCGGGTGTTATCATAAATTCCGGATTTAAGAAATACTCAACGAACGTAAGAGTAGAAGGGAAGGTTAATAAGTTTCTGACCCTCGGTGCACAAGTGAGCGGGTATCTATCCGACAGAGAAGCTGCGGGTGGAGATTTGGTTGATGACATCTTCTCATCAGCGAGTAACACCTCACCGGGCATAACCTTTGTTCTTCCGAATGGTACAATGGGTTACTCTCCGAATCCAGAAGAACCTCAGACCGTGTCTACAAATAACCCGATTGCCAGAACCTATCGTCTCGAAGGTGGTACAAGAGCTCTGTCAGTTCGTCCACGTTTCTTTGCAACGATAACTCCGTTCAAGAATTTCACTATCACCGGAACATATCAGATGAACGCTTTGAACTCCACGAAGAGAACCAAGCCATCTGCTGTGGAATACTATGATCCCACGAATCCGTATGAGGTGAGATTTAAATATGACCCCGAATCCAAGATAACAATTAATAATTCCCAAAGCTGGAGATACTTTAATGATCTTGTAGCACGCTACAACAACGGATTCGGCAAATTTGATTTTAATATCATGGCAGGTGTGAGCCATGAATTTTACAGATCGTTGAGCTCAAACGCCTCCAAAACCAATCTGACCGATCAAAGTCTTTGGGATTTCGATGCTACAACCGGGGATGCTGTTGCCTCCGGAAAATCATCGGAATGGGCAATGTCAAGCTGGTTTGGGCGTATTAATCTTGATTGGGATGATAAGTATCTCTTGGAGCTTAATTTACGAGCCGACGGATCAAGTAGATTCCGTAAAGGTAAACGATGGGGTTATTTCCCATCTGCATCGGCAGCATGGCGTCTCGAAAGAGAATCCTTTATGAAACCGCTAACAGATAGTTTCCTCACAACGCTGAAGCTTCGTGGTAGTTATGGCTCATTGGGTAATAATGCCGTGGGTAACTATGAATACCAGTCTCTCTATACAAATAAAGGATTTGACTATGTGCTTGGGGACACGAAGTCACCAGGTATGTACATGACCGCTTTAGCTAACTCAGAGTTGACCTGGGAGCGCACTTATGTAACAGACCTTGGATTAGATTTTGGTCTTTTCAACAATCGTCTGAACGGTACTTTTGAATGGTTCAACAAGCGCACTTCAAATATCTTGATTTCGCTTCCCGCTCCTTTGGTGCACGGATCTGCCGATCTCCCTACAGTCAATGCAGCAGAAGTGACAAACAAGGGTATCGAATTATCTCTTGGCTGGAGTGACCGAATCAATGATTTCAAATACGGTATCAATGCTAATTTTACCTATATCACCAACTGTGTGACAAAATATAAGGGTAAAGGAGTTGATGGCCGCGATATTTCAGGTAATACTTTAATCTGGGAAGGTCACCCGATCAGCTGTCATTATCTCTACGTAGTAGATAGAATTCTTCAAACAGATGAAGATATGCAATATCTGATGAACATTATTGATAATGCCAAGGTTATCGACGGAGTAAGGCAGAATCCGTTCCCGTTGGGTACCCCTGAACGAGGAGATATTCTTTACAAGGATATTAATGGCGATGGATTAATTGATGCCAATGACCGAACTATCGTTTCTGACGGTGCTCGTCCAAAATATAATCTTGGTTTAACAATAGATGCCGGCTGGAAGGGAATCGATTTCAGTATGACGATCGACGGCTCATTCGGTGCTAAGACATATTGGAATTCCGGATATCTGAGCACCACTGTAGCGCAAGGAAAGATGATAAATGAAAAAGTTGTTGAAGGAAGATGGGTTCCCGGAAGAACTGATGCTACTTTCCCTCGACTTTATCCTAATTCCGGTTCAAAAGTCAATCAGCAGCCGAGCACATTCTATCTTCAGAACCTTGACTGGATAAAATTCAGAAACATCCAGATTGGTTACACCTTACCAAAGAAATGGACAAATGCCGCTTACCTATCAAAGGTTCGCGTCTATTGTTCACTCGAGAATTTCTTTACTATCACGTCCTACGATGGATTTGATCCTGAAACAGGCAACTCATATCCGGTAATGAGACAATTGGCATTGGGATTAAATGTATCATTCTAAATTTTGACAAAATGAAGATTAAAAACATAATAACTTTGGCACTTGCAGCAACAGCTGTCTCTCCGGTGCTGACATCTTGTTACGATCTGGAATTAACACCTAATTATCAAGTTGCCTCAGGCTCATTTTTTAAGACTGAGGAGCAATGCAAGCAGGGATTAATGGCCGTATACAGTAAAATGCACGATATTGACTTATTCGGCATGTATCCGGTGTTCGACGGTTTGGGACCGGAAGCTAAGATCACAAATGGAGGAGGACTTTCCTACCGAGATTTTACCATCGATAAACCAACTGCTTCGAGTTCATACGTTAAATCGCGTTGGGTTGCAACTTGGGAGGCAATAGCGCGTGCAAACAATGCCATTCATTGCATTGGACAAGCGGATATAGATGCCGAGAAGAAAGAGCAACTGCAGGCTGAGGCAAGATTTCTGAGAGGTCTCTATTATTTCCACTTAGTAGATATTTGGGGAGAAGTACCAATCTATGATGATACATTCCTTGTAGGTACAGATTATGCCAATATGCTCTATCCTCGTAGTTCCGTGGAAGAGGTGATCAGCTTTATCCTTAAAGATTTTGAAGCGGCAGAGATACTTCCCGACAAATGGGATGCTTCAAACTATGGTCGCGCAACTCGTGGAGCAGCATTGGCAATGAAGGGTAAAACTCTTCTTTACTCCAAACGCTACCGGGAAGCATCGGAGGCATTCAAAGAATTAATCAACAGCAATATTTATTCATTATATCCCAACTACGCGGAACTATTTACCCCCAACGGAGATAGCTGCGATGAAATGATATTCCTGATAATGAACACAGGAGGAGTGGGTCAGGATATAGGCATGCCCTTAGCAACTTTCCTTGGTTCCCGCTCAACGTATACAAGTGCCGGAACAGGATGTCTGAATTATAATTTCCCCTCCAATAAGTTAATTGAGGAATATGAATGGGCAGATGGCAGACCCTTCAGCTGGGAAGAATTTATTCCCGGATTTTATAGCAAGAAAAGTACCAGCACCAGCAATCCTTATCCGGTGGCGCAGGAAACATTCTTGGCAACGCTGACAACTGATAAAACGGGTGTGAAAAAATATCCGAAAGCGAAGGATAAACTGATTGAAATGTGGAATTCCCGAGACCCGAGAATGAACATGAGTATTATTCTTCCTTATACCCACTATACCGGATGGTATGATAATCAGCCTGTAGATTTGGAATTAGTCGTTGCCAAGAGTATAAAGGATGGTTGTGGAATGATTCGCATTGATAAAGACAGATTGTGTGCACTATGGCGCAAGTTTGTGCCTGAAGGAAATATGAATGGATTAATTCATGAGGCATCTGATACCCCGATCAACTTCCCACTGATCCGATATGCTGATGTGCTTCTGATGCAGGCGGAATGTCTGAACGAACTCGGAGATCAAGCAGGCGCTGTGAAACTTATAAATGAAGTCAGATCACGTCCTTCCGTAAATATGCCGGGAATAAACTCCGGTCCGGATTATCTTGCTGCCAACAATAAGGAGGAAGTTTTTGAAAGGATTGTGCATGAGCGCATGATCGAATTGGCGTGTGAAGGACACAGTTTTTCAGATTGGCGCCGATGGGGAAAATATCAGGAACTTGATGGAATGTTTGACGGACATATTACCAGAGACTATACATTCTCTTACCGCTCGCTTCCTGAACGCAGAAATCTGTGGCCAATCCCCCAGGCAGAGATAGATCAAAATCCTCTTCTCACACAGAACCCCGGATATTAATTGCCGACTTTAAATCAACTCGTAAGTAAAAGACATAATATAATGATAAAGATTTTTAATAATAGTCGTTATTTTAATAAGTTAGGTTTTTTTATGCTTGGTGTGGCGATGCTTTCAGGCGTCGCTACCATCCAGGCGCAACCACTTAACAATTCAAAAGTGGATGGATACCGAGGTATCTGGTTCACTCTTGGACAAGAGAAAGAGTATGGTTACAAATACTCCGGAGGCTTGGCCACATATACAATGAAACATATTCCCTTGGCTGTGTATGCCCCGGAAGTTGACAAGACCTTTTTCGTTTACGGAGGAACACCCTCCAAGAAGGAGAAGCACTTACTTTGCATGGCAGGATGCTATGATCATAAAACGGGAAAAGTTTGTAAGCCAACCGTAGTGTTTGATAAGGAGAAAGTGTCGGATCCTCATGATAATCCTGCACTCCAGATCGATAAAGATGGATATATTTGGGTATTCGTCAGTGGTCGAAACACGAAAAGACAGGGGCACATCTACAAGAGTACCAAGCCCTATGATACCGAGTCATTTGAGCCGGTTAAAACATGGACAATGACTTATCCACAAGTTCTTTATACTCCTGAAAATGGTTTCTTCCTTAACTTCACTCAGTATACAGGTTGGAGAAAACTCTATTTCTCCTCAAGTAAGGATGGAAAGAATTGGAAAGAGCCACAATTACTTGCGGATATCAAGGAGCCGGGCGATAAGAAGAGCGGTCACTACCAGATTTCCAACAATTTCGGGAAGAAGATTTCAACGGCTTTCAATCGTCACCTAAACGGAGACTGCGACACGCGTACTAATATCTATTATCTTCAAACCACTGACAATGGTAAAACATGGACAACAGTTGAGGGTAAAAAGGTAGAAATTCCGGTCACCAAATGGGATAACCCGGCTTTGGTTTTTGATGGACAATCCATTGGAAGAAATGTGTATATTAAGGATTTAAATTACACTGAAGATGGTAAACCAATTATACTGTTTCTTACAAGCGGCGGATGCGAACCCGGACCTCAGAATGGACCTTATCAGTGGAACACAGCTTATTGGAACGGTAAAAATTGGGAATTCAAAACTTTGACAACCTCCACGATGAACTATGACTCAGGGAGCTTGTGGGTAGAAGGAAATCTCTGGCGTGTTATTGCGCCGACAGATGAGGGTCCACAGAAATGGGGTTCCGGTGGAGAGATAGTGATGTGGGAGAGCAAGGATAAGGGAAATACCTGGAAACGAGTATCAAACCTTACAGCCAATTCACGCTACAATCATGGGTATGTGCGCCGTCCGGTAAAAGCTCAAGATCCATTCTACGGTTTCTGGGCAGATGGTAATCCTGAACGGCTCACACAATCAAAGCTTTATTTCACTGATTCAAAGGGAAACGTGATGCAGTTGCCTTATGACATGACTGAAGATTGGGAAGCAGCTGTTCCCGTCAAAAAAGCAAAAGAATCTATGAAAGAGTTAAGTGACAGGGTCTTTGAAAGAGCAGCAACACACTGTTTCGCAATGGATAAAGTTCTTCCTGCCGGAATGATGCCTCGCTCATGGACTAAGAAGAATGGTCTTTATGCACCTTCTATCAAGGGATGGTGTTCAGGATTCTATCCGGGAGAATTGTGGTATATCTATGAATATACAAAGCGCCCCGAGATAAAATCCTTGGCAGAGAAACACACTGCTACTCTTGCTCCTCAGCAATACTGCACTTCGAATCACGATATTGGTTTCCAGATTGAATGTAGCTACGGAAACGGATACCGATTGACAGGTAAGCCCTATTACCGTTATGCTCTTGAAAATGCTGCCGAGGCACTTTCAACAAGATACAATCCAACTTGCGGGACAACCATGAGCTGGGAATTGAGAAAGACCAAAGATTGGCAGCATCCGGTAATCATAGATAACATGATGAACCTTGAATTGCTGATGAACACCGGAAAGAGAGAGAACCGTAAGGAATTCATTGATATTGCAACCACTCACGCCGATGTCACATTAAATAATCACTTCCGCCCCGACTACACATGTTATCACCTTGTGGATTATGACACAGTATCGGGAAAAGCGAGAAAGCACATCACTGTTCAGGGTTATAAGGATGAATCGGCATGGGCTCGAGGACAGGCGTGGGCACTATATGGATTCACAATGATGTACGACAAATCAGGACACAAAGATTATCTGACTTTAGCTGAAAACATAGGGAAGATGCTTCTGAAGAGATTGCCTGAGGATGGAATTCCATATTGGGATTTTGATGTCGAGATCAAATCCGACACTCCGCGTGATGCCTCCGCAGCTGCCGTAATGGCCTCTGCATTTGTAAAACTTTCGGAACTCACTCCTGATAAAAAGCTCTCTAAAGATTTTCTTGCTATGGCTGAGAAACAATTGCGCGAATTGGCGTCGCCGGAATACCTTGCCACTCCCGGTACAAATGGAAATTTCCTTTTGAAACATAGTGTTGGGAATTATCCGGCAAAGGTAGAAATTGACACACCTCTTAGCTATGCGGACTACTATTTCTTGGAAGCATTACTCAGATTTAACAACAATCCAAAATAAAATTATTACCAGATGAAAAAATATTTAAGTTATATATTTAGCGCGACTGCAATCTTTACCTTATTCTCTTCCTGCGAAGAGAATAAGGAGGATGAGCTAACTCCGGTAATTGAGAAACCGGCACCACATCTTCATAAGATAGCTGAATCATTAGGACAACCATTCTCCCAAGATCTATTCTTCAGCAAAGAGGTAATCTGTTCATGTCCCAAAGAGGTGATGCAATGGTTTGATATTGCACCTTCAGGTAAAATATACTATGCTCAGAAGAACAGTGAACAGATTGTAATTGGTCGAGCACCCGGAGCAAACGAGCCCGCATGGAGTTTCGACCACGCTATGAAATTTGTCTATTTTGGTCATGGCGACACTCTGTCAGTAGAGGAGAATGAGGATGGTAAGACATATATATGGGTTCAAAGCAATGGCACTCAGAAAAATGGGAAAGCAGATTACTGGGGAAGTCTCTCGGTGAGCAGGGTAGAGTTTGAACCGGGTGTGAAATATGAAAATTGTGCCGGTAAAACCTATTTTTACACCGGTCATTTAGGATTAATCATCGACATAGATTTTGACAATCGCAGATTCTTCGCAGGTACATTCGTAGCCGGTTTCTTTGTGGCAACAACATTTGATTTGGATGAAGTATTGGCTCTCGAGGAAAAGGATATCGCTGTTTCAACTGTAGTCGATGGAAAAGAATATAAAAGGACTGTCAAAGGATATGATTTAGCAGATCTGACACCTCTCGGTCAGTTCAAGTTATTAAACGGAGCGCCAAATAAAGGAACCGACATATTGTCATATGATCATCAGGGAAATGCAGTATATGGAGATTACGTATATCTTCTCGAAGGAAATACTGTATCCGTTAGTACAGGTTCAGGAAAAGAATGTATAGCATATGTGACGGTCTTTGATCTCCAGGGAAATATTGTGGTTCCGAGAACTTTAGTAAAGGCAGCTCAGGAGACAGAGGGATGGATCATTCCGGGATATTACGGCTCGATTGAACCGGAAGGAATCAAGGTTCGGGCAGATGGAATATATATCGGATTTGTATCAAAGCCAACGGATACAGCAGACCCTCGCCTCTCTTATATACTTAAATATCAGTGCGACTTGTGTAAGTAGTAAGTAGCTAATAAACCAGAATAAAACGATGATGAAAAATTCTTTAAAATATCTAATTTGGGGAGGGATTGCGATGATGCTCGCTACCTCCTGCGGGGATGATATAGATCCCAATTGGCCCGGTCCAAATTATCAGCAGAATATTAAGATTAAACCTCTGACCGCCAATAATAACATAGTGGCTCACAGAGGAGGAGCACAGGAAGCTGATATTCCTGATAACTCCATCGCAGCTTTGGAATACACGATGGGTCTCAGATGTTATGCAGCCGAATGCGATATCTACATCACGGCAGATAAGAAGGTAATTGTCGCTCACGCTGATGGAAACGGAAAGGTAAATGGATATTATCCTTTTGAGGCAACTTATTCCGAAATAAGCGGAAAAGCTACTTTGTCAAATGGAGAGAAAATTCCTTTACTCGAAGATTATCTTGAATCAGCGGTGAAACGCGGTAGCTGTACGAAAGTCTGGCTCGACATCAAGAATGTCACAGAACCGTCAACGCAGCCTTCATATGCTATAGCTGCCTGTGTGGAAGCTTGTAAAATCATCAAGGAGAGAGAAATTCAGGATTGGGTTGAATTTATATGCACAAGCAATGAAACAGTGATGGATGCATGTTTGGCTGCTTGCAAAGATGCAGGAATCAACATTGGTTGGATGGCTGCCGTTGAACCTGAGAAATATAATTCAAAGGGGATTACATGGACCAACTTAGCATCCGGGAACGTAGCTGAGCTCTCTTCCACCGCACGATTTGGAGTTACAGATTATCTTGATAATGGGATTGCATTCAGTATCTTTAACCTTGACAAGACCGCAGATTTTGATGCAATCAATAAATATGGTAAACGTATTAAAGCAATTTGTACCAACTATCCGAAGTTAATGCTTGAGCATATTGAGAAGCTCTAATACCCTGATTTGTTTATGTAGTTTGTAGTTAGGTAGAGGCTACTTTCCGTGAGGAAAGTAGCCTTAAACATTTAATCCTTTTGGGTTTCTTTTATATATTGAGAAGGGGTGAGACCGGTACTGGATTTGAAATGTCTGAAGAAACTTGCGCGCGATGAGAACCCGCATTTCAGGGCAATACCTGTGAGGGTATATTTTGACGTACCCTCCTCTGCTACGATTTTCTTGAATTCCTCAACACGAAAACCATTGATATAGTTAAGATAACCAATCTTCAGATATTGATTGAACAAATAGGATAATGCAAAACTGCTGCTTCCAACCATATTTGCCAAATCCTGAATCTTAAACTCAGAATTAAGATATGGCTTTTTCTCCGCCATTATTTTCTCAATATTCTCATATAGTGCGCGGCAATCATCTTCAGATATGTGTGAGGAGATATAACGCTTCTTTTCCTTATCCTGCTCATTCTCTTCACTTAGCTTCTTGTATGACTTTTTCCTGTAAAACAGGAATAGGGCAGAGCCGGATAAAATTAAACCTAAAATGCTGAATAAAATGATTAAAGCTCTATTACTTTTAACATTAATCTCCAATGATATTTCGGAATCGGGTTCTCCGGGACGGCGCACAAGAAGTCTATTTTCTCCACCCTTAAGATTCTCAAGATGAATTCTCTCATAGGCCGGAATCCTTTTCCATCTCTTCTGAAGACCTTCTACTATATATTCTATTTCTTCATTTTCGGGATTAACATATGAAAAATCGGAAACACCGATTTCAAGTTCATTACCGGTGATGGTTATACTTCCTGAATGATTTTCGTCCGGATCGTTATAAAGAGGGAATATATCTTTCCCATCGGAGAACAAAGCAGTAAAGGATAATTGTCTATGCCCCTTTTGATTAATATTCTTCTCCTTATTATTGTTGAGTTTAACCAATCCCATGCTATTCCCCATCCATGTAGTGTTCCCGAATCTCACGGGGCGTCCTGTCATGAAAATTGAATTAGGGATAACACCTTTGGTATTTAAAAGATTAAACTTTCCTTTTTCAATATACCCCAATCCAAGATTTGTACCTAAAAGCAATCTTCCGGAACCGGATTCTGTCATAAAATTAACGACAATTTTTTTCTCGCTGTCGAGATTCAGATTGGAGAATTTCGTTAGCTCAAGATTTGAAGTGAATATATCACCTCGAGAGGGGATAAAATATAAAGTATGATTTTTATCCTCATATATGGAATAATATCGTTTATTTCCCTTGAATTCGGGAGGGAAGCAGTTACTACGTATTTCCTTTCCATCCCACATTGCCACGCCGGTATGAGTGGCGATCCATCCACGTCCGGTACTGTCAAAAAATATGTAATACACATTTCCAGAAGGGAGTTGGGAGTTCCTTGAGGTATAATGTTTCCATTTCCCTTTTGAATCGAGAATGAAAACACCTGAAGAGGTCGCAAACCATAAATTCCCTTTTCCATCTTCAACTATATCCCAGCAGGATATGTTTTTATTCATTCCGGAATCTTCTGAAAGGGGAGAGAGGGTTTGTGAGGCAGGATTAAAGGTGTATACACCTCCTCTATAGGTTCCTATATAATACAACCCATGCCACTTGTGAATAGAGAAAATCACATCTGACTGAATCTCGGGACGGGTAAAAAGTTTCCCTTTGCCTAAATTTTCATCTATAAAATATAAACCTCTGCGTGTGCCTATCAATTTATAACCCGGCTCAATCCCGAAGGAGCGAACCTCCTTATTCTGCAATTCGGGGAAAACAGGAGTAGAATATAACTCAAGCAAAGCCGGAACTACTGGAGTATAGCCTAATCCTGCTTGATAATAGCCAATCCAAAGGATTCCACGTTTATCAATGATTGAGGAATAGACAGAATTTGTGGGCATATTCGAATTGGTTGTATCATAATGATGCAAAACTTTCTGTTCACCGATTGAATAAATGTAGACCCCGTCGCAATCAACACTGACGACCAATCTTCCATCGGATTTAGCTTTGACCGACATTATTATGTTGTTTCCGAAATTTAATGGAGGTAAAAATGTCCTTGTGCGTTTGTCAAACCTGCACACGCCATTGTTTCTTGTAGCCATATATAGCATATCGCCATAGGCTGTGATAGATTGGAATTTATCTTTTATTCCACTCTTGTAGGTTTGGATTTTACCTGAATGAAAATCATAAAATGATATATTCGATTTTGAAGCGATCCAAATCCCTTTTCTGGTTTTATCATAATGAATTCCGCGTATGTCATTTGCCGAAGATAGGGCATTCTGTTCTACAAGAAACTTTTTTGCATTCATTGTAGAGAGATCGATTCTATAGAGACCATTCTTAGCGCCTGCCCAAATAATATTTGGAGATTCTCCGCAGATTAAATCCCTAACACCAATTATAGAACCTGGTAATTTCAATTCCTTAATCCGGTTATTCTGCTTATCAACTTCGAGAATCCCCTTGGAGGAACCGGCTAAAAGCCGGCCTCCGGGGAGTTCCAACAAATCAAAGATTCTGCAATCATCCTCACCGAAAGAGGAGGGGAAAGAATAAGACACTAAATGATTCCCATCAAATCTGTCTATTCCTACTTCTGATCCGATCCAAATATAGCCTGCCGAGTCTGGAAATATTACCTCAATTTGATTACCACTCAAACCATTTGCGATTGAAATATTTCTAAGATTAATGAAATCATCTTTAGGCTTAACGACGTTGGCGTGTGAAAACAATACGGTCAACATCAAGATTAAGAGGCTACTGAATTTATTCATAGGTACCGGATCATTGGTTGTACTACAAATTTAAAAAATTGAGTTCATATCATGAAATAAGCTAAGCTAAAAGTAACCTATTTCATTTCCGGATATGAAATCTTATCCATATCTCCATAATTAAGATTTTCACCACCCATACCCCAAATAAACATATAATTTGAAGTTCCTGCCGCAGCATGAATTGACCACTCAGGAGACATTATAGCCTGTTCATTCTGCAACCAAACCAATCGGTTTTCCTGCGGTTCACCCATAAGATGGCATATTGAATTGCCTTCGGGAACATTAAAATAGAAGTAGCATTCCACCCTTCTATCATGGGTATGTGCAGGCATTGTATTCCAGACGGAACCGGGCATCAACTCAGTCAGACCCATTTGTAGTTGACACGGACCCTCCTCCAAAACATTGGAAACAATCAACTGATTAATGTATCTATCGTTGCTTTCTTCCATGGAACCGGCGTGAAATCTATTAGCCTTTATCGAGCCTTTTCTTCCATCAATCGTAACCAATTGCGTCTTATAGGAATGATGTGCCGGAGTGGAATTCAAATAAAACTTAGCAGGATTAGTATTGTCTATGGATTTGAATGTAATATTCTTGTTGCCACGACCAACATATAAAGCATCTTTGAATCTGAGTTCATATTCCTTCCCATCAACAGTTACGATTCCATTTCCACCAATGTTGATAATTCCCAATTCCCTTCTTTCGAGAAAATAGTTTGATTTCAGAGGCTCAATTGTCTCAAGGGAAACGGTTTCGCCAATTGGAATCACTCCACCATATACAAGTCTATCGTACATTGAATAGGTGAGATTTACGGCATTCGGCTCCATTACATGGTTCATCATAAAATGGGAACGGAGTTTTTCTGTGTCATAACTCTTCACATCGTCGGGATGACAAGCGCGCTGAACAGTATAATTGGTGGCACCTAAAATCTGGGGTGCCACCAATAAAGCGAATATGATTGATAATGTTGTTTTCATCTGATAATAAAATGGAATTAAACAAAGTAAGTTCCTGAAATTATATATGATATAATTCCACGAACTTACTTCTCCTAAATTAAACCTATTTTACAATAACTTTTTTACCGTCGATTATATAAATGCCCGGGGCATTGGCAGCCTCAACCTTAATGCCATGGATAGTGTAGATTCCTTTAGGTCCTGCAATTTCCTCTGAAGTAATTTCAGAAACAGAGGAAGTACCAACAGTTTCGCCCGTATTGACAAAAGTGAATCCAGCCTCCTGCTTCACCTGACCATGACCAGGAAGGAATGTCGGATAGGGATCTTTTCCTAAATCCTGTCCCCAGACAGCATCTACAGTTGTGCAATCATTGAGGAACCAGCAAAGTGCTCCTGTCTTCATCCATGAAGGATAAACTTTATAAACACCTGTGATATATTTACCATCAGGATCATCCCATGGTTTATTCTCCTCATATGTTGTCCATTTCTTCATTCCTACAGCTTGACCCGGATAGAAAGAGATGGTTCCGGTTTCTTCAGCGGTAAAGGTAAAATTCCACATCCAGGGTTTCTCTTCGTAACTACCCTTATATTGGGTGTAGAGATTTCGCTGAACATTTTTCGGATCAGTTGGAGTTGCATCGGCAGTTGCCTGGATTTTAACTGTTAATGTAGTCCAGCAGCTGAACAATTGACAATACGTGGCCTTGCAAGACATGGCGGCTGCAATACTTCCCCTTACTTCTCCGGTATTATAGCAATTCTTAAAAATATAACAGCAGGTCTCATCATCCGGTCCTGCAATAGCAGCAGCCCGTCCACCTTCAATCCAATAAGCATGCACAGTTGCCTCATTGCCAAGACATGACAACAACACTTCGGCCTCCTCTGATTCAGTTGCCTGACCGACGAACGCGGCGATCTTGTCTTGTCCAACGAATCTGCACGACTTATCCATTACCATGTTGCTGATTTCAGCACCTCCACCAACATAACCGAAAAGAGCAAGATTACTCCCTTCCGGGTGTTCCATGATTAAATTGGAGATTCTGTGATATTGACCGTCAAAGATTCCTCTGTAGCGAGTCTCCTTTGTGTTTCCAATTGCAGAGTGAACTACTCCGGCCATGTCAATATCAGCAGTAAGTACGGCGTTTGCCTTGTTATTACCGTGATTTACAATTGTTGCAAACTCTTCCAACTGAGCGGCATTGGAAATTTCATAAACACCATTTGAATTGGGTGTGATTGCAATTGCTTGCAGAGTGAGCATGAAAGATGCACACATGAAAGTAGATCTTTTCATAAATATTAATTTTATGGTTAATAATAAATCACTTAATTACTTCTTTCTTTATTCTCATCCGGTTATACCACATCATAAAGCAACTGAGAAAAACAAGTATCGTTGCTCCGATATATTTTAGATTCACGCTGCATTGATAAATGAACCAAGAGAGGGGAGAGGCGGCAAAATCTAAAGAGCCACCGGTAAATCCCGCAGGAATAGCAACCGATGAGTCACCGGTTATTCCATACACATCCTTGGCTGCAAGTGTGAAAGCCGGAGACATCTCTGTGACCATGTAAAGGCCCATGACGATTACCACGATCCCGACAATAAAAGTCTTCAACACACTCCCTTTTGTGAAAGGGAGTACAAGGGGAAAGATATAGAACATCCCTGCGAGAGAGGCAAGCGGCAGAAATTGGTTTCCGGGAAGAATCACAGCAAGAATCAGAGTGACTGGAATTAAGAGTAATGAAACAATCAATATTGTCGGGTGCCCGATCACCAATGCAGGAGACATTCCGATATTGAGTTTCTCCGTTCCGTTGAATTTGCGTTCAACCAAGAGTCTCGCTGAATCGGAAATCGGTTTCAAACCTTCGATAAACAAGACTGTAACCCGGGGAATCAATTCCATTACCGCGCCCAATTTTATTCCCAGTCCGAGAATATAGGGTATTTTGTCAACAATCTCATGAAAATTCCTGCATGTGAGGCAGCCTATGACTATACCGACCAGCACTCCTAAGAATAAAGGCTCACCGAAAAGTCCAAACTTTTTCTTCATGCCTTCAGCATCAATTTCCAATTTTTCCATTCCGGGAATCTTATCTAAGAGACAGTTAATTATCCATGCAAATGGAGCAAAACCTGCACAGAATGGCTGTGGAATAGAAATGCCATCCACATCTTTATAGAAAGCTTGAAATTTAGCAGAAGTTAGATCGGCTATGGTCAATGTGATGATATAGCAGACAATAGCACCAAAGAAACCCCATATTAAAGAATCTGTGACAAAATAGATTACGGCACCTATAAATGCGAAATGCCAGTAATTCCATAAATCAATATTTATGGTTTTGGTTGTACCTGTAAGAAGCATAAGGAGGTTTACTCCAAGGCAAACGGGGATTATGAGCGCACCCACAGCAGTATTGTATGCAACAGCTGCTGCTGCGGGCCAACCCATATCAAACGCTTTGAGTTTTAAATCGTAGATTCCGACAACATCATTTAAAGCGGGACCCAAAGCCGAGGTAAGGAGGGCTGTAACGATAGATAAACCGATAAAGCCTACTCCCACCTTTAACCCGCTCTTTAGGGCATCTCCGAACTTGACACCAATGCATAATCCCAAAATGGTGAATATCACAGGCATCATCACAGCTGCACCTAAACCTATTATATAACTAAAGATACCTTCCATTAGAAAAATTAAAGTTATTTCAGCAGTACTCTTTTATATGAGTTCATAACTTAACCGAACTAAGGTTGCTTACCTATATAAGCGAGAATTCCGCCATCCACATAAAGTATATGCCCATTGACAAAATTGGAAGCGTCGGAAGCGAGAAATACTGCCGGTCCCATGAGATCCTCCGGAGTTCCCCAACGTCCTGCAGGAGTTTTGGATATAATGAAACGGTCAAAGGGGTGTCGACTTCCATCAGGTTGAGGTTCTCGCAAAGGGGCAGTCTGAGGAGTCGCGATATAACCCGGGCCGATACCATTACACTGAATGTTAGCGGCTCCATACTCTGAGCAAATATTACGCGTGAGCATCTTTAGACCACCTTTTGCAGCAGCATAGGCGCTGACTGTTTCTCGTCCTAACTCACTCATCATTGAGCAGATGTTAATGATCTTACCATGCCCTTTCTTGATCATTGATGGTATAACGGCTTTTGCACAGATGAAAGGAGCAATCAGGTCTATATCTACAACCCTTCTGAATTCTCCTACATCCATTTGATCCATAGGAACCCTCTTGATGATACCTGCATTATTCACCAAGATATCCACTGCACCAAATTCTTTCTCTATTTCCATAACCATAGAGCGCACTGCAGCTTCATCGGTCACATCACACAGGTAACCCTTTGCCGGTATTCCGGCTTCTTTATAATTATTTTGTCCGAGTTCAAAAGACTCTTTGGTGTTACAATTCCATACTATAGTAGCCCCGGCTTCGTAGAGTGCCTTAGCTATTGCGAAACCGATCCCATATACACCACCGGTGACCAAAGCCACCTTTCCATTTAGCGAAAAAATATACATATCAAATTCCGATTTTTTAACAATTGCAAAGTTAAGGACTCGAATTTTTTTGGTAATTGAAATGGTTCATTTTGAAGTGTCAACCAATTATTCCATACTCTTGAAAATCTTTATTAAATTATTAATATTTAAGTTATTACACCACGGGCAATCCCTAACAATTGAATGAAACAATATTGGGCTAAAAATCCCGAAAAAATATGGTTATTTCGCCTTCAAATTCAGAAGTAGCTTATAAAAATTTCAAACTATTTTAACTTATTTCTTATGGCAAAAATCGTAACATTAGGAGAAATTATGCTTCGACTTTCTCCGTCGGGAAACAACCGTTTCATCCAGGTTGATAACTTTGATGCAATTTGGGGAGGCGGAGAAGCAAACGTTGCAGTCAGCTGTGCCAATTATGGTCACAAGGCTTTTTTTGTATCTAAACTACCGGATCACGAACTCGGTCAAGCGGCAGTTAACGCTTTACGTAGATATGGTGTAGACACATCTTATATTAAAAGAGGTGGAGAAAGAGTCGGAATCTATTATTGTGAGACCGGGGCCTCCATGCGACCTTCAAAAGTAATCTATGATCGCGCGGGAAGCTCTATTGCAACAGCTAAACAGGAAGAATTCAACTTTGACGAAATAATGGAGGGTGCAGACTGGTTTCATTGGAGCGGAATAACCCCAGCCATCAGTGAAAGTGCTGCTGAAATAACAAAACTTGCGTGCGAGGCAGCCAAGAGACACAACGTAACGGTCAGTGTAGATCTCAATTTCCGTAAGAAGCTATGGAGTAAGGATAAAGCACAGGAGATAATGCGTCCGCTAATGAAATATGTTGACGTGTGTATTGGTAATGAAGAGGACGCAGAACTTTGCTTAGGCTTCAAACCGGAATCCAATGTAGAAGCCGGAGAAACTGAAGCTTCAGGATACATGAATATATTTAAGGAGATGAGAGAAGAATTTGGATTCAAGTATGTTGTTTCAACTCTTAGAGAATCCTATTCCGCTTCGCGCAATGGATGGAAAGCCATGATTTATGATGGGAAAGAATTTTACCAAAGTAAAAGATATGAAATAGATCCCATTATTGATAGAGTTGGAGGAGGAGATAGTTTTTCCGGAGGATTAATTCATGGACTACTGACGATGTCATCACAAGGGGATGCGTTGGAATTTGCTGTAGCAGCTTCAGCACTGAAACAAACTATTCCCGGAGACTTCAACCATGTAACTATAGATGAAGTAAATGCACTTGTTAACGGAAACAACAACGGTCGCGTTCAACGTTAGAATAAAAATACACGATAAAGTATTATGGCAAAATTTGATAAATTGCAGGTTTTAAAAAAGATTGGAGAGACACCAGTTGTTCCAGTTTTCTACAACAAGAGTAGTGAAATTTCAAAACAAGTATTGAAAGCATGTTATAATGGAGGAATAAGAGCATTTGAATTCACAAATCGAGGAGATTTTGCACATGAAATATTCTCAGAACTTGTAAAGTATGCTTCAGTAGAATGTCCTGAGATGTTAATAGGAGTTGGATCAGTTATAGATCCTGCTACCGCCGCTCTTTATATTCAGTTAGGGGCCTGCTTTGTAGTTGGACCACTTTTTAATACAGATGTTGCAAAAACCTGCAATAGAAGACAGATTCCTTATATTCCGGGATGCGGTTCTATCAGCGAGGTCGGTTTTGCGCAAGAAGCAGGATGCGAGGTTTGTAAAGTATTCCCTGGAGATGTATTAGGACCTAAATTCATTAAAGGATTACTTGCGCCAATGCCTTGGTCAAGGCTAATGGTTACCGGAGGAGTGGAACCTAACGAAGAGAATCTAAAAAAATGGTTTGACTCCGGTGCATATTGTGTAGGAATAGGAAGTAAACTCTTTCCAGCTGAGGTAATTAAAAATGAAAACTGGACGGAAATAACTGATTTATGTAAAAAATGTTTAGACTATGTATAATTAAGTAGACAAATAGCTATTCCCTACGCAATTATAAGCATAATTGCTTATTTTAAATAAATATATTTGGTGGAGTTAGAAAAAAATGTGTAACTTTGCCTGTGAAATGGTTGCTCTGCTGTCCAAGAGTGGAAGCATTAAGGAGCATCAAAAGGGAATGAGGTGAGATTCCTCAACAGTACCCGCTGCTGTAAGTCCCGCTCTATAGATGATTAAATTAGCTATAGAATAAGGTTTTTCGCAACCTGCCACTGGTTTTATAAAACCGGGAAGGCGTGAAATAACCGGGATAAGTCAGAAGACCTGCCATTTTCATATTTCGTGCAGTGCGCGGGAGGGCGGCTGTCATGGAGAAATAGCAGATTGGTTCCGTTCCAACTTCTGAGAAATCACTTCGTATTTAGAAGTATGGTGTATTACCGATTATGCTATTAAAACATGATCATACTTCACTACCATAACTCCCGTTAACGAGCATAAGCTTCGTTGACGGGTTTATTGTTTTGGTGACTTGGGCTTTGTCCGTTGCACGTTACGAATTTTGAAAATTGATAGTAGCATCATAAAGTTACGGACATGACCAAAATTTTTCGATTTTTACCTACCGTTTGCAGGATAGTAAAAAGTTGTGGATGTCTAATTTTAATATTCACTAATGCGCTCGATTCTTTTGCAGAGACAAAAGAATCCACCGATACCGTTAAGGATCTTGGAGAGCTAACGGTTACAGCGTATCGACATCCATTAGCAACAGTACAAAATCTATCCGGGAAAGAATTGCAATCTTTATCCTCCACATCCATAGCCGATGCCTTAAAATATTTTGCGGGAGTTCAAATAAAGGATTATGGCGGGCTCGGTGGATTGAAGACAATTAATGTCCGTTCACTTGGGGCACAGCATGTAGGAGTTTACATTGACGGGATACGCATAACTAACGCGCAAAACGGAACAGTGGATCTGGGCAAATTCTCGTTGTCTACTCTTGAATCAGTTTCCCTTTATAATGCTAATAAACTTGACAGATGTCAATCAGCTTCGGAATTTGCATCAGGTGCAACAGTGTATCTTCGGACACGCCGTCCAACCTCAGATTCTTTATCTGTAATGGGAGCTTTAGGGTCATTCCATACCTACAAAGGACGTTTGACTGCACAAATTAGCAGGAAGAACTGGAGCGGTTTTATCGACGGGGAATATCTCAATTCAAAAGGAGATTATCCATTCCGTTACAAATCAGAATATGAAGACACAGTCGGTATCCGCAGAAATTCAGATATAGAATATTATCGAATAGAGGGTGCCGCATTTCACAAAGGATTATCGATGCATGCCTACTGCTACATCTCAGAACGTGGAGTGCCCGGAGGTATAGTCAGACGTCTTTCGGATAAATACATAAATGTTGGCAGAGAATGGGATGCAGATTGGTTTGGACAAGCCTCCTGGAGCCATAGATTTACGGATAAGCATCAGGTCCTGTTCAATGCTAAGTATACTCAGGAATACTTACGTTATTGCACCGACTATCCTGAGAACCAAAATACTGCCCGTGTTGATAATCATTATTGGCAGAAGGACGCATTTGCCTCGGCTGCCTATACATATATGCCATGGACATGGGTATGGTTCAACGTTGGGTATGATGCACGAATGTCATGGTTGAAAGCAGATTTGAAAAATTTTCACACAGTCAGACGTCTTGATCAGAAAGCTGTTGTGGCACTCCAATCGGAATATGCAAATGTCAGGCTTGCTGCTTCAATTTTGTATCAACACTACAAAGATTGGACTGTCACTCACGCCGGAGCTGCCGATCCTTTGAGCAAATTCACACCCTCGGTAACTCTTGGATATTCCATCAAAGGTTTCTCATTCAGAGCATGGTACAAGCGTATTTTCCGGGTTCCTACTCTAAACGACCTATATTACACGCAGGTAGGTAACCGCAATCTAAAACCGGAATATACCAAACAATACAATGTTGGTATAGAATATCATTTTAACAACGCCCAATGGTCGGCAAATGCCCAAGCGGATGCTTACATCAACAAGATTGAGAATCGGATAGTATGTCTACCTCTGAAAGGTACCTACTCATGGTCAATGATGAATTATGGCGAAACTTATTGTAGAGGTTTGAATGCCACTGTTTCAGGGCGATTCGCACCAAATGAGTGGATGTTCTCATTGCTCACTTCTCTCACATGGCAACGAGATCTCAACCGTACGGATCCGGAGAGTCAATCATACAATAAACCAATATGTTATTCTCCAACTCTTTCCTGCGGTATAACGGGAATTGTGGGATGGCGATGGTTATCCTTGACAGTATCAAACCTATACGTTGGCGAACGAATGTGGTCTTATGCTGATCCGGAGGATATACTTAAGCCATACAACAACGTAGATCTCAAATTTACAGGTACCTGGCGCTGGTTGACTGCATCTATGGAGGTAAATGATCTGTTAGACGTGCAGTATGAGCACGTTCCCCGCTATCCGATGCCCGGCCGCAGCTTAACCTTTTCTCTAACATTCTCAATATAAAATGCACTATATGAAACGTTTGTACTCATTCTTAGTTTTATTTTCAGCGTTTTTGGGCAATGTTGTCTCAACTTTTGCGCAAGAACGTATTATTCTTCTCAATGAGGGAAATTGGCAGGCGGATAATGGAAAGATTACGTATTTTGAAAATGGAAAGGTTGTCAGTAACCAATGGTTTCGCGATGTTAACGGCTACAAGCTCGGTGACACCCCAAACGATATCATCGCGGTTAACGACAATCTGATAGCAATAGCAATAAACTGGTCTAATATCGTACAATTCATTACACCTGATGGTAAAGCAGTTGCAGCTACAGAAGATGTGCCTAATAACCGCAAATTAGCATCCGATGGTAGATATGTCTATATTTCCTCCTACGGTCACGAATGCCGTGTGGGAAACAAATTTGTAGAATTCACAAAAGGATTTGTCGCTAAAATCGATGTAAACACATTCAAGGTTGTATCTGCCACCGAAGTAGGATACGAACCTGAGGGGATAGCTTATTACAAAGGTTATCTATTTGTCGCAAACACCGGAGGATATGCCTTTCAGGAACCTCATGAATATGAAAAGACAGTAAGTGTAATTGATGCTGAGACTATGAAAGTTGTTCGTAACGTCAATACAGGTCAGATTAACCTTTATGGAAAGATGTCGCAGAGTGGGCAATATCTTTGCATTAACTCGCCCGGTGACTATTACGACATCCCTGCCGCGACAATAATCTTGGATTGCGATGCAGTGCTTTCTGGAAAACCTGACAAAGAATGTTTCGTAAAACTTGACTATGCAGCAACCTATAATTGCGTCACAACAGATGGTAACTTTTATGCAATCGGTTCCAAGTACTCATATTATACCGGGGAATACACATTCAACTACGTAACCATCAATCCCGCGGAAGTATTGGAGTATAAGGGTGAAATAGGAGTAGATGATAATTTTCCCGGTACAATACTGGCAGACCTGAAGAAACTTGGCATGCCATATGGGTTATATGTCAATCCTTACACAGGTTATTTCTATGCAACAGATGCCGGAGGTTTTGTTGAGGCGGGAGCTCTTTACCAATGGTCTCCTGAAGGGAAGATGATTGGGAAGTACGGCGTTTACATCAATCCTGCTCACTTCCTCGCATTGAAACCCAATAATTGGAATAGTGCTATAGGAGAAATAGAAGAAGATGATTTTAGCATTGATTCACCAATCTACAATCTGCAGGGAATTAGGGTAACAAAACCGGTCCCGGGGCAATTATATATCCGCAACGGAAAAAAATTCATATATCAACCATAATATTAATCTTTTAAACAATTAATCATGAAACATTACTTGATGTCGTTAGGATGTTTACTCATGATGGCAGGATCCGTTTCGGCAAACGAGGTCACGGTCAAAATGAATACTACGACCAAAACAATGGAGCTGCGATCAGCCTCCTCAGGAGAATTAATAGATGTTGGCACTCCTGAAAGCAACATCTATAAATTCAACGCTAAGCCCGGTAATTATGAATTGACCGGATTCGCAACTGATGGTAAAACAGTAAACGGTAAAATTGAACTTGTCGTTACCGACAGTGTTCAGCAGCAGTTTACTGTCCTCACTTGTACTGCATATGTCTCCAATAAGAGAGAGGACGGTACACTCTGGCAATTCGATGAAGACTTCACCTTTAAAGTAGAAGTTTCATCAAAAGAGGGTGATCAAATTAACACTATTCCCGGAAATTCCACAACAGCCGGCAGAAAGACCTTCCTTGCACTGAATGGAAACAGCTATTATGCAACCTTTACTCCAAACGAGGAATGGCAAAAGAAAGGATACATGGAAATGTACAAAATTGGTACATTAACAGCCGGTGTAAATGTATACGGAGCAATTCCTATGGGTGGTGATTATTCTATTTCAGTCCCAAGTGACGCCAAATTAGTGTTAGGGCTTAAATTTACACATTTCACTAACTTCAAGACGGTTGAGCCGACTAAAGTAGAGGAGAAGAACGGTATGAGTATCTACAATTATCGTCTTGCTTCAGGTCTTGTCTACAACTACCGTACCTGGATGGAAGGCGGTCTGACTCAGGCAGGATACTTCACAATGAATACCGACAAGACTAAATGTCCGGAAATCAACTTCACTAAAGATGACTATAAAAGCTTTAATCCTACACAAATAAATCATGATGTAACCAGTAATCAAGGTTACGAAACAGGTGATATATTTGTGAATATAAATCCACAGGGATATCTAAAATTGAATGTAGGCGAGTCTTTCGATGCTCATGCAATGCGCACATGGGAGTTAACAGACAACTCGACTAACAATTACTTCATGGAACCGGACTTCCATTACACAGTGGTTGATATGAATGGAAAGCCGAGCACCGGTGTAATTGAGATCGACAATGCCAACACTACAACTTCTCCATGGTCTAAGATTAAAGCTGTAGGAAAAGGTGAGGTTATTGTATTGGTAACTTACGATGGAATTGGTCTAAACTATTATAGCGGTACCACTAAAAAGGCATACCTCGGTGGAGAATTCTGGGGTGCTATATGGCCGGAGAACACCGGTGTGTATGTTGTGTCCGTAGGGGAAACTGCTTCAACAGCTGTTCCCAACATGGTAATAAACGAAGAGTATAATCAAGGCACATTGAAACTTGCGGGGAAATACGTT
Source organism: uncultured Sangeribacter sp. (assembly GCA_964512705.1). Lineage (GTDB taxonomy): Bacteria > Bacteroidota > Bacteroidia > Bacteroidales > Muribaculaceae > Lepagella. The sequence continues at coordinate 10,759 of CAZEJY010000024.1, read as the reverse complement.
GATGCCGAACATGATGTGTTCTATTATCTTGATACCGAAGCTGGTGCAAAATATACATTCACTCCTGAGGGTGTAGCAAATGTCACACTTGCCTATCCGACAATTGGCACACGCACTGTCAGCTACAATGGCTTCGGTAGCGAAGGAGTAACAAAAAATGCTGACGGTTCCTACACTCTTCTTCTCAAAGAGGGTCGCCAGATAGTGAAGCTTACCGATGCTTCAGGAAATGCAGCTTATCAGGTGCTGACAGCTAAACCATGTAGCAGGGTGATTTCTAATGTAACTCGTCCTGGAAGTAAGGTATTCCAACCCGGAGACCAGATCAAGATTCAGTACTCAGGTTTGCGTCACCCTGCCAACAAACTTGCCGGAATCTACAATATGTCGGCATATGTTACTTACAACGGCATACCTAACGGGTCATCACTGATTCTCGGCTCAGGACAATACACATTCGGCTCCGCTCCATCAGCTCAGGCTGTGACCATAAATGTGCCTGATACCCTGGATGTGAAAACGAATCCTGAGATTGTGATGGACAATGGTGTCATCCAGGTAAACGGTTATGGTGATCCGATAGGAAACCACCGTTACATCAGTCCTATCGCAGGAAGATCTCCGAACTTCACAGCAGTACCTCATAAAACTTATTTCGGTGCTATACCGGACTTAAAAATCGCTCTAACACCGGTTAAAGACTTTGATATTCAGATTAAGAGCAATGTTAAAGATGCCAAGATTGAGCTCTATTTCAAAGGTGAATTAATAAAACCAGGTGAATCAGGTAATTATTCCGGAACTTATGGTACCTACAGCATCGTAGCAACCAAAGCAGGCTACAGATGTTTCCGCGGAGAATACTTTATTGGAGATGGTGCAGCAGACGTACAGGTATTTGACGTTGATCTGGAATATGCTCCGGATGCATGGGATGGCGAAACCAAAAAAGAGCCTGCTCTTCTCAATTCTGTATACCAGATCTCTAATGGTGCAGAGCTTGCATGGTTTGCTAACCACGTGAATGAGGGTGGTGAAATCACAAATGCCGTTTTGACTAAGGATATAGATCTCGGAAACTTTGAGTGGACTCCGATTGGAGCTCACAAAAATCCGACTGCAGGCGTATTCTCAGGAAATAAATATAAAGGTACATTTGACGGCCAGATGCACACTGTATCCGGATTGTATATCAATCAGCCTACTTATGCATATCAGGCACTCTTCGGATATGTCGAAGCCTGCACAATTTCAAGGGTAGCAGTGACAGGTAGTGTTTCAGGAAAACAGAATACGGGTGGTTTAGTTGGTTCAATGACCACAAATTCAGTGATAGACAGATGTGCAAACCATGTAAATGTCACAAGTGCTACTGTGTGGTGCGGTGGTATCGTGGGTAACATGGGTAATGCTGCTACTACAGTAACCAACAGCTACAACACTGGTAATATTACCGGCACAACATCTTGTGGCGGTGTAGTTGGAATGAACAACGCAGGATCCGTTGTAGAAAACGTTTATAACGTAGGTGTTATCACCGGTACAACAGTAGGAGCATGCGTCGGAGGTACTCCAGCCAAGGAGAAAGTTAAGAATGCGTTCTCAATTTATGAATATGGTATAAATGCATCGCAGACTCTCGTCACCAAGGAACAGATGCGTTCAGGTGAAGTTGCTTATCTTCTCGGTGAGGCGTTCGGTCAGGAGATAGGTGTTGATGAGTATCCTGTACTCGGTGGTAAGAAAGTGCTTTACAATGCAGATACCAATACCTATTATAATGAATCACCCTCTGGTATTGAGGAAATTTCTAATAATATAGAAAATGCCCGTTGGTTCAATCTTCAGGGACTCGAAGTTTCAGCTCCAAAATCTGGAACACGCGGAATATTTATAAGAGTCCTCAATGGTAAAAGCGAGAAATTCATGTTCTAAAAACTATTAATCAAAAATGGGCGGGCTCTTATAAAAAATGGAGCCCGTCCTATTTTTTTACTTAATTTTTTGAAGTTACCTTAAATTAAAATCATTTGTAGAGATTGAATTGTTATAATTTTAACTTAATTTTGCAATTTAAACTAAAGTGACCGAGAATGCTATTTACTTCTCCCGCTTCAAAAAATATTTATGGCATTTTTAACGACAGCTTCCCTCCAATTTTAGATGGGGTAACGCTGACGGTTGAAAACTATGCTCGCTGGTTAAGGGAGAATGGCATGTCGACATGTGTTGTAACACCCTGGAATCCGGTGAAATTTGAAACAAATTATGATGTTGTAAGATATTTTTCACTTCCAATACAGTCCCGACATCCTTACAGATATGGTTATCCTAAAGCTGATCCGTTTATCTGGCATAGACTAAAAAAGATCGATTTTAGGTTAGTTCACGCTCATTGTCCATTCTCCTCCGGAAGATTGGCGGTGTATACAAAGAAACATCATCACATACCATTGATTGGAACATTTCATTCCAAATATAGAGATGACTTGGAACATAGTTTCCAAAACATGAAATGGTTTGTTCCTGTGATAATGAAAAGAATTCTCGACTTCTTTAACAGTTGTGACGAAGTCTGGATTCCTCAGGCACAGGTCGAGGAAACTGTAAGGGAATATGGATATAAAGGGAAACTGACAGTAGTTGAAAATGGTAATGATTTTGCCTCTATTCCGGTTACCGATCTGCATGAATTTAAGCAGAGATCCCGGAAAGAGTTAGGGATAAATGATAATGAGATATCCTTGCTATTTGTGGGACAGCACATCTGGGAGAAAGGATTGGACGTTATTGTGGAAACTTTAAGGGAGTTAAAGGGGAAAGTACCGTTTAAAATGAATTTTATAGGGGTCGGTTATGCATTCAATGAGATAAAAAAGAGAATAGAGGATGGGGGACTCCAAGACTACGTCAAAATGCATGGAATAATTAGTGATAGGGAAGAGCTACGCAAATTTTATGCAGCAGCGGATCTTTTCCTCTTTCCATCTTTTTATGATAATGCACCACTTGTCGTAAGAGAAGCGGCAGCTATGGGCACACCATCCATATTACTTGAAAATTCTACTGCTGCTGAAGTTATATTTCCTGATAAAAATGGTTTTCTTATAAAGAAAAATCCTCATGACATGTCCGAAAGAATAATATGGTGTTCACGTCATCCCTATGAAATGAGGGAGGTAGCATTGGGGGCTCGCAATTCTTTGGTTAGAAGTTGGGAAGATGTGGTTGAAGAGGTTAAAGACCGCTATAGCGTTATTTGCAAAAATTTTCAATACAAAGGTTGACGATAAAACTTATTAATAATCAATGGCATCAGAGAACCGAGAAATAACTTCAAAAAATTCCAGTGGCTTTGCATTTTCATGGTGGAAGATACTCTTGCCGGTATTGATTGGCATATCTGTAGTCGGGCTGATGTTTTATCATGATGCCGAAAAGGGTGATTTTATTGATATACTGAAGAGCATAAAACTTGATTTCAGAGTTGTAACGTGTATCGTTTTAGGATTCCTATTCATGTTTGGAAGGGATTTCGGTTTAACATGGAGATTCAGAGCACTGACCGATAGAAAATTAACATGGAAACAAGCTTGGAAAGTTGATATGTTGTGTGAATTCACCAACTGTATAACTCCTTCGGCTGTAGGAGGCAGTTCTCTTGGTATGGTATTCCTTAATTCACAGGGAATTGAGATTGGAAAAGCTACAACGTTGATGCTTACTACGCTCTTCATGGATGAACTCTTTTTCGTGGTTGCATGCCCGATAGTAGTCCTGTTCACACCTGCATCTGAGATATTTGCCTCCGGGGGTCATGCTTTTACGCATGGAATCAAGTATACATTCTGGACTGTCTACCTGATAATAGCAGCATGGACATTCCTTCTGTTTTTAGGAATAATCTGGAAACCGATATGGATAAATAAAACCTTATCAAAGATTTCGACTTGGAGAATCCTAAGAAAATGGAGTTCATCCATTGCCGGAATGGGGGAGAACATGGTCGCTACTTCAAAAGAACTTCAAAAGAAGAGTTTCGGTTTCTGGCTCGAGGTATTCTGTGGTACGGCTTTATCCTGGACATCGAGATATTTGGTAGTGAATGCCCTATTCTTCGGGTTCATACCGGGAGATGACAAATATCAGTGGGTAATATTGGCACGCCAATTCGTGATATGGGTCGTTTTGATGATCAGTCCAACTCCAGGTGGAGCGGGACTTAGTGAATGGCTATTCTCCAATTATTACGGCGACATTATCGGTACTGCCGGAATGGCTCTGATTTTAGCGGTTTTATGGCGTATAATAACCTATTATCTATATTTATTCATTGGTGCTGTTTTAGTACCGATATGGTTGAAACAGAGCTATGGTCATAATTCACACAAGAAATAATTAAAAAGAATAACAGCAAAAATATGAAATATATATGTTTAATACCGGCACGGTATGAATCTTCACGATTCCCGGGCAAGCCATTGGCTAAGATTGGTGGCGTTGAGATGATTGTCAGAGTTTGTCAACAAGTCGAGAAAACAGGTATAGAGTTTGCTGTGGCAACAGATAATGAGAAGATTGCAGAATGTGTGGAATCAGCAGGTTTCAAAGCTGTGATTACCGGAAAGAATCATAAAAGTGGAACCGAAAGAATAGAGGAGGCTTATCGCAATCTTGGAAGTGATGCAGATGTAGTTATCAATATTCAAGGAGATGAGCCATTCATACAGCCTGAGCAGATATTAAAAATCAAGGAGATATTTGAATCTGACAGTACCGCACAACTCGCAACGCTTGCAAAGAGATTTAATCCATTGGATGGATTCGATGCTCTGTTCGATCCGAACTTGGTAAAATTAGTATATTCCGATGAGATGGAAGCCCTTTATTTCTCACGCAGTATTATTCCTTACATTCGGAAAACAGATTGGAAGAATTGGTTAAAAGAGTATCAGTTCCATACACATATAGGCATTTATGGCTATAAGGCAACAACATTAAGTGAGATCGTAAAACTCCCTGAATCATCTTTGGAGAAAGCTGAATCCCTTGAGCAACTCAGATGGTTACAGAATGGATATCGCATAAAGGTTAGACTTACGAATTTCTCGACAATAGGTATAGATACCCCCGAGGACCTGAGAAAAGCAGAAGAAGCACTGAATCAAATGGCATGATTTCAATAAATAACGATCATCCAGTTTTTCAAACTTACTTATGCTAAGTAAGTGATAGGTTTCTTATGATTTTATTTTTGTGATTGTTGGCAAAATTGATTAATTTTGTCAAAGAAAAATGCGGGAAATCGATCCGCGTTCAAATATAGTGAGAAATAGTTTAAAAATGATATAAAGAATCATGAAAAAGAGTGCACTTCAAAAAGTGAGGGCTCAATATCAGCCCAAATTGCCAAAAGAATTACAAGGTGACGTTAAAGTTAAATTAGGTGAGGCAACTAATTCAGTAGCAGACCAGGAGGAGATCAAGAAATTGTTCCCTCACACTTATGGAATGCCGGTTGTGGAATTCGTTAATAATGACAAACCGGAAAGAGTTGAGGAACCATTTAATGTAGGTATTATACTATCAGGTGGTCAGGCTCCCGGTGGTCACAATGTAGTTTCAGGTATTTTTGATGGGTTGAAAAAACTCAATAAGGAGAATCGTCTTTATGGATTCTTGATGGGTCCTGCCGGATTCATCAATCATCAGTATATGGAACTGACAGCAGGTTATATCGCAGAATACCGTAATACAGGTGGTTTCGATATCATCGGTTCCGGTCGTACAAAACTCGAGAAACCGGAGCAGTTTGAGGCCGGACTCAAAGTTTTGAAAGAGTTGAACATTAAGGCTCTTGTTATCATCGGTGGTGATGACTCAAACACTAACGCAGCTGTGTTGGCTGAGTACTACAAGAATATCGGCGCTGGCGTTCAGGTGATTGGTGTTCCTAAGACAATTGATGGTGACTTGAAGAATGAATGGATTGAAACTTCATTCGGTTTCGATACTGCATGCAAGGTTTATAGTGAAGTAATCGGTAATATTCAGCGCGATTGTAACTCAGCTAAGAAATATTACCACTTCATCAAACTTATGGGTCGTTCTGCATCTCACATTGCTCTTGAGTGCGCACTTGAGACTCAGCCAAACATCTGTCTGATCTCTGAAGAGGTTCTCGCCAAGAAGATGACTCTTGACAATATCGTAAATTATATTTGCTACGTTATTGCAGAGCGCGCGAAATTAGGATGGAACTTCGGTACAGTATTGATTCCGGAAGGTCTCATTGAGTTCATTCCTTCTATGAAGACTCTTATTGCCGAGCTCAATGACGTATTGGTTGAACATGCAGAAGAACTCGAACCACTTGTAGAGGCTGAAAAACTTGAAGCAATTGCCAAGCATCTTTCTCCTGTAAATGCAGACCTTTACCGTTCACTTCCAAAAACAATCGCACTTCAGTTGAGTCTTGACCGCGACAGTCACGGTAATGTTCAGGTATCTCTCATTGAAACAGAAAGCTTGCTCAGTGAAATGGTTGGAAAACGTCTTGCAGAAATGGCAGAGGAGGGAGAGTATGTCGGTAAGTTTGCTGCACAGCACCACTTCTTCGGTTATGAAGGCCGTTGCGCTGATCCTACTAACTTTGATGCAGATTATACATATGCACTCGGTTACAATGCAGCAATGCTTATCAATTCCGGTTTGACCGGTTACATGTCAAGCGTTCGCAATCTGACAGATAGTACTGAAAACTGGATCTGCGGTGGTATTCCAATCACAATGATGATGAATATGGAACGTCGTAATGGTGAGCTCAAACCTGTTATTCAGAAAGCATTGGTTAACTTGAATGGTCGTCCGTATTTGAAATTTGCTTCAATGCGTGAAACTTTGGCACTCAACACGCTCTATCAGTATCCCGGTCCTATCCAGTACTTTGGTCCCGCAGAGATTTGCGACCGTCCATCAATGACTTTGCTTCTCGAGCATAACAAGGATATCTAATAAATAAGACCGATAATTTACTGCAGCGTGTAGAGAATCAATGGTTCCCTATACGCTGTTTTTACATAATACTTTACTACTAACTAAAATGGCAATATCAACTCAAGCGGGATCACTCCGCGACAAATCCTGGGCACGTTGGACAGCCCTTGCATTGTTAGCGTTCGCAATGTTCTGCTCCTACGTCTTCATGGACGTGCTTTCACCGATCAAGGATCTTCTGCAGCAGGAGCGGGGCTGGAATTCCACAGCATTCGGTACGATGCAGGGTGCCGAGACCTTCCTGAATGTATTTATCTTCTTCCTAATCTTCGCGGGTATCATTCTCGACAAGATGGGAGTTCGCTTCACAGCAGTTCTCTCCGGTTTCGTTATGCTTGTCGGTGCTGTAATCAACTGGTATGCTCTGACCGACGCCTTCCAGGCAAGCAGCCTGCATGAATGGTTCACAAATCATCTGAATTATATCCCCGTTTTTGACGAATTGGGGGTATCACCCTTCTATGAGGGAATGCCCGCCAGTGCTAAATTTGCTGCAATCGGATTCATGATCTTCGGTTGTGGAGTTGAAATGGCAGGTATTACCGTAAGTCGCGGTATTGTTAAATGGTTTAAAGGTCGCGAAATGGCATTGGCTATGGGCTCGGAGATGGCTCTTGCCCGTCTTGGTGTCGCAACCTGTATGATCTTCTCCCCGATGTTTGCTCTGATGGGTGGTACAGTCGACGTATCACGTTCCGTAGCATTCGGTGTCGTACTTCTGATGATCGCCCTCATCATGTTTATTGTATACTTCTTTATGGACAAGAAGCTCGATTCACAGACCGGTGAGGCAGAGGAGAAAGATGATCCATTCAAGATTTCAGACCTCGGCAAGATTCTTTCAAGTCTTGGATTCTGGCTGGTAGCACTCCTTTGCGTGCTTTACTATTCAGCTATCTTCCCCTTCCAGAAGTATGCGGTGAATATGCTTCAGTGTAACATTGAGTTTACTCCTTTGGCAGAAGATTCTTTCTGGCGCACTGATGCTGTGACTTATATCCAGTACGCGATAATGCTCGTGGTAGCTGCAACTGCTTTCGCCGGAAACTTCGCTAAGAATAAAGGTGCGAAATGTGGACTCTTCGCCATCTCAATCGTCAGTCTTGTGGTTTACTGTTGGATGGGTTATGAGAAGCAGAGTGCCGGCGCAATCTTCGCCGTATTCCCTCTTCTCGCAGTGGGTATTACCCCTATCTTGGGTAAATATGTTGACTATAAAGGTAAGGCAGCTTCAATGCTCGTGCTCGGTTCGTTGCTGCTCATCGCATGTCATCTCACATTTGCCTTTATCCTTCCTATGTTCAAAGGTAATGCTGTCGGAGGTGTAATGGTAGCTTATATTACTATCCTTGTTTTGGGCGCCTCATTCTCTCTTGTTCCAGCATCCTTGTGGCCCAGCGTTCCGAAGCTCGTTGATGCTAAGATCATCGGATCGGCTTACGCGCTCATCTTCTGGATTCAGAATATAGGTCTTTGGCTCTTCCCGATGTTGATCGGTAAAGTTTTGACCTCAACAAATAAAGACATCGAGGCTCAGGTTGCAGCCGGAACAATGACAGAGGAGGTAGCTTCCGTAAGCTACAACTATACATGGGCCCTTGTGATGCTTGCATGTCTCGGCGTGGCTGCCCTCTTAATAGGTCTCTATCTTAAGATCGTAGATAAGAAAAAGCACCTCGGTCTCGAGCTGCCCAACGTACAGAATGCAGCAGAAGTAGAGGAGTCGGAGGTAATTGCAGCAGAAGAATAATTCTATTATAGACTATTTTCTGATATAAAACGTTATATCATAAGAAACTTAGAGGTCTATAATGAAAAGAAAATACATCATATTTATAGTTTCGGCATGTATGGCACTCAGTTTTGCCATGCATGCCGAAACTGTTACTCAAAAGGAAGCGAAAGTTCTCGCTGAAAAGTTTTTCAATACCGCTTTTGGAGAAGTTTCTAAGGAGCCTAAACTAATCTGGAACGGGCGCCAACTCACTACGGACAGACTCTTTTCACCATTCTACGTGTTTAATCATGACAAAGGGGGATATGTCATTATCAGTGGGGAGAACAAAGCTTTTCCAATATTAGGTTACAGCCTCAAAAGGCAATTTGACAGAAGTTCCATTACGGAAGAGGAGAATGAATTGTTGAAGCAATATGCCCGAGAAATTGAGGTGATCAGGTATGACCCTCGTCAACCAGTCAATGCTATTGCTGCATGGCAAAAGATTCCGGAATATATCACTCATATACTTGAGTCTCCATATTCCGATAATGAAAGTTTTAATAGATTGGATGCCGAGCAAAGAGAGAGCCTCGAAAATCTGGATAGGACAGGTAATCAGATTCTGATGCCCAGTGCCGTTGAGTTTTTTTTATTCGACAATAGAAAATACAGAGATATAAATCTTGATGACCTCACTTCAACTGAAGCTGAAGAGGATTATATACCATTCCAATTCTATGATATGTTTATTGAGGAGATCAAGAGAGAGCAAGCATCGGTAGAGAGAAACTATGAGCTCATACTCTCCCCGGACAAACCGATAGTCAAAGGATTGGGAGCCGGAAGTTATGAAATAGATTTTCCGGAAAATATTTCCCTTGCAAGGGTATATTCTCTTAATGGACAGCAGGTCTCAGAAAGATATTTCAAGGACAGTCCAATTGTATTCCTGAATTTGGAAGGGGAGGCGAATGGGTTCTACGTGGCTATGGCACTTTCCGAATCCGGAAAGGTCTATGGATTCAAATTAGCAAGATAAAACTAATAAGTGAATGAAACCCGAATATAGAAAATTATATATGGATCCCAGTGTTAGAAAAGCATTAGCCTGGTTAGGAATGATTGGAGCGGTAGTTTATATAGCAGCAATCATGGTCATGAGTACTCGGGTATGGTGGAGCAAGATTCCGGCATTCTTTCTCTTTATGAGTGTATTTTTAGATTTAGTTTCTCAGTACCTCAAAAACAGGAATAAGTTTGCTGCCTCAAAATTGAACACCATTTCAATGATTTTCGGAGGGTGCTTTTTCGCTTCATTGATCTTTATTGCTTTCGTGTTGTGAATTAGGCGTTACTCAATGCACAATTAGGTGTTAGGTTTTAGGTGTGAGGCGTTAGGCTTTAGATAAATAATAAAAATCCGGCGATTCTCAATTGAGTATCGCCGGATTTAATATTACTAATTCACTAATTCAAATTACTCTGGAAGAGCTGCGTTTGTTTTGTGAACTGCTTCTGCGCTTTTCTTGAAGAGCTCTTTCTCTTCGTCATTAAGTTCGATTTCGAGAATCTTCTTGATACCGCCTTTGCCAAGAACGCAAGGAACACCGATGCAAAGATCCTTCTCACCATATTCTCCGTCAAGAAGAGCAGAGCAGGGGATGATAGCATCCTGATCGTGGATAACAGCCTCAACAACCTCAGCAGTAGCTGCGCCTGGAGCGTACCAAGCTGAAGTACCGAGAAGCTTAGTCAAAGTAGCACCACCAACCATAGTATCAGCGGCTACTTTATCCAATTCCTCAGCAGAAAGGAAGTTAGTTACAGGAATACCACGAAGAGTAGCGAAACGCTTCATAGGAATCATAGTGGTGTCGCCGTGGCCGCCGATTACGAAGCCTTCTACCTCATTGGGATTAGCGTTGAGGGCTTTGCTGAGATAGTATTTGAAACGGCTGCTGTCGAGAGCACCGCCCATGCCGA
>CAZEJY010000023.1:0-38698 GCA_964512705.1 uncultured Sangeribacter sp. | reverse complement strand
ACTAAGAGCAAGGTGCGCCGCGCTTGAATTTTCAATACGCATAGCTTCCGCATACTTCGTCACCTCGGCCACATCAAAACCATACTTATTCGCAAAAGCGGATATATTATCCCCTGCATCGATACGGAAACGGATATCCGGGTTCTCAATATCGAATGTCCCCACATTCTCTTTGGCAGACTTGATTTGAGAGGGTTGGAAAACGATGTAGGACGTATTGGCCAACAGTTCATTGTTTGTGTTGGACTGTAAGATAACGCTATCATATCCCCCTCGCCGTGCCGCCTGAATGATAGAAGCCTCAAAGTTTGGATCATTGAACTTGCCCGGCTCCAGCACGGCATGGTACGGATTCTTCATATTCAGGTACGCATCGATAACACGCGCACCACCTCGCTCCTCCGCCATCGCCTCGGCATAGTCCGATTCCTTGGCGAACCAATACATCCCGCTTTTGGATTGAAAGGTATTGAATTCCTCTACCGTTCCATGGTATACCACCAACGGCTCGCCGTTCTCGTCCACGCCTTTGGAGTGATTATTCAAGAATTTTTCATCACCCGCTTGCGTGGAATGAATCAAATCGCTAATTTTGTAACGCGAAATGGCTTTTTCTGGATGAGCAAGTAGCGTTTGCGAGGTGCTTTGGGCAGAAGAAGCCATTTTGCGTAATTGGTAGTTATACAAGTGCATCTCATCAAGCACTTGATTCCCTTGGAAATATTCTTTCACAACAAGTCGTGCCGAGTATTGATTGCTGTCAATTTTAATAGGACAATAATAAATATGCACAGCTTTTGTAGTTTCCTTTTCAGAACCATCAACTTCAACCTCTCCTACTTTTACGGCCTTTTCTATTAACTCGTTTACTTTTGAAAGAGCTTTTACTTGATTTTCATTCCTAAACGATAACGAATGTTTCGCATCTCCCTGACTAACATAGATGTCAACATTTTGGTCTGCATTCTTGAATGGTTGCGTGAGTTCCAATAATCTCTGCCGAGCTTGCTTCCTGTCTGTTGTTGCATCATCTTCAACAACTACATCTTCAACCATCTTATGTTGCAACTCCCAATCCCCGAACCAATCCTTGAACGCCTGGGTGCGCACCTGCACCCATTGTTCCGGCGTCAGTTTGGTCGGCTTTCCGTTGGGGGCTTTCAGATACGTTCCGTCAGCTTGGGCACGGGCTATTATCTCACGTTCTTCGTCATACATTCTTGAACGTTCCATATATTCTTCCAGTGTCCCGGTCTCTTGTGGACGAATCGGGTTAATATCAACCCGAATATCATCAATCGTCAGGCTATCATCGTTCAACAGGTTAAACATCCCATATTCTTTCATGTCGCCACTGTATTCCACCACTACATCCAGGTCGGAATCCGCCCTGGCATCACCCCGTCCCCGGCTTCCATGAATTTCCAAGCCGACAACTTCTGCATCAATATCTGCTTCTTGTATAATGGTTTCGATATGGTTCCTGACAATTTCCTTGATTTCTTCCCGTGTGTAACCATTCAGTCCCTGCATCGGACTTTTCTGTTTTTTATCCCTGCCGTACTTCAATTCAGGTTCCCTCGCATACCGAAGCCAACCCTCATCGCTGGCCGACATATACTGGTACGTCTCAGACCCCGCTCCCAATCCCAATGCGTTTTTCGCATTCGGGACGATCTGAATATGATCCAACAACCCTATCTCATTCTTTTTGAGTTCCTCGGAAAGCAGCGTTATTGCCGTCCTGCTGATTTTACTTGAACCATAGCTGATTACATTCTTTCCTCCAAACATAGCGGCATCCCGTACAATCTGCTTAGACAAATCACTTACATCCTTCACCTGTATGCTGCTATGGGGTGTATGTATATTAGCCTGAATGTCGCAACTATTCGACACAACCAAATAAGACAACTTGGGTCGCAACCCAAGTCTTTGAGCGGAAACGAATCGGGCAACATCCTGTGAGCAACTTATTCTGCCCGTTTCTCGATATTCTTTCTCAAAGACAAGCTTGGAAAAAGAATATAACTTCACGGCATATCGCTGCTCCTCTCCAGACACCAATTCATTGGAACTCAGCATGGGTTGAAATGAATCAAATTCACCATATAAGCCCGACCTCGTATTGATGATAATCCCAGGCTGCATCTTGTCGCCAAAAAAATTTTTCCAAGATGCAAACAATTGCCTATCCTGCAGACTTGCCTGAAGATTTCCACTCGGATGATTGTGAACAAAATATATCTTATCGGCCTTTATCTTTTTGTCGGCAGCAACCACCGAATCTATCGGTGCGAAAGTACTATCCATCTTTCCCATACCCAGATGGATGACGGTAGGTTTTCCGTCCTTTACCAACACGGCAAATGCATTTTCCACGGCCGCCGTTTCCAACTGCTTGAAGATATAGGCCACATCACGCGGTTGCTTTATCTTATTCGGCGCTGAGAACTGGAACGCATGGCTTTCTTCGAAGACACGCTGCACGTTAGCAAATTCGACCCCTTCACGAAGAGGTTCAGGCTCCAGTAAAGACGGATACGAAGTTTCCTGTACGGGCTCTTCAAAATCCAAATCAAGTTGCTTATACACTTGTGCCATTGTTTTTGCTTTTACGTAAAAAGTGACTACAGCCCTAGGCCACGTTTCTTGGGCGTGAAGATCTTCTGCAAGGGATTCTTTATGGCCTCACCATTCTTGAAGACACAGCGGGTAATCCGTTTCCCCTCCTCATTCCAACTTTCATACAGGCCATGCCGGAGATCCGACTTATAATAGGCGCGTTCCTTCATTTGTCTATTCTCATACCAGGCCTCATATAACCCCTCCTTTACGCCATTCTTATAGTTAATAATCTCTTTCGTATTGCCATTCGGATACCATGCTGCATAGATGCCATTCATCTTGCCATCAAGGTAGTTTACAGTCTTTGCCATTCTTCCTGGTCCATACCACTCTTTCTTTCCCTTCAAACACATAGTGCCACTCAAGACATCAGACGCTTCAACCACACCACCCTCGACTCTTGCATATCCCACCACCCTGGCCTTTCCATATATTTGTGCATCGTCTAATACTTTTGCGTTCTCCGATACACAAGCATTTTCTGCAATTTCCGCCAACCCCGCAACAACGGCATTCCCGGACACCTCTGCTTTGTCCATTATTACCGTGGTTCCTTCTACCATCGCTTTCTCTTTCACTATTGCCTCCCCATCTACTATGGCAGATCCAAAAACATAGGCATCATCTGTTATGTGAGCATGATCATATATGCAAGCCCTCTCCCCTATCATTGCATTGCCACTCACCACAGCCTCATTTCCAACAAAAGAATCCCCGAAAATCTGCGCATTCCCGGAAATCTTTGCTCTGTGGTCAATTATTGCAGTATTTTCCACCTTTACCCCTTGGGATACCTCCGCACATCCTCGTACTTGTGCATTATCATGAACCTGTGCGTTACCCCATACCTTGGCATCTCCTCCCACCCAACAAATACCACGATGGGATAGATTCTCCTCGTTCTCAATCCAGCCTCCAATCTCGCCTTTCACTACGGGTGGAATCTCATGCATGGCATCACCAGGCAAATTATAGACAGCCCGAATCCGATGCAGCGTATGTCCTTCGTGTTGCAGAGTCTCCCCAGTAAACTCGTATTTTCTGTCCTCTACCGGGCAGGAAACAGCCTCCCCATTCTGGTAATTCCGTTCGTAATTAAATCGTCCATCCGGATGCCAGACACGAGTCAAACCCTCCAAGTTCCCATCCTTGTAATTATTCTCCTGAAATATCCGGCCGTTCTCGAAATATCGCCTACATACCCCATTCAATTGGCCATTCTTGAAGTTGCGCTCGTGCTGTAGGGTGCCGTCTGGTTTCCATTCCCGATTGAGGCCGTCCAACTTTCCTTCTTTATAATGCAACTCTCTGGCAATACAACCATTGACATAATACTCCCTATACAGTCCGTCACGCTGCCCATTGCGTTTTTCCTCGACCCTATACAAGCCGCCATCGGGATAATAATCCCTGTATTCTTTTCTTTCCTGTTCTATCTTTTCCATTGTCGTTTGATTCTTTAAAGGTGGATTTTGGAAATCTTTTACTATCTTTGCAACAGAGTCCAGATCAAGATAGGCAACCTCGGCGAGATTGGTTCGCCGTTTGTCTATCAGGGTCTGGACTCTTTCTTTATTTACATAATCACATTTCCCCTGAACAAGCCAATTCAACCATTTATGCGTGTCTTTGGGAAAGATGCCTCTAACATCCGATACTTCTATTCCTCGCCGCAATTCGTTAAAATGTATTCCGACAAGAAATTGCCTATCTTCGTGTTCAATCCCGACCACTGTGTTCTTGGCGTTCTTCCTATACTTAAATACAGCCAGTGGGTCGTTGAGGCATTTCACCAAGTCGTACACTTCGGCTATCGAGAACGGATGCTTATCCTGCCCAGCCTTTTGCTCCAACCGAGAGGCGGCCATCTCTATCGGTTCGTCAGGAAAGCCGGCAGCCAACAATATCTCACCTGGATGTCCCAGTTGATAAATATGCCCAGGTTTCAACGTTCCGCTGTTTTGCCGTTCCAGTTCATCGTTGAACCTGCGGTTCACATCTTCGATGGATTCCATTAGAAGCGGTGTTTCAGGGTGGTTTTCTTCTCGCGTTTCTCTCGCTCTTTCTTCTCGGCTTCCTGCTTTTTCTTGTCGGCGACAATCAACAGGCGTTTGCCATCGGAACGCAGGTTAATGTCGCGTTTGACACCGTTCTTGTCGGTAACATCCTTGAGTTCGACCAGCTTTCCATCGGCGAGCCGCTGCCGCTGGGCGTAAGTCAGCTTCTTATCGCCGATGTATTTGGGAATGGAATCTACCGGATCCTGTATGGTACAGAAGTCAGAAATCTGCTGAGTTATCGTATCCAGCCGCTTGATTGCCTGTTGCACTTTCGGGGAGGCATCGGAACGCATTCCATTCAACAATTCGCCGGGAACCGTGTCGTGCATCACCGCCACGGCACGCACCTCGTCGTTGCGGTCTTTCAATGCGATTTTGATGACTTTCAAGGTGGCTTCATCATTCATGGCAGCCGCCTTACGTACATTCATGTCGGGGTCTTGTATAGCCACCATCAAAACGGCTTCCGAGGCATTTTCATTCCCGGCTGCCGCCACACGCACCTCGGCGTGTTTCGACTTGATGGCTATGTCAAGAACATAATCTGTTGCGCCGGCGTGTCCGGCAGCAATCTCCTGCATTTCCACCTCCGGGTCGTTGATGACTTTTATCAAGATTTGTTCGCTCGCATTCTCATTGGTTGCCGCCGCCTCCCGGATGGGCAGATATTCATCGGCAAACAACATTTCGAGCGTATTCTGACGTGCGTTGTCATTGGAGGCCACCTGCAACCGGACTTCCGGACTTGAATCCATCGACAACACGGCCAACACATCTTCTGTGGCATACGGATGCGATGCCGCGATACGACGTATATCCGAATCTTCATTTTTAGCTGCCGCCATCAGGGTGCGCGGTGATATGGTGCGTTCCAACACCTGTATTTTGTCCTCAAACGTCCGACCGGGAGCTTCGAGGATTTCAATTTCCGCTTTCGACGGATCTGTTTTAAAAGTGAACGATTTCATCTTGTTATCTTTATTGTGAGTTACTATTGATTTAAAGACGGCTACAGGCCACGTTTCATCATGGTCTTCTTTTTAGCACCCTGTACCTTCCTGCTGATTTGTTTTTGGTGGCGTTGCTTTGCCGCCTGGCTTGCCGGGATCCGCTGTACTCTTCTGGTCTTGGGATTCCGTTTGATGAGCGTGTCGCCTTTGAGCACCTCGCCCTCCTTACGCAATTGCGCGTTCTGCTTGGCCGTCAGATCTTTCTCCATCACATTATCCTGTTTAATTAAGGTCTGATGGATTTGATTGTCATTGCCGATGAACAGAGGGCCGCGCCGCTCTACCCACGAACCGACTGGCGTACGAGTATAGACTTCCTTGGTCATTCGACCTTGCAGGAGACGATCCATATCGCCGCTCTTATGCAACTGGTCAAGATTGATCCCTTCTTTTTGGAGTTGATCCATAAGTTGCTTGAACGCCTCCGGGCTGATTTTATCCCCCGGTGCATTGCCGGGCACTTCTTTCTGTGCCGCCTCCCTTTTTTGTTTGCGCCGTTGATAAGCCGCATATGCATTGGAAATAATCGTATCAAGCAGGATGCCTCCTTCCGTTTTGTTCGGGTCAACCTGAGGTTTTTGAACCGTCGGAATGACACTCTCTTTGAGCCCCACCTTAGACGTTTTTTGACCTATAGCCACATCTGCCGCCTCTCGTTCCTGGGCTTGTCCTTCTACCGCGGTCTGTTCTTGCATCTGTTCCGGTGCCGCCGGTTCAACAGCTTCTATTTTCTGTTCTTCTTTCATGGTCTGTCTAACTTAAAAGAGAGGGAACGGCCGTTCCCTCTCTTGGATTAATAACTTCGAAATGACGGGATCAGATTAGAGTTTCTGCCCTGATGCTTTCTTTTTCTTGGGTTTGTCCAGCTTAGGCTTTTCCACCTTGGGTTTCTCAACGGCGGCGACGGCGTTCTTCACCTCCTTCTTCTCACTCGGCTCAAAGGCCACTTTGGCTTCTCCGTTGAGTTTGATGCGGGCGTTGAACTTGGTGCCGTCTTTCTTCTGCAATCCGTTCAACTGAACAGATTTTCCCTCACCAAGCGCCTTGCGCTGCTCATCGGTCAGTTCCACGCCCAAAAATTTACGGGGAGCGAAATAAACGGCCGCGTATTGCTTCAATCCGAATTCAAAGGCATCGAACTGCAGCACTGTCTTCCTGACATTCCCCTTGGCATCGGGCAATTCCACCATGACGGGCTTTCCGGTTTTCAACTGCGCGGCCTGGTCGTCGGACAATTCATGTCCGAAGAACTTCTTGAACGTGTTTGCCGAAACCTTTTCGGCAGGAATCGCTCTAAAACGATTAATATCGCGATCGTAAGAAACATAGCATTTCTCCATTTTGGGTTCCAAGCCTTCCTTGTTGCCGTGATTCACATCCAATTCGATGATGGTACCCGCCTGGCCGTTCTGAAAAATGTTGTTCTTTTCTTCGGCCGTAAAGACATGCCCCTTGTACTGGGAACGGTCCTGTTCCTTGTTGTAAAGGGTAAGAGCCTTGAGCTCGGGCTTTTCTCCACCGGTCAAGTAAAACTTGCCCTGTTCGTTATAGACCTTGCCATCGCGCTCTTCTTGAAAGCCGTACAATTTGGTTGTAATTTTACCATACGCCAGCCTCCGCAGGTCTTGCGAGCTGACAAGCGTCTTGATATCGACGCCTTTGGCTTCCATTTGTTCCAGATGGCTCAGCATCTGTTCCGCGCTTACGCGGGGTTTGTAGGAACCGGTTTCCATCTGCTCCATCTTTTCCCGCGCTTCGTTCTTGATTGATTCGTCCATTTTGTTTAATTTTAAATGGTTAAATAATGAATGAATTAGCGAGACAAATGTATCGGAGAAGAATGGCCAGACCTGCATTTTCGGACCATAAGATTTACGGCCGAACAACACACATCGCTATAAATCAGCGTATTATACACAAATACATATCAAAGCCTGAATTTGGCTTTTCTTGGCTTCTTTTGGCTTTTCTTGGCTTTTTTGGCTTCTTTGGCTTTTCTTGGCTTTTTCTAAAACACCATTAGTGTTAATTCTTTTACCTATATTAGATTATCTTGTATCTTTGAAAAACAATAAGAAATTATTGAACGAACACAAAACACTATATTATGGGCTTTTTTAAACAACGACAGATTGAAATCGAAGAACGCGGATACGAAATTCCCGAGCCTGGGGAAAAATATGTTTGCGCTAATCATTTTGAGGATCAATATCTCCAACAGTACATTAAGGATAAAGCGGTTCCAGGAAAATGTAGTTATTGTGGGAAACGGGATCCTGTTATGGATTTTAGCCCACTAATGGAGTATATTGCAGCCAAGATAACATCTCGTTACAGTAATCCGGATCAAGAAAACTTACCTTTAGGAAGTTCTTATTACGATGATGAAAAAGAGGAAATTCCCGGTTTTCAGCGGGTTGGTTGTTATATCGCACCTTGTTATGCAGAACAATATAATGGTATACGTGAATTATTTGACGCCATCAATCTATATACAGACAATGAAGAACTTGATAATGATATGGAAAATTGCTTTTTCAACGATTGGTGGATAAGAGTGTCTCCATTCAGCCTTTCCGAAAGCCAAGAACTTTCTTTCCAATGGGAACAATTCTCTCAATTAGTTAAACATCAACAGCGCTTCACTTTCTTTAAACGCCCAGAATTCGCAAGCGTCGCACCTATAGATTCCGACAACGGATTATCAGATATACTTACGGAATTAAGCGCAAGAATTGACCATCATAAACTTTACGCTAAACTTCCCAAAGAAACCTTTCTTTACAGATGCCGATTCCTCAAACAAGACGAAGCCATCCATACATTCGACCAAATAACATCTCCCCCTGACGGGTGTGCCAAACAAAATCGCATGAGTCCAGCCGGAGTCTCCATGTTTTACGGTGCATTTGATCAGGAAACCGCCATTCTTGAAAGTAGTCCCGATGGGAAGCCTTCGGATTTACCTCATGCCATAGGGATTTTTAGAACAACGAAAGACCTGACCATCCTAGATTTAACCAACCTCCCCGAGACCAGTTTTTGGTTAGAAGGTTTTGAAAGTTTCGAATTTCTACATTCTTTTAATAATGAGATAACTAAAGAAATAAAACGGGACGATAGAATCCATCAAGAATATATTCCAGCGCAAGTGTTTACCGAATATCTTAGATATATTCATAAACTACCCGATGGTAAAAAGTTAGACGGTCTAAAGTACAAAAGTTCTTTAATGGGCGCCAAAGAGAACATTGTTTTGTTTTATGACCAAAAGACAAGTAAAGATATTCTTGATCTTGTCAAAATAAAACAATAATCTACTCCGCGTCCTCAAGTAGATGGCAGAGATCCGGGTCGGCTTCGATGCGGGCAATTTCGTCCTTGACAAGCTGCTTGGTTTCGGCCACGATGCGGCGGTAGTTCTGCTGAATCAACTCCTCCATGTGGTCTTCCCCATTCTCATCTGTGAAGTCTGTAATGATGGATATGTCCTTGTATTTCTTCTCTTCCTCTGCTACTTTCTTCACGTCCACGACAATCTTGGCATTGAATACCTTTTGATTTATCTCTTCCCCGAAGTTATCCGCCACCGCCCCGACGAACATACCCTGTGTCATGGTGGCAATCTTGGAGGCCGGAATCAAGGAATCCAACTGCGTCGATATGGATACCGATGTGTCGTTTTTATTGATTGACAGACTCTGCCGCCGTTGCAGCACCTTCCCGAAACGTTTGCTCAGTATGTCGGCGGTTTCCGCCACCACCTGACCCGAGAACACGTTACCCACCGTGTTTTGAATAACTTTGCTCTCCTTATCGCCATAGTCACGGTTCAGCTGAGAGAAATCTTGAAAGCCGAGACAAACCGCCACTTTGTTACTACGGGCTGTCGCAATCAAGTTGTCCAGCCCCTTGAAGAAGATGGTCGGCAACTCATCGATCAACACACAACTCTTCAACTGTTTCTTCTTGTTGATGAGCTTGACAATACGGCTGTTGTAAAGTCCTAAAGCCGCCCCATAAATGTTCTGACGGTCGGGGTTGTTGCCTACACAGAGGATCTTGGGCTCTTTCGGATTATTGATATCGAGCGTGAAATCATCGCCCGTCATCACCCAGTACAGTTGCGGAGAGGACATACGCGACAGAGGAATCTGTGCAGAGGCCAACTGACCTTGCAACTGGTCCTGGGCACCACCTTTCCAAGCATTCATAAACGGAGACAGATAGGCTTCCAGTTCACCATAACTCATCAGTATGGGGAAAAGGTTGGTATAGGGTTCGTTCAACAACTGGATAACATGGGGGAAGGTGCAATACCTACCACCCTTATATATCTTCAGAAACCAAATGATAGACGTTACAAGCGTTATAGGCGACTCCACGAAGAAATCCCCCTGCTTCTGAATCCAGGTCTTGTTCAGGTTCAGCATGATGGTATAGGCGGCCTCATAGGCATCCGTCATATCGGTCATCAGCTTCGGGTTGATGGGATTGCAGCGGTGGGAACGCCGGGGATCATCGAAATTGAGCACATAGACCGACGGACGGATCTTATAGCCATTCGGATGCAAGCGGTAATGGTTGATGGCAATCATCGACAGGTCGGGAAACTTGTAATCGTAGATGTACATCGCAAAACCCTTTTCGATGCATTGCTTGATATAGTTGTTGATGATGGCGAACGACTTACCCGAACCGGGGGTTCCGAGCACCATACTCGCCCGGAAGGGGTTCACGACATTAATCCAACCCTTGTTCCATTTTCCTTTATAGTAGAACTTCGTAGGGATGTTTACCGAATACTCGTTATCCATCCGCTTGCGTTCCTGCTCGAAACTCTCGTTCTCGAAGTTGAACCGGTCGCCCATCAGGTTGACCCGAATCAGGCGCGAGGCCAGGATACCACCCCACATCAGGAAGATAAAGCCTGCGGCCGTAACCACTCCATAGATAATATACAGCGTATGCGACAGCCTGTAACCGTGCATAAAGAATATGCCTGTACCGAAAAACAGAAAGAATCCGACCACGATACGCCACAAGACATCCTGCCATGACAGGTCTTCTTTCTTCTTGCTCGCCGTGCCCATGCAGCCGACTGCCAGGAATAGGAAGCAGATAATCTTGGTCGGCCAGGTGGTGTTGAACATACCGTAAAGGTTTTGCAACCGCAACAGTATCTTGTTGATGAAAGGGTGGAAAAAGCCCGCATCTTTCCATACGGGAAACATAAAGTAATAGAGGTGTATGAAAAGGAACACCACGGCGATAATCCGCAGCACCCCCATGAATTTCTCAATGGTCTTATCATCTGTCGTATCTTGCATAAAATTGAATTTATAAGGTTTACAACTTCTTTCGGTTCTTGCGGCGACGTTCCTCTTCCTCCTCTTCGTCCTCGAAATGGAAATGGGTGTTGGCTTTTTCCTGTTTGGCCACCGCCTTGCTGCGGCCTGCTTGCTTCCACGATACCGGTGTGGCCGTACCTCCTGCGGGTATGTAACGTCGTTTTTCCTCCGCCGGCAGAATACCTTCCAGCAATGTGTCTATCTTCTGCCATACGTCCGTATCCTGCCTTACATCCCGGTCTATCTTCCGTCCCACAATCAGTTTGTCGGGAATCGGCTGCCCGTCAAAGAACTTCTGCCAGGCTTGTGCCGAAAGCGAGCGGTGCACCTGCGAGGCGTTGAACACCACCTGCTTCTTGTGGTCGATGACCGTGCAGCCATACGGCCTTCCGTCCGGCGTAAAACGGAAGACGTAACTCAATCCCACGGCCGCCGCTTTTTTGTTGAGTTCTTGCAGATCTTCCGCCTGCAGATGGTCTGACAAAAGCTTACGCAACCCCTGCCTCCTACAATAATCTTTGGCTTGTGCGCGGGATTGCTCCAGCCGTCGCACCACATCATCATACAGGTAACCATCGCCCATTTCCGATGCCGGCACCCACGGCGTACGCTGCTCGTTGTTCTCGTCCGATACGGCATAGGATAATCCTTTGCCGTTATCGGTATCGACGATATTCATCTTCACGCCACACTCCTCCATGTAGGTGCGGAACTCACCGAACCCGGTAAACCGGTAATTGGACAATCCCCGTTCCACCACGCCGGCTATCTGCCCCGCCACATCACGTTCCCCCACCTTGGTTCTCTCAAGGATTTCCGTATGCCGCTCCTCGGATTCCTCCGCCTTATGCAGCCCGTATTTGTTCTCCATCCCCTGACGGATCCGGTTGGCGCGGTAACGTTCATGGCTGTCGTTAATCTTCCGCCCCTGTTCATCGATGTTGGATACCACGATATGGACGTGGTGTCGCTCAATGTCGGTGTGCTTGAAGATTACGCAGGGTTGGTCTCCATATCCCAGTTCATCCAAGAGTTCATGTGCCATCTTGGTCAGAACCTCGTCCGAAAGGATGTCTTTCGGATCGGGATTCATGGAGATATGGGTAACCGGGTTCCGCACCCTGGCGTTGAGCTGCTGCCGGTCATCGAATACATCCACCATCTCCTGCTTATAGGGAATACCATCCTCATTGAACTGCACGGGGATTTGGCGGCTATCCAACAGGGATGCTTCCTGTTTGGCCACCTTCTCCATATTATAGCCTACCACGGCATCAATCTTGGTGGACTTGGTTATCTTGATCACCATTTGCAAAAAGTTCTTGGATTCCCTTGGTCAAGGCTATCAGTTGGTCGGTATGCACCGCCAGACGTTCCAGGCTCTTCGCCACCAGTTCCGGCATCTGCCGTCCGACCGTCTGTTGATGGATGGTCTTCACCACCTGATTGTAATTCGTCCCCACCCGGCGGTATTCCTTTATAAAATCATATATCGCCGCTTGTTTCGGATTGGATTTCGCCGGCTTCTGCACCACGGTAATCTGACCATACACGGCCAATTGCCGGAGGAACTCCCCGATATTCCCGTCCTGATATTTGTCCGCATTGTATTTGATACGGACATATTCCTCTTCACTCACCCGGACTCCAATCCGCCGGTTCTTGTTTTTCGTTTCCATCCTATACCATTCTTTTATAGCGTAAATCAACTTGGATTTCATCCGTAGCCGGCTTTACATGCCGTATATACCGGCTTTTGATACGCCGCCTGTAGTCTTCCAACTTCTCCACCTTGATTTCCTCATCCACATTGAACGACATAAACGGCTTGCCGTTTTTGACAATGGTCGCTTCCAGTATCTTAATCATCACCGCTATTTTTAGATTGTCATTTCGCTATTTTCTTCCAAGTTCCGTCCCACTTGTAGCAAAGAACCTGAAACAAGCCCACCTCGCGTTTTTCTTTTTTCATACCGAAACCATCCGCTTCCATTTGAGAAAAATACGCCTCCGGATTTTGTATTCCGAAGCGGTTTTTCAATTCTCCCGGTGTGCGCCAATTGCGCAA
Organism: uncultured Sangeribacter sp.; assembly: GCA_964512705.1. Taxonomy (GTDB): domain Bacteria; phylum Bacteroidota; class Bacteroidia; order Bacteroidales; family Muribaculaceae; genus Lepagella. The sequence goes on along the minus strand of CAZEJY010000023.1, from coordinate 25,581 downwards.
AAAACCGAGCACATCTTCTTTTTCTGCTGTCATTTTTTATAGCGTTTTAAATGGGGTTTTTCATCCTTTATTCCGTCCGATTGCGACTTGGGAGCAATCGTTTCGGCCGCCACCGGCCTGAGGTGGCAAGTGGTTTTTGTACGGGCAAATGGCAATTTGTACGTACAAAAACACATCTTGCCGTTTTTTTTGCGTGTACGACTTTCTATGTCGTGAGCCATTGGGCCATATGGCCGTACGGCTGAAAAGCCGAATGGCCGTTCTGCCGTGCATCCATTAGGCCGTATGGCCATACGGATAAATGGACAATATGCCGTATGTACAAAAGTCCTTGTGTACATTATGCCGTCTTGCCTTTTGGCTGTAAAGCCATTGGGTTGTACGCACATACGGCTGAATGGATATACAGCCGTATGTACATCCGTACATTTGTACATTCTGCCATTTGTACAAAAAGCCATATCGCCATACGGACGTTTGGACGTGGAAAGAAGAGTGCCCCAGGTGTGGTTCATCGTTCGTCCTCCTGCAATATTGCATTGACATAATTGACTATCCGCTCGTATTCACGTCCTGATTTCTCACAATCCTCATAGGCCTTCTTAATCAGTTCCTCTGCTGTACCATGAAAGCCATCTTCCACAGTCCACATATTGTTGGATCGCGTCCATGTAATATCTATGTCCTCATTCTTCCACCATTCTCTGAAAATCATATAGTCAGATGGCTCTTTCACCACGGCATCTCCATATATGCGACCAATACCATACAGATTTACTTTACCACACAATCTAGATCTATCACCAATATTCATCGCTCCACCCACGCTGACAGAATCAAAAACCTCTGCATTGTTTATTACAAAGGCTTTCTCGTACAGATGACTTCTACCGTACACCTTGGCATTATTCCTTACTTCAGCCTCACCGCTAACAATCGCATAATCATACACTTTCGCCTCATCTCTCACAGCAGCCATATCTATTATCCTAGCTCTGCCAAAAATCTGTGCCCGTTCGGAAATCTGAGCATCATTACAAACTATGGCATCTTCGTATACCATAGATTCTTCGCCAACCCAACAATCCCCAACCTGAGAAAGATTTTCCTCTTTCTCAATCCAACCGCCCAAGTCTCCGGTTTTCACGTCTGCAAAGTCACGCAATGCCCTGATGCGGTACAGTGTTCTTTCTCCCAACGTCATGGTTTCATCTGTCAATTCATACTTTTTCATCGTATAAGTGTTTTAATTATTTGTACAAAAAACCATATTGCCATACGGACGTTTGTACATCCGCACATTCGTCCATATGGCTGTATATACATAGGGTTGTATCTGTGTCCAGGTCGGCATGGAAAGAAAAGTTACAATCCCCGTCCGCGCACACGCTTCACCTTGCGCTGCCGGACGATGATTTCCGGGTTTTTAAAATTTTGCACTATCTTTGCCGCGGAGTCGAGCGACTTTCTAACGTCAGCGGGGATACTGCTGTTTAGAAAGTTTCTCGGCTCTTTCTTTTCCTGCAACCATTGCGGCAATCTCATCTTATCCGCATAATCCATCAGTCCCATATTTATCCAATAAAGAATATTCGTCATATGACGTGGATGTACACTCCGCACACTGTTAACAAAGACCTTACCTTCCTGCCGGTTGGTCTGCAAAGCCACCACGAAGTTCTTGTCCCTTTGACGCAACTCCGTAAGGATGACATTGCTCCCGATATGGGTGGCACTGCGGAACACCGCCAACGGGTTCTGTATGGCCTGCGGCAGGTTCTCCACTTCAGACAAATCGAACGGATGGTTCTCCTGGTTCGATTTATGCAACAAACGGGCGGAAGCCATTTCAATCGGCAAATCGGGAATGCCGGCACTCTGCAGGATGCCGCCGGGTCTGCCCAGCCGATAGATATATCCACCGGGCAAAAGCCCATTCGCCTGCCGCCGCAACTGCTCGTTGAACCGACGGTTTATCTCACTCAATGGAATCATCGTTCTCTATCTTTTCTTATATCGCGACAGCAGCCCGCTGTCCGAACTCCGACAGGCGGCTGCTCAACGTCTCGCACATGGCACTGACCATGACGACAGGCACCGCGTTACCGATATACTTGTTCCGTTCGACCTGCGTTCCGCACAACACATAGTTTTCTGAAAAACCCATGATGCGTTTCAATTCCGATTCGCGGAACATACGCATCAGGATGTCGATTATATTGTGGAGCAACATATAGGATTTGATTTTCTTTGTCATATAACTATCCGTGTCGTTGATCACCACCTGGGCATTCCACGAATACATACAGGTGACGAGCGAATGCTTGGGTTTCGTGGTGATGGTCGAGGCCGGCATATCGCACGACCGACAATACCCGTTCCCGTACTGAATGAATATGAATGCGTGGTGGTCTTTCGTCGTGATGGTACCGGCCGGTTCGTCGATGGAGATGTTCTTACTTGACGGGTGCCCGGAATACTGCTTGGACAGAAACGCCTGTTTCCCCTCAGGAACGAACTTGAGCAAGCCTTCGTAGATGCGTTCCAACGTCTTTTCGGATAAAGGCTTCTTGCGGCCGAAAATACTCTTCCCTCTGTCATTGAAATCGAGCACGTCTCTGACAGGCTTCCACGCCGGCACGGAACCGAAAAGACCATTGTCGATTCCGTGTCTGCAATGTGTTGGGGTCGGCCACACGATAGGAAGCCCATGCTTGGCAAAACACCCGAAGAAACGTTTGCGGCTCGTATAAGCGCCATAATCCGCGGCATTAAGGATACGGTACTCGAAATCGTAACCATACCGCATCACCCGATTACACCAACGCACGTAACACTTCCCTTTGTCTTTGGAGACAGGTTTGCCCTGTGTGTCCATATCGCCCCAAGACATGAATTCCTCCACATTTTCAATTTGCAGATAATCCGGGCGTAGAACCTCGATATATCGGAACAGGTGTTCGGCCAACGTGCGGCTGTCCGGATCACGCGGTTGCCCACCTTTTGCCCTACTGAAATTGGTGCATTCGAGTGAGGCCCACAGCACCACCTTGGCATCGGGAGTAAACGACTTGGCCAAGCGCAACCGCTCGGCGATAGGTTTAAGATCCAACGTCCTCACGTCTTCGATGAAGTGCATCGCATCGGGGTGGTTGGCCGCATGGCTGGCGATAGCGTTGGCATCGTGGTTGACACAAGCCACCACTTTGGCACACTTCTCTCCGTTCACACGGGCGGATTCAACACCTGTGCTCGTACCGCCGGCACCACAGAAAAGGTCTATATACAGCAGGTTCATTATTTCGCTTTAAAGGTTCCTTGTATTTCGGTATTCCGTCCGTGTGTACATACGGACGGATGTACGTATGGACATATCGCCATACGGATGAAAATCCATACGGATTTGCGAACAAATAACACATTGTCATTCCGTACATATGGCAAAAAATCAACAATCACCTTAAAAAAATTTTACAACTGAAAAACAACATTATACAAGCATCATTTTTCACAAGATGTAAAATCAGTGAAAATCTTGTAATGTTTTGCAAAGATACAAATTTTAAAAATTTCGATTATTTAAAAATAATCATTTATGTTTGCATCAAAATAACAACGGATTGACTATGCCAATCACCATATCCATCGCAACACAAAAAGGAGGCGTGGGCAAAACCACGCTCACGGGCATGGTGGCAGGACAACTACATTATGTGCACGCCTTGCGCTGCCTGGCCATCGACGCCGACTTTCCCCAGCTCAGCCTTTACGGTCTGCGCGACAGAGAGGAGAAAGCCTTGTCCTCGCTACCTGCCCTCTCCGATTTGTGCCGTAACTTCTACGCCAAACACGACTTCGGCACCTATCCCATCTTCCGCACCGGCACGGAGCCGCACAACGCCACGGCCGCCGCCATCCTGTCGAACATCCCCACCGCCGGCCTGGATATCATCCTGATAGACCTGCCCGGCAGCGTGAACCAACAGGATACCTTGGAAACCCTGCTCGACGTGGAATATTTCTTCGTGCCCGTCACGCCCGACCGGGTCGTGATCGAAAGCACCCTGTCGTTCCATTTCCTGCTGCAACAGCTACAGGAGAAATTCGCCGACCGCTGCAAACTCAAGGAGGTGCACTACTTCCTCAACCAGATGGACGCCCGCACCAAACAGGACAAAATCCTCGGCCAATACCGCGAGGCCTTCGCCGATGCCGGCATGGTGTTCCTCGACACGTGGATTCCCAAATCAGTGAAGTTCTCCAAAGAGACCCTCGACGGCAACGCCGTCTATCGCAGCACGCTCCTGCCGATGACACCCGGAGCGGCCAGCGAGCTCCATATCAGCTCCCTCACCCACGAAATCCTGTCGATATGTCAAATCAACCGATAGTCCATAACAGCCATAACAGCATGGAGGCCCTGCTGGCCAAGATGAACCGCTCCGCCATACAGCCCCTGCCGGACGTTCCCGCCGAACCCGCCCCGCTCCCGGAGCCCATGCCCGTGTCCCGACCGGAACCGACACCGCCGGTTACGGTAAAACAACGGGGACGGCCACGGAGAGAAGAGGCACGACAGACTACGCTCACAGGCAAGCCCTCCAAGGCGGCGGATTTCGAGGCTTACCGCACCCAATTCCTGACCCGCAACAAAGAGGAGGAAATGGGCGGCCTGCGGGTGCAGCTCTCCCGGCGCAACAGCCTCGACCTCAAGTTTATCGCCACGTGCACCGGCATCACGCTCACCACTTTGCTCAACAATGTGCTGCGCCATCATATCGACACCTACGCCGGCCTGTTGAAGACCCTGACCCGCCCGGCCCTGAGCTGGGAAGAACGCGATAAAGACGATGACCATGAGCAATAGCCTGATTGTCCTTCTCGCCATCCTGGTGTGGATACCGTTCACGCTCTACTATTTCCGAAAGGAGATAGCCGGAAGCGGCAGCCGAAAGAGAGGCGTTTCCGAAAGCGGAGAAATCAATATCGAGGATTGTCTGGGCGCGTCCAAACAGTCGTCGGTGGCGAAAGCCGCCAAACCTTTGCCGGAACCGGCGGAGCCTATGACACCGGAGCCCGTGGCGGTGGCTTCCGTGCCGCCGTCTATCCCGACGGCGGAAGAGACAGCGGAGGAACTTCCATTCTACATGGCGGCCGAGCCAAGCAGCATGGAAGTGGTGCCTGCCGATGAAGAGGATCCGGATGAATGGGCTTTCGAAGAAGCCGACATGCAACAGAGCCTCCTCGAGGAAAAACAACTGCAGGAAGTGGAACACGACCTGCGCGAGCCGTTCCGTTCCGAAGCGGAAGACCGGCGTATCGCCGATGAACTGCATTCCTTGCAGACCTACGAGGTATTCAACGCGCTCCGGGAGGATGCCCGTCTGCGCACTCAGGAGATCCTGGCGAAGTATCCGCTGCCGCCGTTTCCCGAACCGTTGCCAGAAGAAGCACCGTTGGATGCCACGGGCATGGAGGCAGAAAACAAGGTCGAAACGGACACTGCGGAAAGCGGCGCGGAGGAAGAAGGCCGGGAGGGAAAAGGAACGGAAGCGGCGGAAGCCTCTCCCGACATGATGAATGACTTTTTAAACAACTTTTAAAAATCAAATAGAATGAAAACAAGAATGAAATTCTTCGCCGTGGCGGCCATAGCCGCCTTACCGGCATTCTCGTGGGCGCAGAGCGGCTCGCAGGCCAAGAGCGCGTTGACCAAAGTGAACTCGGAACTCACCGGCATCTTCGACACGGTGTCGAACCTGGCTCTCGTTATCGCCGGGGTCATGGCCATCGTGGGTGTCATCATGGTATTCGCCAAGATCCAGGCGGGAGACCAGCAGGCGGCCAAGACCATCGGCGGCTGGTTCGGAGGCATCATGTTCGTGAGCCTGGCCATCGGCATCGTCATCAAGGCCTTCTTCCTTTAACCGTATCGCCACCGCCATGATCGCCTATTACACCATCAACCGGGGCACGGGCAAAACCGTGGAGTTCAAGGGGCTCAAAGCACAATATATCAAATACCTTGTGATTGTGGGGGTAGCCTTGTTCGTGCTTTTCTTCATCCTCCAGTTCGCCGGGGCTCCGGTTGTCGTGGTGGTGGGCATGGTAGGCGGTGGCGGCATCTTCGGTATCGGCTACATCTATAAGATGAGCAAGAAGTACGGGCAGTTCGGGCTGGAGAAGATGCAGGCTTCCCGAAGTCTGCCCCGGTTCATCCTGCACCGCCGCACTTACCGCACCCTCCACCAATCCAAGAAAGCATGATCAACAGCGCATCCACCTCCACCCTGGAACGGCTCAACCCGATTCTTGCCATTGAGAACGACTGTATCCTCTCCAAACAGGGCGATTATTCCGTGGCGTTCGAACTCCAGCTGCCGGAAATCTTCACCCTGACCGAACAGGAATACTGGAACCTGCACGATGCGTGGGTGAAAGCCATCAAAGGGCTGCCCGAATACTGCGTGCTGCACAAGCAGGACGTATATATTCAGGAAAAGTATAAACCCAATCCCAACATGGAGGAGCTGTCGTTCCTCAACAAAAGCTTCCAGTTGCATTTCGCCGAACGGCCGCATCTGTCGCACCGCTGTTATCTGTACCTGACCAAGACCTGCAAGCAGAACAGCCGCAAGCGGTCGCTGTTCACCTCCCTCTGCCGGGGAAGGCTTGTCCCGGCCGAAATCCACAACGAAACCACGCTGAGCCAGTTCATGGAAGCCGTAAACCAGTTCCGCGCCATCCTCGAAGCATCCTCCTTTGTCACCATCCGCCGCCTGACAGAAACCGACCTGCTGGGCGACGACAGCCATGAGGGTCTGTTGGACCGATATTTCAACTTCTTCGAATCCACACCCGCGGTGGCGGACTACGAACTGAAGCCCGACAGCATCACACACGGGACCCTGCGTGCCTGCGTGTATGCCATCTCCGACGTGGACGACCTGCCCATGCAGGTATCCCCGACCCGGCGGCACGATGCCCTGTCGACCGACCGCTCGGACTGCCACCTGAGTTACTCGGCTCCCATCGGGCAGCTGTTGGGGCACAGCCACATCTACAACCAGTATATCTTCGTCGACGACGTAAAGGAAATGACCCACAAACTCGCCCAGCGGAGCAAGCAGATGCAGTCGCTGTCCAAGCTCTCGCGCGAGAACACCATCAACGCCCAGTATATCGAAGACTTCCTGTCTCTGTATCACGAGGAAAGCATGTTGCCCTGCCGGGCGCATATGAACGTCGTGGCCTGGGACACGGAAGATAACTACGACCAGCTGCGCAACGACGTGGCGGCCGCCCTGTCGTTGATGGACGTGCGCCCCCGGCAGATCACCGCCGACGCTCCGGTCTTCTTCTGGTCGGGCGTGCCCGGCAACGGAGCGGACTTCCCGTCCGAAGACACCTTTATCCAGTTCGCCGAGAGCGCCACCTGTTTCTTCAACAGCGAGACGAATTACGTCTCTTCGGATTCGCCTTTCGGCATCAAGCTCGTGGACCGCTTCTCCAATGTGCCCCTGCACGTGGACATCTCCGATGAGCCCATGAAGCGCGGCATCACCACCAACCGAAACAAGTTCGTTCTGGGACCCTCCGGTTCGGGAAAATCCTTCTTTACAAACCATCTGGTACGCCAGTATTGGGAACAAGGCACGCACATCATCATGGTCGACACCGGAAACAGTTATCTGGGCCTATGCCAGTGGGTACAGCAGAAGACCGGCGGCGAAGACGGCATCTATTATACCTATACAGAAGAAAAGCCGATTACGTTCAACCCCTTCTTTACCGACGACCGCAAATTTGACGTGGAGAAGAGGGAATCCATCGCCACCCTGCTGCTCACTCTATGGAAGAAAGAAGACGAGTATATCACACGGAGCGAGGAAACGAAGGTGTCGGAAGCCGTGTATGACTATACCCGCCTGATCGAGAACGACCCGACGATAGAGCCGTCCTTCAACCACTTCTACGAATATCTGGAGACCGAATTCGACGCCAAACTGAAAAACGCCGGTGTCCGGGAAAAGGAGTTCGACCTGACGAACTTCCTCCTCGTGCTGCGCCCCTATTACCGAGGCGGCCAATACGACTATCTTCTGAACGCCACCGACAACCTCGACCTGCTTACTAAGCGGTTTGTCGTGTTCGAGCTCGACAACATCAAGGACCACAAGATCCTCTTCCCTGTGGTCACCATCATCATTATGGAGGCCTTCATCAACAAGATGCGCAAGCTCACCGGCATCCGCAAGATGATTTTGATTGAAGAGGCCTGGAAAGCCATCGCCAAGAGCGGCATGGCCGACTTCATTAAATACTTGTTCAAGACTGTCCGCAAGCACTTCGGAGAGGCGGTGGTCGTGACACAGGAAGTGGAGGACATCCTGTCCTCGCCCATCGTCAAGGAATCCATCATCAACAACTCGGATTGCAAGATACTGCTCGACCAGCGCAAATACATGAACAAATTCGACGGCATCCAGTCCATGCTCGGGCTTACGGACAAACAGAAAGCACAGGTGCTCTCCATCAATCAGAACCTGAACCCAGCCTACCGGTACAAGGAAGTGTATATCGACCTGGGAGGGCAGCACAGCTGTGTCTATGCCACGGAAGTAAGCTGGGAAGAGTATCTGACCTATACCACCGAGCAGACGGAAAAACAGCAGGTGTTCGAACGAGCCGCGAAGTATGGCGGCAACATCGAGAACGCCATCCGTGAGATGGGCATGGAGGCGAAAGAGAAAAAATAAGACATCATGAAAAAATATAAAATCATCATCAGTCTGGTGTGGGCGGCCTTGGTGGCCCTCTCGCCCGTACAGGGGCAGGCAGTCGTACACGATCCCGTGCATATGGGGTCGAATGTGGCTGGCTTCGGGCAACAACTGGAGGAGGCGTTGACACAGACTCAGCAGTTCTTCCAGCTCATCACCAACACTAAAGAGCAATGGAAAGTCCTTGATGATATTCGCAAGGGCACAGAACAGGTATCCAAAGCCATCTATCTGATGAGAGAGCTGGAGGATATCGCCAGGCTGGCCACCCACACGATCCAAGGTATCACCAACGGTGTAAAGGCCATCTCAAGCGGAGAGCTTCAACCTTATGAAATACAATTCATATTGGATTTGTATTCCTCCAAACTCCGTCAGGTCAACGCCTGTATTATGAGTACGAAGAAACTTGTTTCCGACTTTAAAGACGCTTACGGAATAGAAAGTGGAACAAAAAAAACGGAAAAGGAACGTGAGGATGGAGTCAAAGAGGAAAAGAAGGAAATGATAGCCCTTGATGAAGATGTCGCAAGCATCAGTTTCCGCGTTCAACGGGAAACCGAATTGCGCGAAAATATGTCCAGATCACTCAAACAGACCCAAACACGCGACCTGATGAAGACCGTATCCAATATCGTCGGTCAGGCGCAACCGATGGATCCTGAGGGCAAACTTGCCGTTCCTGATAAATACGACGTTTCCTCCTCCCCCTTTCCGGTACTTTCGTTCAATGAAAACTCATTCAAACCGGAGATAACCACCACTACGAGCGAAAAAGACATCCAGACAAACTACAGAGCCGTCAGTAGCCCTGCGGTCAAACTGTTTTATACCATTTCGGCGATTATCGCCATTATCGGCGCGTTGCGTGTCTTGCAGATTTTCAATCAGGGCAACGACATCAGCAAGGCTATCGTAGCTTGGGGTGGAACGAGCCTCTTTCTGTTGCTTGTCGGGATCCTCGTGCAATTCTTCTTCAATTAATCAACGATAGATCATGCGAGAGTTTGTTGATAGCTGTGTCGAGAATATCGACAATTTTTTTGATGCCATGCTCGTATATTCCGACAAGATAGCGGGCGTATTGGGTGGTTTGTGCGGGCTGGCCGCCCTGTTCTATATCGGATCTAAGGTGTGGGGAAATTACAGCCGCGGCGAGAGCATCGAGATCTACCCTTTGCTGCGCCCATTCGTGATAGGACTGATTTGTGCGAACTTTAACGTTGTGGTAGTTGGCGGCATCCGTGGTTTAGCCGATCCCGTATGCGATTATTTCAAAGATATGGAGATGAAGACAAGCGCCGCCAACGTTAAAAGCGAATTGAACGCGGAGCTGAAGAAAGTGCGACAGGAAGCGGATGACCTACAGAAACAGCTGGAAGAAGAAGGAAATGAAGAAGACGAAGGTGTCGGCGTTGGGAAAGCCATCAGACGAGCCTTTAACAATATGTGGCAGAAAGCAAAAAATGGGCTTTTTATCGCTTTTGCCTGGCTCATCGGATGGATTGCGGAACTATTAGCCGCCCTGACCAAGTTCGTACTCGCCTTTACCCGATGTTTCAGTATGTCGGTGATGTGCATCCTGGGGCCGCTTGTGTTTGCCATCTCCATCTTTCCTGGTTACAAACAAGGCATATCGCAATGGATAGCGCGTTTCGTGTGCATCTATATGTGGATCCCGTTGTTTCATCTGGTCGATATCTTCATCAATACCGTCACACTGGAGATTGGGAAGGCGATGGTGGGACAGATTTCCTCTTTGGTAGCCGAAGCGAAAGCCACCGGCGGTGGTGTGGAGTATATCTCATTCCGTTTGCAGGGTATCCAGGCCAACCTGGCCATTGTCGGTGCCTTGATCTCGCTGCTGACCGCCGCCCTGTATAAGTCCGTTCCTACACTTGCGAGCTGGATCATCGCCGGCGGCGATGCCAGCGGTCAGTTATCTTCCGTGGCCGGGTTCGCCGTCAATACAGCCATGTATACCGGTATGGCGGCCACTGTTATAGGTGGCGGTATCCTGAAAGGTGGAGCGGCCCTTGCCCGTGGCGGCGGTGCAGCCGCCGGCAAAGGGCTTGCCAAAGCCGGCCAAAAGATTGCCGGGAAAACCGCCGGAGGGGGTGGCGGAGGCAACGGAGGCCTCCCGGTCAACGGCATGGGGGCAGGTCCCATGGACGCGCCCGTCAAGACACCTGTCGGTTTCCACACCGCAAGCGCGGCAGCCTCACCCGACCCCACCACCGCGAATCTCCGCCTGCGGGATGGAGGGTTTTCAGATGCCCCGAGTGCCACGGATGCCGTCACGCCGGAGCTGCCCGTTTCCAAGTTCCGCCAAGTCAGCGGCACCACCTTGGAATGGGTGGGCAAGCAGTTGCGCCGCCCCAAATTGAACCATATCATGAAGCATGGCAACGCCCTCCAACGCTACCACGCGGCGCAGGATCCCTACATCACGAAAGGGGTGCTCAAGAAGGCCATCGATGACCCCAACATTTTCGTACAGCAAGCCGCCCTGAAGAACGGCAACATCAGCCCCAAACTGCTCCAGCGAGCCATGAAATACGGCTATGCCGAGACCGCCACGCAGGCAGCCCGTCTATTGCAAGACAGGCAAGGCGGCAAAGCGACACCCGGCATACAACAGGTGTTCAACGCCAACATCCCGGTCGGTAACGTCCCGGGGAAAACCGTCGCGCCATTTCAGGAAACACCCCACCGTTCGGCCGAAAAACCGTCCGTTTCCAAGTTCCGCCAAGTCAGCGGCACCACCTTGGAATGGGTGGGCAAGCAGTTGCGCCGCCCCAAATTGAACCATATCATGAAGCATGGCAACGCCCTCCAACGCTACCACGCGGCGCAGGATCCCTACATCACGAAAGGGGTGCTCAAGAAAGCCATCGCCGACCCCGACAAATCCGTGCAGCAGGCAGCCCTGAAAAACAGCCGCATCAGCCCCAGCCTGCTCAAACGTGCCGCCAAATACGGCTATGCCGAAACCGCCACCCTGGCGATTCAGTTACTGCAGACCAAGAAAGGAGGAAAAAATGCCTAACAACAGCCCCTTCAAAACACTGAACAACATACAGAAAACCTTCAACTTCTCACGCTCGCTGAGCGTGATCGTCATCGTGTGCGCGGTGGTGATGGCCTGCTTCGTCAGTGCCTATTGCCTGCGTATGGTGGCCAGGGAGCGTGAGAAGATCTACGTGCTGGATCACGGCCGTAGCCTTATCCTGGCCTTGCAGCAAGACCTGACCACCAACCGTCCCGTGGAGGCGCGCGACCATGTGCGTATGTTCCACACGTTCTTCTTCAACCTGCCGCCGGACAACGCCGCCATCAAGAGCAATATCCAGCGTGCCCTGGATCTGTCGGATAAGAGCGCATACAACTACTACGTGGACTTGGCCGAAGCCGGCTTCTACCGGCGGCTGATGAGCACCAACACGATACAGAGCATCGCCATCGACAGCATCGTCTGCGATATGGATGCCTACCCCTACACGGCGGCCACCTATGCCACCATCACCCTGCTGCGCGACAGCAAGGTATCGAAACGGAGCCTGATGAGCACCTGCGAACTGGTGAACGTGCCGCGCTCGGATGCCAACCCGCATGGCTTCCTCCTGCAGAACTACGTCATCATCGAAAACAAAGAATTGGAAAATGAGAACCGTTAGACTTAGACTGCCCGTCATCAAGCAATCGACCCTGCGCAAGTCGATTGCCGACTACATGTCGCGCAAGAGCAACAAGCAGCAGCTGTACATCGTGCTGGGATGCCTGTCGGTGCTTTTGGCGTGCAGCGTGCTCGCCATCATCTATCCTTTTATATAGCAAAAGACCATGGAAGAGAAGAAAAATACAACGGCCTCCAAGCCGGAGCAGAAGAGTGCCGCCGCGCCGACCGAGGCGCAGCAAAAGCAAAAATTGAAGAATAAAATGATCATGTATATCGCCTACACCATCGCGGCGATCATCGTGGTCATCATCCTAATGAAGTTCTTCGGCAAGCCGGGCGAGCGCCAGACGGGCGGAGCCAATACGGAGTTGCCGGATCCGGCGGCGGAACGGCAGCAGTTGGAGAACAAGCAGGACACCTATCTGGATCCCAGCGGCGGTTCCTCCTACGACAACCGTGGTTTTGAGGATATTTTCGCCACCGCGTTCAGCAAAGATGACCTAGAGGACGTCAACGTGCCTGACAAAGCCCCCTATGACCCCTATGCCGAATTCGACGCCTCACTGACCTCCACCCAGCAGAGCATCGAAGATTTTTCTAAATCGTTGACCCAAAAGCGGCAGGAGATGATGGAGGAATCCGCCACGCCGGAACCGAGCGAACGTGAGAAAGAACTGGAGGCGGAGTTGGAGGCCTTGAAGATTCGGCAGAACGCCAAGGAGAAGGCGGATGCCGCCGTAGCCTCCATCCTGGAGGAGAGCCGCCGCATCGCCGGAGAGATTACCGAAGAGAAAGAGAACAACCACAGCCGCAAGGTCGAAGAGCGGAAGAACCAGCAGGAGATAGCGCGCACCAACGTATCCCCTTTGGCCGATGCCGGAGAGGAAGGCCTCGTGAGCTCGCTCACCGAGCACCGATGCGCCTCGTTCTACGGCATGGGGGGAGCGGTGGTGAACAAGAACACCATCGCGGCGAGCGTCTATGGCAAGCAGGTCATCATGAGCGGCCAGCAGGTACGCCTGCGGCTGGAAGAGCCCATGATGGTGGGCACACAGGTATTGCTGCCGGGCAGCATCCTGACCGGCACCGGCACGGTGGGTGTGGATAGGCTGTATATCGCCATCACCTCCATCGAGTACAACCAGGTGTTGACGCCTGTGTCGCTGGAAGCGTATGACCTGGACGGCCAGCGGGGCATCTTCGTTCCCGGCAGCCTGGAGCAGGAGGCGCTGCGCGAGTTGGGACGCGACTTGGCCAGTTCTCTGGCCAGCACGAGCGAACAGAGCGTGTCGTCGTTTGTCAACAATCAAAGCGCCGCCGAACGCCTCAAGACCGACCTGGCGCGTGGCGCGATACAGGGCGTGAGCCGCTTCGCGCAGAAGAAACTCGAAGAAATCCGCATCACCATCCAGGCCGACCACAAAGTATTGTTATTCCCCAGTAACCATTAAACATAACCCTATACCATGAAACGCATCCGATTCATCATCTTACTAAGCATAGCCTTGGGTTTGCCGGCCACCGCCCAGATAAACCAGGCGGGGGTGAGCCTGTTGACCGACAGTGCCTCGGCTCTTCCGCTCCGTGTCTATGACAACGCCTATGAAGCCGACGACAACCGGAGCGGCGATTACTTCGACGGTTATTCCAAGACCCTCAGCTGGGACAGGATGATACCGCCCTACGCCCTGGAGGTGTGCTATGAGAAGACCACCCACATCATCTTTCCGTCGAATATCCGCTATGTGGATTTGGGCAACGCCAACGTCATCGCCGGCAAGGCCGGGGACGCGCAGAACGTGTTGCGCCTCAAGTCCGCATCGGCTTATTTCCCCGGCGAGACGAATCTTGCCGTCATCACAGAGGACGGTTCTTTCTACTCGTTCAACGTGCGCTTCGAGCGGGAGCCTCTCAAACTCAACATCGAGATGAAAGACTTTCTCAACGACGGCTCGGCGCAGAACCGTCCCAACAACTCGATGGAAGTGTTTCTCAAGGAACTCGACCAGGAGAGCCCCACCCTGGTGCGCATGATCATGCAGTCGATACACCAACAGAACATCCGCCGCCTGCGCCATATCGGCAGCAAGCTGCTGGGGGTGCAGTATCTGGTGAAAGGCATCTACACGCACAACGACCTGCTGTATGTGCATACCGAACTGCGCAACAACACGGCCGTTCCCTACAACATCGACTATCTGTCGTTCAAGATGGTGGATAAGAAGCTGGTGAAACGCACCACCACGCAGGAAATCGTGCTGCAGCCGGTGCGTGCCTACAACTACGTCACGCGCGTGGAGGGCAACGATGTGCAGCGGAGCGTGTTCTGCTTCCCGATCTTCACGCTGCCCAAGGAAAAGCTGCTCAAGATAGACCTGCACGAAAAAGACGGCGGCCGTCATCAGTGGATGACGATCGAGAACGACGACCTGATCCGGGCGCGCCGCCTGACGGAATTCGTCGTGCAATAAAAAGACCTTGAAGAGAAGATGAAAGCGAAACACCTTATCCCCCTGCTCGCCTTGCTTTTCGTATGCGCCACCGCCCACGGCCAGCGTTACCTGCCGCGCATGGGCGGCATCACGGCCACGGCGGGCATCACCGAAAAGACGGGCTTTTTCGTGAATGCCGGCTACAGCACCTACACCAAAAGGAAGCACCACTGGAATTTCGGCCTGAACTACCTGCAGAACACCGACCGGTACTATGCGCAGAAACTGCCCCTGTCGGAGCTGACGGCCGAAGGCGGTTTTTACCTGCGTCTCCTACAGGGGCCGCGCCGTTCCTTTTACCTCTCGGTGGGACTTGACGGCATCCTCGGCTATGAGTGGGTCAACTGGAGCCGCTACCGCCTGTCCGACGGGGCAAGAATCCTCGACCGGTCGAGGTTCGTGTTCGGCGGTGCACTGGGTGTAGAAATGGAATATTATCTGAACGACCGTTACGTGCTGCTACTCCGGGTGCGTGAGAAAGTGCTCGGCAACAGTACCGTGGGCTGGTTCCATACCGAAGCCGGCCTGGGTCTTAAAATCATGATACGATGAAAAGGACATTGAGAAAGAAAAGAGCCTTGTTTTCCGGACTCGTCCCCCTGCTTATCCTGGGTGGCTGCGCGGCTATCGACGTGAAGCAGGATTTTGACTTTTCGGTGCAGAACCTGCCCTACAGCAATATCCTGACGGAGGGACACGCCGCCGAAGTGCGCTTTGAGATCCTGCCCGGAGAGGACGGCTACCTATGCGACTGCACCCGTTATTACGTGCGTTATTTTCCGACTTCCGGCAGCGGCGCGCTCCGGGTGGGACAGGACACCGCCCTGGTGCCGAACGACCCATACCTCCTGTCGGGTCTCCGCTTCCGGATGCATTACCTGCCCGACTGGGGCACGGCCACCGCCCAGCACACGCTCTCCCTCACCTTTATGGATAGCTGGGGGCATACGCAAGAAACCACCTTGCAGTTCAACAAAAAAGAAGAAGACAAGGACGATAACACCCTAACCGACCATGAATAAAGAGAAACGCTTGCTTTTTGCCCTGCTGTTCCTTCCGCTGTTGCCGGGAACGGCCGCCCACGCCCAACAGGGCATCGGCTTCAACGCCGACGGCACAGGGTATATCACGCCGCACGAGGCGGCGGTCATCGAGATCCAGGCGTCCGACAAAGGGGTGCTCACGCCCCGGCTGACGTATATGCAGCGGATGAAGATGAAGGTGGATTCCACCTTGGACGGCCTGCTGGTGTTCCAGACCGACCGCAACCTGGGCTACTACCTGGTGCAAGGCGGCCAATGGCTGTTCCTCAATCCCATCCTGATACCTGATGCCGGCACCTCGGACGAACCTCTCGCTTTCGCCAAAGTGGCCTACAGCGGCGACTATTACGACCTGATGAACCGCCCGGAACTGCCCTCCGGCAGCGAGGACGACACCACCTCCTTCGCCAAGGTGGCCACCAGCGGCGATTACAACGACCTTATCAACCGTCCTGTCATCATCTCCGACTTGGGCGACATCGCACGGGTGGCCTATACGGGCAACTACGAAGACCTGGCGGAGAAGCCGTTTCTGCCGACCCGGTTACGCGAGCTGGCACAGGACAGCGCGCACCGCACCCTCACGACCGATGAAATCGCCTATTGGAACACGGGCGCGGCCCGCAAGGTGCCCACCGCCCTGTCCGACCTGGAGACGGATGAGTTCCGTCAGACCGTATCCTATGTGCAGCGGTACGGCTACGACGAGGCCGCCACCCGCATCATCCCCACCCATACCGCCCAACTGGAATGGGACGAGTTCGGGCAGCTGGTGGGTGATGCCGACATACGGCGTTGGGAGGCCGCCTCCGCGAGAACCATCCCCACCATGCTGCGCGATCTGGAGGAAGACAGCACGCACCGCACCATCAACGAACAGCAATATAATCGTTGGACGACCCATGCGGCGGCCATGGCGTTCGACGGCAACTATGCCGACCTGTCCGACCTGCCCGACATTCCCCGTCACCTGAGCCAGTTCACGACCGACGAACTGCATCAGATCATCTCCTACAAGGAACGCGACGACTGGGATTCGGCCTACCGGCGCACGGTGCCCACCAAACTGAGCGAGCTCAAGGACGACAACATGAATTACCGTCTTGTGTCCCAGACCGAGATCGCGCGCTGGGATTCGATGACGGTACGCCCCATCCCCACCTATGAGGACGACAACGAGCACGCCTTCATCCTGCACGGCGACCCCACCCATATGGACAACTACCGGTCTATCTCCGCTTTCGGGCGGCAAGGCACGTGGTCGAGCCTGGTGAACCGCCCCACCTTCTCGCCCAGCACCGCCCCGGTGACGGGCAACTACGCCGACCTGGACGAAGCCTCCGTACCGAAGCTGCAGGCCGCCAACAGCGGTTTCCTGTCGTCGCTGTCGTATAACGACCTGCTTTTTGACAAACCGAGCCTGTCGAACTTCGTCAGCAGCGGCAAGGCCGAAGATATGAGCGACACCCCCGAATACCTGAGCGATTTCCTGCAGGATGCCGACGGCAAGGCCGTCTATGTAAGCGGCACCGACCGCCGCAACTGGCGCGCGGCCAAACAGACCCTGCTGGAAAGCGGTCTTTATGCGCCCTCCGAATACAGCAGCCATAACGTGCAGGGCACCTTCAACACCCTGAAACTCGCCACCGGCATCGCCTTGGAGGGTGTGCCGACCATCCGCCCCCCCGACAAAGACCCCGAAGCTCTTGCCGCGGAATATTTCAACTCCACTGGCCAAGATGCCCATGTTCCCACCATACAGATCGCCGCCGAACTGGACAGGCTCGCCGTCGAACAAGCCAAAGCCAACATGGAAATCATTCCGGAGGGTACGGTGATGATGTGGGGCAGCAACGACCCGCCCCGTGGCAAAGACGTGCACGATGGCTGCTGGAAATTGTTCACAGAACTTCAAGGCAGATTCCCCGTTGGTGCGAAAATGAGCCCTTATATACTACCGCAAGTAGATTACAACACCGAGGGAGGCGCGGAAGAAGTGACCCTGACCATCGACCAGATGCCCAAACATCGGCATCAAGCCGTAATTCATAAGAGTGATAAAAATCCCAATGCTTATAACGTTCCTTCTCCTGGCGGATCAGACAATCCTCCTGATCCAAATCGTGTATATGACGAATACGAAGACATTGGAGCTGTCAGTTACAACTCCATCGGAGAAGAAAACGGAGAATATTCCTACTACGGAGAACAACCCTTCACCACCGGCTACCCCACCGCCCCTCACAACAACCTGCCTCCTTATTACGTCATCAATTTCATCTACTACACCCACGACAACTGTCCCAACAACTAACTCCAAACTGACCCATGAAAAAGACACTTCTCTTCCTTATCGGTTTCCTGCCTTTTGCTGCCACCGCCCAGATGACGGTAGGGTATCGCACCGCCCCACAGCACGAGGCGGTGGCCGTGGATATACAAATTCCCAAAGGCATCCTGATCCCCCGTATGACCTATGCCCAGAAATGCCTGCTCGCCGCCGACTCCACGCTGGCCGGGCTGACGGTCTATCAGACCGACCAGCGCGCCGGTTTCTATCTGTGGGACGGCCGGGCGTGGATGAACCTGATGCCGATTGGGAGCGGAAACGGCGACAGCCTTTCGGCAACAAACTTTGCCGAGGTGGCTTTCTCGGGCGATTACAACGATTTGAAGAACCGTCCCGTCATCCTTGCCGGCAGCCACGGCGAGCCCCTGGCCTTCGCCCCCGTAGCGGTGACGGGCGACTACAACGACCTAAAGAACCTGCCCGTCATCCTTACCGATATCCCCACCCTGCACCAGGTGGCGTACAGCGGCTCCTACACCGATTTGAGCGGATTTCCGGAAATCCGCACCCACTTGAAGGACTTTGAGAGCGATATGTATTACATGCTCACCGATTCGGCCACGGTCAAGGTATGGGAGACTGCCACCCGGCAGGCCGTGCCGACCCGGATTGCCGACCTGAGCGAAGACTACACGCATCAGAGCGTCACCGATGCCGACATACGGCGTTGGGAAGCCGCCGCCGACCGGTATATCCCGACCCAACTGCGCGAACTGATCCAGGACAGCGCGCACCGCACCCTCACCCACACCCAGATCGCCACCTTTACCGAAGCCGCCAACCGCCATATCCCGGTCTATGTGTCCGACCTCGCCACCGACTACAGCCACCTTATCGTGACCGAACAGGAAGCCTCCTCCTGGGACGCGAGCGTTACCGCCGTAGGTTTCAGCGGCGATTACAACGATTTGGTCAATACCCCCGTCATTCCCGATTCGCTCTCTCAAATCCTGAGCGACGATTTCTATCAGACCGTTTCGGCCGACGACAAGGCGCGGTGGAGTTCCATGACGGGGCGTGTGTCGCGCCCTTACCTCACCGACCTGGTGTCGGATGCCGACCATCAGATACCCACCACCCGCCAGGTGAACAACTGGAACGCGGGTGCCGCCCGCGAGTATCCGGCTATTTCCCGCGCCGCCCGCACGGGCAGCTACGAAGACCTGCCGTCTTCGTACAAATACCAAGTCTACAGCAAGGATTTGGCCACCACGGGCAAGTTCGAGTACATCAACTCCCTGTCGACCGACTATCCCACCTGGGCCCCCGTGGCGGTGACGGGCCGCTACGAAGACCTGAACGGCCGCCCGGATGAACTCTACAAAGGCCGCGACAGCATCACCTTCCAGCAACTGGCCGACACACCTGAGTATACCAAGGTAGCCGTGACGGGCAACTTCGACGATCTGGACGATGCGGCCGAATTTGGAAAGATGAGCCACTACAAGGAAAACACCTATGCCGTGCATGTCTCCAAGACCTTGCACGACAACCTGCAGGAGCTTCACTCCACGCTCAACAGCACAGCCGCCCGCTCCGGCAGTGATTTCCAAGGTTCTTACAAAAAACTGAAATTGAAAGGGGGCATCATCCTGCAAGGACAGCCCACCATCAGCACCGGCAACTACCATCCCGACAATCCCGAGGCCATCGCCACCTTCAAGCTCGCCGCCGAACTGGACAAGAAAGCCCAGGCCACCGTCGATTCCTTCGCCGATGCCTTGGTGCCGGAGGGCAGCATCATCTTCTGGTATGATGTCAACAATACGGGCATTCCCGACTGCTGGGAGCCGCTGGAAGGCATCGCCGGACGTTTTCCCGTAGGATTGGGCAACGGCACTTTCGGCAGCCTCGGTGCCACCGGCGGCGAGGAAACACACGTGTTGACCGGCAAGGAACTGCCGGCACATATACATGAGACCGCTAATAATACAATAAAGGTGCGTGTGAAAGATGGAGGAACAGGATATTTATCTCGTATTCCAGGTAGAAATGGGAATGAAAACAGTACTATTTATTCTGACATTGCCATCATACCCGTCGGCGGCAACCAAGCCCACGAGAACCGTCCCCCCTACTTCGCCCTCTATATCCTCAAGAAAAGCAAAGACGCCTGCCGTTCCAATAAATAACAATCCTATGAAAAAGATACTCCTCTTCCTTATCGGCTTCCTCCCCTTTGCCGCCCTTGCCCAGCAAATCGGCTTCAACGCCGACGGCACCAGCCATATCACGCCGCCCCACGCGGCGGCCGTGGAAATCCGTTCCACCCAAAAAGGCATCCTGCTGCCCCGTCTGACCGCCGCCCAAAGAAACCTCCTGCGGACGGACGCTATCTGCGAGGGGCTGCTGGTCTATCAGACCGATTCCCTCGCCGGCCTCTACAGCTGGGACGGCGGGCAGTGGATATACCTCAATCCCTCCATCGTGCTGTCCGATACCGGCCGCCAGCTGCGGTTCGCCACCGTGGCCGTGACGGGCAACTACAACGACCTGGCCAACCGCCCCACCCTGCCCGACAACACCCCGGGCGGCGAGGCGGTATCGTTCGCCAAGGTGGCCACCACGGGCGACTACAACGACCTGAAGAACCTGCCCGAACTGCCGCAAGCCCTGCAGGGGCTCAAAGCCGTGGCGGTGACGGGCCGCTACGAAGACCTGGCGGAGAAGCCCTACCTACCGACCAGCCTGAGCGAGGCGGAACAGGATGAGTTCTACCGCACCGTGTCGGATGCCGACAAAACGCGGTGGAACGCCATGACGGAACGTTACCTGCCCTCCGCCCTGCGCGAGCTGGAACAGGACAGCCTGCATAGGCTGCTTACCGAAACACAGGCCACCCGCTACACCGCCCACGCCAACACCGCCATCCCGACCAAGGTAAGCGATTTCCAGACCGACGAATACTATCTCTATACCACCCTGGCCGATCGGCAGGCGTGGGATGACCATGCCGCCACCCCGATTCCGGCACGGCTGGCCGACCTGCAACAGACCTATACCGCCCAATTGGTAAGCGACGAAGCCATCCTCCGCTGGGACAGGGCCTCCGCCAT
This sequence comes from uncultured Sangeribacter sp., assembly GCA_964512705.1. GTDB lineage: Bacteria > Bacteroidota > Bacteroidia > Bacteroidales > Muribaculaceae > Lepagella. The sequence goes on along the minus strand of CAZEJY010000023.1, from coordinate 4,178 downwards.
GGGGCACTTCTCGGGCAGTTACAACGACCTGCGCAACCAGCCCGTCATCGCCACCGCGCTGAAAGACCTCAAGACCGACCCCGACCACCAGACCCTGACCCAGGCCGAACTGAACCAATACAACACCTACGCCGCCACCGGCATCAAGACAAGCCTGGCCGACTACGCAAACTCCATCAACGCGGCCTCGGGCTACTACCAACTGGTGAGCGAGAACGACAAATACAACTGGAACACGGCGGCGGAATATCTGGAAGACACGCTGCACGCGGCCGCCCAAAAGAACGATTTCAACCTGCTCACCGACCGCCCCGACTATGCGGAAGTGGTCTATACAGGCAATTACGACGATTTGCAGGACAAACCCGACTTCCAGCGGACCTTTATCGAGAGCAACCAGCTGAACGACCTCCAGAACGCGCCCACCTCCTGGCCGCGGCTGTGGCTGAGCTGTTCGCTGAACGATGTTCCCGGCCATCCCGATTTTTCGCAGGCGGCGCGCACAGGCAGCTACCATGACCTGAAAGGTCGCCCCACCTACCTGTACGACCTGAATGCCGACAATCAATCGGTGCATGTATCCGTTGAGGAGAAGGAAGCCTACACCGACATCCATAACTTCTACAAAGGTACCGGCAACTATTCCGAAGACCGCTGCCCGAACGATGTGGTCGGCAGCTGGGACGAACCCTCCCTACACCTGAAAGGCAACGCGGTCTTCCCCAGCGGATTGCTGCTCTCGGAAAATACCCCGTACCCACCCGGCACACCCAGCGCCTCGAACCGTATCCCGACGGTAGGCAACCTCAAGGCGATGGATCAAGCCTACCAGGCCGCCACCACCACCGCCTATCCCGAAGGCACGGTACTGATTACCGGTAGAAATGGACTGACCCAGGAAATGAAAGCCGCCGGCTGGTGCTACTTCACCCAAATGCAGAACCGCTTTCCCGTAGCGGTCAACGCCGGCATCGACAACGGCAACTCCGAACTGGAACAGTATGTCAACGGTGCCACCGGTGGCGCAAAAGAAGTGACCCTGACCATCGACCAGATGCCTAAACATCGTCATAAGGTCTATCGTTCAAGGAAAGTAAACCAAATTGGGGGCGGTGGAGCTTGTTGGCCTCCAGTACTTACAGAAGAGGAAAGAACCACCAATCTTACAAATGGACATTACACCAACACCTTCCTCGGAGAGACCGGCGGCAGCCAATCCCACGAGAACCGTCCTCCTTTCCATGCGGTCTATTTCATCATCAAGTCTAAATCCTATTGCCACTACTAACATGAAAAGAATCCTCTTCTCCTGCCTCTTAGCCATCGCCACAGCCACAGCTTACGCCCAGCTGCGCATCACGCTCCCGGTGTCTGTGGGCGACCACACCGCCCTCTGCCTCTCGGGCATGGAAGCGGAAGCCGACAGCCTGCAAGTATCGCCCCTGTCTTATATGGATTTGACCCGCACCGTGCTACATATGCCGGCGGTGAGCAACCTGCGCCTGTACGGCGGCAACGACCTCTACTTGTCCGAAGCGGCCAACCTCTACTGCGTGGAGGGTATTTCCGATCTGCTCGCCACTGCTGCCCTCGGCGGCAACCTGTACGAAACAGGCGGCGAACTCACGTCCTCCAACGGCAGCCTGCTTACCAAACAGGTAAGCCTCTCGCCGGCCCTGTCCATCGAGACAGGCCTTGGTTTTTCCTTGCAGGCGGACGAGGCGCACACACAGACGCTCTCGCTGGCTTTCCGCCCCTCCTACCGGCAGGGCAAAGCCTCCGCCGACCGGGTGCTGCTGCTCGAGCAAGCCGTTCCCCTGCGTGCCGCCGCCATGTCCCTGCCCGACAACCACCGCGGCGACCTGGCCCGTCCCTACCTCTACTACAGCACCTACCAGGACGAGAACTTCCGTCCCGCCGAAGCGAGTACCTATGCCGACGGCCTCCTTTCCGCCACCGCCCTGCCGCGCGTGGAGGCTCTGACGGCGTTTGAGGAGCCCTCCATCTACTTTCCGGCGGCCATCACGCCCAACGGCGACGGCATCAACGACTGCTTCGAAGTCCCAACGGCCAAGAACTACCCCGACAGCCGCCTGCTGGTGCTGAACACCCACGGCAAGACGGTCTATGACAAGAGCCCCTATCTTAACGACTTCGACGGAGAGGGGCTTCCCGCCGGCACCTACTACTATGTTTTCTACACCACCAAGAACGGCGAGCCGTACCGCCGCGCCACGCTCACCATTTTAAGATAAAGGCCATGAAGAGAAAGAAGATAGCCCTGCTGCCGTTGTGGGCGCTGCTTGTTGTGCCCGGTGCAGGCCTCGCCCAATCGGATGCCCGTCTGCGCCACCTGAACCCCGCCACGATGGGGGAACGGCAGCACGCCTCCGCCGATGCCGTCGTGGAGCTGCATAACCTCGGGTTCAGCGGTGCCCAGAAAGATGCAGACCTCCATATCGCCGTACCCTTTCAGGCGGCGGGACGCTATATGTTCGCCGCCCTGCGTGCCTCCAACACCTACTTCAACATCGAAAATTCGTTTTCCGCCCAGCTGCGCTATGGATTGCGCTTTCAGGTCGGCCACGGCCGCCGTGCCGGTGCCCTGTATCTGACCGCCGCTCTGGGCGCCGGGTTGGAATACGACCATATCGATATGGCGCGGTTGCTGGAAAACGGCGGCGACCCATTCCTGAACGACCTCGCCCCCAACCGATACCGTTTCGCCGGGTCGGTGGGGCTTGCGCTGCATAACGAGCGGTTTTCGGTGTCGGTGTTCTCACCGCGCCTGGCGCAGCGCTTCGCCGAAACGCCCGTGGCGGTGAGCGCCGGCTACCGCACCGACCCCACTCGTAAAGCCTGCTTGGCGGTATCCGGATACGGTTCCTATACCGCCGCCGGATCTTACCAAGGCCTATACGGGCAACTCCGGTTGAGCGGCATCTTCTTCCGCTTCCTCGGGCTCGATGTGGATTACGACAGCCGCAACCGGCTGCACCTCGGTGCCTCCGTCCACATCAAGGAGGCGGTGGAATTAGGTTACCAATGCGGCTTCACGGCTTTCCGGATCCAACGCGCCGGCACGCAGTTCCTATCGCATCAGATACGCCTGAGCCTCATCTTCAAACGCAATGACAAAGACCGCGATTACGATTATTACAGAAATTAAATATAGTATATCATGAAAAGAATCCTTTACATCGGCCTGCTGCTTGGCATCCTGTGCAGCGGATTGGCCGCCCAAAATCAGCAACAGACACGTCTGGCCAAGGAGGAGCGGACACGTTTTGTCGAAGACAGCCTGCTGGCCGCCCGCATGCGCGACACCATCGCCCAATTGCGCGACAGCATGCGCTTGATGGCCACCAAGACCTATGTTATCGAGAACTACGTGACCAATACCGACAGCCGCCTGACGGACAGCCGTGTTCCCAAAGGCAATGCCGGAGGCGATTTGAAAGGGACCTATCCCAATCCCACCCTCAAGAGTTCAGTAGCCTTGACGGGAAGCCCGACCGCGCCGACCCCGACATCTACGGACAGTTCCGCCAAGATAGCCTCCACGGCGTATGTAAAGAGTAATCTGACCAACTATGTAACCACGAGTGACAGCCGACTGACGGACAGCCGTACCCCGACGGGAACTGCCGGAGGCGATTTGACAGGGACCTATCCCAATCCGACCATCAAGAGCTCCGTGACCTTAACCGGCAGCCCAACCGCACCGACTCCGGCGGCATCCACCAACAGCACGCGGATAGCCACCACGGCATACGTCAAGAGCAACCTATCCAACTACGTAACCTCGAGCGACAGCCGACTGACGGACAGCCGTACCCCGACGGGCACTGCCGGAGGCGACCTGACCGGGACGTATCCGAACCCGACCATCAAGAGTTCTGTGGCTCTGACGGGAAGCCCCACGGCTCCGACTCCAACCACAGCCACCAACAGCACAAGGATAGCCACCACGGCATACGTCAAGAGCAACCTATCCAACTACGTAACCTCGAGCGACAGCCGACTGACGGACAGCCGTACCCCGACGGGCACTGCCGGAGGCGACCTGACCGGGACGTATCCCAATCCCACCATCAAGAGCTCCGTCACTTTAAATGGAGACCCGACCATAACAGGAAACCTGCGCCTGAAAGGTTCAAGTGCTTACGGCAACAAAC
>CAZEJY010000022.1:0-38966 GCA_964512705.1 uncultured Sangeribacter sp. | reverse complement strand
TACAGATGGCACGAAATGACCATCCAAAAATAACCTTTCATTTTTCATCGGAATTCTAATTATAATTTTTTAAGTGATATAATAGTGATTTCCGCGTGATATAAACGTGATATAACATGTTAATTTATAATAGTATATAGAATTTTAGTATGTAATAAATTGTCATTATTTTACGTTGTTCATATAACTTTTACATAACACAAATTTGTTGCGCATTTGTTGCTAAATTTCACTTGCGCAACAAGCGCAACAAATATTTATAAACAGAATATGGACAATAGTAAAACAAAAGGAGTCTTCATTACCCTTCGAAGCCGAAAGAGAAAAAACGGAGAGGCGCTGTATCTTGACATCATTCAAGACGGAGTTCGTAAAATGGAATATCTGAAGCTTTATCTTACCGGTGGAAAGACAAGGAAGGAAATCAATCAGGACAAGGAAACAATGCGTCAGGCTGAATTTATCCGCGCCCAGAGACTTTTGGAATTGCAGAATGAAAGGCTTGGTCTGACCAGGAAGGAAAATACCCAAAAGAGAATCACTCTCTTTACATATATCGACGAGTTGATAAGCCAGCGTCCCGGGAAAACAACTTCGCAGGGCTGGCGAAATATGAAAGCCCGTGTTATGGCTTATACCAAAGGAGAAGACATCTTCCTTGATGAAATCACAAAAAGTTGGGTAAGAGGATTTCGTCAGTTCCTTGATAAGTCAACTGTGTTTGATATTGATACCCGCAAACGGGTTGACTCAAAAAAGAATATCTCAGAGGGAACAAAATGCCTGCTTTTCCAAAAGTTCACCACAGTTTTCAGATGTGCTGTCAAGGATGAATATCTCATTACTAACCCGGCAGTGGGAATAGAAGGTTTTGAGGAATCATACGCACCTCGGGAGTTTCTCACCATTGAGGAGTTGAGGCATCTTATAACTGTCGATCCTCCTCATAAGGAGGTGTGTGAAGCTTTTATCTTTTCATGCCTGACAGGTTTGCGTTGGAGTGATATTGTCAATCTAAGATGGGAGAACGTACAGAAGTTGGAGAAATATACCCGCATTGTCTTCAAGCAACAGAAGACGGGAGGAATTGAATATCTGGATCTGACTCCACAGGCTGGCGAAATAATAGAGAAACATAGAGACAATGGCGAAGAGAATGTCTTCACCAATCTTACTACTATTCAATATGCCCGCTCTTATGTGACCGCATGGGTGAAATCGGCAGGAATAAAGAAGCATATAACCTTTCATTGCGCCCGGCACACATTTGCAACGATGCTGCTTACTTTGGATGTGAATCTGCATACCGTACAGAAGCTTCTGGGTCATAAAAGCCTCGAGACAACTGAGATTTATGCAAGGCTGGTGGATAAAAGTAAGCAGGCAGCTGTCTGCAAAATACCAGATATATTGTAAACAAAAATGTTAAAATAGTTTAAAAGTTAAATCTATCCCTATCACGATTGCATAACGTTTGTATCACGTAATCATAATCATCATAAGAGGCTTTAAATTAGACTATTGCATATTGAAAACTTCTGTTATACCTTTGCGCCGTATCAGTGGTACGATACAACAGAATCTTGCTGAAAAGAGGTTGCATACCTCACTTCATATTGAAGAGCCGTATCGAAGTACCACCGATGCGGCTCTTCTCTTTTTCTGCCCCAAGCGAGAGAAATGCGGACGGGAGGAAGGAGAAGAGCAAATGGAGACTTCGGTCTCACTTCCGTGTTGTTCGGGATAGCCAACGGCAGGGCACGGTCGTAATGAGGTACTGTGGGTGCTCAAACCTCACTGCAAGGCGAAAGGACGACAGGCAGGAGCAACTCTTAGTGACAAGACAAGCGTCCGAGCAGGAGCGGTCACTCGCAACCCTGCCCCGAAACAACGAAGCGACCGACGGTCGATGACTATTTGTTGTCGGGTGGCCTCCAATGGAGCTCATCACTCCCTTTGGGCAGGCTATGCCCTCACTGCCTCGCTCCCTCTATTCGATAACTGTTGTTGATTTATAATTAAAAATATGAGAATAAGAACAACACCAAGATTTTTAACTTCTGAATACTCCAAAAAGAAAATAACAAAGACTGTCACTTCCAAAGGTGAAGTGATTTGGCAGTCTTGTTACGAAAGGGACATGTGGAGAGAGAAGACTTATTCTACCTTATTGAAGACCCAAAACAAGTTTGAAGACCGGGTTGTCAATAGCCTTCCTTCTAAGTTGAGAAATTATGCCCTCAGGCAATTTCCAATGGTCATTGATGGCCATATCTTCTATGCTGACATATATGTGAAGAACTATAGAATCGCCATAGAGATTGATGGCGGCTATCATGGTACAAAAGAGCAGATGGCAAAGGATAAAGAAAGAGACACCCTCTTTGCCAGAAAGGGAATTAGGGTTTATCGAATATCCAATGAAGATGTAGTAGATCCACATAAGTTGGGTCAATTCATTGATGTATTGGATAATGTCAAAAGACGCGGAGAATTTGAAAGGTTCTCAGACACCGAACTTAAATATGTCAGCAATGCTTCTGAATTTATCGAGCATCTCGCCAAAAGAGAGGTCGCGAGGAAAGAAAGAAAAGCGCGTAGAATCCGAAGAAGCAAGAATGTATATAATTCTAAAACAATAAGTAACGGTTTTGCCGATGGTAACGACTGAAACCCTCATACGTTCGTTCTGGAGTTCTTTCAAAAAAGAACCTATGACAGCGCCGACATCTTTGCTCTATTTCTATCTCATTGATAGATTACAGAGTAATAGGTGGAATCCCATTGTGGAGAGCGACAATGACATCTCAAAGAAGCTTGGGATAGGAAGAAGGCTCATTCCGGAATATCGAGAAACTCTAAAATCAAGGGGGCTTATTGATTTCCACGACACAATTCAGAATCAAAAGGTAGGCAAAACTTATACATTGCCTCGGGATATTTTTTCTCACGACTATTATTGTTCCGAGAATAACAACGATGTGCAACCAACGATTGCCCGGGTTGAGAAAACCTCCGACATGAGTGTTTTTGTCGAAGAATTGAAAAGATCCCCCCAATGGATCGAAGCCGTCTGTAAAAACACCCGTCTTTCCAAAGAAGAACTCCCCCGATGGCTCGACGAATACCTGCTCTTCTGCCAGTGCGAAGGCAAAGAACATACGACCTTAAGAGACGTCAAGAGCCATTTCAGCCGATGGCTTCCCAAAAGAATAGAAAATCAAAAAAATAAAACAACAGATGAAAGCAACAGACAAAATAGATCTCAACGACGTCGGGGCTCTGATACGTCAGCTCAGTCAGCGAGTGATTATTCCTCAACGTTTTAGCCTCGAAGCCACCGAGCCCGAGATGTGCAATCTCATCTACGCCTGCATGACCGTAGAAGCCGGCATACGCGGAAGAGACCTGAAACTCGACCAGGCCACACGCGACCACATCACCCACGCCGCCCAATGGCTCATAGACCCCAAAGGGAAACCCGGATTGCTCTGCATGGGCCTTTACGGCAACGGCAAGACCACCCTCATGAAAGCCATCAAGAGAGCCATCCTGTTCCTCTCCGAACAGATGTCAGGCTACGACCCCCAAAGGACGGTCAGATACGTCAAGGCCCGACAGATAGCCGCATGGTGCAAAGACCAGACCACACGACAGGAATACCGCAAACTCCTGGCCGAGCCCATGCTCGCCATCGACGACCTTGGCGAAGAACCGGCAGAAGTCATCGACTACGGCATGAGCTACCTTCCCCTGGCCGACCTTCTGAGCGAACGCTACGACTGTCAGCTGTTCACGATGGTGACGACCAATCTTACCCCGAAGGAGATTGTAGACAAGTATGGCAAGCGCATAGCCGACCGCTTCAACGAGATGATGGAAGTAGTGATTTTCGAGAATGACTCATACCGTAAAATCTCCTGACCCCATGAGAATCGGCCTTGTAGACGTTGACGGAAAAAGATTTCCCAATCTCGCGCTCATGAAGCTCTCGGCATGGCATAAGGCGCAGGGTGATGAAGTAGAGATGGTCAATCCTCTGTACTGGGATTACGACCGGATTTATCAGTCGAAAATCTTCACCTTCTCCCCCGAGCCACGCCGGCCATTCCAATGCGAAGTCATCAAGGGCGGCACAGGTTATGACCTTCACAAGAATCTGCCCGAAGAGATAGACCGTATGCAACCCGATTACACAATCTATCCACACATAGACCGCAAGACCGCCTACGGATTTCTCACACGAGGATGTCCCAACAAATGCCGATGGTGCGTCGTGCCGCTCAAAGAAGGCAATGTGAAACCATACATGGATGTCGAAGAGATAGCCGTTGACGGCAGGACAAACCTGATACTCATGGACAACAATATCCTCGCTCCCATGAAAGACGAATACGGCCTCACACAGATTGAGAAGATCGTCAAACTCAGATACAGGATTGACTTCAATCAGGCACTCGACGCCCGATTCATAACGCCCACCATAGCCCACCTGCTCTCCAAAGTGAGATGGCTCAGTCAGATTCGTTTCGGTTGCGACACACCCTCTCAGATAGCCGACTGTGAACGGGCCATGACTCTTATCGACTCCTACTCACAGATACCGAAGTCATATCTTCTCTACACCATGATTGGAGCCGATATGCAAGAGGCCTACAAGAGGCTGGCATACTTCCGTAGCAATCCGAGAGTGAGGATAGTTGCCCAGCCCTACCGCGACTTCAACAATCCCGATCAAGTGATTCCACAATGGCAAAAAGACATGGCGCATTGGGCCATGAGAAGACAGCTCTATGCCTCATGTGACTTCAAGGACTTCAGACCAAGAAAAGATTTCGTATGCAGAGAATATTTCAAATAAAACAGTGATTATGAAAAAACTGATTGACCGTCTGTTCAGACGCAAGAAAAAGATAACACCCATGCCCGTATACACCCACCTCTTCGACGAATACCAGGATTTCGCCGTCTCCACAGCCGACCCGTGTGCCGAAGAACCGCTGTATCTGGCCGTCGGACTGTGCGAGGAAGCCGGAGAAGTGGCCGGAAAGGTGAAGAAAGTGATGCGCGACCACCACGGCTTCTTCACCCATCAGCAGAACAACGCCGTGGCAATGGAACTCGGAGACGTCCTCTGGTATCTCGCCAACCAGGCTCACCGGATGGGATTCACACTTTCGGAGGTGGCCGAGCTGAATATGAGGAAAGTGAAGAGACGCATCGACCACAACACCCTTCACGGAGAGGGTGACCAAAGATAATACTATGACAGAGGTTATCATACCAATAGAGCTTTACAAACGTGGAGTCGCGATAATATGTGGCTCTATGGACGAAATAATAAAATGGCTTGAAGATAATAATTTTGACATAAGCGTAATTGAAACAGTCAAAGAAGAGGATTGGAGTAAAACAGACGCCATAACCTTATGTGATGGACGTGATGTGGTGGTTGCTTCTGAAAAACCTATGAGTGATGAAATTGCCGTACATGAATTTTCACATTCAGCCTTCAAGCTACTTGACATAGTAGGCATAAGCCCCGTCCTTGCCGAAGAAGCCTATGCCTACCTTGTAGAGTTCCTTTACAGGAAATGGAAAGAGCTTAACTGCCCTTCTTGCGATGTTCAGTCACAGTAGTTTTGGGATGCTTCTTGGCATACTCCTCAGTGACAAATCTTCCTGTTTCTGCTGACCGATTAATCTTGACAGTCTTGCTGGATTTTGAGCCTTTGGTTGGCATGTCTTTGAAAAATAAAATAGTGATAAATAGAAATACCCGGCACAATCCGCAATAATGTGACGCTCTGCGGAAAGCACCAGGTATTCAAATATCTTCTCAATGTCAGGAGCGTCACCAACCGACAATGCAAAATTAATAAAATTAACTTAAATTTCCAAATTTTTTATGACCGGACTCAACTTCCTCTTCTGGGTGATCGGAATAATAATCGCCCTCCTTGTGGCCTCAATCATCGGCCTTATCGCCTGGGCGCTCTTCAAGGTCAAGCGCAGCAAACCCAAGCTCAACGACCTTCTTGAAGAGACCAAGATAAAACACGAAGAATTGTTAAACCAAAACCAAAGACAAAGATGAAACATCTGATATTGATTTCCACACTCCTCCTCCTCACGCTTTGCGGATGCGAAGAAACAAACCCCGGCAAGGAAGTGTTAGCTACTCCTTACGGTGAATCTGTCAAATACAAGACAGGCTGCCTCTGGGTGGATACCGTCAACATCCACGGTAATCCCCATGAGATAATATTAAGACGTACTGCATATAACGATCATGCCGTCGGAGGCATGATGCACTCCCCCGAATGTTGGTGCCTAAACAAAGCGGAATAGGCCATGAGAAGCGCCAGAATTGCTCCGGACAGGCTCCATGCAGAAAAGTCCGCCAAATCCCTTGACGAGCTTGCGTGTCCCTTCTGTGGTCAGAAATTCGAGCTCACCGATATTAACATGTACGAAAGACATACACATACCCGATGCGTTCCCGACGACAGACAAGGCCGATATGTGTGTCGTACAAGAGAACAGATTCCGGTCGCACTACGATGCCTTGGATGTGGAGTAGAGCTCAGAAGCGTCCGTTACATCGGATGTGGCACCCGTACGGTAAGATACAACACAAGTTTGGAAAGACAAAAGTGACATGAACAAAGGTAAGATAGAAATAAAAATTCCTATTTCAGAAAACGAGAAATTGGAAATAATAGGCAAAGGCATTGTCGAAGCCCTTTGCGAGAAGCAGAAAAGAATAGAACGTCTTGAACGGTTGCTTTTTGTGCTCCATGAGAATATCTGCAAAGGCGTGGAATCCGACGTACTTTTCGACAATGATTTAGAAAGCCTGTTCTTCACCAATATATTGAAGAAATTCAAAGAATTAAAAAAGTAATAAAACAATACAATGTCCATAGACAACTTCGACACAATCAAACTGCGCCTCATGAATTTTGAAGAGAAAGACAACCTCTTCATGCACGTCCAAGTTCTAAGGCGCGGCAAAGACCATCCCGATCTGCCTGCCGCCAACAAACTCATAAAATCGTGGCTTGTGCGCAGTCAGGAACATCTTGACAGCATTCGCGAAGAAGTGGTGTTTCTTTGCGACCATTACAAGGCGAGGGCCTATATCAGTTGTGCGCCCAAGAGCATTGCGAAACTCAACACCCTCATTATGCGCAAAATGGCAGACAATCTGCATACGGGGAACATCATCAATCCGTGGCACGTGTTCAATTCGGCTTGCGGCGAGTTGCAAGGCGTGGAGAAGCGTTGGGTATTAGACGTTGACACAAAAGATATTGACAAATGGAACGCGATTGAGCATTGCATTGAGACACTTTGGTTAAAAGCCAATCTACAGGATTGGGGCAAACGGAGATTTGAAACTTGGTGGCTAACGGCAGTCTCGACCCCCAGCGGAGTACATTACATTGTGCGTCCTTTCAATCTCCAGGAGTTCAAGAAGAAGTTTCCTGATGTAGAGGTGAAGAAGAATGGTTTGACGGCCCTTTACGTGCCGGAGAGTATAACTAATAAAAATTGATTGTGATTATGATTAGACCATTTAACTCTTTTGAGGAATTTGAGGAAACATATAAGGATTATAAAGATATATTCTTTATTCGTTTGTGTGTAAAATCTCTCTCAAAAAGAAAGCATTGGTGGAGCCTTAAAAAGACAGTAGAGGAAACTGCCTCTTATTATGAACTTGTTCCTGTCAATGTGAAATGTCTATGTTATGGCATTAAGGAGGTGGATGTTCAGGTAATTATAGACAATTGTTATTACAGAATAGAACCAACAAGATTATACCATTATTGATTATGACCCCTCAACTCCAAAAGAAAGTTGACTTCGCGATAAGGTTATTGCAGTCCATTCCGCAAGATAGCCCTATCGAGATAAGTTATTCGGGAGGCAAAGATTCCGATGTAATCCTCGAACTTGCGAAAATGGCGGGAATATCTTATCGGGCTATCTATAAAAACACAACAATAGATATACCATACACTATCAAACATTGCAAAGATAACAATGTTGAGATTTTTGCACCCGAAAAAACATTCTTTCAGATTGTGAGAGAGAACGGATTGCCGTCAAGATTCAAGCGTTTTTGTTGCAAGTATCTCAAAGAATATAAAGTCTTAGACCGTGCTGTGCAAGGGATAAGGCGGAGTGAAAGTGTAAAAAGGTCACAGCGTTACCACGAACCAGAAGTTTGCAGGATATACAGTAAAGACGAAAAAGTTAAAGTCTACCTTCCTATCCTTGAATGGACTGATGAAGATGTGACTGAGTTTATTGTCAAGCGTGGAATCAAATGTCATCCGTTATACTATGACAAGTATGGGAACTTTGATGTAACGAAAAGGCTTGGGTGTATCGGATGTTGTCTTGCGTCTCCTAAAAAGAGATTAGAACAATTTATGCAATACCCAAAGATGCTAAAATTATGGATTAGCAATTTCCAATATTGGTTGGATAATCATCCAGATTCAAAGCAATATCTAAATTCTAATGGGAGTGCCTATAATAAGATGTTTTTTGATTTATTTTGTAGAAGTAAGTATCAGTGCGATAGCTTATTAGGGGGGGTATGTTCCCTGAAACTGCAATAGACGCGAAGAAATTTTTGGAAGATTATTTTAAAATTGATTTGACGATATGACCAGAGATATTAAGGTTGGGGATTGGGTCAAGACCAAAGAAGGTGTTGGAAGAGTGAAGTTATGTATTGGAGGTTTGATGATAGTCGGAGATATACCCACCACTATAACTCCATATTATTACCCAAACGAGGTAAAACCCATAGACAAACGAACCGCATTTCTCACTCGACTCGGTGCGCTTTTGAAAGAGTTTAATGCCTTTCTTTCGGCAGATGCTGTAGGAAGCTATTGTGGTGATGATGTGGAGAAAGTGACGCTGATAATCGGCATAGCCGACGAATGTGTTTTAAATTATAACATCGCTGACCCTAATGTCATTATTACCGCTGACAACATTATGGGCTTTGAGAAAGATAAATGAAGAGGCAACCGGGCAGGAGATTAAGTTCTTCTGCCCGGAGTTTTTTAACGATGATTGAAAGTGCGGATACGTGCCGATGGGTCTGCCGGGATTGATTCGGCTTCGGCAGAGTCGTGGAGATGTATCTGTATTCGGCTGAACTCATCTGCCTCTACTCTGATTCTACTGTCATGACGCACATAGAGCACCGCTGCTGACCAGCGCGGAAACCGTACCACGCCACGGCATGACCCGAGGAAAATATATGTGCCGTTGCCGAGAGTGCGGTCAAGCTCGGTATCAAGATAGACCCCTCCCCTTTCAAGTTCGGGCTTCGGGAAGGTCTGACGTATGTAGTCAAGCGACGGGAAGTCATGCTCGATGCAGAAGTCCTGTCCGCGTCGGAACATGGAGATAAGCTGAGAGTTGGTGAGGTTGTCGGACCATTGATTCTGCCATTGGCGGCAGAGTCCGAGAGATATGGCAGAGGAACGGAGTTCAGGATTCGGATTCATTGGAGATTTGGGATTTACGGGATTTATGGTTAGCGAGCATACGTGACCAGTGATCGTTGGCCTCCTGAAGGTCGCGTGGATCGGGACGGGAAAATTCACGGAACTTACCGCCTCCCATCTCCACACGGTCTTTTTTTGGATAGACGGTGACGGGACGGTCGGAAACCATCAGTTCTATCTGAATGAGAGGTATATTCCACAGATGATAGAACGGAGGAGTTATGGCTATTCCGAAGATTGTGAGAGGCCGGGCGAGCCAAGGTTGTTCTTTGCAGATTTCCCAGCTTTGTCCGATAAATGTTCGCGCAGGGTACGATATACTTCCTCCCTGTTCATCTGCATCATCGTGGCCCGGATCTCGGTCAGTGATATGGTATTTTTGAAGTAACTGTCGGCAGGAACTTTTTTTTTAATCAAGGCGATCGCATCTTCCAGCTCATCTTCATTGTACTGTCGGATGTAATAATACCATCTCCAAACCAGCCAATAGAACAGCTTTATGCGGAAATAGCCGTTGAGACGGGCAGCGGCGAGACATTTGCACGTTACGGCCTCTTCCTTTCCTTTTGAAGAGGTGAGGATTTTGGTAAGGAGGACACGAGCATGACCGGTGAGGGGTCGCAGATGGAATTTGCGTCCACGGATGAGTTGCTCATCGGCTTGCGCATCCCACATTCGGAGCAACTCCTGTTCGTCGGTGAGCGAAGGTTGGATTATCGGACGTTTTGACATATCGGGTGATTTTTTATAATATATTGTCAGCGGATATAGAATCCTTTATCTTTGGATTTTGTGGCTTGTATTACCACTGATTCAAGGCTAAGGACAGAGGTCTGTATTTTCTCAGCAGCCAGCATATTGCGGTAAGTATTCTCAGCTATGAGTCTGAGTTGCTGAACCTGCGCTTCGGCTATCACGCTGTCAGCTACTATTTGGTCAAGGAGTTTGGGCCAATGGATATTAGCCATGATCGACACATCGCCACGAATACCGTTGACGTATGAGGCGAGAAGGTCTCCCGTGTTCTCTGTCAAGGCCTGAATACCGGCACGGACGGTATTGTCTGCTGACTCGGTGTCATTGAGTAATCCTCCTGTGGCTTCGTTGATAGCATCGAACAGCTCCTTAGCACGAGGTATGCCCTCGTCACGAATCATCGAGAGATAGTCCGACATAGCCGAAACCTCCGTTTCGTCAAGGAAGAAGTCATTGCCATAAGCACCACTCATACCGTCTGCACCGAAGAGATAGTCACGTAAATCAGAGAACATCGGGGCGATTATGTCTTGCGATATCATCTTAGAGGCCAAAGAACGCATGATGGATGAGGCGGTCTTATCGAAAGCTTCAGCGGCATCCTCCCCTTTGGCAAAGGCATCGACGAGCGCATCACCGATTTGCGAGGCCCAGTCGGAGAGGTCGATTCCGTAGACAGTGGAGGCCATTTCCTGTGCGAAATCAAGAATCGCCTGACGTTGTTCGTCGATCTGGTCTTTGAGGTCAGCTATAGCCTGCGGATCCTTCTTCTTCATCTTCTCCATGTCGGCCTTCTGACGCTCGAGCTCGGAGAGCTGTTCCTTCATAAGCTGACGTTCATAACCGAGAGCGCCGCCCTCACGGTAGGCTTGGATACGGGGTTGAAGCTCCTTCCGGCGTGAATTGAGTTGCTGAAGTTCCTGAAGGTCCCACAGTTTGAGCTTTCCTTTACTCTTCAAGGAAGTGACCCTCTGTTCTATTTGACCAAGCTCACGTAAATCATTTTCTGCATCAACAACGCGGACATTACGGACGTTGCCAAGGAAATGCTCCATGCGTCGCTCCACGGAGTCGATGATGTATTGCCACTTCTGAAACTGACGCTGACTCTTCTCGATGTCGCGTTGAAGTCGGCCATCGTGAAGCTTAGACCAGATCGTAATCGGAGTGAGCAACGTGGATGTCACACCTGATATGATACCGCCAATATCTCCTTTAAGAGTAGACTGAGCTATCTTTGAAACACCATCTGTAACGGTGGTAAGAGTATCAAGCATAGTAGCCGTTGTGGCCCATGTGTCGGAATCGGTATCGAATCCGAGAGAATCTGCCATATCTCGGAGAGTATTGAAAGCGTCGGACATTCCTCCGGCTATGGAAGACGCAATGTTGGACACGGCGAGGATATTCTCTGCAAGTTGCTTGTTTTTGATAATCTTGTCCCGAATGGAATCTTGAATTTCAAGTTCCTTGCGCGTTATGGCAAGTTGGGCTTCAGCGGATTTTTGGGTTTCCGTATCTCCTTTTCCCTTCGCTTCGCTTATTTTCTCTTCCAGTTCAGTAATCTGTTGAGTAAGTTTAAGGCGTTTGGCGGCATTTATTTCAGTTTCTTTATCAAGCAGACCGTCAACGCCTGATGTAAGGAATGTCATGGCGTTGGAGCGGACATTGCGGAGTTTGTCAAGCTGCTGATTTATGCGGTCAATCTCATCATAATAATCTTTTGCAGAGATGGTCCCTTCCTGAAGTTGGAGGTCAAGGTGCTGACGGATAGCATCGCCTATTTGTTGAGCACGGGAAAGAGTAAGGTCATAGATACCTGAGAAGAATTGCAGATATTCTCCCGACTGACGGAAAATCTCATAATCGGCCTCGGCGTTGACGCGAGTGGAATATTTCTGCTTCTGGACATCAGAGAGATTAGGGTCTTCAGTAAGAGCTTTGAGTTTACGGTTTCGCTCACCGTCAATAGCTGTGATTTTGTCGCGAGTGGATTGATAGTTTTTGAGGATATCGGCCACCATGTCGCGCTGTTCCTCTTTGTACTTGGAGATCGATTTCACAGCTTCGCGCCACGCCTTCTGGAGCTCGTCCGGCAAATCAGTGACATTTTCTTCATTGATATAATCAAAGGAATAAGTCACCGCATCCGGGGCAGCTTTCGCTACTGCATCAGACAGATTCTTGAAATGATCTTTCACCAATTGGATGTAATCTGTCTGGCCTCCATTGAGTCCGAATGAGAATGTATAAGCCAGCTTTTCATTACCGGTGGCTTGCCGAATCTTTTCATAGAGATTGAAGTCAGCAGTCTCTTTCTCAAAAGCACGTTCAATCACTTCAAGAGCCTTCTTGATATTCTCATCAACAATCGTCTTGTCAATATCGAGAATGTGTTTGATATACTCGTTAAGCAACGTTTCTCTCTCGGAGTGGCCCTTGATTCCCGCCGCTTCCAATTCCGAGCGGAGTTTCTTGACAGCCTCGCGATACTGTTCAGACGTGCGAGGAATATCTTCGGCTTTCATATCTCCGAAGAGACCGGAATCAGCCACTTTGTCAGCAGCGGCCATGTCTCCTATCGACTTTTGCCATTTCTGATACTCGGCCCAAGCGTCCTTAAGGTCTTTGAATCTCTGTTTGAAAGCTTCGGCTATGAGGTCTTTCTTTGATTTTGTCCCGGAGTGTTTGTTGGATTTTTGGTCTTTAACCTCTATGTCTGTCCAGTCAAGATATTCAAGGGTCTTCCATATCTTATCATATTCCTCTTTAGCCTTTTTCTCTAATTCTCCACCCTCTTTCTTGGCAGCTTCAAGCTCGGAATAAGCTTCCTGAAGACTCTCCTTGGCAGCGTTGCGAGCGCCATACATAGTTCCATTCTTACTCCACTGTCTGACATATTGGTCAATCTCGGGAGTTAGCCCCGGATAGCCATGATTGGCTACAAGTTGCTTGGCAAGTGCGGTGGGAGCTGTCTGAGGGTCGGTGTAGATCAGTTGTATAAGCTGTGTAAGTGGATTGGCTTCAAGATATTTACTCATCTCATCGTTGGTGAGTCCTAAATCCTGCATAGCCTGTTTCTTTGCCGCCTCTCCTGCTTTGCCCCATGCTACTTTCTGAGCTTCAGATAATTTGTCTGCTCCTTCATAAGTCACAATCTTGACAGCCTCCTTCAAGGTTTCGTCAGTCGAGTCTGCAATTATACTCTTGAATTTGGCTTGAATCATAGGACCGGTTTTATCCTCCATCAGTACTATATTCCACGCCTGTTCCCATTTCTTGGCAATGATGATTTTGGCGTCGTCACCAGCCTCCGTAAGAGAGTCAAGCACAGACTTAAGAGAGATTTTTAGCTGGGCCTTGTCGAAGTCAGTGAGATTTGAGGGATCAATACCGTTCTGTGCCAAACGGGTATTCATGCCGGCAATAAATTTGTCGGTATCTGCTATAAGTTCATCATAAGCCTTTCCAATCTGAAGTGAGTTTGTAAGCTTGTCAAGAGTAACAACATTTTCAAAAGCAGAAATCGAGCTCGCGAATTTACTCATCGCTATGGGATATTTCTCTGCATTTTCCACAAGCAGACGCAATTGAGCGTCTGTTGTTTTGAGTCCTTGTGCCGCTTGATAGAAGGCTTCATCGGATTCAAGTGCGGATTGAATCCATGCTTCCATCGCTCTGCGGTTCTCAGTAGCGAATTTGGAGATAGCGTCTGAACGTCTTTTTAAAGAATTGGTGTAATCCTTGGCATTGGTTTTAAGGTCGTCATCAAACATCTGTGTAAACCAGTTGCCTCCATCGGTAGCCTTGAAGGCTCCTTCTATCATTGACCCGAAATCAAGGTCTCTTATTTCTTGGTAAGCGGCGGCAAGATCGGCAATTTTACCTGTAAGAGAATTGTATCGCTCAATCAGTGAGTTCACATGACCATCCTGTGTTACAAGAGCGTCATTGATGTCTTTGATTGCATCGGGAGATAAATCCTTTAGGATTTCCTCCATTTTCTCAATTCCTTGCGTCAGTTCAAGGTCAGACATTCCTTCGGGTGATTTGATTTCTTCAAGAGCGCGTCCAAGCTCCTTAGCCCCGTCAGCGGCTTTACGGAATATATCATCTCCTATCTCCTTAGACTTCTCCATCTCTTCATTGTTCTTCGACCAGAGAGCGACCACAGCAGAGAGAGCGGCCATACCTAGCATGGCAGGATTGAAGATAAAGCTTCGCATCACGCCTAAAGCAGAGGCCATACCAGCTTTGAGTTGCATCCAAATCACAGTGCTTCTTTTGGCAGCAGCTGCACGGTTAATCTGTGTCTGAATTTCAGCTTTTTCAGCATCAGTAAGAGTCTTGGTAATAAGAATCTGCTCAGCGGTAGTGGCATAGACCTTTTTCAAAGCAACAAGTCGAAGTATATCTTGTTGAGTGAGCAACTTCTTTTGATAAAGAGCTTCCGCTTCAAGATAAGTTAGTTTTTTTGTAGAAAGGGCATTGAGACCTTTAATTTTTGCAAGACCAGAGGAAGCAAGATAATTGCGAGCTTCCTCATCCGTAAGATGGCGATAGGATAAAGCTGCCAGATTGGCATGGTAGCGAGACATCTTCAGAGCAGCGTGTTGTTTGGCTGCAACTGTGGCTGATTTGCCGGCTACAATGTTGTTTGCGAGAACTGCAAGACGATAGCCACTGAAGGCTATTGTGCCGACTCCTACCACTGCGGCCAGAGTGCGCCAGTCTTTTGTAAGGCCTTGAAGGATTTCTGCAAGGGATTTGAGGGTTCCACCGGCTGAGGATTCGGCAATCTCGCCGAACATCAGCTGGATGTTGTCCTTGATGAGTTTCCATGATGTTTTGACAGACCCGGCGAGTTTTTCCTGCATGTTGTAGAATTTGCCTCCCTCGTCGGTCATTTCCCATAGAATGTCTTTGACCATATCGAAGCCGATCTCGCGCTTCTTGATACGACCCATGACATCTTTGACTGACACAAATTTGCCCTCCAATTCGGTCAGTTTCTTCGAGAGCGCATCGTAAATCGGAATGTTGGCGTATGCGAACTGCTTGGCCTCCAAACCGTCAAGGAACGTTCGGTTTTTCGTTTTGCCGAAAGCAAGAATCAGTCGGGATATGTCAACGGATGTGGCCGCTGAAATATCGGCAAGTCGTTTGGCGGTATCATAAACCTCGTTGTAGGCTACCCCGTAGGCTGAGAGTTGTTTGATATTGCCTGTAAGTTCCATGACTCCGAAGGGCGACTGACGGGCGAGACCTTTGATTTTACCGTACAATGACTCCATTTTAGAACCGGAACCGTAGATTGTTTCCAGCGCAATCTTCTGATGTTCCAACTCGCCGCCTATCTCGACAACCTGACTGAAAAAATTCTTCAGCGCATGGATAGAATAAAGTGTAGACATAGCAGCACCTAATTCACCGGCTATCTTGATATTGCTTCCCATTGCCCCACCGAGGTTAAGAGAGGCTGAGGCATGGGCGTCGGCTGCACTTTTGGCTCCCATTTGTGCAGCTTTGAGTCGGGCAAGTTCGGCCTGAGCTGCTTTCAGTTCTCCTGTCTTCAATCGCTGATATGACAACGCATCGTCCTTCCCCATTAGTCGGGCATTGTTCAGAGCGTTCTGCACTGCACGACGTGCCTGATCGTGAGCCACGGCAATCTGAATATTGAACGGTTTCCCGGCCAGAGCCGTATCAATGGAATTGCGAAGAATATCTTTCTGTACTGTAAGGCCGAAAGATGAACTCTGCATATTAGCCATAGCCGCACGCAAACTATTGACTACAGTGGCAGGATCGACAGTAAGAGTGACATGATTATTGCCGACAAGAGCTCGCTTGATGGCCGGTCCCAATCCCGTTACGGTGTCTATATTGATCATATATCCCTGTTGCTGGAGCACACGGGTTACAAGTCTTTGCAATAGGGACGCTTTGGGACCGATCTGAACCTCCACACCGCTGCCGCCGTTCTTGCAGGCCTCCTGAATAGCTGAACGGAGCTTGGCGGCGAGCGGTACAATTTCTGCCTTTATCAATTTCCCTTGTAAGCGTTTTTCGGCCTCCGCTACAGAGATTTGAGGGTCAATGCCAACTTTGACACCGGATTTAAGAGCGGTTTCAATTTCAGATTTAAGACCTTTGGTATCGACTTTAATTCCTCGTTTCTCCGCCTTCTCGATACTGCTTATGATAGAATTAGAGAGCTTCTCGACATTTACTTCTACATTAGCCGGATATGTCTTACCCGCCAGACGTGCCTGTATGGATTTTTCCATAGAATCGGCCACAGCGTCACCCACTCCGGAGAAACCCGCACCGGCAAGAGCATTACGGACGGCGGCCTGCATGACCGCAGGGTCAATGGAAAGATTGTCTATATTGATTGCGCTCCCTTTAAGCGCTGTATTGATAGAAGAGACAAGAGAGGATGTGAGAGGGTGAATCTCGGCATGAATGACCTGCCCCGTGAGTTTATCTTCAATCTCCTTTGATGTGATTTGCGGGTTGAAGCGTACTGTGACGGGATTGGTGTCAAGATAATCCTTGATTGACTTATGCAGGGCAGCCGTATCGGCCTGTACTCCGATATTGCGGAGTTTCTGGGTTATTGACTGTATGTCCTGGTCTGTGAGGTCGCGCAGTCGGACATTATAGAAAAGATTACCGAGTTCGAACATGGCCGGGCGAGATTGGTTTATGGATTATGAGGTATGGTTTATGTCAAGGGTCCGGAATCTTGATTTTCTCAACTCCGGACCCTCGGTCAAGTATTATCAGTTTCAGCCGCCTGTGACGGCAGTTTCGTTGTAGATTATGAGGTCTACATCATCAGCGTTTGGACGGGGAGAGATGGATATGTTGTAATAAGACATCGCGTCACCCACGCCACCTACGAGATGGCCGTAGTTGTCAGTCACGGGCAGGCCGATTGCTGTAGTGTGCTCACGGTCACGGAATATCCAGCCGCCGGTAAATTTCTTGACCTTGGTGTTGTAACCCTGGGCCGAATAGGTCTTGCCACCCATTTTGATACTCTTCGCGTCGCCTGTCTTGTCGTAGATAAGGTCGGAGATGTCGGTATGGAGAGATGGCACCTGCATTGTGATATTATCATCACCCTTCTCACCGAACGTGTACCACACACGGCCTTCGGTGATTTTCTCACGTGTGATGTCGGGAGCGCCGAGCTCGAAATTGACTCCCGAAGTGGAGATAGGCATGGCGTAGTCAGCCTTTGTAATAAGGTCTTCATCGGCGGTTACAGAGGATGGGATACCATTCTTGAAGTAATAGGCCTCGCCCATACGGCCCATGAGGACCTGAAGATCTGCCAGTGTTTTCATATCTATGGGGTTTATTAATGGATTATAGTTTACGGATTATTGGATTCTGATTGTTCCGGCTCTTGCAGCTTCGCAAGATTGCGTTTGTTAATGGTGATGGTGAGTTGCATACGGATAAAGTGGAATCCGACATCAGGACCACCGCCGAGATAGACCGGCCGGTCAATGGTGAACCGGGGATGTATTATGGGACACATCTCACAAAGTGTGTTCATCATCTCGTCGAGCCGCCATGCGTTCTCAATCTCTCCGGCCCTGTCACGTGCGAACAGATAAACATGTACCTTGGCCGATTGATAAGTGTCGGCGCTGTCACGTATGCCGTTAGGTAGTCTCACTACAATAAAGTCATCAGGCTGACCGGGAGCAGCTGACGGTCGCGAAGTGAGATAGACCACAGGGGAAATAGCCTTAAGACTCTCCACAAACGGACCGAGCACTTCGACGCGGGGGAATAACTTATTGCCACTCATGACTTGAAGTATTTTGGAATTTCGTCCTCACACTTGGCATAGTTGTCAGCCACCTGCTGTTGTCCGAGATATTCGGTACCTCCCACGACAGTCATTTTCAGTTCGTTTGTGCCTGACTGTTGCGATTCGAGAAAAGCGTAATTGTCGGACTGTGACATATTACCTGTCGTGTCCACATCGGCTTTGAAAGTCTTCTTTTGAATATCGCCGTCGTAGCGCACACGTCCTGCCGAAAATACCTGTCCTGCTCTTAGTTTGCCTTGAAGTGGAGGCTTACGGCCATCGCCCAAGTCAATTGACTCGAGAACTCCATTGACATATACCGCTCCGGCCGGAGATGTCCGTGTGTTTCCGGTCATGCCCGGCACATCTTCTTTCATCTTGGCGTACATATCTGAAACCATGTCTCCCATGAGCCGATTGAGTCGGCCCGTGAGGTCGGAAGTTATAAAAGCCTTGGCTTTCGTCATTCCTGCTTTCAGTGCTGCGGAGTTGTCGGTTGTCATGATGTTTCAGATTTGAGCGAGGTTGTAATAACATTCGGTCGAGCCCTCGGGAGTCACCGGAGTCTTCAAAGGCGAGTAATTGGGATGAAGCACCGTCATGCCCTTGTCTTCACCGATGATGTAATTGACGTCGATAGTGTCACCTTTTTCAGTCTTCACTTTCCCGGGCATGGAGATGCGGTAATCACCGTAGACCACCTGTCCCACCGCCGAGTTGCCTTTGGTAAAGGTGCGGATATTGGTGCTGCTCTCCCTCCGGCACGGACCGGAATAAATCACCTTTTCTCTCTCCTGCTTCCTGGGAAATCCTTTATCGTCGAGATTGTCAGGATGAAAGGGATTGTCAGGAGTGAAGGGGTCTACATCCGAAATGCGTCTGATGGTGCAATAGTGAGGGAAACGGGGATTGGCTGAATCGTTCATAAGTTGATAAGTCTTATTTTGGATTTTGAAAGAATCTCCTCTCCCCACTTTTTGCGGAGGTCGGCATACTTGCGTCGCCATTCCTCGATGTTCTTGCCACTCACCTGCCACCCACCGTCGGAATAGGAGTAATTGCCATCAACATACTTGGTGACGCTTCCACCGACGGGCAGATTGGACAGCCAGTAGTAAACCTCCGCCTCCGCAAGGTCAAGGTCGCGCTGATCGAGTTCTTCGACAAGTTCACCTCCCGAGAGATGACGGCAAGCGAGACATTTACGGACACCTTTCTCTGTAAGCAGAGGCGAGATGTCTTCGAGATATTCCTTTATGGTATAGGCGGAGGTTTCCATTATCAGACAGTGACAGTAGAGACGAACATATACTTAGGCACAGAGGGTACACAAAGCTGTGCAAACTCTGAGTCTATGTAGATAGAGTGAGTTTTCGGCACGGTTCGTGTAGTGAGCACGAGGCGTCCTTCGTGGAACTTGGCAACATCCTCCGGGTCATAACCCAAAGTAAGCGGCCGCACACCCTGGACATTACCAATCTTTCCCTCGGGAATAAAGGCGATGTTTGTCGGGCAGAAGTTCTCGATTTCAACTTCAACGAGGTCGGGGTCGCCATTCTCATCAGTGCCCGGCTTGACCACGGTAGCCACGGAATCGCGCACCACAATAGAGTCAACCTTGATGAGTTTGCGGAACCATTCAAGAATCTCCTCATCATTGAGCGAGCGGGTAAGGGCCTCAATAGTCTTGTCGGAAGGCACGAGATTATACTTATTACGCACAATCTCCTCACGCACTTTGGAATGAGTCGTAAGGTCGTCCCAAAGGTCTTTGGCTATCTCCATGCGGAGTTTGCCACGGTAGCGTTTCACCTTGCGGATCCACTTCACACGCTTTTTACAATAGTCGATCGGGTCTGAGTCGGCACCCTCATTGGCCGGGATGTGATCGGCGGCGGTCCACCAACGGGCAGTTCCGGTAAGCGTATCGAAATGGTCGGAGGGCACACCGAAAGTGATAGTGATGTCCTGAAGACCACGAGGGTTATTGACTGCGTTTATCTCAAACTTGCCTTTGGAGACGAGCTGCATACGCTGGTGGGTAAGCGCATTGTAATAAGACTGGATGAGGCCGTCGGTTGACTCGTCGATAAGGCCCATGAAGACCTCCTGCATCTCGGGAGTGAAGAAAGCGTCACCGAATTGCTGGAGAAGCTGGAGTTTCTCGAGAAGAATCACGCGGTTGATGCGGTAGAACTGCTTCTGAGTCGGCACGTTGCCGGTGAGTCCGGCAAGCTGACGGAGAGCAACCTCATAACCCTCGGATTCGGGGTCAACGTAGGTGGGAAGCGGAGTCATGCCCGTGGCGGCCACAATCTGCTTCCACTCATAGCTGAGTGAGGGAGGAGCCATCTCGAAGCCGTCTATGACAAGCTCGTCATATTTCTCCTCATAGCGGTCAACCCACGACTGCCAGTCGTCTTCACCGAGACCGAAGTCAATGAGACCGCGGAGAGTTTCGTTATATGTATTCATAATTGTCGCATTAGTAAGTTATGGAATCAGGGCAGGTATTACATAACCTGTTTTACGAGAGGCACAAGCGCACGTCCGACGGGTTGTACGGCCTCGGGAAGCATGTACTTGTAGATTTCACCTTCGTAGATGACAGTGACGGTTCCGACGGTGTTGCCGTCACGGATAGGAAGGTCACGGTCGGTGTAGCCGTAATCAGCAGAGAGGTCAGCAGTGGCGGCCATATCCTTGCCCTCGCTGTCTTTGGTGGCTTCAAGGGTAGGCAAATCGGTGGGGAGATAGCAGGTTATCTCCTTGCCGCCTGTGGCGTTGACTGAGTATTTGGCAAGAGTGCCGGCCGGGATGCACTTCTTTCCGGCATTCGCCCAATCGTCGATGTTGACCACACGGCCACCGACGGGGTATTTCTCGCGCTGCTCGCGCCACACCTTACGGGCATGGGTGAAAGCGATAGTGCGGGTATCAAAAGTGTTGCCAGTCATGGTTCAGGGATTAATAGTTGATAAATCAGTTTTTCTTTCGGAATCCCTCCTTGCGTGCCTTTCTTTCCCAGAAGTCGTCGGCTTTGGTTTTTCCTTTGCCTTCGGCACCTTTGCCACCGCCACGCGGAGCCGCTCCTTTCCCGCGACAATCGGTATATTCCTTATTGTAGCGTGTGAGCATTTCCGTGACGGTATCTTCAAGCTTCTTTTCAGTATCGAAAGTCACACCTTGGAGAGTCTTTTTGAGGACATAATCGTCAGTGGCACCCTTCTTTTTGAGTTCGGCCTTGACGTTTCGGAGAATCTCAGCCTGTTTTTCAGAGCTGTCTTTCTCGTTGTACTTTTTCTTCAATTCTTCGAAATCCTTTTTGAGCTTCTCGAGCTCCGGGTCGGGTTTGGGTTCGGATTTGGGATTGGGGTTGGATTCCGGAGGTTCGGGCTTGTAGTTCTTTTTGAACTCCTCTACCCCTGCGGCTACATCGTGGTTGAATTGACCGGAGAAGGATTTGAGAATCTTGACGTGTTTGTCGAAATAGGCGTCATCGGGCTCAGTGCCTTCAGCCGGAAGATTGTTTGAGATATAGTCGCCGAACGAGCGTTGAAAACCGGCGGTCTTTATTCCCTCGGATTCAAGACGGTCGTTGATTGTGGATAAGATTTTTTCTTGCTCCATCAGAAATTCTATGGATTAATGGTTAAAAGAAAAAGAGCCCCGGAAAGGAGTTTTCTCCTTCACCGGGACTCTTGGTCCTCATTATGAAATATAAACTGTTGCGGGAGTAGGACTCGAACCTACGGCCTACGGGTCATGAGCCCGTCGAGCTACCACTGCTCCATCCCACATTATGCTCAATCTTTCCCCATGAATCAAGGATGAAATATTTCTTGCAAGTCCTGCAATACACTCTGTGGCGACTTTCACCGTTCACGGCAAGTATCTGTGTGAGAATGCGTCTGCAACAGGGACACCTTATCAGTCTACCCTTCGCTCCCGAAGATGTCTGGTCAGGGTCTTGGTGTAATTCATTATGAATCATTAAGAGATAGATTTTGGTGCAAATATAACTTATAAATGTATAATATGCAAATAATATTCAATATTTATTCAATTTTTATTCATATTTATAAATAAATTATTAATTTTGCGGTAAATAAAATAGAAGAGCCCAAGAGGCCGGAAGCATGGAGAAATCCGTGAATCCGGCCTCTTTTATTATCCATCCATGACTGAGCTTGATTTTTGCGACATAGAGACTGTTGACGGACGTAAGATAGTGAGCTACGAGTGTATTTCCGAATTGCGTAAGGAAAACTCGGAGTTGAACATCATTGCCCAGCCCGGAGGTCAGGAGAACGCCTTGCGTTCCGAGGCTGACATAACTATCACCGGCGGAAACCGCGGTGGCGGAAAAGCACTGGCAATCAATGAATTAGTATGCACACCATTCGGTTTTAGACGTATCGGAGACCTTAAAGTTGGAGATATTATTTCTGCCTTCAGGGGTGGTATGTCTCGCGTGGTCTATGTTTACGATCAAGGAGAACAGGATGTTTATAGACTTTCTTTTTCCGATGGAACCTATGTTGACTGTACTCTTGATCATCTTTGGAATATTAAGAGAACAGGCTATAATCACAAGTCAAGATGGTTAAACAATACTGGTATTGAGAACGAGTGGCGAGTGTGGACTACCGGAATGATAAAGACATTTCTTGAACGTCAGAAAAATGGAGAATTAAGTAAATCTAATTCTCATCTGTTGGTACCTCTCTGTCATCCTGTAAAATTTACCCGTTCTTTTGCAAGGCGGTATAAGCCAAAAACCGACCCATATATTATTGGTGCATTATTAGGTGACGGATGTATGACTCATGCAAATAGCAAGGGTAATTTGGCGGCATCTTTTGTAACAAATGATTCTTTTATAAAGGAAGAGATAGAGAGATGCGGAATAGATATGACCAAAGAGTATGTAAAGTCTAACACAACTGCATTAAACTATTGTATCTATGATGAAGATCTAAAGAACGATTTACAGGAATTGAAGCTCATTGGGTGTGATTCGTTGACAAAATTCATACCAGAATATTACAAATATGCTCCGTTGGAAGTGCGTTGGGCTTTGGTTCAGGGAATGATGGATACGGACGGTTATGCTGACTCCCGTGGTCATTGCTCCTACTCGACAATAAGTCCGAAACTTGCGGAGGATATGGCTTTTATTTTACGCTCTTTAGGTGCATACGTATCAATAAACAGGAATAAAGCCGGATATAAGAAGGATGGAGAATATATAGCCTGCAATGACGCCTACGACCTTTATATAAAAATGCCGGACACGGCACGTCTTTTCCGTCTGCCCCGAAAAAAAGAAAGATGTAAACCTTATAATGGCGGCGGTTCGACTTATGGAAAGAGAATAATCAGTTGTGAGTTTATTCATCGGGCTCCATGTCGTTGCATAAAAGTGGATCAACCTGACGGTCTGTTTGTAACCCGTGATTTCACTGTTACTCACAATTCGTATACCCTTCTCATGGAGGCATTGAAGGATGCAGATAAGGCGGGATTCAGCGGTCTTATTCTCCGTAATGAAAGAGATGACCTAACTAATATAATCAAGCAGAGTTACAGGATTTTCTCGAATTACGGAACATATCTGAGCTCAAAAGACCTTATGTGCTGGAACTTCACAGCCGGAGGAGACTTGACACTTTCCTACCATGCCGGAGATTACCGTAAATTCGAGATAAGGTTTCAAGGCCGGGAGTTTAACTTCATTGGAGTGGACGAGATAACCCACATGGGGTATAAGAAATTCCAATATATCAAAACCACTCTACGAACCGGATGTAAAATCAGAACTCGTATAATATGCACCTGCAACCCGGATCCGGATTCATGGGTGGCACATTACATAGACTGGTGGATTGATGAAAACGGCGATCCGATAAAGGAAAGGGACGGAAAGATAAGATACGTCTATATGGGTGGTGATGATGTGACAGACTGTGTATGGGGTGATTCCAAAGAAGAAGTCTACGAAAAATGTAAGGCTAAACTCGATGTGGTAATGAAGCCCGGCGACGATTACAGAGATTATATTCTATCCGTGACATTCATCCGTGCCGAGCTTGACGATAATAAAAAGCTCCCTAAAGGTTACAAGGCTATGCTTGCAGGACAAAGTGACGAAGCCGTGGCCCGTGACCTTTTGGGTAACTGGAAATTCAAGGCTGCCGGAAATGACATCATCAAATGGCAACACATGGAGGATTTCTTCAATAACTCCATGCAGACGGGTGACGGTGTAAGAAGATGTTCGTGTGACGTGGCTTTTGACGGTGGTGACAATCTTGTGATGTGGCTGCTCGTCGGCAATCATATACAGGATGTGTTCTGTTGCCGTGCCGACTCCAAGACGGCCGTCTTCACTGTAAAAGCCAAATTGCTTGAATGGGGAGTAAGGGAGGAGAATTTCACATACGACCTTAACGGTGTGGGCCAGACATTCAAGGGATTCTTCCCAAAGGCAATGCCTTTCAACAATGCCGGAGGGGTTGAAGAGAAAATGAAGTATCTCTACCATGACCTTAAGGCACAGGCTGCCTATACGTTTGCCGAAGCTTTGATAAACGGGGAATATTCTATAAATCCGGCTATTCTTGAAAGAAAATTTGACGGCAAGGGCTACAAGAATATGACTCTACGGGAAATATTGCTTAAGGAGCGACGGTGTATCAGACGTGACGAGAAACATGAGAAGTCGTGGAAACTGATAACGAAGCCAATTATGAAAACCCTGATCGGCAATTCGCCTGACTTCTTCGAGGCTCTATTCTATTCGAGAATTTTCAAAATAAAGAAACCTTATAAAAAACCGAAAGGATTAGGATGGTTATAACTGAACAGATATTGACAAAACGGCCATTCTGCCGGCCACTGCCGAGATATGAGAAGGTAAAAAATATCACGGCTAAACCGGAGTGTGCCAATATTCCGCGTGACCGCACTCTATGGGAAATTATAAGTCAGGGTCAGTATATCAGGGAGTACTACCCTTCCGGTCATCTAATAAACAGTCCTGTCTATTATCCCGACCGTACCAAATATGACGAGGAAAATAAGAAATTCTACACCGAAAAGGTTGTCAGATGTACGTTTCCTTTTCAGATGATAATCACCTGTCAACATCTGGTGCATCTGACGGGTAATGATGTCAGACACGAGCTTACTGACACAAAAGTATCAGATGAGGTTCAAAACCTATTCTGGGAATGGCAGAAGGGTTGGCTTAATGAGAATATAGAAACTGCTCTATATTACTTTTTCAAGTCAGCGTTCATAACCGGAGATGCCGCCCTGCTCTTCTATCTCAAAGATGGAAAGATGTATTGGAAGAATCTCTCTTTTATGGAGGGTGATACACTTCTTCCTCACTACGACACGGTGACCGGGAAACTGAAAGCCTTCGGACGGAAATTCTCCGATTATGATGAAAACAGCCGCGAGAGAGTGCAATGGCTCGAAGTGTGGGATGAAAAGTATCTCTACCGGTTCAGAAAGGATGTAAGAGGTTTCAAAGGCACGGTCAACAAAGTGAAGGAATGGTTTGGTCTTGACGGTTGGGTGCTTGACAACGAACCTGAAGAGCACGGCTTCAAACGTGTTCCAGTCTCTTACCACCGATGCGAGGAGGGTGCTTGCTGGAGTATGGTACAGGATTCTATTGATAAATTCGAGCTTGCCGTATCATATCTCTGTCAGAACAATATGGCGTATGCCTTTCCGATTATGATTCTGCAAGGTGATAATGTCGAGATACAGGGTGATATCTATGGTCAGGTGAAAGCTATCACTGCTGACCTTGAATCCAAAATCGGCTATCTTGAAAGAAGTAACAATACCGACTCTTTCAAGCTTCAGCTTGAAATTCTTCTTAAACTGATATTTTTGGGCTCATTCACCGTCATGCCTCCCGAAGTGCATAGCGGAGATTTGCCAGGTGTGGCCGTGAAGCTTATCTATGCACCTTCGCTTGACAGGGCTATGATTGATGTCAAGGAATTTGACCATGTAATTGATGATGTGAAAGAACTCTTCACTTACGCATACGGTGTGCAGGAAAGAAGATTGACAGAGTTTGAATCTCTCAACATCATCTCTTATATAGTGCCCTACGTTCATCAGAACGCTGCTGAATGGATAAACAATCTTGTGTCTTCTGTCAATGCCGGGATTCTGTCAGTGCAATCAGCTTCAGAACAGACAGGGCTGGGACGTAACAATGAGTTTGACCGAATCATTATGGAGCGCAAAGAGCAGGAGAAGGCTGATTTGCTCTATCAGATAAAGACGGCTCAGGCGAAGAACTCTAACAGTGGCGGTAATGAAAAGGCGGCAAATAAGGGAGAATGACTTTCAGGCGGCTCGTGACTATCTTAAATTACGCCTTGATGCCGAATCCTCTATGGTAGACAATCTGGAGGCCGTGATCTCTATGGCTGCTGAAAAGATTGTGGAGATATGTTATAAGTATGGTGTTGGCGTGACCTCGTTCTCTTTTGACACCGATCCACGTATAAGGCCGGAAGTTGAAGAGGTGATAGAATGGCTAAGGGAATGTATTGAAGATATGCTCTATACGCTTGCCACGTATGCCGATGAAGAGAACTCCTCTATGATATGGGCTTGGATAATGCGTGAACGTGACGGCCTGACCTTTGACGAGAGATTGAATGAATATTTACATAACTTCGGCCGTGAGATGGAGCTGCTTGTGGGTGCCGGGCTCTTCCTTGGTCTCGCAATGCGTCTGACCGCTGACTCTATCAAGAGGAATCTACGGAAACCGTGGAATAATCCGGAACTTGCCGACGGCATAGCGGCTCCGTTGAGTTATGGAAGAGGGCGCACCAACTCTATGACTACAGCCCTGACGGATTTAACACGGTTTGGTGTTGGTGAAGGCTGGATGTATGCCCGTCATCTGAAAGCCGCTCAAAAGGAAGCAATAGGATTTTTTACATTCAGAAACTCTTCCTACCCATGTGACTACTGTGACAGTTATGCAGAAGTATTTCATCTCATGGACGAACCAAGGCCGCCTCTTCACGGTCACTGTGTATGTGGTACGATATATTTCAACGTCTTAGGCGAACCGATTAACCTTTAAAAAAGGATTCCCTATCCGTCACGGACAAGGAATCCACACACATATAAAGTTGTCATCTATATATAAATATTTGGCTCTCAAAATTAATCATTATGTTTGGATTCTCAATAATAAAAACAAAGAAACTGAATCAGCTCTATGATATGAGTACAGAGATTGTAACGGCCAATCAGCGCCTGAGGGCACAGAATGACCGTCTTGTGAAGTATTGCCACACCATGGCCGGGAAGCTAAAGAATCATGGTCTTAAACTTCCCGACTGGTGGTTTCAGGGACTCTAAGCGAAATAAGCGAGTTCACTCTCTTCAAGCTGACGTGTACCACAGACAATGTACTTCTCAGTCAGTTTTATCTCACTGTGTTGTAACAGTTTTGAGATAGTATAAATGTCAATGCCCCTAAGATAGAGATTACTTGCAAAGGATCTGCGGGCTGTGTGGCTGCTTACTGCATCACATTTATCCATCTCCATCTCTTTACCGGCCTTATAAATCTTCACTTTTTGAACTATACCAACGTTTCTACATATCCTCCGTATAATCTTGTTGAAACCGACATCAGACATCTCTATACGTGGGGTGTTTCTGATGTAATCGGCCACAATCGGTTTCAGGGGTATCATGGCTTGTTTCTTTGTCTTTTGAGCCACAAACACTAATTTACCATCTTGAATATTTGATTCATTCAGGCCGATAATATCAACGTGACGGGCTCCACAATAAGCCGATGAAAGAAACATATTGCGGACAAATAATTCATGATCCGTCTTCGGCTGATACTCCTGTAATCGGGTTAACTCCTCTTCTGAAAGATAGATGGCCGTGGAGATTACCTTTTTCGGGCTTAGAATCTTTGCGTATCCTTTTGGTAGAAGAATATCGTCTGAATACATATTGAGGACCACTTTAAGACGTGTGGCGTACTGATGCACTGAATTTGGTGCAAGTCGTTCAGCCATATAATCCACAAACTTCTGGAGCCTTACCTTTGTAAGATTTTCCCATGTCGGTTCACAAAGATTGGCGGCTTTGAAATAATCCAGGATAAAGGCCCAATCAGGTTGTTTAAGCTTAAAGGCTTCCATGAGGGTTATTTCATATTGTGGCCGGGGTTGTTTCTTCCGTGGTCTTGAAACCGGTTTCTTTTTCGACTCTTCGGGTGTTTCTATGGGTTCCGACTCTTCTGATATTGTCGGTTGTGTTTCCGGGATAGTCGGGCTCTGTGGCTCTTCCTGTGGCTCTGTATTGGCTTTTTTAAAGAGAGATGTAAGGTAACTAAAGAATGACATAATGATTGGTCTATGAGGGTTAACGATTACGGTTTGTAGTTCTGCTTGGGTGTGTTCTGTTCCATTTCCTTCCCCATTCCTCTATGTCTTTATCTCTGATCCGTGGGTGAAAGTGACGGGGTTTACGACTGAATTTTTTGCTTATAGTCTCACCAATCCACGTGAACAGAACATAAAAGCCAATAAAAAGAATAATTGAAACTACTGTAAGAGTAAAGAAACCGGGCGTTGTTATGGCTGCTATTATTAATATTGTGAGGAGCCAAAGAATAATTGCGATCATGATTAAAAATTTAAAG
This sequence comes from uncultured Sangeribacter sp., assembly GCA_964512705.1. GTDB lineage: Bacteria > Bacteroidota > Bacteroidia > Bacteroidales > Muribaculaceae > Lepagella. Next base: position 10,114 of record CAZEJY010000022.1, on the reverse strand, counting down.
GTGAATGATTAATAATGGTGGTCCATGGTTGAAAATTACTTGACCGGGCGGACCGAAAGAAATATAATTGAGGTCTATATTGGCGACCGAATAACAACCGGGTGGCGCCGTGTCACACCCATTGACGGGCTTTGGCTCCAGTGGTGGAGCGTCGGGCCTGATCTCCAATTCAGGCGGTTGTAACGGTGGTGTTTCCGTTGGTGTGGGTTTCGGTTGAATTAATTTCGGCTCTGCTATTGATACTGAAATTGACTCCAGTTCTATGTTTATACCTTTGGCAAGCTCCTCTATCTCCAGGGCTTTTGCACACATTAATAATATAGTGCCAAGGGAAGAAACGACATCGAGAGAGACTCTAAGAGGGTTGATAACTGTAATCTGATAGTAATTATCCATCTCTTGATTAATGACTGTCGTAGTACTGTTGAGGACATCTAAAAGATTAATTAAGGAGCTGATTAAATCGGCGTAATCGGGCGTCTTTGGCTCCTGTTTTATCTCCGGGATACTGATGTGATTTTCTTTGCATTCGAATAACACCAATTCTCCGGATCTCCGGAATGTGCCTATATAACGCGCCCGGCAACCGTTTGGAGTTGTAGCAATAATTTCGTCTTTGTCGGTCAGCTCTTCAAATTTATATCCTGATCCTTTAATGCTGATATATCTCTTTGCACATTCTTCTTTTTCAGGCCGTGAAATAGCAGCAGAAACGGCCTTTATTTCCTCTTTGCGTGTCTTCTCTTCAGCTTCTGCAACGGTGTAATCGTGGCGCTTCAGGGCCTCTACGACACCGGCTAAACAACCACAAGCCGAATTATCTAATAAGAGTCTTGGCATTATGATAGTGCAAGCTGTATTGATATTATCGAACACGATCGGGCGGCTTGGATCAGTAAACCATAAACAACCGTTCCAATTCTTTGTGACAATAGCTAATGAGAAAGCCTGTACACCGAAAACAATATCAATCTTTGGAGATCCTTTAATTGCAAAATTAACGGTTCTCTCACTTTGATAGACGGGATCAAAATATGTGGCTTTACCGGTTGAAGAGTAAGCAGGAATCTCGATCTTAATACATACATCTCCTCCACGGGTGTCTTTGGTCTGTTTTACCGTGGCTTTAGCGAAATTTGAAAGGGTTTTTATACCCTCTTTAGTCAACTCGATCAGGCCGTCACGGTTAACCTTTGGATAAACACGACGGTAAGCCGGGTAATTACCCTCTATATTTGCGCAAGTGTAAACATCTCCTTTGTCTGTCTTAATGCTGATGTTATTATCAACATCTTTCAGGAGCTTGACTGTACAGCGTTGACCGGCCACGGCCTTTATAATTTTGGGATCAATAATAATCCTCATGGGATCACCGGTTATATCTGATACAGTAACGGACATCTCAGTTAAAACGTGGGTGTCAGTGGCTACGATACAGCCGTTAACAGTATCGAGTAACACACCCATTAGTAACGGGCGGATCTGATCAGTAGCAGCATATTCGGCAATGTATTTCGCTTCTTTCGGAAATTCGACAATACACGATGCAATTACTTCGTCTTCCTCTTCCTTTATGAATGTGATCTTATCAGCCGATTTAATCTTAAATTCCTTTTCCCATTGCACCAGCTTTGCAAAAACCAGCGCTTCAGGCATTGAGGCCGTAAAGGTGTCAATGCTGATTGTTACAAGCTTGTTTGAGATCCCAACGCTTTCCAGCTTTTCAAGCACATTGTTTATTTTAATCTCGTTAACCTCTTTAGTTGCCGGGTATTGTCTTGTTTCATAACGGGCGCTTGCGATCTCAGACATTAACCCGGAAAGGTTTAATGCTTTGTCAACTTCGGCCGGTGTGTATTTGCCCGGCTTGATCTCCAGGGCTGCAAAGATCCTTTGCGCTGCTGCTTTTAATTGAGCGTGAAGGGCTGTAATGATTTCTTTCTGTTCCATATTTTTAAGCTGATTATATAAATTTTTCAATCCATTGGGGTTTCACATTCAGAGCGCGGGCAAAATCTCTTAATTGCACATCATAACGATCTTGATAATAGGAGCGTTCCATTTCGCCTTTAGACTCTCTTATATATCTTTTCAGATCCTGAAGATGTCTTTTAACGATCATCTTCCAATAGTGATGTTTAGTTTTACTTCTCATCGTCTTATTTCGTTTGTGACGGCCTTAAACCGTCGGTTAATATGTTTGTTGTCTTGTCACTTGGAGCGGCGCAAACCGCGCCAAACGTCCCATTACGCCCGCCCTGTGAGTGTGCACCCACACAGGACAAACCAACGGAGCAAATAACCCTTTGCCGGGGCTGTCTTGACGGAGACAGGACCGGAGGACATAACCGTTAACGCCCGGTTGGCTGTCATCATTGGCGGGGTTTTTACGTCACTACCTCGACGGCCGGCCCTTTATGCTCCGCCGGTCAGGAGCTGAAGAGAGGAGGACACAGTAACGCCGTTATCCTTTGCGGGCTGTTTCCGTTGCCGTCGTAACGCTTACCACGTCACCGGGCCGGCTTGCAATATTTCACCTTTTAGGGGCTGTCTTGGATCACGGAGCCGGGAAACTTTTCCAAGGCATTTAGTTAGCTAACTTTGGTGATGGTGTCCGGGATCAGTCAGACACCACCGGAACAAGGGTTATTTTACATCGGCAAACCCAAGGAAAACCCGATAAGGAGAAGAGAGTAAAGGAGGAGAAAAACCAGGAGCACACCCAAAAGGCCGGCAATTAGTTGTAATACTGCTTTCATTATGCTTCCCATTTTGCGCGGATTACACCGCCGCATTGACAGCCACGGACACCGCAAAAGTGACGGTTAAGGCGGTTAAGTTGAGAGTCTGAAAGGGCATCTATAAGCCCCATATTGCCGTTTTTTAACTCGTTGTAATCAGATGAGGAGATTATAACGTTAATATTGTTGGAAATGTGGAAACCGCCTGAGAGGGTTATTTTTGTAGTCTTTTTCATTGTCGTATGGTTTAGAGGGTAATAAAATAAAGAATCGAGGAGAGAGTGGAATTAATTACGCTGTCTTTGTTTGGTATTCTGCACACTCGATTATATAAGCTACATAATTTGATTTCACGCGCTCGATGTCCTTTTGTGTGGGTTTCAGTCCATCGTTAATCCTTACCAGATCAGCCGCATTTTTGAGGGCGTTTATTACATACACTTCCATTATTTTTTTATTTCCCATTGCAGCGGCCTTAATTGCCGGCTCTGTCAACTTTGTGTAAATCTCGAAATCGTTATTAACGTAGATGTCGAGACAGCGGGCGGCGTGGGTTTCTTCGATCTCTTCTATCTTTGCAGTAAGAAGCCAAGATCCGGTATTAGAATTGTAGAGAACCCAAACACCAAGAGTTTCAGAGAAGAAAACTTTACTTCCTTTTCCCATCTCACCGGCAATATCTCTGAGTGTTTGAAAAGCTGATTTACTTGCCTCTTCATCGGAGGTGAATCCGGTTAATACGGTGTTGTACTTCTCGTTGGTGTAGTAGTCTTTTTCATTGGCGATCACTACTTGAAAATTTTTCTTTTCCATGATTTTGAACTTTTAATAAATGTCACTATCTTTGTGACGAACTTTTAATAAATTAACTTAGCCCGGTCAGTACTCTGTGAAGATGGAACGCCGGGCATTTCGTTTCATCCGGTTGAGGTCCTCTAACCTCCTTTTGTTGACACAAAGTTAATACTTTTTTCAGCCGTTTGCAAGCATTTTAACATTTAATTTTCAGCACTTTAGCACTATAAAACACCAGTACGACACAACACACCGCCTCACACCGTGAAACACTTCACAAAGACGTGAAACTATTTTTATCCCAACCCACACACGGAAAAATAAAAGGCTCTGATACGTCACTACATTACGTTAACATTTGCTTTTAACAATGTTAAATTGTATCTTTGTGAATTAATCCATAAATTATTATAGTCAATATATTTTGCCATGAGATACAGTAAGACGGTTACAGACTATTGTAACAGTTACAGGATTACACCGCAAGACGTGTTCTTCTCTATCCTGGCAGCAAACGGATGCTCCAGGCCTGAGGCTTATGCATGTGCCTTCTCATGTGACAAGCTCCAGGAGTCAACCGTAAAAAGCCGGGCATCAAATTTGGTAAGGGAAAAACCGGCGGTTGCAAAACTAATTGCTGATCTGATCCAACAAAGAACAGTTGCACCCGTCGAAGCTCCTGATTGGGAGACGTATAAAGCCATGAGCGATCGAGGAGAAAGGAAGTATAAGGGAACAAAGAAGGAAGATAATAACACCTCTTCTCATGATGGTTGGAACGAAGAGGAAGACACAGCCGGGAATCTTGGAAGGATCATTAAAGGGGAATTGCCGAAGATGACAGGGAAAGAAAAAGTCGATACAGCTTTCAAGTATGCGAAGCTACTTGGAGTGGACCCCGAAGTGGCAGACACAACACACTATTATTTGCCCTTAACATGCTGTCAATGTGGACTTTACAAGGTTCACAAGGCCCAAAAAGAGGCTGAACAGAATAACGGTTTAGTCTGAATAAAGCTAACAGTCGTAACCGCTTAAAAACAAAGATGTTACAACGGTCTAACCTGTATAGACAATGATATAAAAGGGGGATGTACACCCCCTTTTATATATATAATTTTGTTCGTGTCACCTCTCACAAATTTTTTTAATAATTTTTTTCAAAAATTTTTATAACAAATTTCCATACCTTATATCCCGAGAATATTTACTCTCCGGATTTTAACTGCATAGCGTATTCCAATGTCGATTTTCACTTAAAAATCAATGCTTTTACATCATTTTTCAAATAATGCACACATCTAACCATTATGTGCAATCATTTCTTAAGCTGAATATTTTATGTATAATTACTGAATATTTTCTGAATATTTTGTATCTTTGTAATGTCTTAATAATCAATATAAGCTGAAGTATCTGAATATTATGAATATTATTTTAACGTATATATGAAAAAATATGGATTAATATATCTTCGGGATATAAACAGACACTATGATTATATCCCATTTATTACGATTATTATATTAATATCATTTTTAAATTTACGTATAAAGTTTTTCAAAATAATATGCAGAATATTCAGAATGTTCAGTTTCGTTTGGTTATCAACGTGTTATAAAACACCGTAATATTCAGCTAATATTCAGAATTGATGTGTTAATATTCAGAATATGTAAATTTTGATGGATTTGGATGAGACAGAGAAGAAAACAGGATGAGCTTTACCGTATAATGCTCGAGGATGTGTCAAGTCATGTTGACAGGGAGCGAATCGCCCGTGCTTTGGAGCAGGAGAAACGGTCGGTTTGTTTCGACATGATTCAGGACACGTTGCGTAATGCCGTCCTTGACTCTACGGTGAGTTGTTATAATGCCTGGCCTTATGTGTTCACGGGTCGTATATATGAACAGGCGGCACACGACTGGGACGTGATAGATAACCTTATCTATGACTGTATGAGATTGTGCGGTGTGCCTGACGGCCTTTACAGTCGTGTCAAATCAATGTCGTATATTATCAGAAGTGCCGTCAAGTGCAAAGTTCTGGAACCTGACCCTTGTCTGATGGTATTCCGTAACTGTGTGTTCGATACGGAGACTTGGGAGAGAGAGGCGTTTTCTCCCTCGAGAGTTGCCGTGACTATGGTAGATTACAATTATGATCCCGACGATCAACCTACACGTTGGCTTACGTTTCTAAATAGAGTTCTTCCTGACCGTACCATGCAGGATGTCCTTCAAGAATACTTAGGGGCGATATTTGTCAGACGAAGCAATGTGACGATAACGAAGATGTTGATTCTTTTAGGAAGCGGTGCCAATGGTAAGAGTGTAGTTTATCAGACGGTGAGGGGGATTCTGGGAGAGGATAATGTCAGGCAGTTTCCAATCGGTTCTCTCACAGACAGAGGCGAATGTCAGAAGAATCTGGCTTCGATAAACGGCAAGAGACTCAATTATGCTCCTGAGATGACGATGAGGGATTTCAATTCAAAAGACAAAGATTTGAAGAGTGTCATCAGCGGTGAGCCACAAGAAGCGAGATTCGTGGCGAAAAACCCCTTCACGGCATACGACATACCTCTGTTGATGGCCAATACGAACTTCATACCGGCATGGAATGACCCGTCGGCAGGATTCCGCAGACGTTTCATTGTCATTCCTTTCAATGTAGAGATACCGGAATCGGAACGTGACCCTCAACTCGCTTCACGTCTGAGAGATGATTATTCCGGTATTTTCAATTGGATTTTAGATGGCAAACGAAGACTCATATCCAATGACTACAATTTCACGAATACCGAAGAAATGGAAGAAGTTCTCGATGAATGTCAGTCGTCGTCTTCTTCCGTCCTCCGTTACATGATAGCCCGCAAGTTCAGGTCTACGCATCCCGACAAGAGCCTTGAAGGTGCCGAAGTACAAGCTCAGGCCTTATTCGAGGATTACAACAAATGGTGTATGGGTGAGAGAATACCTCCGGCTGAGATAGAGAATCGAAATAAATTCGGAAGAACACTCAAATCAGCCGGGTACGCCTGGCGCAAATCAGACACGGGAGTCTTATACCGCATATACTGTAACCGTGAGTCATTACCCATGCCTTATATCAGGGAAAAGGGTGACGAGGGAAGACTTAAAGAAGAGTCCAAAGCCGACACACGTCCGTTTACCGACAATACGGGTCAGAAATGGATAAGGACACGCAGGGCGATGGCTAAACATCTCGGAATATCCGAAATAGTGTTAGGCAAACTTCTGAAAGACGGTAAACTCAAAGACGCCACACGTAAGGATTCGGCCAATTCAAGAATAGTGTGTTTCAACATAGAGAAAACACGCAAAGCGGTACAGGATTATTACGCTTCCAAGATACGGTCGCAGGAAGAGATAGCTGAAGCTGACAAAAGAAATGCAATGCGGGCACACTTCAACCAGCGTATGAAAGAACTGCATCTGCCCTACCGCAAATATGACAACAAGTGGGACATTTACTTTCAGGCCAATACGGACGGCCTTATACGGGTACCCGACGATTGGGTATATGAAAACGAGGTACCCGTAGAGGAACAATCTCCCCTTATTCGCCGCAGAAGGATAAATAGAGACATTATTGATTACGACGAAAAACAGTGATTTAACTCTGATATAAGAATGAAAAAGAAGAAGAAAAACAAACCTACGGGAATGACCGGAGCACAAGAGCTTGCGAGATTCGGCAATTTCCTTATCAAGAAATATGGTGACGGACAGAATCTTTGGGTAAGAGTGATGAGCGTCGATAATACTTGGAGAATGGATTTCCGTGACGATTCACTCAAATACGGCTGGATAATAACGTGCCTTCAGGCGGGAACAGAAGGAGTGCTGAAAGCGTTGGAGATGTGGATAATCATCGCCTATCATACAGCTCAGGTGTGGCCCGATCCTGAATATCTCAACGAGAGTTCCGATTGTCTCAACCGACTTCAAGAGAGAGTGAGTCGCAAAGCTTTGGAGAAAGAAAAATTGGAGACTGAAAAGACTGAAGAGTCCAAAAAATGAATAAATATTCAATATTTATTTGTAATTGCTGATTTTATTCAGTAAATTTGCAATAATAATTCACATTTCGATATAGAGTCCCCAGAGGACCGTTGATGGCATCGCGAGGTGTCGGTCAGCGGTCCTCTATTTTTTATATACCGCCCATGTCTTTATCTGATTACACTCTGCTCATGAGAAAAACAGGAGGATCTGTCAAGGATTCTCTCGTTGACTTCCACATGGCTACCGGAGATGTGGCATGGCCGGCCGAAGTGCAGGTAAAAGACCCCGGTGTGCTTGACTGTCCCGGCGAGAGTGGAGAACGCACGTTCTTTCCCGATGTGGCCTCATTCGAGGCTTACGACTTGAAAGTTGAGTTCAAGTGTCGTGCCGAGGATTGCCGACTTTATGAGCTTTTCAAGGCTTTCCGCAATTATCTGACGGGAATTGATGGTACGGGCACAAGGCTTACTCTCTATTCACCCTATTGTGGAGTCGGAAGACAGGACGTATGGGTAAAATCTATATCGGATGTGGAGTTCAGACGTGATAATATAGGTGAATACGCCTCGTTGGAGGCGACCTTCAGAGTGGCCGATCCGGTAACGGATATAATACTCACTACCGATGTCTCACCACTCGCGATGGAAAGTCTTATCGGGCAACCGGGTATTCAGGGAGGAAATGAATCATGAGTGAATGGAAGATATTCAGTGCTGATGGCAATACGCTTAGAGGCGTGGCTACCAAAATAGAATACAACGACACATGGATGGGAGAATGCTATGTGTCGGCCAATGTTACGCTCCCCTCCCCCGCCGGTTTTTCAATTGGAGACTGGCTTGAATACAGAGGTGAGATTTTCGAGATTAATTACGATCCGGAAGTATTGAAGCAAGCTCTGAAAAGAAAGTATGGCAATGCTTTCGAGTATGAAGGTATCAAATTCAACTCATTTGCTGATGAGCTGACGAGATGTGATTTTCTCGATGTCGTGCCCGGTGACAACAAGCTTCATTTCACGGCTCTGCCCACGGTCAGCTTCTATGCGGCCAGCGTCAAAGACCTTGCAGGTCGCATTCAGGCTAATCTTGACCGTATCTATACAGGGGTGAAGAAATGGACTGTGGAAGTTCATGAGGAATACGCCTCCAATACAGACGTGGCTATTTCCGAGAACAATATCAAGGTATGGGACGCTCTGGCTCTCGTAAAAAGTAAGTTCGGTGCCAATTTCATCATAAGAGGTCGCAAGATTATCATCGGAACGGCCGGGTTGCCTGCTGATCATCTTTTCAAAATGGGCAAAGGCAACGGTCTGAAAAGTATCAGGCGTACCGCAGAGAGCGATCAGAAAATAATCACCCGCCTGCATGTGTACGGTTCTACAAGAAATCTGCCGAGACGTTACTATAACTCACTGACAGATGCGGATGGAGTGAAGATGATTCCCGACAACATGGCGGTACAGAATCTCATGCTGCCCGGCTTCCCCGAAGATACTCTTGACCCCTATATCGACTCGCCAAACATCGGAGTTCTCGGCATAAGGGAGGATTCCGTATTCTTCGATGGCAGTGATGATGAGCATCCTGAGATATTCCCGTCAATAGAGGAAATGACGGCTTCACAACTTATCGCAGCCGGAATCTCTTCTACCGCCACAGGTCGCCTTGACGAGATTGTTTCAGCCCAGCAGGTAACAGATAACGGCGTAGGCACGGTAGAAGGTAGTGAAATTGTACCTGACAGTGATACCTTTACCGTCACGTTGAAAGATGTCGGTTTCGATATAAACGATTATTGGAGCGACGAAACACCCCTGCTCTCTTTCAGAAGCGGTATGTTGGGTGGTCGTGATTTCGAGATAGTCACCGAAGGGTCTGCCAAGCCGAAGCAGAACTCTAACGGCACATGGACACTCACGCTCAAAAGAGTCTATGATGAATCTCTTCAGCTCTTCTTCCCCTACGGTCTGTATAATGCCAAGACAGGAGACCGATTCGTGCTTCTTCATATCGAAATGCCCGATGTCTATATTAAGGCTGCATCTCAAAGACTCAAAGAAGCGGGCCGGGAAGTGCTCTCCAAGAATGACTATGCCCGTAATTCCTACTCGCCCGAGATAGATGAGGTTTTCATGGCCGACCAACACCGTTTAGCTATGAACTCAAACGGTCTTATTCCCAGCTTGCATGATACGTTGAAGGCCGGGGATATAATGGTGTTTGAAGATGCGGACCTCGGTATAGGAGATGAAAACGGTGGAGCCGCCATTATTATTGACCAGCTTGTAATCAAAGAGGGTGATTCTCCCCTGCCCCAATACGAAGTGACCCTACGTAACGAAAAAACCGTAGGCACGCTTCAGAAAATTCAGAATCAGATAGACTCAATAAAAGGCGGTCAGGGAACCGGAGGTTACAACGCTGCACAGATAAAGCAACTTATCTCACTATATGGAATCAATCTCTTTCTAAGTAAGACAAGAAGTGACCGCACTCCCTACCTTTTAGCCTCTGACATGGGCTTCGATGTCGGCGATTTCC
>CAZEJY010000021.1:0-40177 GCA_964512705.1 uncultured Sangeribacter sp. | reverse complement strand
TTTAAGTCATGAGCGGTAAACGAGACTCGAACTCGCGACCCTCAGCTTGGGAAGCTGATGCTCTACCAACTGAGCTATTACCGCATATGGTATTCCACCACAAAAGTAGCGTTTTTTATCCAATTCACCAAATTTTGCATTTCAATTTGGAATCTACACGATTTGTGATCTAAATAGGCATGAAACTACAGTCTCCGGATGTTTTTTACCAAGCTTCGAAGTCAATGGAGGTAACTTTGAATTCTGTGCGACGGTTAATCTGATCGGCAGCCTCCTGGTCTTCGGGAGATAATCCCTCAATGAAGGCTGGATCAAGCACCGAATCTTCGGCAAATTGAGGATACTCCCTATTGATTCGCTTCGTCACTCGTTTGGGTTCAGTCTTACCATAACCTTTCCACGTAAGTCTTGCGGGGTTTATGCCATGTGATATAAGGTAATCCACAACACTCTTTGCCCTTCGGTTAGACAGGTTGATGTTGTACTCTTCACTTCCTTTCCTGTCGGTGTGTGCACCCATCTCAATTGTGACGTGCGGATTCTCATTAAGCATCTGGATCATCTCATCTAAAGCTTGCTCTGATTCAGGGCGTAATGTCGCTTTATCGAAGTCGTAAAATATATTCTCAACAACCTGTGGTTTATTGACAGCAGCAAGAATGAAATCAACGGCATAATCGGCATCTTCCTCCTCTGAACCGGATACAAATTCCTGTTTGACATTCAGATAACCCGGTGCGCCCGCTTTCATCACATAGTGAACACCACGCTGCAAGCGGAAACTGAATGAGCCATCATTACGAGCGATCTCTTTCTGATTTGAACCATCGTCTCCAACAATCCTTATTATTGCATTTGGAACCGGTTCCTCATCCTTATCCACCACCCAACCGGATATAGTGATTTTCAGATCCGGAAGTTCGAAACTATAGATATTATCATATCCTCTTGCATCCCGTCTGTTGGAGCTAAAGAATCCATTTTCACCATTTCCGAAAGTAATGCCGAAATCGTCTCCATTGCTATTCATCGGCACTCCCATATTCTCCACACTCCATCTCTGACCGGTGGTGTTAAGCCGTGCAACGAAAAGATCCAGCCCCCCAAAACCGGGGTGACCATCAGAGGAGAAGTAGAGTAATGAATCAGTGCGAACGTATGGGAACATCTCATCTCCCGGAGTGTTGATTTGCTCACCAAGATTTTCCAGACTTCCTACCTGTGATTTAAGATTTATTCTCCAGATATCTTTTCCTCCGTACCCGCCGGGCATGTCAGAAGAGAAGTAGAGATAGGTACCATCCGGGGAGACCGCAGGGTGACCGTAGGCTGACAGAGTATCGGCTGTTATTTCAAATTTTTGAGGTGCACTCCACGAGGCATCAGATCTTTTAGAAGTGTAAATCTCCACTGATGTGTCTGCCTCAGGCGCTCTGCGAGCCACTGTGAGATACATTGTTTGTCCATCGGGAGAAAAGCTTACTATACCTTCATCGTGTTCTGTGTTAAGTTCTCCTCCCGCAGGTTCGGGTCGTTGCCATTCCCCTCTTTCATTTTTTGTAGAGAAGTAGATATCCGATTTCTTCATACCGGTTATCTCTGACTTATTTGTTCCCGTAGCCTTTTCAGTTGAAGATGTAAAATAAATTGTATTCAACGATTTATCCAAGTACATTGGAGCGAAGTCAGCTCGCTGCGAATTGAATAACTTAGCCGGCTTCACAATATAACGTGTCTTCGGCTCCTCTTTAGCCCTGATAGCCATGCGGCATCCGCGGAGACCTTCCTTGGCAAGAGCATCGTCCGGTTGCCACTCTAAAAATTGGGTATATGCTTCAATAGCCGGCTGATACTTACCTTCAGCCTGCAAGGAACGCCCAAGATAGTAGTACGCTATTGAATCCGGATACTCATATCTGATCGCATTCTGATAAGCCGCCGTGGCACGTGCCGCCTGATTTAAACGGCGGTAGCACGTCGCTAACTGATAAGCGACCTCTCCACGCAACTGACGTTCGGTTTTGGGATTAAGCTTATTATATACTGATCTGTAAGTTTTTGCTGCATTGAAATATTCTCCACGGGCAAACTGCTCGTTGGCTTCACTCAATTTCGGAGTCTTGCAGGCAGTCAAACCGGCAAGCAGCACTATCAGTATAAGATAAATCGCGTTAGATCTCATATCAATCCAACGCGATTTATATATGGAATATTGCCTTCAGTCTTTTAGACCCGGATTCATAAATTTTCGGTCTGCTCTGAGTCTAAAGCTTATGGTGTGATTATTAACCCACTTTCGTTTTGTCTATCTTTCTCCAGACATAGAAGATATATCCGACAACAAACGGTATCAATATTGAAACCCATGCCATTGTCTTGAGTGTAAACTCAGATGAGGAGGCATTATGTATTGTCAATGAAGAAGCAGGATCCGCCAAGGATGGGAAGAAGGGTGTGGCGTTGTAACCGGCAAGCCAGAACAATGCAACCACTGTAAAGACAGTTCCGATACCTGCAAACCAAATACCCTGATTATAACCCTTTCTGAACCATGTAGCAAAGACACCAAGCAGGACATTACCGACACCGATAATAAAGAGTACCAATGTAGCCGGTTCTGTGAGAAGATTATGCAGATAGAGATATTTCTCTACCACCACCTCGCATTTATATCCGGTATCCGAAACAACTCTATAGCCATCGTGGATGAACAGGAATACCAAGAATGTCAGGAAGAAGATTAGGAAACATACCACTGTTGCCTTAAATCTTCCCATAAGCCAACTGCGGAAATCTTCATCGAGTTTTGAAGAATTAAAGATATAGAGAATTCCTAAGACTCTTGCAAGGGCATAAACCGCAAATCCAAGAAGATAAGCAGGCCAATGGAATATAAGTTCCAAACCATGAGTTGAGTTATCCCATGTTGAAATAACCGGAGCTGCACCATTCAGAAGATTTGTTCTTCCTACAGAGAAATCAGCACCGAAGAAGAAAGCGCCTACAGCATCACCCAATAGGAAGCAACCGATTGTTCCATTAATAAAAAGGAATACATCATAGATTCTTGTACCCAAGAGATTACCCGGTTTGCGGCGATATTCATAACTGACAGCCTGCACAACAAAGGTAAAGAGTATCAGAATCCACAACCAGTAAGCGCCTCCGAAACTTGTTGAATAGAATAACGGGAATGATGCAAATGCTGCACCACCGAAAAGTACAAGCGTTGTATAAGTCAGCTCCCATTTACGTCCTACTGAATCGATTACAATCTGACGCCAATTCTCTTTAGGCACTTCCAACAGCAACGACTGACCACCTTGCACAAACAGCAAGAATACCAATAAACCACCAAGGATGGAAATCAACATCCACCAATAATTCTGAAGAAATTCAAGTGTCATAATATCTCTGTTTTACAAGGTTAGTCATTTAAGTTTTTATTCTCACCTGCTCCGATCCATTTGATCATGATTCCTACTTCGGCAACCAATAACACTGTGAAGATTGCTGCGAAGATCCAGAATGTCAAAATTACAGAGGTTGTAGGCACTCCCGAGATTGCAGCACATGTAGGCAAGAGATCTTGCACAGTCCATGGCTGACGGCCGACCTCTGCCACAACCCAACCGGCCTCTGAGCAAACCCACATCAAGGGTACGGAGATGATTGAAACCCATTGCAACCATTTGCAGTTCACGAAGAAGCCCTCTTTACGGTAAACCAAGAACAGTACTACGAGATAGAAAAGGAAGAAGTAGCTGCCCAATCCAACCATAATGCGGAAGGAATAGAATGTGAGGGCAACAGGAGGAACGGCGTCGCCGGGACTGTTAAAGTAGCCGTAGCCGAAATAAGGATAATCAGCCTTGAACTCCTGAGTATACTTTGCCATTGCCATCATGTCACCTTCCTGACGGGCTTTGGAGTACTCCCTCAATGCATTCTGCGCAGCTTTACCACGCTCAATCCTTTCGGCATAGCTAACCGTGTTAACGGTGTCTCCATTTTCATTTATCTCAACTCCGTTAATAAGATCGTTTATACCTGCTACATAACCATTAAAGTCATGTTTGGCAAGCATAGATAGACCTTTGGGAAGAGATACCTCAAACAGATAAGGATCCTTGTCATTATTCCACTCCTTTTCCGGATTGACCATACCCACAACAACCAGATCCTGGCCACGTGAGCCCTCATAAAGGCCCTCCATAGCAGCCAATTTCATAGGTTGAGTACGGGTAACCTCTACTGCGGAACCATCGCCTGTATACATACAGAGCAACAATCCTATAAGACCGATCCATCCTCCAGTCTTGATTGAACGAGTAGCAAATGCCACATTCTTCTTTCTCCACAGATACCAGCAGCTGACTCCGATTACAAACACTCCTGAAAGTGCCCATCCGCTGAAAACTGCATGGAAGAATTTATTAAGTGCGACGGAAGATATAATCGCCCAGAAATCAGTCATCACATTGCGAACCTGATCCATATCAAATTCCATTCCCACAGGATACTGCATCCACGCATTGGCAACGAGAATCCAGAATGCGGAAATTGAAGCTCCGATAGCTGTCAGCCAAGTTGATGCAAGATGGAATTTCGGTGACACCTTCCCCCATCCGAAAAACATAACAGCTCCAAAAGTGGCCTCAAGGAAAAATGCCAGGATTCCCTCCACAGCAAGAGGTGCTCCAAAAATGTCACCCACAAACCATGAATAGTTACTCCAGTTTGTTCCGAATTCGAACTCAAGTATTAATCCGGTAGCAACTCCGATAGCAAAATTGATAGCTAACAGAGTCATCCAGAATTTTGTAGCTGTCAACCATTTTTCATCTTTCTTACGAAGATAAATACTCTCCATAACCGCTACTATCACTGACAATCCTAATGTCAGCGGTACAAATAGCCAGTGATAAATTGCCGTGAGTGCAAACTGCATTCTCGACCAATCCACTAATGATGTTAAATTTTCCATGTATTCTCCTTTATGGGTTTATATTAGATATTTCTATTTATAATATTATTATAAGTAGCTACTAAAATTTAACTATATGATAAATTTATTAGGTAGCCTTTCAGGTGAATAGCGAATCTTATCGTGGGTTTGTGAGATTCTGCATAACGGCTTCCGATCGTTCGGCATCCGTGGCATAGTCTCGCTTCAACACATTTGGGAAAAACAGAAGTTTCACAATCACAAAGATCACTATCAGCTTAACCGCAATAATTAGCCACAGAGTCTTACCTAATGAACTCAGATTCCTGAATCCATCCACATACATCTCTATGAATCTACCACCTATCATTTTTCAAAACTTAACTCACGGAAAAATTCAGGACGATGAAAATCGGGAGACGGTGTTTCTATCGGATACAAGCTTACAAAATGAGGCGTCTTCAAAGCATCTCCACATTTGTATACATTTGCGAGGTAACCCTTTTCATCAAGAGCCTCTTTATCTAAACAGATTATATCTTTGGGTATTACCAACGACATGTGCCAGCTTTCCGGAGCATTTCTCTCCTCGAATTGGGCGCTACCCAATGATGACCAACGGGAAACTTTTTCAAGCTTCTCCACCGGCAGGTGACGGCGATCATTACGCCCCTCTCCTTCTGCAATCAAAAGTGTACCGGCGCAATTGCATTCGATATTATAATACTTTTCCGCCTGAGAGTCTTTGAAAAAGAATTCCACGCATGAATCTTCCCATACATTTCCATTATCACCTTTAGCTGCAGCACGGACAGTCTCCTCCTTTACTTCATAGTCAAGCAACAATGATGAATCAGTATGAGCAACGCGCACACGCACCTCAGGTTTATAAGGATACTCCTTTACCCAATTCACACAACCAAGTGACAGATATTCAATTCCCGCATTATCCATGGCTTGCGCCACATCTTTTGCGTCAATGATATTCTCTTTAATCTTACTGACTTTCATGATAATTTTATTCTGAAAATCTTAATATTATCGTAGAAATAGAAATATTACTTATAAAGCTCTATATTACTTTTGGAGCTCAGCGATAATCTGTTTCATCTCACTCTCTTTTGCCTCAGCCTGCTCAAAGAGTTTCCATTGAGCTTTGGCTCTGACAAGGTTGTGTTCGGGATAAGCAATCTTGAAATATGTATCACCATTAATATAGTCTGTGAGGAATCTAACTGCTTGCATGTAGGGGAAGAGTTCTGCCGCATAAGGCAACATATCCTTCTCTAATTCAGTTAAGAAGGTGGCAGACTCAAGGTAGCCCTTCGCAAAATAGCGGAACATCTCCATATTAAAATCTACTCTTGATAGATCCTTTGCATCCTCCTCAGCTGTGTTGGCTGCAAAACGCAGGAAATCTCCAAAGTCTGAGAACACGAAGGAGGGCATGACTGTATCAAGATCAATCACACACAGAATATTATCATCCTTATCGAAAAGGATATTATTGAGTTTAGTATCGCAGTGGCAAACTCTCTTCGGAAGTTTTCCCTCTCTGTGAAGTTTCTCAGCTTGGGTCATCTTTTCAGATTTATCCATAATTTGCTTCACGAACTCTGCTACTTCGGCTTTTCTACCCATAGGATCTGCCTCGAGTGCTTCTTTGAGCTGTTGGAGACGGAATTCCATATTATGAAAATCCTTAATTGTCTCAACCAAGTCATCTGCCAACTCAGTCAAACTTGCTTCAAAGTCACCGAATGCTTTTCCTACAATGTATGCGCTCTCCGGATTCAGGTTCTCTTTGGTGACACTTTCTGGAATGAATTCTGAAATACGCCAATAATTCTCCCCCGACTTTACATAAGACTTGCCGTTTTCCTTATTTTTCAAGAACTTTAAAGCACGACGGTCCACATCCTCAACACCCTCAGCAATCAATTTTTGACGAAGGTGGTCAGTTACTCTGTCAATATTGCTCTGCAGGCCCTCAACATCTGTAAAAATATTATGATTAATTCGCTGGAGCATATATGATGGTGCACTTTTCTCGGTGTGTACCAAGTATGTATCATTGATTAGACCGTTACCAAAAGGACGCACGGAATATTCATCCGCAGGAATTCCATAAACTTCCAGAATATCATTGAATTCAGTCATGTGGTATTCGAATTTTAAGTTAATTAAGTTAAAATATTTTCCAAATAGTATATACATCCAACTAAAGTTGGGCATCTCTATCTTTATTTCCCAAATTTAAATAAATTTTTAGATAAAAAAAAGTTGCACCCCAAGGATACAACTTTTTCTTATCTTTTTCTTCAAATTTATCTCAACATTAACGGAGATTTTATACTGCTTATTTCAATAATTAGTGCACCCTTCTTTTAACACCGGTACGTGATTCAATCCCGGTTGCAATGTCGTTGAAGATTTCATCAACAACGCCTGAACCATTTACGGGGAGATACTTTCCGTTGTTGGTATAAAACTCTTTCAGAGGGAGTGTCTGCTTGTGATACACATCCATACGGCTCTTGATTGTCTCGGGTGTGTCATCGGCTCTACCTGTCTCCATACCGCGCTTGATGATACGATCCATCAACTCCTCTTCCGGTACTTCGAGACCTATCACGGCAGAGAGATCCATACCTCGCTTCTGAAGAAGCTTATCAAGAGCCTCAGCCTGAGGGATAGTTCTTGGGAAGCCATCGAAGATTATACCCTTCACCTCTCCCTGCTTATCAATCTCATCTTCCAGAATACTGATCATCAACTCATCAGGAATCAAATTACCCTTGGATATAATTTTGTCAGCAGTCTTTCCGAGCTCAGTTCCACGCTTTATATGATCTCGAAGCACTTCACCGGTTGAGATATGGTAAAGTCCATATTCATCTATCAACTTCGCACTCTGTGTGCCTTTCCCGCTACCGGGAGCTCCGAATAATACAACATTCAACATATTGCAACAAATTTGGGTTATCTTTTTTACCGTTTCTTTTCTTAAATCCCTTTACCTACGAGATTTAAGTATTATCTCTCCCGCCGACCTTCTCAGTCCTATACTTGCAGGAGCAAAAGTTATGAATTAGCTTGATATTACTCCTCTCGATTGATAAAGATATCCTTTAGATTCCTCACCTTCCCATCCAGATCGAGTCCATAACCGATTATGAACTTCGGAGGAATTGAAAATGCAACATAATCCGGAGTATAACCGGTCTTGGAACTTTCCGGTTTATGCAACAATGTTGCGAACCTCACTGATTTTGGATTACGTTTTTTAAGGTCCTCAATCATCTTGACGGCTGTCAGACCGGTATCAACGATATCCTCGATAATCACCACATCTTTACCTTCGATATTCTCTTTGAGCCCAATCACCTCCTTGACCTTACCCGTGGTACTGGTGCCTTCATAACTTGAATATTTAACAAATGTGATAACTGAGTTGTTTATCCCTATCTCGCGATAAAGATCTGCAGCAAACATGAATGCGCCATTCAGCACACAGATAAATACAGGTTCTGAATCCTTCAAATCGCGTCGGATCTCAGAAGCGACCCGTTTCACCTGTTCGGCAATCTTGTCACGTGTAAGATATGGGACGAAACTCAAGCCATTAACCTTTATCTCTTTCTCAATTTCCATGAATGGTAAAATTTATCACACAAATTTAACCATTTCCCTACAATTTTACAAGCTAAACCGTACTACCTTCTTCGAATTTTTATCAATCCTGCATTTTGCTTCAGGCAACTTTTTGAAATCTGAGAGAGAATAATGAGATACCAATTAATCAAGTAGAATAAACGGAGCCCAGTAGAATGGTTCCGGATAGGAGGCTCTTACGGCCTTGACTGCCGACCGGTAAGCATTATGAGGAGTCGAACCGCCCATCCATGATTCATAAAACTTTGACATGAAAAGCGATGTGGAATGATCATTCACACTCCATAACGACACCATCAATCTTTGGACACCTGCTTGCTTCAAACCTCTTGGCAAACCATAAATTCCCTCAAATGAATAATTCCCCAACGCGGTTTCACACGCGCTTAGCACAGCAAGCTTCGTTCCCTTCAGATTCATTTGGGAAATCTCCAAGGCTGTCAATATGCCATCGTCTTCATCCGGTAATTCCGCCCCTTTCCATGCTTCTTCAGCTCCAGCCAACGCTATACCGGCCCGTTGCATTGAACTGCCAATATTCCCGCTATGCCGCTTCATGTATGGAACTTTGTATGCTTCAACATCAGTAGCCAAAAAGAATCCATGTGTAGCTAAATGCAAAATATCATGTTCTCCTGCAAAATGTTTTCTCAATTCCCCCTCAGTAGCTTCATCCTTTCTTATATCCTTAATATTCAAACCTTTCAGACTCTCTCCAATTTTATCTATTTCTACACCGGTAAATGGAAGATATCTAAAATATTGTCGCGCCACACCACGCTCTTCAAAATCATCTAAAGAGTATTCAGTGTCCACTTCCCGCGATTCCTCAGTAATATTGCCAACCTGTTTAGCCTGTGAGGGACTAAAAAGTATTTCACCTGCCAACAATGCCGATTTCGGTAGAGATTCATCATGTTTATCGACAAGTTCAGCAGTTGTAGTTAACTGACGTATATAGTACTTATCAAATAAATATCCTCCGTCAGGCGTTGATAGCGCATTAAAGGAGATACTGTTAAGGATTCCCGGTGCTGAAAGAAACACTGTCTTGACATCATTGAGGGCAGACTCTATTGGCGCCCAAAGCAATTGATAAAGTTCTTGTTTACCCGTTCCGTACAGTTTCTTTGCCAAAGCAGCAGAGTTTTTACTTCCCGCACTCTTCAGAAACTCCTCCAACATTTTATGTGATGCAAGCTTTACACAAACCGGAGATTGACTTTCGGCTTTAAGAATCAAAGCCATAATATTAATATCTGAGAAAACAAACTCAATAGCAGCCTCGTTAGCTCCAAGCATATCGCGGACATCCTGCCATCTCACAGTTTTTGTAACATCTTTACGCGCATAAGCCGTAAGATCAAAAATTTGCTGTTCAAGCCTTTGTATTCTTATTATTCGCTCTGCAGCATGCTTTGTTTCATCTGGAGATAAAGTGAATTGATTCTGACGGGCATGTTCCTCCCTCAATCGCTTCATCTCTTCAACGTAGGACTTCAGTTCCTCATTATCCGAGGCTTCTATTGCTCTAAGCGTAGATTGTTGGGAACGAAGCTGCATTCCTGTGCGGTAGATCACCCCATCATATACATCTCTACTCAATTCTTCGGGTTCATACTCTAACATCAAAGACATCAGGCTAACAGGATCTCCATGCTGACTCATAAAATTTTCCTGGTCTGTTATCGTCATCAATTGGTATTGAGTATCCAATTCACCCTTCATAACTTCGTAAAACTCCCTTGCCGACCTGATAGCGTCTCCATATTTCCCCTTCTCTTTATAGCAACAGAAATAAAAATACGGGATATATTTCCTGTCTTCAAAGCTTATATTACTTTTTTTCTCCGTATAAGCCTTGCAAATTTCAAATGACCTCAGAGCTTCATCCCAATTCCCATATTTTTGATAATAATTGGCTTTTGCAGCTTCTACGTACGCGACAGCTTCCTCCTCACCTTTGACAAAATCCAATGCCTTGTTCAAGTAAGACTCAGCCTTGAGCCTATCGCCATCGATCTCATCTGCCATTCGACTTAAGCCTAAATAGACCTTCGCCACACTTATCTTATTCCACGGCATCATATTAGATGATAATTCGACAACTTTAGCATCAAAATTCTCCGGCAAATACCTAAATTGCGCCATTAGCTGATTGTAGGCATCCAAGTTTGATTTATAAGTTTCAACCGGGTATTTGGAGGTATCTAAAGAGGACATAAAATTATGCCAGTCGACCATGATATTAAGTAATTCTGCCATAAAGGGGACAAAATAAGTCACTTCGAAGCTTGCTTTATCACTCGATGAGTTATAAAGAGGAGTCATATATTTTGCAAACTTCTGTATAAAATAATAGAGACTATAGTAATCATCTTTATTATCCTCCCTTGCAGCGTAAAATCCGGACCATATATAATTTAACAGTCCTACTGAAGGGACATAAAATTGATACCTCTCTAAAGCGTCGAGGTCTTCGGAGAAGATTCTTCTGCTTGCGTTTTTATCACCTAATGTCCGCAGAGTATTAGCTAACCATTCACGCCAATGAAGATACACATCATCAAAAATGCCACCAGTCATTACATCGTTAGCTTCCAAGGCCGCCTCAATAGCCTTCTTTGACAGTGAATTTTGCGAAGAATACGAATAATATTGCGTTAATTCTTCCAAGACCCCTATACTTCTCTCAATTGCGGGCAGAGATATCTCATCCTTCAAAAGTTCGGCTGCCAAGTCCTCGGATTCTTTCGTCTTACCATGCCGATTAAGGATTGAATTAGCCAAACGAGCTTTTATATATTTTTCATCCGCACCATTTAGATTACCCGAACGTAACAAAGACCTTGCAATCTCCTCACTCTTGGCATAATCCAACTTGCTGTAATAATGATAATCAAGTTCTAATATTTTGTATTTAGTTTCAAAATACCCGCAATTGGCAGGAGCAGCATTTTGAGCATATTTCTCTCCCAATTTAATTAGATCCAGCGATGACACGCCATCATTACCGATGGCGATGTTTATATATCTATACAACGCTATCTGAAAGAAAGGAGATGCCGCACCTCCACATTCCAAGAGAATCTTATATGTTTTGTCACCTAATTTGCCGGCAGTGGCATAATCATTCAACGAGCTAACATAGAAATCCACAAGGCTACGCCCTAATTGAGCAGACTCATAACTATTCTCATTTGTTTGCAGAAATTTAGAGCATAGAAGATTCATTCCAGACAGTCCAAGAGACTGATCAACTGAATAAAGCTGATTATAAAGATAAAAAAGGTTTAAATCTTTCTGTATCTGTCTAAATCCCTCGTTGTTTTTATTTTTCTCTACAGTAATATTATGCTGCGGAGATTGTGAATCTACCACTAAAGAGATCACGGTCAATGGGAGAAGCTGCGTTACGTAACTTCTATTATCCTCTCCGTATATTCTTCCGAATGCAGAGATTAATTTATCAACATTGGCAAGATCCTGATTCTGCTCATTTGTAATTAGCGAGGTAAACCAGGAATTCATTCGGACACATAAAGCATTCAGATTATTTTCAGGATAATAAAGTTTGAAATAGGTATATGTATCCTTCAGGCCATCAGCCAACTCGGAGTCTATAGCATAATTACTTGCCATAAAAGACTGTGCTCGATACACAAATATATTCGTTGCAGGGTGATTGGGTGAGTAAATGTTTTCGACTATCTCCTCAGCCTTAATAAAATACCATGGCGCATTACTTGTTACATCCCTATTGACTCCGAGAGATGAATATTCTGTTCCGTTATCCGGAATGACATCCATTTGGTATTTCGTACCCATAACAGTAACATCGAATTGCTCTCCATCATTAATCAGTCCTTTGATATCACCTATCATCAAATAGGCATTTGCTCGCCATAAGCTTTTCTCTTCAGACTTTGGAGGGAAGATGGATAGAACGTCATCCTCCAACTTCATTATTTCAAGGATATCCTCCGGAGCTGTAGCCATTTTATAAGCATTTCGCATTAGAAATGCCTGCAAATCTGCAAAAACATGCATCACCTGATTTATACGTGCTGGATTTTGTCGAGAATTTACATGCAAAGAGTCTGCAAATGCCGTAGCCATCTCTCCCATGTAATGATATTGATTCTCCAAATCAATTTGGAGCAAGCGCAATCTGACGGAGACAGGATGAAACGTGCCTAACTTATACTTTGAAAATTCAGTAAAATATCCAACTGCAGCACGTTTAAATTTACCCAAATCGTCAACGACATTACTACCATGATTTCTCAGATACTTCTCCAAATCAGTAGGGTATGGCATAAAATCCTTACAATCCGCCCTCAGATGCTCCATGAGGGCAAGAGCTTCAATTTCTTGCAGATCAAAATCCAATATATCGGCAACCCCCTCCATTTTCTTCTCCAAGGTGGAATCTTTTCCGGGAAAACCGGTTTTCATCCAATTGCGATGATTGAAAACACGAGAGGCAGCACTATCAGCGGCATGCGTGTGCACACCGGCGATAATCAGAAACAATACAAGAATTATATTTCTCATATAAAAGAAATTTCCCTTATCAAATCTATCCCCCATTTAGCTTATCTTTTAGCGGCTCCTCCTGTGGGCATAGAAGATGCTGCTGCCGCTGCTTTACCAAGTTTAAGCCACTCTTGTGTACGATCATTTAAGAAATTGGTCTCTTCGGTTAGAATTACCGTAGCCACCGGGTCCAATAGAGTATAGACCCATCTATTATTTCCATAAGTCATCTTCAAAGAAGAGAGCATAGAATCAAAAATAGTGCGTGAACCGCGACGACGTTTCATTCGGTTCCACTCCTCAGTCCAGTAACGGTTCCACTTGCGTCCCTTCAAATTAGGCATTCCTCCACCTGATGCTATATTCACATTCTTTCCATCAGGCTCGAGATAATAATCATAATTAATATCACAACTCTCCGACACAGCCATATTCACCTTATATTGACCCGTGCCCCATATTCTTTGATGTTTCTTAGAATCATCATATCCGATAAATGAGCGTGGAACCAGGAAACTCTCACCCTTTACATTGACCAACTTCTCAGCCTCCTTCATCTCCTTAATTTGCTCAGATGAAAGGGAATAACGTTCAATATTCTCTTTTGTCGGGTTAATATATACGAAATAACCCGGATAAAAGTCTCCTTTCTGAAGTTTGGAAGCATCAGGAATTGACGCATTAATATCAAATTCACCTAACAACTGATCATTGACAACCTGTATCGCTTCATTCATCCACGATGATGTTATCTTTGCATTGACATTAAACGTCAGGTTTCTGCGGTTATTAAATGAGAAAGGTGTACGGAGTGAAGCGTTTTGAGCTGTCAATGAGTCATTCGGGAGATTACATAAGTATGGATTAAAGAATAGATGATCTACAACTACTTCAAACTTACTGTGATGCAGCATTCTGTCTCGACCTACATCATCTTTTCGCAGCGAGCATTTCAAATCAAATACTAAAAACTTCTCCGGTTCACCTGTTTCAGGGTTCTTAAAGTTCAGATATTGCTGACAACCGAAACCATCAAATATAATGCTATCCAGATCCATCGCACCTTGAGTGGAAGTCGTGGCATAAAAGTCAGTTATCTGCTGCTGCATGGGCAACTGCTTGGTATAACGACAATCTTTCTTCACCTGAGTCATCCAATCTCCCTTTTTATCTCGCAATGCTTCTACAACCAAACCTATTCCGCCTGAAAGCAGATCACCGGAAAGAGATGTTACCGTACCCATCGCCGTATTACGATAAGCCCCGAGGATACTCTTCCATGCATCTCCCAAGATACCTCGGTTATTGACACTCTTACCAAATGTCAAAAGTGTTGAATCTGAATTCTCATACACCAACACTTTAAATTCCTGACTTGCTCCGACCGGAGCATTGACAGTTGTGTTAGTAGCAGCTGCTAATGGCAAAACACCTGCAACTACGGTTATCAACATTGCAATATATTTATTCATAATTAAAATATTTTAGCTTGTGTATATGATAATCAGAATCTTCTTAATCCCCATCTATTAGAATGAACGGAGCCCAACTGCTGTAATTGCAATAGGGTTGCTCTTTTTCCATATTTCCGGTTTCAATATATTCAGATGTCATAGTAGCCGGATTATATTCCTCAATAACCTCCGGATATTCCACCTCATATTCTCTCAAATATTTTTGAGCCTCTCCGAATGCAATTCTAACACTCTTTCCGGCCTTCATTAATTCATAAAACTTTTTCATGAATATGACTGCTGCTTCATCATCCACCTCCCATAGCGTTGCTATCACGGTTTTGACCCCCGCCCGTTTTAAACCTCTGATTAGTCCGGCCGGTCCTTCATCAATAACCTCACCATCAGCAGTGCTACAAGCGGAAAGAACAAATAATTCTACTCCAGGCAAATTATAATCACAGAATTCACGAGCACTAACCAATCCATCAGCGCGAGCCGGCTCATCAGCCAACAAATTAGCACCGCTTAACACCAGTCCACTTGCCAACATAGACCGATCCATCTTCAGTGAATCCTCAAGCATAAACTTTCCTTCTTCCTTATCAATATGCAGCGCGTATCCATGTGTTGCTATGTGGACTCTTCCGCATTTGGATAATATATTTTCCAGATCCTCTTCAGCGATATCATACCTAATCAGGGGATTCTTGGCGATACCGGATATTTCATCAACCTCTCTTCCGGTTCCACTCAAATTCCTGAAATTATAGAGACCTATATTTGACTTAAGAAACTCAGAGGCATTATGATTCCCGACCATTCCTGCCACATCTCGATCCTTATTTTCCACCGAGGGTATTCTATTGAAATCAAAACCACCTGCAAAAAGCATCTCCTCATTGGGTATTAATGCAGACTGGGTTTTTAATTCCACCGGAGATGTCAACCGGTGAAACGTGATATCTTTAGGTAAGCCTTCCAAGTACTCAACACCTAAAGTATGTATAAATCCATCAGGAATAAAATAGATATTGTTTATTCCCGGCAAGATATTCAGTATGGGCTCCCATATTCTATTTTTTAAATTAACGTCGGCATATAAAGAATTTAAAACGGCCGAACGTTGAGACTTTAACGCCTCTTTAAGATTAGTATTCCCTATCTTCTGCTTTCTAAAACTATCTACCGAGCCCAAACTGATGAATTCAACCTTATTGCTTCTAACCACTGAGGCGCCTAAATATTCAATCAGTTCACCTTTATCATTTCGTTTCAAATAAATTGCAAAATCAACCAACGCCTCAAGAGGGGTCAATCTTTTCTGAATGTCCGGTCCCTTGAGAGATAGAGTTTTCTTCTCATCTGCAAATTTACTTCCGAAAGAGATATTACGCCTGAAAAGTCCAACATCAAAAATCAAATCGGGAGCGTTCTCCTCTAACCCGAAAATTAACGCTAAAGATTCTTTCTCCTTATTCCAATAGTCAAGACGTTGCTGCTCATTCATCGAGCGGATTGATTTCTGCAAAAATAATCTTTCTGACTCATAAAACTTTTGAAAGGCACTGCTTGAGTCAGCTACCTTACCCCCTTTGAGAAAAATCTCTCCCATTTTTCTCAAAGCCAGTATAGCATCCGGATGGCTATCACCTTTACTGTCACACAGCAACTTATACGCTATAATAATATCTTTTTCCGCTTCGGGTTGCATCCCTGCAAAAGATTCAGCCAAAGCCATATTTGAAAGTATGATTGGATAGTCTACGCTTTCCTGTCCGGCACTCTTGATTGATTCCTCAAATTTGGAAACGGCAGATTGCCATTCACCTTCTGACATTAACAGAAAACCATAGTTCTGTAAAATTCTGCTCCGCGTAGTGATATCAATATCATCTTTTTGGAGAGCATTAGAAAATAGTTCTTTTGCCTCAGCAACACGCTTCATTTGTGCATAAACAGATGCAAGGTTATTTATCCTCCTAATCTCCAATGACGCCGGGAGATCCTTTAAACCTAACAGAAGTTTCTCCGCCTCGGTGTTGAGACCGGTCTGAATCAGCAGATCGCTCTTATTAAGTGCAACAGTATTTAGATTGATATTTGAAGCTGGAATACTTAGTGCTTCATCATAAAGTCTAAGGGCTAAAGCATATTCCCCGGCGAGTTTTGCAGCCCGAGCCTCACGGTCAAGGCGAGCGAAACGGACACTTTGACGCTCCACGGGAGCCGCCAAAGCTACAAACGAGACACACAAGCAAATCATACATCCCAATCTAACACACCCTATTCTCATAAACGTGTTCACCAATTATCTGAAAATCCGCATTGAAAATCAGTTAAGTCCGATAACAAAATTGATTTCCTTGTCGCTATGGTTTATTACGGTTATTAGCGTCTCACCGGCATTAGACATCAACCATTGCCACCATTTCATTCCCCCATTTTCTGATTCACTAATGCCGACATTAAAATCAGGCACTACCTCTATCTTCACTTCAAGATTAGCGTTATCCTCACCAAGCATGAAAGCTTCCATCTTACCTTCGGATTCAATAACAAATTTGACTGTAGAATTAGCATCCACACACCCATTGATAGCGGATACGGTACAATCGTTTGAAGTCTCTCGCAACAAAGAGACATCATCGAGCTGTGCAAGCTGGAAATCATTAAGCAGGAGATAATCTGCATAT
Source organism: uncultured Sangeribacter sp. (assembly GCA_964512705.1). GTDB lineage: Bacteria > Bacteroidota > Bacteroidia > Bacteroidales > Muribaculaceae > Lepagella. The sequence goes on along the minus strand of CAZEJY010000021.1, from coordinate 22,865 downwards.
TCCGGCAAATAAAGCATTCCCCTCCCGGACACACATTTCGAATCAGATACAGTAATTTCATTTAGATCCAACCTATCTATGCCGATAGCATCCATCCTCTCCATCGCGTCCTGCAACATATCTTTATTTTGCTCTTTTACGGCACGTTGCATAATCAAGCACGCCTCTGCATATTGATGCAGAGGCTGTGCTTCATTTGCGATAACCATAAGATGCCCGGCGAGCATCATCATGATGGATAGTAATAGTTTATATCCTGTTCTCATTAATCGTGGAGACCTCTACCGCGCAGGTACTCTATAAGCATCTGCGGTCTGTCGGTCTGGATTATAGTTGCACCCAATTGGTCAATCAGGTAACCCCAACCATTATTGACATCCTTCAAACTTGCATCGTCATCATGACCACCAGCCATAGTATCCCAAAGAGTATTATACCAGATCAATGATTTACCATCGAGAGACTTTTTCAACTGCTTGGGAAGCGGATTGCTGTCATTCACGAAAAGTAATTCAAATGCTACCGGGTGCATATCCTCGACAAATTTTTCAATCTCCTTATCAGCATTCGGAGTATCAAGTTTCACGATTGGCATATAGATGAATTTATCGATATATGGACCGAATAATTCCTTTACCTCCTTGTAGCTCTTATTACCTTTCATCACAATCTGATCGGTTGTACCGGTCTTTTCAGTCAATGCCACAACCTGCGGGAAATAACGGTCAGCTTTATCAAGATTGAGCATCACTTTTCCCTTGGCATGGTTAAGATACTCCTCCAAAGTCGGGACTCTCTGCTGAGTCTTGATATTACAGCCATTCTTCAGTTTCACCTTGCGGATGGAATCCAAAGTCAACTCAGAAATCTTACCCTTTCCGGTTGTTGTGCGGTCAATCTTTGCATCGTGCATAACAATGATTACGCTATCCTTTGTCATCTGCAGGTCGAGTTCAACAATGTCTACGCCCATTGCGATCGCACCATCGAGACCCTCGAGAGTATTCTCAGAGAAATTGCGCCAATCACCGCGATGAGAAGCAACTATAATTGATGATTTATCACCTTTAAGAAGTTTTTCTCTGATTTTCTGCACTTTATTTTGCTCTGCAAATGCACCCACCGTGCAGAGAAGAGCAAGCAACACTGAAAGGAATCTGAATTGTTTCATAGATGTTAGATTAGTTTTCTATATATTCTTAATTATTATTTCAATTTACTCCGGAGCATCTGACTTGTCATTAGATGCTGTGATATACATAAGGGTACCTTCAAGTCCATTAGGAGCCACCGCCGGGCGTGTTTCCAATTTAACCAATACGCCATTCATGTCATACACTACTGTCTCAATATCATCTGAGGCAATTTCCGTGTTCTGCACCATATTCTGCTCGCTCAGGTTCAGAGTCGAAGTAATATAGTTCATCAAATGATCCGGGAGCAGGTCACCAAGGAAGAGATTCCGCATCACAACCATATCGGGTGTGACAACCTTAACCTCCCATTCACCGGGTGTCCCCTGAATATCGGTGTAAAGAGGACGCCCCTCACCATCTGTCAGCACACCCTCATAATTGTATTCGGCTGTATCTAATGGTTCATTCATTTGCAGGGCATCTGTGATACTTCTTAAAGTCATAGCTATATCATGATCGGCATGATACTCTACTACTGCTGAAGAATCACTGACATTCTCTCCATTTCTTGCAGTCCGGGAACATGATTGCACAAGCATTATTCCCATCATCAGAAATACAACTAAACCTTTCTGACTTAGCCTAAAATCGTATGTATTGTTTCTCTCCACTGTTGTGAAATCAAAATCGGTGCAAATTTATTCAATGTTTTCGAATTTTACCCCTCATTATGCAAAAAAATTGTATCTTTACGTGTAAATTTTAACAAAGAATTTATTTATTCATTATGTCTGAATTGAAAATCGGGGCTTTGGCTCGGGAAATAACAGATAAACTCACCCCCATTTATGGTCAGGGTGAAGCCAAAGCCATGACAAGGTTAATCTTCCAAACTTTAAAAGGTTGGAATCAGACTCAGCTGATAATCAATTCAGATCAACCGGCTTCGGAATATATAGTCCGAAAGACATCTGACATCCTTGTGCGCCTTCTCACAAATGAGCCAATACAATATATTCTTGGTGAAGCATATTTTTACGGAATGGTGCTCAAGGTGGATAAATCGACACTCATCCCACGCCCGGAAACTGAACAACTTGTCGACCTGATATATGACCGTTACAAAGAACAGTCAGACCTGAGTATTCTTGATATCGGTACAGGTTCCGGTGCCATTGCGCTTGCCTTAGCCCGTCATCTACCTTATGCTAAGATTAGTGCCATTGACATTTCCGCTGAAGCAATCAAGGTTGCAAAAGCTAATGCCGATAGTCTCAGTCTTAAAGTTGATTTTAGAATCTGTGATGTTTTCAGTTTCGATCCGACTCCAGACAGTTTTGATATCATAGTATCCAATCCTCCATACGTAGATGAATCAGAGAAAAGTGAGATGCAGCCAAACGTTCTAAATTACGAGCCACACACTGCGCTATTTGTACCCGATTCAAACCCATTGCTTTTCTACAGAAAGATTTCAGAAATAGGTCTCAAAGCGCTCAAACCCGGAGGATCACTCTTTTTTGAAATCAATCCTCGCCATAGTGAGGAGATGGAGCAAATGCTTGCAACCTTAGGATATACCGATATAGATATTATAAAAGATATTCACCAACGTAACAGATTCGTAATTGCTACAAAACAATGATTGCCAAGAAACCTTCTTCATTTGAAAAAGAGAAATTGCGTTTTGCCGGTCTTTGCGCAAAATCGGAGCAATGCGAATTCGACATACGCACAAAACTCAACCGCACAACCCTCTCTACAGCAGAGAAGAATGAGATTGTAGATTTTCTGATTGATAATAAATTTATCGATGCCACTCGCTACTGCGGTTGTTTCATTCGCGATAAAATAAAATTCAGCAGATGGGGAAGATTAAAAATCAGATACCATCTTGCATCCAAGCGTATACCGTCTTCGGTCTATCTCCCTCTTTTAGATGAGATAGATGAGGATCAATATATGGAGAGTGCATTGGAAGTGCTGAAGTCAAAAAGTAAAGGGCTTAATCTTAAAAATAGGGAGGATGTGGTAAAATTATACCGTCTTTTATCTTCCCGTGGATTCGAGAGTTCAGTAATCAGTGCCGGTATCAGGGAACTCAGAAAAAAAGAGTAGGAGAATGAAACTGAAGACTAACTTCGATTACAAAGCGCTTTTATCATTCATCTTTCCCGAGACTTGTCATATATGCGGCAACAAGTTATCCGGTAACCAGCAGCATCTCTGCATGTCTTGTCTGATGGATCTTCCGCGTTCACTCTACCATCGCGTGCCAAACAACCCGATGGAACAACGCTTTATCGGTCAATTCAAATTTGTCAGAGCCACAGCTCATTTCCTTTACGCTTCAGGCTCCCCTATCGCCAAAGTGATGCAGGATCTGAAATATCATCATTTCAAAGGGCTCGCCAAATATATGGGTAATGTTGTCGCTCAGGAATTGTACACGACCCCTTTCTTCAATGGCATCGATGTTATAGTGCCTATCCCGATGCATTTCTATAAAAAGGCGCAGAGAGGTTATAATCAGGCGGAAGAGATTGCGGAGGGTATTTCAGAGATATCGGGCATCAGAATTGAGAACTATCTGATTGCCAAGAAGAGACATAAGACACAGACAAAGCAGACCCTTGAGATGCGCAGAAGTAATCTTAAGGGCATCTTCAAACTTCAATCCGACATTGACCTCAATCAGCTGCATATACTACTTGTGGATGACGTGTGTACCACCGGTTCTACTATCACAGAAGCGGCTAACACTATTTTGGCAAAATTTCCGGACGCCCGATTGAGCATCCTGACTATCGGTGCCACACACTAATCAAATACAGAGACACTTCAAGAACCGATCGTAGATATTACCAAGAACCATGTTAATAAGATGGTCCTCAGATATTAAATGGTCTGAAGACAAACCAGTTTGTAGCGTCATATCTCGGGAGCGCCATCAACTGCACATCGGCCTGACGGTCAAGGATTGTCTCACTTGCACTTCCTACTCTCTTGCCCATTCTTTCCAACGCATCTCTGATTGTCTTCACCGCTTTTGCCGGAGTATTGTTATCTTTAGATAGATGACACAGAAAGATATATTTTAAATCCGGGTTAATAATGTCGCATAAGAACTGAGCCGTATCGCGATTATCCATATGCCCATTCTGAGTCTGAATTCTCGCCTTAAGATACTCCGGATAGCCTCCGAATCTCAACATATCCAAGTCATAGTTAGCCTCAATCACTAAATAATTGGCTTGGCTCATATAATGATATGCTCTCTCCGTTACCGCTCCCAAGTCAGTAGCAAGGACGAATCGGCGCGAGTCAAATTCAATGGAGAAACCCATGTTATCTGTTCCGTCGTGAGGCACCTCAAAGGCTGTAATCTCAAAGTCGAGTATCTTAAATGGTATCTCCTTGAAGATGGGATTGTGATAATCTTTGATTCTTTTTGAGATACTGTGTCTGCGCAACATCCCGTTGAGGACTCGGTTCGTGCAGAAGAGGCGTATATGCTTATGACTCCTGAGAATATTGTATGCAAAGCGCACGTGATCAGAGTGGTCATGAGTCAATAAGAGCGCCTTGACTGAGTTCATGGATACACCATGAGATGAAAGCATCTTGACAATCTCCTCAGTCTTCACACCCGCATCAACAAGTATGCCGCCGCGTTTTGTACCGATATAACAGCAATTACCACTCGATCCGCTTCCGAGTGATATAAAATTCAAATTTCTATCCGACAAGTTATCGCGACGAAGATCCTCCTCAGTGATATCAGTCTCCGACACCGCTTTACGTGAGTCGAGATCGGTTTTTCCGGCTTGTCCTTGTTGGGAAATACCCTTTTGCGGGGCATCAACCTGCCATTCTTCGAATGGTAACTGGGGGTGAGAGGAGAAATCTATTTTTCTTGATCGCATCTATTATCTCTTTCTTTTTAAATCTCCGGCACCTTTGACATCAACACTTTCCCCTCTGTATATCAGAAATATTGCCGGACTTTTATCATAATTATAATCTGTTTTCTTCCACTGAGCGGCAGGTTTGGAAATAATTGATTCCTTCTCCGGATCAGTAATATCGCAAGCAACGCACAACATAGTGTCTCCTCTCAGGTTCTCGCTCAGAAATTCAACCATTCCGTTGTTCCGATAGGGAGTCTCTATAAAGATCTCCGTACGGTTCAATCTCTGGGATTCCTGCTCCAAAGCACGCAGGGTCTTCAGCCTCTCCCCTTTCTCGATAGGAAGATAACCATTGAAAGCAAATCCTTGTCCATTGAAACCACTACCCATCAGCGACATCAAAATGCTTGAGGGTCCTACGAGCGGAACGACCTGTATCTTTTCCCTCTGTGCCAACTCTACAACCAAAGCCCCGGGGTCGGCAACTGCCGGGCAACCAGCCTCGCTCATCACACCTACGGATTCTCCTCGTCTTAAAGGTTCCAACCATTCTCCAACTTTAGATGTATCGGTGTGGCGATTGAGTTCGAAGAAGGTAATGGAATCGATATCAAAACTTCTGTCCCACTTTTTCAAAAAGCGTCGGGCCGTTCTGACATTTTCCACAATCAGCCATTTCAAATTTTTAACAATCAACAAGTTTCCCTGAGGAATTACTTGATCTAACGGTGCATCGCTGATATTTACAGGAATCAAATACAGCTTTCCATTTATCTCCATGTTACAAAGATACGAAATTTTTACTTATATTTGTAAGTATTACATAAGTAAATTATATATAATATGTACGATAATTTACCACAAGGCTTTATAAATCAGATGCAGGGTTTACTGATGGAGAATGCTGAGGCATTCCTCGAAGCAATGACCCAGTCTCCCTCTGTTTCTATCAAAATAAATAAAAGAAAGGTTCGTGAAATTGATGATTTAGGTTACACCGACTTGACCCCGGTCAAGTGGTGTCAATCGGGTTACTATCTACCCTCCCGACCTCTGTTCACAGCCAATCCACTATTGCACGCCGGGGTATTCTACGTTCAGGATGCCTCCTCCATGATTTATGAAGAGGTGATGAACCGCGTACTCCCTTCCGCCCTCGATACCGGCCATCCGCTTCGCGTACTCGATCTTTGCGCCGCCCCCGGAGGGAAAACCACATCCATGATAAATGCCATTCCGGATGGAGCGACTGTCGTAGCCAATGAGTTTATCCCCAACAGAGCGGCCATCCTTAAGGAAAATCTGATAAAATGGGGCTATCCGGAGATAATTGTCTGCAACTCTAAGACTTCAGATTTTGTCAGACTCGGAGAGTGCTTTGATATCGTGGCTGTTGATGCTCCATGCTCCGGAGAGGGAATGATGCGCAAGGATTCCGATGCAATCAACCAATGGAGTGAAGGTTTACAGCTTCAGTGCTCCACACTCCAAAGATCAATCATCAATGATGCTTTTCAAGTTCTCAAACCGGGGGGATTCCTGATATATTCAACTTGCACCTTCAATCGCGTGGAGAATGAGGAGATGGTTGATTATATGGTCAACAATCTCTCATTAGTTCCTGTAGATATGGATTTTCCGCCTGAATGGGGAATAGGAAGAGGTATCTCTACACCCTATCCTTGCTACCGATTCATGCCTCATCTGACCCGAGGAGAGGGCTTATTCCTATGCGTTCTTCGCAAGGAGGGGAACTACCCGGTTGCTCATAACATTAAAAATGACCAATTTATCAATTTGCTAAAGAAGCATACCAGAGTAATCTCATTGGGTATACCTAAGAAGAATGTAAAGGGTAAATTAGAATTGCCGGCTTCGGAATCGGTATTGTCAACCGACTTTAAGGCTTCCGATTATCCCGTAGTAGAATTGGATCTAACGGCAGCGCAATCCTATTTACGCCACGAATCCCTCACTTTGAATCCTGAAATCCCCAAAGGGTTTGCTGTTGTTAATTATAAGGGATATCCTCTCGGACTCGTAAAGAATATAGGCTCGAGAGCCAATAACCTGTATCCTTCTCAATGGAAGATACGGATGAATTTAGATCCCATATCTAAATAATAAATATCCCATATATAGAAGAAGAGAAGATAAATTATGAATAAAAGTGGTTCATATCCCGTAACCGGGATGATGTGCGCCGTCTGTGCAAATACAGTTGAGAAGACTATCAAGGGATTACCGGGGGTTGAAACATCCGCTGTGAATTTCGGCACCTCAACAGCCGAAATCACTTGGGATCCCTCCAAAATATCATTGAATCAGATCGCAGAAGCAGTAAAGGGGGCAGGATACGAGCTTATTGCCACCGATTCAGTAGCGGAAGCGGTCGAGCAACAGGAGGAGGCGGAGAATAAAGTTTATCGCAACATGAAAATGAAAGTTGCCATAGCCTGGATTCTGACCATTCCCCTCTCCGTGCTCTGTATGGTTCATTTCCACTTCCCCGCAGAAGGTTGGGTATATATGTTCATGACCCTTATCGTGATCGGAGTGTGCGGAAGTGGGTTTTATAAACGCGGCTGGAACGCTTTGATACACCGTGCCCCAAGCATGGACACATTAGTTATGTTGTCAACAGCAGTCAGCTTCCTTTTCAGTTTCGTGAATACCCTCTTTCCAGATCTTCTTACCTCTTACGGCATCAGCGCTGATCTCTATTATGAGGGAGCAGCCATGATTATCACCTTCGTGCTAACCGGTAAGCTGATGGAGATGAGAAGTCGACGCAACACCGGACTCGCGCTGAAATCGCTCATCCAGCTCCAACCGTCGGAGGCATTGGTTAAACAGCCGGATGGAAGTTTTGTAATGACTCCAATCTCACGTATAAAGCCAAACGACATTATCGAAGTGCGTGAAGGTGAGAAAATCCCGGTTGATGGAGCGGTGGTTTCCGGTCATGGATTCGTAGATGAGAGTATGCTTACCGGTGAACCGGTCGGTGTGGAGATGGAGAAAGGGAATAAAGTCTCCGCCGGTACCCTTCTGCAATCCGGCAACCTAATTCTTTCAGCCAATAAGATAGGAAGCAACACTGAGCTATCACGAATAATCAAAGCTGTTAAGGATGCACAAAGCAGTAAAGCACCTGTTCAGAAGATGGTGGATAAGATTGCGGCTGTATTTGTTCCTACAGTAATGGCCATCTCTGTTTTGACATTTATAATCTGGTGGATTATAGGTAGTCAATATATTATCGTAGGACTCGTCTGCTCTGTCTCCGTATTAGTCATTGCTTGCCCCTGTGCATTGGGCCTCGCTACACCTATGGCTGTAATGGTTGGTATCGGACGTGGCGCAAAAAAGGGTATACTGATAAAGGATGCTTCTGCTATGGAGGTGATGGCTCATATCGACACTTTATTGGTTGATAAGACCGGAACATTGACTGAGGGGAAACCTCACATGGTGAACCTTGCATGGGCATCCGGAGTAACTGAAGATGAGCAACATAGAATCCTCGGACTGATTGCCGGTGCTGAATTAAAGAGCATACACCCTCTTGCTTCCGCAATCGTTGGAGGTATCGAGGAGAGGGGAATCTCTCCGGTAGTTCCCTCCGACTACTCTTATACACCCGGAGAAGGTATCTCCTGCTCCGGCGCGGAACTTAATCTGAAGATTGGAGCTCACCGAAGAAAAGAGAGTGAGAACTTGGAGGCAGAACGCTCTGATAATCTCCTGATCGAAAAGAGATTGAATTGGGAGCGGGAGGGAGCCGTGACAATAGAAGTCTGGAATAATAGCTCCTTGGTTCTTATTCTGAAAATTGAAGATGAAATAAAATCAGATGCAAAGACGACCATAAAAACTCTTCAGGATGAGGGAATTGAAGTGGTCCTTCTCTCCGGTGACAAAGAGGCAACTGCAAAAGAGGTTGCCCATCAGGTAGGGATAAAGCAAGTATACGCCAATGCGCTTCCGGGTGATAAGCAGATACTTGTGGAGAAACTTCAGAAAGAGGGGCACATTGTTGCCATGGCAGGTGACGGTATCAATGACTCTCAAGCTCTTGCCGCCTCCAACGTTTCCATAGCAATGGGCACTGGAGCTGACATAGCAATTGAAGTTGCAGACATAACTTTAGTGGGCGGACGGATGAGTTCAATACCAAAAGCTCTTAAATTATCAAAATCCACATTAAAAATTATACACCAAAACCTCTTTTGGGCGTTTATATATAATATAATCGGAATACCGATTGCCGCGGGAGCTCTCTACTCCATCGGATGGATGCTCACCCCCATGTATGCTTCTGCAGCCATGGCTTGCTCATCTGTCTGCGTGGTACTCAACTCCCTAAGGCTAAATAGAAAGTAATAATACGTAAAAATAATATTATGCAATTTAAGACAAACGCAAAATGCGCAGGTTGTGAAGCAGCCATCATAAGCGCTGTAAAGAATAGATTCCCTAATGCAGAATGGCACCTTCATCTCGACACTGCAGATAAGATCTTGGAATGCCATGGAATCCCGGAAGATGCAGAGAAAGCTGCTCAGATTGTAAAGACTATCGAGGAAACCGGTTTCAAGGGTAGCTGGATTCAACAATGATAAGATTAGAGAAAATCAATAAGTCTTTCGGCAATCTACAGGTTCTCACCGATATCAATCTTGAAATCGGCGAGAATCAGATTCTGACTATCCTTGGACCAAGCGGTGCGGGAAAGACCACACTCCTTCAGATCGCAGGAACTCTCGACAAACCTGATAGCGGATCTGTGTTATATGATGATATCGAGATCACACAGATGAAAGATTCAAGACTGTCAGGGTACCGCAATCGCAATATTGGATTCATCTTCCAGTTTCATCAGTTATTGCCTGAGTTCACAGCGTGCGAGAATGTGGCCATCCCTGCCATGATCGGAGGGATGTCGCGACGCAAAGCTATGGCTAAGGCTGCGGAACTTCTCTCATTGGTTGGGCTGGAGCACCGTCTCACCCACAAGCCTTCGGAACTATCAGGAGGTGAAAGGCAACGCACTGCTATAGCGCGTGCGCTAATCAACAACCCGAGAGTGGTTTTCGCCGATGAGCCGACCGGTAGTCTCGACTCCCGGAACAGAGATGAAATATACCATCTGATTGCCTCTTTGAAGGAGGAATTGGGGGTTACTTTCGTCATTGTCACTCATGATCTGACCATCACCGACATTTCTGATCGAATTATCCGCATGGCAGATGGCAGGATTGTTGAGGACACCCTCTCTAAAGAGTCGATTGCCGAAGAGGAAGAGAATGACGAAATGCCACTCGATACCATCACGGTTGTTGAAGTGGAAAATAATTTGTAACTTTGTTTTATGGAGCGGTTAGCTCTGAAAACTAAATTAATTAAAAAATGGAAAATAATAACGAAAATCAATTGCAGATACAGCTTCGTCCCGACATGGCGGACGGTAAATATACGAACCTCGCTATGATTGGTCACGGTGCGAATGAATTCCTTATTGACTTTATCTTCGCTGCTCCCGGCATGCCTCAGGCTCCGGTTGTTAGCCGCGTGGTCATGACTCCGGAGAATGCCAAGCAGCTTCTCTTTGCCCTGACTGACAATATCAAGAAATATGAGGCTCAGTTCGGTGAGATCGTACCCCGTAACGTAAAACCCGGTATCGGTAATAACTAATTAATTGCAACACCTATTTGATATGGAGCATTCCCTGCTTTTATATAACTCTCTTTCTCGCACCAAACAGCTTTTCACCCCGGGACATCCCGACAGAGTTGGAATGTATGTGTGCGGTCCGACAGTTTATGGTGATGCCCATCTCGGGCATGCGCGCCCTGCCATCACGTTCGATATCCTTTACCGATATCTGATGCATCTCGGTTATAAAGTGAGATATGTCAGGAATATCACTGACGTTGGTCACTTGGAGCATGACGCCGATTCCGGTGAGGATAAAATCGCCAAGAAAGCTCGTCTGGAGCAGTTGGAGCCCATGGAGGTAGTGCAATTCTACCTTAACCGCTACCATCATGACATGGAGGCACTCAATGTGCTTCCACCAAGTATTGAGCCTCATGCGTCGGGCCACATTATCGAACAGATTGAGTATATCAAGAAGATTCTTGATGCAGGCTACGCATATGAGAGTGAAGGATCCGTATATTTCGACGTAACCAAATACAACAAGGATCATAAGTACGGTATTCTCTCCGGTAGAAACATCGAGGATATGCTCAACACTACCCGCGCTCTCGATGGTCAGGATGAGAAACGAAATCCTCTTGATTTCGCACTATGGAAGAAAGCCGCTCCTGAGCATATCATGCACTGGCCCTCTCCCTGGAGTGAAGGGTTCCCGGGCTGGCACCTCGAATGCTCCACTATGGGTGAGAAGTACCTCGGTGAAACATTCGATATTCATGGTGGCGGCTTAGATCTGATGTTCCCTCATCATGAATGCGAAATCGCACAGAGTGTAGCAGCTCAGGGTCATCCGGCAGTTAAATATTGGATTCATAACAATATGATTACTATTGCCGGCAAGAAGATGGGTAAGTCCTACAATAACTTCATCACTCTTGAGCAATTCTTCAATGGAGATCATCCTCTATTGGAGCGCCCTTACTCACCGATGGTGATCCGTTTCTTTATTCTTCAGGCACAGTATCGCAGCACTGTAGACTTCTCCAACGAAGCGCTCCAGGCAGCAGAAAAAGCCCTCCAGAAAATGCAGGATATCTACAAGCGCCTGAACGCGTTGCAACCGACCACCGATGAGGATGCTCAACTTCCCGATTTCCTCAAATTGTGCTACGAGGCGATGGACGATGACCTTAATACTCCAATTGTTATCGCTCACCTTTTCGATGCCGGAAAAGTGGTAAATTCCGCTACCGACGGTACTATGAAATTGAGTCAGAAGAATATCGATTACCTGAAACATCTATTTAATACGATGTTGGTTGATATCCTTGGCATCAAGGTTGCTTCAGATGCCGGAAGCGCTAATCTCAAGCCATACGAAGGTGCGGTAAATCTATTGATGGATATCCGTGCGAATGCGAAGCAGAATAAAGATTGGGCAACCTCTGATCTCATTCGCGACCGTCTCGCCTCACTTGGCTTCAACGTCAAGGATACCAAGAACGGTGTTGAGTGGTCAGTGAAATAAACCCCATAAACCACTAATTACATAAAACCCCCGTTTCAAATTATGAAACGGGGGTTTTATATCACTTAATTATTATGTCAAACACAGAGGGGGCAAATGGTCCTCTGTGTTAAAATATTAAAAAAATTAGGAATACATTGATTTTTAGATTATCTTTACGTTGAAAATCATAAAAACTCAATATTAACAAACCTAACAAAAAAATCTATGAAGAAATTTTACGCAATGATGGCGATTGCCGCTCTTTGTTTACCGGCAAGCGCAGAAACTTTTGATCAGGATGCTGTAGCTCTTACAGGATGTATCCAAAATGCTGAAGCCTCATCTCGTCCAAAGGATAAGAACTGGCTTGTAGCGATGTATGTAGAGGGAGGATACAAGTACAATAAGGTTGACATGGTGAATGGAGTTAAAACTCACGTTCAACATGGTGATTTTTACTCTTATGACGCAGCTACCAAAGCTGACACAGAGCAAGGAACATCAAATTCAAAGTTAAAAGAAATTTTCTCCGGTAAAACATGCAATGGTATTAAGTTTGATAACATCGCTATGAACAGCGGTATCGGCGAAGTAACTGTTCCTTCCAAAATTTATGTAGATGGAACTCTTACCGAAGATGCAGCTAAGAGTGGAGACCTCGTTTTCCGTTATGGATTCGGAACCAATACTCGTATCGGTCTTAAAACTATAGGTATTGACCTTAACCTTATGAATGGTTTTGAAGCAGGGATGGAACTTCCTGATAACAATCCGGTAGAAGTTACATTCTCAACTTCTGTTTATGACATCAACGATGGTCTCGGTACAATTGGTCACGTAGCATACTATGAATTGGGCAATGCAGCATCTGCAAGTTCCTCTAATCCTAAAAAGGTTAAAGTTACCAATTTAGGCGAACTTCAAGGTGATAAGGAATTCCTAGCATTTGTTGAACCCGGAAAGGAATGGTATCATGTACCAATCAAATGGATTGACATTATCGTACACAATGTTAAACCAGGTGACACTGTAGGTATCTTTAGCTTGAAGAGTACAGAAGGTTCAGGTGCTTCTGTAGCGGGTATCGAAATTGACGATGAAAATGCACCGGTTGAGTACTTCAACATGCAGGGTGTACGCGTAGCTAACCCTGAGAACGGTCTCTATATCAAACGCCAGGGTTCAAAAGTTACTAAGGTAATGGTAAAATAAGTCTTAATTTTTAAATGAATGTGTCATAATTACCTTGCGGGTAGTTATGACACATTTTTTATCTTGTTTTCTCTATTAGGTCAAGCAATTCAGTTAACGCCTCTTCCGCCGGAATATTCTTTTTAATCAACTCCTTCCCCTTATATATACTTACTCTACCCGGGCCGGCACCGACATAACCATAGTCTGCGTCAGCCATCTCCCCAGGACCATTTACGATGCATCCCATCACGCCAATCTTCAAGCCTTTGAGATGAGCCGTAGCGCGTTTCACCTCCTGTAGTGTTGAGGGCAAGTCAAATAGTGTACGTCCGCAACTCGGACAGGCTATATACTCAGTCTTATAGATTCTTAAGCCTGTAGCCTGCAGGATATCCAATTCCAACTTCGCCAAGGTCTCCTTATCAAGTAGATCAGACTCGACCTGAATACCTGCTCCATAGCCCCTCAACAGTAACGAACCAAGATCTGCACCTGCTTTAATCCGGATTTCATCCAAGCTTTCTTTACCATATTTTGCGAATAATATCACCGAATTCTTTCCTCCCGCAACCTGATATCTGTCGATCCAGGAAGCAATCTCTCCAACCGGATTAATATGATTGGAGGAAAGGATGATGACTGTATCGGCGGGTAAACTCAAGTAATCAGCCGGATTTTTTGAGGCATCAACCTCCACGCTATTCACATCCTCCGGAAGTTCGCTATTGGTTATGGAGATCAATTTCTCTTTTACCCCACTAATTTTACTCATACTCTCCCTTGAAGAACCCTGAAGTGTCTCCATAGGCTCCTCTATAGGATCATGTCTATCTCTCAGAGATATATAATTGCGAAGATATGCGGCAACCGGAATCTCATTCTCCGGAGCTTCTGAGAGTGATACTCTTATGGTGTCACCGATTCCCTGCGACAACAGTGCTCCAATACCCACAGCGCTCTTGATTCTACCATCTTCTGCATCTCCAGCCTCTGTCACACCTAAATGCAAGGGATATTTCATACCCTCCTTATTAAGTCTATCCACAAGTAACTCAACCGTGCGAACCATAATAGCAGTCTGTGAAGCCTTAATGGAAATAACCACGTCATCAAAATTCATCTTCCGGCAGATCTCAAGGAACTCCATCACGGATTCCACCATACCCTCCGGAGTGTCGCCATAACGACTCATAATCCTATCGGATAGAGAACCGTGGTTAACTCCCAAACGGATAGCCACACCTCGCTGCTTACATAATTCCACAAATGGAGCAAATGCCTTCTCTATCTTCTTTACCTCCTCGGCATATTCCTCGTCGGTATACGAAAGTTTCCGGAATGTTCTTGCTGCATCAATGAAGTTCCCGGGATTGATCCTGACCTTGTCGGCAAATTCCGCAGCCTTAAACGCAGCCTTCGGATTAAAGTGGACATCTGCTGAAATCGGAACACTACAACCAGACTCGCGCACTATCTTCTTGATTCCTTCCAACGCGGATGCCTCACGTTCCCCTTGAGTTGTGAGTCTTACCAATTCACCTCCGGCATCAGCTATGCTGATAACCTGGGCAGCACTCCCCTCCACATCACGCGTATCGGTATTAGTCATGGACTGAATCAGCACGGGATTTTTTCCTCCTATAAAGGCATCTCCGACTTTAACGGCATGAGTATCCCTGCGTTTGAAATTATATTGCATGTTAAGAAAGTTTACGAAATTCGTTTATAAGTAAGCTTGTTTAAAGTCCTAATCAACTTACTTATATCAATGTCATTAATAACACAGATGTAAATCCTACGAGATAACCACAGAGCACCTGTCCTAAAGTGTGGCGGCCTTGCCAGATTCGGGCAGAACCTAATAAGCCTGCGGCAATGATAGATATAACCAACCATGTTTGGGTCTGGGGTAGCGAGTAACCTTCGGAACTGATTCTGATTATCAAAGCCACAATACCTGCGATACCTGCAGAATGCGCGCTGATTTTCCACCAGAAATTCACGATGGTATTCACCACGCCGGCGACACCACCCGCAATGAAAAACATAACCAGCCACATCGGTGCACCCTTGGTCATCATGAACCATCCGAGACCACCCATACTGACAATTGAAATTATGTATGGAATCAACCTCTCTTTCCTGCCATTCAAGCCGATATCCTTAATAAGTCCAATGCGTTTGAGAAGATAGATCAGTACACCGGGCAAAACAATTGTGATTCCGATTGTGACGAGTATAAAAGCCCACTTGGATGCGGGTGCCATAAAATGCAGTATACTCAGATTAAACACCAACAGCAATCCATACAACGGCATCATCAGCGGAACAAGTACCCATGAGAGTATGGTGCATATCACATTGATAACCTTACTGAAAGCAGACTCCGGCTTACCGTCGTCTTGCAGAAAGTTTGAATCATCATTTCTCTCAACTTCCTCCACAGTGTCAGACTGAGAAGTGTTGCCGATCTTCTCATTGGAAATGACATCTGTTACCTCCTCTGTTATCTTAACCCCGACGGTTTCACTCTCTTCATCCTTTTCGCCGGGATGAAGCCAATCCTCCGTATCATCATCGTCCAAAGGTGATTTAGGGTAATATGATGATGTATCTAATTTCATAGTTTTCTAACTTCTTTAGTTTCAATCTCTGTTTAGAATGTCTCTCTATGATATAACTCAAATATCACTAAAAGTGTTTTCTAATACATTGAGCGAATTTAGTCGGTATCGGAGTTTCAAAATTCATATCTTTGCGCGTGATAGGGTGTGCGAACCTCAACGTGCGGGCGTGCAAAGCCAGACGGTGAAGCGGACTTTTAGTAGCTCCATACTTACGGTCGCCCGCAATAGGGTGCCCAAGTTGCTGGGCATGTACTCGAATCTGGTTCTTTCTTCCTGTATCGAGTGAGAATTGAGCGAGCGTGTAACCATTACCTCTTCCCACCACTTCATAGTGAGTAACCGCCAACTTCCCCTCTTCAGGATTATCCGTTGTGTAAACGACAAACTGGGAATTCTCTGCCAAGCGACTCTTCACGTAACCCTTATCCTGCTCCAAATCACCCTCGAGAACGGCAACATAAAGTCGTTCCAGAATCATGTTATTCCAGTTGTGACGCAACACATCCTGCGCTTCCTGACTCTTGGCAAACATCATCAGTCCTGAGGTATCTCTGTCAAGACGGTGAACAATAAAGAGTTTATTAGCAGGATCCACATTCTTTACATAGTTACGCACTATCTCATAGGCATTCTCCTCCTTTTTGTGACTTTGAGTAGCAACTGAAAGCAAGCCATATCCCTTATTGATCACGATCACGTCATCATCCTCATAAACAATCTCGATTCGGGGATGCTTGAAAACGGGGAATGGGCGTGTCTGATTGAACTCAACCACTGCTCCCGGAGCAATTGGTGTATCGAATGCGGTAGAAATCTTACCTTCCACCTTCAGATGACCGAACTTCATCCATTTCTTAATATCATTTCTCTTTGCATCCGGTCTGCGAGCTTGCACAAATTCCATCAAAGAGATCGGCTCTTCTCCCCTATTCTCCCATCTGAATATTTTATCACCTCGGAACTCCGGGCGCTTTCCACCTTTCACAAATGCCATTTTATGTATAAATATCCTGATATACTAAATAAGTATTCTTAAGTTCGTTTATATTGTCTAAAGTAAGTTCACATTAAGGGCAGTTATCTTATTATTTAAACAAGGAGGAGTAGATGAGTTTGGTGGCACCTGTTTTGGAACGGATATAGTTGCCAGCCTTCAGCCCGGCAGACTTTCTCTGTTCCGGAGAATATAGCAAAGTGTCAGCTATTCTGTTGAAATCCTCCTTGCCGGAAATCGGGAATCCTCCACCACTCTCAGCCATCTCTCTTGCTTCGATAAACTTCTGATTGTTGGGTCCATATATCACAGGCACATCATAAACAGCAGGCTCGTTGATGTTATGTAGCCCGGCACCAAACGCACCACCAACATACGCAACATCACAATAGGCATAGGCTGAGGATAACATCCCGAAGCAATCTATTATCAGTACTTGTGGTTGACTACCGGATTCGGATTTATCCAATATCGAGTTATCCTTATCGGCTTCACTCAGAAGAACCGCCCCATTGGTAAAGAGCCTTTTAAGGCTTTCAAGCCTTTTGGCATCAAATTCATGAGGAGCCACCACTAATTTTATGTCGGGATGGGAATTAATCCATTCAGCATATACGGCTTCATCCTGAGGCCAGCTGCTACCAGCCATTATTACCGGAGTATGGTCAGGATCGGAATGGTTGGTGAATTTTTCAAGAAGAGGGATCTCCTTTCGTGTGGATCTAATATCTGCCACCCGGTCAAAACGGGTATCTCCGTAAACGGCAGTGTTATCAACGCCTATACTCTTCAGGAGCTTTTGCGAACGTTCATCCTGTAGATAGATGTATTTATACCAGTTCAGCCACTTTGCATACCACTTGCCATAAGGCTTGAAAAAGAGTTGATCCGGACGGAATACCGCGCTAATTAGGTATGTCGGAATTCCCCTTTTTGACAATTCGGCAAGATAGTTCCTCCAGAACTCATATTTAACGAAGATAGCCATCTCCGGATTGACAAGATTCAGGAAACGTTTCACTTTCCCCGGTGTGTCAAGAGGGAGATAGCACACGCAGTCGGCTAAATTATAATTTTTTCGCACTTCATAGCCCGAGGGCGAGAAGAAAGTCAATAGAACTTTATACTCAGGCATCTCTTGCTTAATCATTTCGATCAGCGGTCTACCTTGTTCGAATTCACCGAGAGAAGCCGCGTGAATCCAAATCACGCGGTCCTCTTTTGTGAATCTGTTCTCGAGCTTATTCCAGACACCCTTCTGTCCTGCAGAGAGGAGAGCGGCTTTCTGATTTCTCATCCCCGCCAACTTGATACCGGCTCCATAGAGTCGGATTGCAGTGGAATATAAAGTGCTTTCTAATGACACAGTAAAGAATCTTTTATCCGTTCGGAACGGATTTCAAAATTATACTTATTTTATCTTTTCGATAGCTGTACGAATGCGGGCGATAACCTCCTCTTTTGGCATCAGCTCCGTAACGTCAAACATGTGCGGACCACGGCAAGCTCCAACCACAGCCAAGCGGAAAGCATTCATCACGTTACCGAGATGATAACCCTTCTCAGCAATCCAATCGAGCACAATCTTTTCAGCGTTAGCAGAAGTCATATCATCTATACCCTCCAAAACGGTTATCAACTCCTCCATGATTGCGGGAGTCTGCTCGCTCCAGCGTTTCTTCACATCCTTCTCCGCATACTCCGTCGGAGCAACAAAGAAGAAATCCGCTTGTGTCCAGAGATCCGGCAAAAGGTTAGCACGACTCTTGATCATGCCGAGAGCTTTAGCTATATATTCATCTGAGAAACCGGTGATACCCTTCTCCTCGAGAATCGGTTTAAAGAGTTGCGCAAGCTCCTCATCCGGTTTCTTCATCAGATATTCATGGTTGAACCAGATACCCTTCTGATAATCGAATTTCGCACCGGCCTTAGAACAATGTTCGAACGAGAATTTATCAACGAGTTCATCCATTGTCATTAACTCTGAATCATCACCGGGATTCCAGCCGAGGAGAGCGAGGAAGTTCACCACAGCTTCCGGAAGATAACCCTTCTCACGGTATCCTGAAGATATTTCGCCGGATTTGGGGTCATGCCACTCCAACGGGAAAACGGGGAAACCGAGCTTGTCGCCATCACGCTTGGATAGCTTACCGTTACCTACGGGTTTTAGAAGAAGCGGAAGGTGAACGAACTGAGGCTGAGTGTCGGACCATCCGAATGCTTCATAAAGAAGCTTATGCAGAGGTGCGGAAGGGAGCCACTCCTCGCCACGAATCACGTGTGTCACCTCCATCAAGTGGTCGTCAACGATATTAGCGAGGTGGTAGGTCGGAAGATCGTCAGCACTTTTGTAAAGAACCTTATCATCAAGGATAGATGAATTTATCTTCACTTCTCCGCGAATAAGGTCATTTACAATCACGTCCTGACCCGGCTCAATTTTGAAACGAACCACATATTGCTCGCCATCTGCGATGCGGCGCTCAACCTCCTCTTTAGACATTGTGAGGGAGTTGCGCATCTTGTCACGTGTTGAAGCGTCATACTGGAAGTTAGGGGTTTCAGCACGGGCTGCTTCAAGTTCCTCGGGAGTATCGAATGCTATATAAGCTTTGTCGGTGTCGAGCAACTGCTTAACATACTTGCGGTAGATATCCCTGCGCTCACTTTGCTTGTAAGGGCCATAGTTTCCACCCTCCCTGACACCCTCATCTATCTTGATACCAAGCCAGTTGAGGGACTCGTTGATATATTCTTCAGCTCCAGGCACGAAGCGACGGCTGTCTGTGTCCTCAATACGCAGAATCATTTCTCCGCCATGACGGCGAGCGAATAAATAATTATAAAGTGCAGTGCGCACGCCACCTATATGAAGCGGGCCTGTGGGAGAGGGAGCGAATCTAACTCTTACTTTGCGATCCATGATGTGTAATAGTTGTTTTATTTACAAAATTAACTCATTTGGATGAGGATTGCAATTTATATTTCCTACCTGTCCAAACAAATTTAAGGTCCGGTTGGATATATTGCATCAATTTGTCCGTTTCGGGACTTTTTGTGATGCTATGTGATGTAAGTCTGGCTGTGAGTGTAGCTGACGCCGGTTCCGCTTCATAAGTAATGGAAGTGAAAGGGATCATGCCCTGTAGTTGCTTCACAATCTCCTTGCGTTCTTTACCGAAAACGCCACTGACCGAAATAAAATCCGTGAGCACAGGAGCCTGAATAAGTTTTTGGGTAGGGAGCTGGGTGAAATCAGAGGTGTAGAAACGCAACTCGGAATCATTAGCTATACCGTCAGTGCCAATTGTATAGATACACTGGAAGATGGTGTCGGGAGTTGCAGGTATCACTGTAATACTCATAGTTGACTCCGGAGTGATCTGTACTTTCAGATAATCGGGAGTAACCTTGATTAATTTGGAGAAACCCTCCATGCCGTTCGGAACTTCGGCAATGCTATCGGCAGCATAATAGTCCAACAGGTCGAGCCTATGACTTCTGTTTATCAGTTCCATAACATCGAGTGGCATGTCGGTGAAGAACTTGGCAGCCGGACCTAAGTCCACATTCTGAGCTTTAGCTCCGAAATGCAATGATGTTGATGACAGGATTGCTATCATCAACATCATCAATTTATAATTCCAATTTGATTTCATAGATTACTTATTCATGAAAATATCGTAGTTGCCGTTATACTTGGCTTTCTTATTCTGCTTCTCCTTTTTTGATTTCTTGGTTTTCTTCACATTCTCCGGGAGAAGTTGCAGCGCATAGTCATACATTTTCTGATTCTTGCGTTCCTTCTCCCTACTTTCTTTTTTTGACTTGGGTCCTCCCTTCTTACCGGCACGGGGTGCTTTCCCTTCGCTTCGTTTCTCACGAGATTTACCCCGTTTCCCGCGGGAATCTGCTGCATAGTCACGGTCTGTTGCGACCTCAGCGTGGATGCGGTCGCCAAAGAACTCAGTGTTTTTTAGAGCATCGAGCACTCGGTGAGCATCCTCCTTCTTGACATCGAAAAGGGTGTAACCGGGAAGGAGGTCAATTCTGCCGATAACCGGTTTAGAGCCGTGTACATTTCTGTTAATCAGCTCCATCAGATTACCGGGGAAGAAACCGTTTGCTTTACCCACATTCACCATCAGTCGCTCGTAACCCGCTTCGGCATCCCTGCGATCCTTCTCTCGCTTCTCGCGTGGTTCGGCATCCCTGCGACTTTTACGATTCGTAACGGACTCATCCAAGTCTATATTCGGCATATTCTGATAGTATGCCAACAATCGGTTGAATTCCAGTGAAAGAACTCGTTTAAGCAGATCCTCCTCCGAAAGCCATTCGAGTTTCTTCTTGACACCGGAGAAATACTTGTCAATTTCAGCCTCATTCACCTCCACGCGCTCCAAACGGTCGGCGAGATTATAAAGTTGCTTCTCAATAATATGATCCGGAGTCGGGACCTTTCTATATTCAAACTCCTTACCGATAATCTTTTCGATCATGCGGATCTTGCTCTTCTCCTTCACATGAATGATAGCAATGGAGACACCGGTTTTGTTTGCACGACCCGTACGACCTGAACGGTGAGTGTAGACCGCCACATCATCCGGCAGACCAAAATTGATCACGTGTGTCAAATCATCAACATCCAGTCCGCGAGCTGCCACATCTGTAGCGATAAGTAGCTGGGTCACATGGTCACGAAACTTCTTCATAGCTAAGTCGCGCTGAGCCTGAGAGAGGTCGCCATGCAGACAATCGGCATTGTAGCCATCGTTAATCAGTTTGTCGGCAATCTCCTGAGTCTCACGTTTGGTACGACAAAACACAATTCCATAGATGTTCGGTGAATTATCCACAACACGTTTAAGTGCCAGATACTTATCGTGAGCCTTGACCATGTAATAAATATGGCGCACATTCTTCGCGCCCTCATTCTTGTTACCGGCAACAAACTCCACTGCATCCTTCATATACTTCTTGGCGATTCCGGCAATCTCCTTAGGCATCGTTGCGGAGAACATCAGCATTTTACGGTTCTCAGGAACATGGCTGAGTATCTCGTCGATATCATCAAGGAAGCCCATGTTAAGCATTTCATCAGCCTCATCCAGAATGACGGTGTGAACGTGATCAAGTTTTACGACTCCGCGTTTGATAAGGTCTATCAGACGTCCCGGAGTGGCAACGATAACCTGCACACCGTTTTTGAGTGATCTAATCTGACTTTCGATACTTGAGCCACCATATACAGGGAGGATTTTCACACCTTCGAGATATTTGGAGAAATCAGCGAGGTCACCGGCAATCTGGAGACAGAGCTCGCGGGTCGGTGCAATGATAAGCGCCTGTGGCAAGCGAAGCTCAGTGTCAATGCGTTGGAGCACGGGGAGTCCGAACGCGGCAGTCTTACCGGTACCGGTTTGTGCAAGACCAATTACATCGCCGTCCTTAGCTAACAGATGAGGGATAACCATCTCCTGAATCGGCATCGGGTGATCGAACCCGAGCTCAGCAATAGCGTTCAAGAGAGGTGTTGCAACACCTAATTCATCAAAAGTTTTCAACTCCGGCGTATTCTCGATCTCAATCTCCTGCACTTCCGGAATATCATTTATAGTTTGTTCAACTATATTGTCGTCAGTTATTACATCCTGTGGATTGTCTAAATTTTCCATAAAAGTAGTTTCTATCGTAATTTCTTTAATTTTGAGGGTTAAAATCAATTCCTCCTTCTTAGCTTCACCCGGAGACAAACCCGCTTCGGCTTTTCCCTTTCGCTTCGCTCAGGCACGAAACAGCAAAGATGGATTGCACCCG
>CAZEJY010000020.1:0-43094 GCA_964512705.1 uncultured Sangeribacter sp. | reverse complement strand
ATATAGTTAATTTTTAGAAGCTATTTAAATAACGCAAATTATATTGTCACAAAATTAGATAAGATTCGTTCTTTAGTTAGTTCTCAAATTAGATCTTAATTTTTAAAGATATTGGCAAAATCGATTCTGACATCAACCTTCCTTCAACTGCGGGATAAATTGCATTCTATTGCTTCAGGTATCACGGGGAGTGGAGAGGATGCTGATGATGTTTTGCATGATGTATTTTGCAAATTATGGGTCAATCACCGTTCACTTCAAGATGAAGAGGAAGTCACGAAGATAAGTATTGCTGCGGTGCATAATACCTCGATAGATAAATGGCGTAAAAGAAACTCTCATCCAACAGTGTCACAAGAAAACATGCCGGATATCACGGTTGTTGACGAAAAAGAAATAAAAGAGGAACGGGAGGCGCTTTATCAGTCATTACTTCAATTGAGTAGAAAAATTCTTAACGATATACAATATGAAATCTTCATTTTACATGATGTTGAGAATATGAGTTATGTTGAGATCGCGGAGAAGACAGGTTTGACGCAAGTGAATATCCGTAAAATCTTAAGCCGATCAAGAAAAGCAATTAGAGAAGCATATCGATGTAAAATTGATAGGTAACTTAGGATATCAATTGTGTGATATAGCAACTGACGAGAGTTTTATAAATAGACTTTGGCTAAAAGAAAATCGTGTTTTTGATGATATCATCTAATATTGAGGACTAATAATTTATTAAATAGCTTTTTAAGTATTAAAATTATGAATATAGGATATAAGGATAGAGAGTCATTGCTTAAAGATATAGAACGATACTTTGAGTGTGAATTAACAGAGGATGAGGAGAAAGAGCTAAGGATTCATCTTTTAAATACTAAATGGGAGTGCAAGGAGATTGAGGAAGCAAGAGCGGTAATGGGTTACGGTATTATAAATAACCATTTCCAAGATTCTGTAGATCTATACAATTCCGGTCATAATCGCTTAACCTCTGTTGGAAGAGGGAAATTTATCAGGATTGGAATGTCGATTGCCTCCATGTTTCTGTTAGTTGTCACAATCGCCTGTGTTATTCGTTTGATAGGTATAAACATTTCCAATGGGGACTGCATTGCATATTCAAATGGAAATATGATCACAGATGAGGATCAGGTGCTTGAAATTTTACAGCAACAATTTGCTGAGCTTGAATCCGGGGTTAATGAAGCCAATCATGAATCTTTGTCGATTATGGGTGAACTCGGATCATTTCTTAATGAGACGCCGAAGTAAAAATTTGCCATTAAAATGGAAAGTATGAGAAGATTAATAATTATATTGGCAGTGATGATAAGTGTGTCAGCTGCGTCAGTGGCACAAACCGATTTGTCAATCAATAAACTGTTTCACGGTACGTTTTCCTCTGATCCTCAAGTGACGGAAACATTTATGACAGGTACAAGCAAGTATTTGAAAGGACACAAGCTGAAGGCTATTGCATCTTTTAAAGGTCCGGCAGCCGTTTATGCAAAGGAAGTAGAGAAATTGGTCCTGAAAGATGGCACAAAAGCAATTGGGAAAAATGTCATGTATAAAGCCGGTAAATTAAATTTTGCTTTTTATATGCTTCCTCCGGTAGAAGATGGCTCTATGAAATACAATAGATATATCTATTTTGTGAATACAGCCACAGGGAAAGGTTCGGATGTAATGGTGGTTTACATAGAAGGAAGAATTAAAGAGGAAGAGGTTGCGGATTTAATTCGTAATATGGGAAGAAAATCAAAATAAAAGAGAATATTCTATAATTAATTTTAATGCACAACATATCTAAAGATAATACTTAGTCCATATGATCAAGAAACTTTTCATTTTGCTTGCGATTCTTAATATCGCTGTTTACTCTCAGGCTGAAACAGAACAAATTGATACAATAATCAGTGCATCATCGGCTGATGAGCTGACGATTCAAACTGACAAAAAAGAAATAGCTGTAACCTTAAAAAATGTGGATGGTAATGGAGAGAATTTTTATTATAAGACGAGCGTCTCAGGGCAACAGGATCTTCTTGAGACAGTTATTACAAGATTCAAGGAAGTAAAGAACATTAATATATTGGAAGTATCGGGACAGTCGATAAGAATTGACTTTGCCAATAACGTATCCCCTTCAAATTCATTGTCATATCAGATACCAGATCCTGAAAATAGGGAGGTGCGTTCCTTTATAGGAAGAAAGTTTGAGAATTTTGGTATTAATATCTCCAGACAAGGTAAAAGTAGCTGGAAACTTTGTTCTGATGGATTGGGTGTAGGTTGGAATATACCATTGGGATCAACTCCGGAAATGAGTACAAACTTCGGGAGAAGTACCGAATGGAGTTGGCTCATGGTTGTGGGGGTTAGATATAAATATGACAGACATTACCTCTCTGCCGGTTTAGGGTTGGATTGGAGAAACTATTCACTTTCCAATAATCGATACTTCAATAAAGAGAGTGATGGGTCAATCAAGATGATTCCTTTTGAAGATGATATAGTAAAAGGGAAATCAAGAATACAAATTTTTAGCTTGCAGATACCTCTTTTATATGGAATAAATTTTGGGCGTAAAAATAATATGGGATTTACATTAGGACCGATTCTAAACTTCAACACCTCCGGAAATATTAAAACCCAGTATGAGACAGGCTCAAAGAAATATGAAATCACGACAAGTAAGATTGGACAGAAACCGGTCACTTTAGATCTTTTTGCGGCATATCATATTTGTGGTATAGGTTTATATGCCCGGTATGCACCGATGAAAATGTTTCGTCAGTCAACCAACCTTCAATTTAACTCTATCTCAACAGGCTTAATATTATTCTTTTAGTTACCGGGCTCATATCGGCATTGCCTCCATGAACCCGGCTATTGAAAGGTATGTCCTCCAGACATCACTCCCGAAAACTGAAAACTGAAAACCCAATCACTTATTGTGCATTAAGCAATCCCTAACGCCTAAAGCCTAAAACCTAACGCCTCAAGATCATATGCTTCATCATTTCGCCGAAGAAGGGGCGCTCGCCACGGAACCGGAAACCTATTGACTCATATAGTTTCTGTGCCAAGGGGTTATCTTTGGCACAGAGTAAGCCCGGGGTGAGACCCTCGGGCTTAATTTTTATAGCTGCTTCAATGAGAGCATGTGCAACTCCATGACCACGAAATGGTGGGAAAACTGCAATGCTATCAAGATACCATTCACCGGCAACCGTCTCCTCTGACAGTTCGAAAATAGGACGACCTGTGACACGTTCATATTCCTGGCGGAATGCTTCTTGCAGTTCACGGAGCTTGCCACCATCATAGGCAACCAATATTCCTGCAATCTCACCATCGGAAGTTACGGCCTTCAGTGCATTCCGATAGCTATATTGTGAATCATCGCGAGCGGAAAGGGATGTAAAGATTTCGCGCATCTCCTTATTCTCGTCCAAGTCGCGATGAACCGCCATTGCCACCGCGCGAGCAATCATCTCGGCATCAGCTCGTTCACATCTTTCAATCCTAAAATCCATTTATTGAACTTTGAGATCCATAGTATCTTTAAGATACTGAATATCCTTTTCGATTTTCTTGCTATAGTAAGAATCGAAATCTTTCCAACGATAACATTTGTCGGAAACTTCCGGCAAGGGAAGCTTACAAGCATTTCCATTTAAAATTACCTTCACCAAAATATCGGCATTCGGATCCGAGGGATTGCGGTAGAAATTGAAATTACAGAAGGTTGCCATCGGTATATGGTAGGTCTTCCAATAGTCTTTAGCCTTTGAACTGTCGGCAGTCTCCTTACCCCAATCATCTGCCTCCATCACAGCAAGCATAGCCATGATACAACCATCGTGACCTAAGCGCATGTTGAGTCCATTATTACCATCATTCTCGAGATGATCGCGTGATGTCTCAAGCATCTCCTTGAGGATTAATGCGCCATGACGCCACGGGCGACCCTTGGCCTGAGTCCATGGGCCCTTCTGCTGGTAATATTTCAAGTTATCAATCTCCCACCACTGGAGCAGCTCATCGGGTGTGAACATATCATCAAATAGCATAGGCATGTCGAGCGCCGATGCATCATTTTGGAGCAGGAAGAAAGCGTTCTCTAACTCCAGAGCATCATATTTGGTCTCTATAGCTTTGGGATCTGTGAAGATACGAGCCATGAATTTCTCAGGATCAACCTTACTGAAGGCAAACTCACGCCATGCAGGATACCATGCACCGGTGTTGTTGCGGAAGGATTCATCCCATTCGGTTTTCAGCTTATTTCCATTTGCGTAAGGGTTCAACCAATCATGGAAACAAACACTGACATCCATATTTTCCGGAAGATTCGGATAAATTTCCCTCAACTTATGATCAAAATTAGTAAGGCTCAATGCTGTGCGCATGACTGAAGTTGAAGTCATGGTCAGACTCGGATTACCCTTAAAGAGTTCAGGATATTCCTTCGCAATTCTTTCGGCATGGTTACGCCACTGCTTCATTCCGAGTTTGGTGAGTTCACCGGTGCGATTGTTGATTGAGTTATAGATCATGTCGAATCTATCCTTTACGGCTTTACCGAAAGGAGTGAGGAGATTAAGGGAGTCTGCCATCTGCAATGCACCGAAAATCATAGGTACTGTTCCTGCATTATCAAGATATCGCATGCCGTGACGGCCATAGCCAGCCATATAAAATGGCTCGTAGCCGGCAGGAGCGGATTTCTCCTCCGGAATATCAAACGGTGAGATCCAATACGTACCGCCGACCATCTCCGGGAATTTGGGTAACAAAGTCATCGGATCTTCAAAGAGGTCGCGTTTAGGTTCTTCGGGCAATGGCATGCGATAAACAGCGTTACTATTCGTATTGATATACATGTAACCATCACCCGGAACAGAAACACATTCACACTCTTCAGGTATCTCATCTTTAAGATCATAGCGAGCCGAAATTACGCGACGGTCTGTATCAAATACCCTGACCTTTGACGGACACTCATAATTACGAGCCTTACCGAAACCGAAGGAGTAATAGATTTTACCATCGTGTGCACAACCTCCCTGAGTAGCATAGGCATCGAAATCAAATATGCGCTGATCCTTTACATCCTTAGCTTTGAGAGTAACATCCTTGCCCTGAGCAAGTGAGGGAAGATCGAATTTGAGGAGAACATATTTATTATTATAGGGTTCTCCTGTGGTCTTGGGCATGGTGCGCTTGAGTGCAGAAAGAGCCCAGATCTCATTCCTCTCCTTGTCAACGAGCCAAGAAGGGCAACCGAAAATGCTCAATATGTTATTTTTATGAAAACCGGTGGTATCAAGAGTGATGGTTTGCACCAAGTCTGACTTCCACTTCTTCCCCTTTTTGGAAAAACTTTCCACGAAACAAGTAAATTCTATCGGAGAGCCGACCTTGCCAACGGTAATATATGCCAAAGGAGTAGCGGCTCCTTTAAGGGTTACATTTCCGAAATTCACCTGATTGCAATGATTCTCCTTACGTGCGGACGCAAGGGTGAACGTATCAATTGGGTCGCTACCGCTCTTACGGATATCAAAGACCTGACAGGTGCCTCCATCGAGAAAATTAAAAAGGTAATCACCGTATATATCCATACCTTGATTGGATTTTACGCGTGGACCCTTGTCGAAGAATTTTACACATTCCGGATTCTGCACCGGCTCTACAAGTAGTTGCGCGCTTGCAGCAATCGGCATAGCTAAAAGGCAAGCTGAGATAAATAATTGTTTCATGCAAAAAGGACTCTAAGGTTCTTATAGGTTAGTTCAATAATTTGATTGAAGCATATTCGCTCGTATGCAAAGATAATCAATTTTTGGGAAATATTCTACCCCGATAAAATATTAGCCTCCTCACACTCGGACATTCCATGTGTGAAGAGGCTTAATATTCCGCAATCGAATGCGATTTTTATATCAATAATTCACATGTTTATATTATTTCTCAACTTTCTTCGGTAGAGTGAAATGCAGAGCAACATAACCAAGTACTCCGGCAAGCACTGAACCCACCAAGATTCCAAGTTTAGAATCGTTTAGAAGTACTGACATAATCGGATCGCCCGTACCGAAAGAGAGATTGGAGATGAAGAGAGAAACGGTGAAACCGATACCTCCCAAAATTGAGATGGAGGCAAGGCTACCCCAGGTTGCACCCTCCGGCATTGGTGCCAACTTCAACAAAATGAATACGGCAGAGAAGAGGAAAATTCCTAAGAACTTGCCGGTCACAAGTGCAGTTATTATTGCGGGCGCAATTCCATGGAACAATTGGGAAATCTCCATATCACCAAAAAATATTCCGGCATTGGCAAATGCAAAGAGCGGAACTATCAAGTAGTTCACCAAAGGATGAAGTGTATCCTCCATATCCTGAAGCGGAGAAATAACCTTATCTGATGCAGACTCAATCTCCTTCAACCAGTTCATCTGCTCTTTGCTGAGGATCGTGCGAGAATTAAGTTTCTCATCATCCTCGTGCGCAAAGTGGCTGATATTTCCACGGATTGCCTGCACATATTTCTTGGGAGCGAAGACCGGTTTTGCCGGTACGCAGAATGCTACCAAAACACCTGCAATTGTGGGGTGAATTCCTGCCTGGAGGAAGAAGAACCACACCGCTATTCCTATAAAAACATAATACATCTTGGATTGCATACCTAACTTACCTCCCACAAAAAGAGCAAGTAGGCAGCATGCAGCCCAAACCAACATCATATAATCTATGCTCTGACTGTAAAATATAGCGATGACGAGTATACCCCCTATATCATCAACAACTGCCAACGTGGTGAGGAACACTTTCAAACCTATTGGTACTCTGTTACCCAACATGGAGAGTACGCCTAAAGAGAATGCTATATCCGTCGCCATTGGGATAGCTGCTCCGCCAGCATAATCAGTACCCTTTGCCATCAACCAGTATATCAGTACCGGCACCGCCATACCACCGATTGCCGCAACAATCGGAAGTAATGCATTGCGGAACGATGAAAGCTCACCAACGAGCACCTCTCGCTTTATTTCCAAACCAACGGAGAAGAAGAAAATTGCCATCAACGCATCATTTATGAATGCCATAACCGACATAGGATGCCCATGATGACTGAATAGATTAAAGCTTCCAACCCTCAATTCCATATCATGGTTCCACAATGATTCGTAAAATTCCCGGGTAAATGGAAGATTAACAACAAGCAAAGCAAGCACTGTTGCAAATATCAAGACATTACCACCACTGGCATAGTTCTTGATGGTCTTTTGTGCGGTATAAAATACAGACATAGCTTATAGGTATGTTTCAGGTAATACAATAGTAATTTCTAAGTTTATAGCTGTGTTTAATTCATAGCAATTGAAAAGGGAGGATTACCCCCTCCCTTTTATAACAAAATTTGATAAGAAAAAGTTAGTCAAGTTTTAAAACAGCCAAGAATGCTTTCTGCGGCACTTCTACAGAACCGATCTGCTTCATGCGCTTCTTACCTGCTTTCTGTTTCTCAAGAAGCTTGCGTTTACGGGAGATATCACCGCCATAACATTTGGCAGTCACATCTTTACGAACAGCCTTGATTGTTTCGCGTGCTATAATCTTGGCACCGATAGCTGCCTGAATAGCAATATCGAATTGCTGACGAGGGATAAGTTCCTTTAGCTTCTCACACATGCGGCGTCCGAATCTTACAGCGTTGGCCTCATGTGTAAGCGTAGACAGAGCATCCACACTCTCTCCATTGAGAAGAATATCAAGTTTCACTAATTTTGATTCCCTGAAATCGTGAATGTGATAATCAAAGGAGGCATATCCTTTAGATATACTCTTCAGCTTATCGTAGAAGTCTATCACAATCTCACCTAAAGGCATATCAAACGTCAGCTCCATACGGTTGCCGGAGATATATTCCTGCTTCACAAGCTCTCCGCGCTTACCGAGACATAGGGTCATGATCGGTCCGATATAATCTGCCTGAGTGATAATGGTCGCGCGTATATATGGTTCCTCGATATGATCAATAAGGGTTGCTTCCGGTAGCCCCGATGGATTGTGAACCTCCATCTTGTTTCCCTTCTTATCATAGACCATATAGGATACGTTGGGAACTGTTGTTATCACATCCATGTCGAATTCCCGTCCAAGACGTTCCTGAACAATCTCCATATGGAGCAGTCCCAAGAAACCGCAACGGAAACCGAAGCCGAGTGCGGCAGAGGACTCAGGCTGGAATGTCAGGGAAGCATCGTTGAGCTGCAGTTTCTCAAGAGAGGCACGCAGGTTTTCAAAATCTTCGGTTTCTATCGGATAAACTCCGGCAAAGACCATTGGCTTAACCTCCTCAAAACCCTCAATGGCTTTTTCACACGGCCGATTTACATGGGTAATGGTATCACCTACCTTTACCTCCTTGGATGACTTGATACCTGAAATAATATAGCCTACGTTACCGGCAGACAATTCTTTGCGCGGAGACATCTCAAGTTTCAACACACCAATTTCATCGGCATGATACTCCTTACCGGTAGAAACGAACTTAACAAAATCACCCGTTTTAATTGTACCGTTTACAATCTTATAATATGCGATGATTCCACGGAAAGGATTGAATACAGAGTCAAAAATCAAGGCCTGAAGCGGTGCCTCAGGATCACCCTTCGGAGCCGGAACACGTTCTACAATCGCTTTAAGAATCTCATCCACGCCCATCCCGGTCTTGCCGCTGGCACGAATGATCTCCTCCGGATCGCATCCTAAAAGATCAACAATCTGATCCTCTACCTCTTCAGGCTTGGCGCTGTCAAGGTCACACTTATTGATAACAGGAATTATTTCCAGATCATTATCAATAGCCATATAAAGATTGGAGATAGTCTGAGCCTGAATACCCTGAGATGCATCCACTATCAACAATGCCCCTTCGCATGCGGCTATAGAGCGCGATACCTCATAGGAGAAATCGACATGTCCGGGGGTATCTATGAGATTCAACACATATTTCTCACCGTTCAATTCATAATCCATCTGGATCGCATGGCTCTTGATTGTGATACCTCTCTCGCGTTCAAGATCCATATCATCAAGTACCTGCGCCTCCATATCCTTGGCGGCTACAGTTTCGGTGCGTTCCAGCAAACGGTCAGCAAGTGTTGACTTACCATGATCAATATGCGCTATGATACAGAAATTCCTTATATTTTTCATCTCTATTTTAGACTCCATTCAAGATTACAAATTTAATCATTTTCCCACAATCTGACAACTTTCCAATCTTCACCCCAAATTACGACCCCGAAAGTGCAGTATATTTCAAGTTTACGCAACCGTTCCCAAAGCAACTCACCCAATTTTTGTTTTGAAAAATATGTTTAATAACATAGAATTTTATATTTGACCTCATATTTTAGTTAAATTGCAACCAAATTTGAAAATCTCACCCGAATGAAGTACGTTACCATTAAAGATATCGCAGCAGCTCTTGGCATCTCAAAGTCTACTGTATCTCGTGCGTTGAACGAAGACTCAAAAAACGTCAGTAGTGAAACCATGCGCAAGATAAAAGAGACCGCAATCAGTATGGGATATCGCAGGAATGAGATGGCGGTAAATCTTCGGGCGAAAAGTAATCATGTAATCGGCATTTCAGTACCGGAAATGTCCACCTCATTTTCAATGAGGTTTGTGACTGAAGCACAGAATATGCTGATGGAGAAGGGTTATAGGGTAACAATCGCTTTCTCTGATGAATCACCGGATATCGAGCGTGCAAATCTTGAGATGTTCAATCGACTCCGAGTGGATGGAGTGATGGTGAGTCCGGTCCACAACACCGCCAACTTGGATATCTATAAGAAATTTATCGAGATGAGAATCCCATTGGTATTTTTTGACAGGGTTATTCCTGAACTGAATGCGCCGATGGTTCGCAGTAACGATTATATCAAATCCTTCTTCATGGTGGAGCACCTCATTTATAACGGTTGCAAAAAGATCCTCCATCTTGAGGGCCCTACCTTCATCCACAACAGCATTGACCGGAAACGAGGATGGAAAGATGCGATTCAAAAATTCGGAATTCCTTATGATCCATCATACAGTATCTCATGTGGCGTGACAGTCGAAGATGGGGCGATAGCAATTAATGAAGCTATTGAGAAGGGTATTGATTTCGATAGCGTATTCTGCTTCACCGAGACTCAAGCGGTTGGAGCCAAACAACGGTTACAGGAACTTGGAAAGCGCATTCCGGATGATGTTTCGATTTGCACCATGTCGGGAACGCGCCTGTCTAAATTCGTTTATCCTCAGATTACCGCTTCCGAACAGCAGGTAGCTAAAATGGCGCAAGCGGCCGTTGATATGCTGCTCGAAAAGATTGAAGACTTCAATGCTCCATGCCGATCCGTTACAATCGACGGACAAATTATCAAGCGCGCATCAACCCACAACGACCGCTGAATCCCTTAACAATTGGGTTTCAGAAGAAGAGTTTAAAGCGGCGTTCTCAAACGCTCTCATAGGAATTCGATTATCTCCTCCGGTGATGTAACGATATGGTCGGCATAGGCTCCGCGTAGCTCCGAAGCCGGACGGAAGCCCCATGTGACACCCACAGACTCTACACACGCTCGGCGTGCCGTCTCCATATCCACGCCTGAATCGCCTACATACAATACCTCCTGCTTCGGAGTAGGATGTTCATTAAGAATTGCAAAGACGATTGAGGGATCCGGTTTCGTTGGGAAGCCCTCTTGCTGACCGCGCATATCTACAAATCTAATATCCGGGAAATAGTGGCTAACTATACGAGTGACGGCTGACTGGTATTTATTTGATGCGACAGCTATGGCAATTCCACGGTTCTGCAATTCATTAAGTAACTCCGGAATTCCCGGATAGGGTTTTGTATGATCTGTGGAGTGTGCATCGTAATATTCACGGAATAGTTCCAACAGTCGCTCAACGGTCTCCGGATTGGCATCAGGCTCCGCTCGCTCAATAAGCTTCCTGACACCATTCCCAACCATAAAATTATATGTAGTCAGCGCATGCTCGGAAAAACCCATTGTGCGAAGCGCATAATTGCAGGCATTTCCTAAATCGGCAATGGTATTCAAAAGTGTACCATCAAGATCAAATATTACAAGTTTCTTCATATGTAGAAATTATATTTTACAATATCCAGGCGCCGGTTGCATCTTAACACTACAAAGGATCAGAAAGGATATCCTATTGAGAAGTGGAAAGAGTGGTCACGTTTCCAATTCGGATGGATGATAGGCCAAGGTTCCCTATTAATTGCAGGATCATGAGCTTTCATACCCATATCAAAACGTATCAGAAAATAGTTGAAATCGAGTCTTATACCGGCACCGTATGCGGCTGCTAACTGCTTATAGAACGAATTAAAACGGAAAACTCCCTCTGGTTGCGATGGATAATTTCTAATCGTCCAGATATTTCCGGCATCAATGAAGAGCGCTCCTTCAAGGATCCAGAAAAGCTTCGGACGATATTCCACGCTAAAATCCAATCGAATATCACCACATTGATGAATGAAGTCACTAACAGAGTTATTTCCCGGGAAACGTCCCGGACCAAGCGTACGAACATCCCAACCTCTAACACCATTGGCTCCGCCCCCATAGAATCTTTTCTCAAAAGGCAGCATGGTAGAATTGGCATAGGGTACCCCTACTCCGGCTCCTACATGAAATGCCATTGAATTCCTTTGATTAAAGATGTGCAGATATGAGAAATCGGCATCAACTTTGGCATATTGAGAATAATTTATTCCAAAAACCTTATAAGGATTTGTATGAAAATCGGATCTATGTGTGAATAAACTGTTTATTGCAAAGAGCAGATTGCCTGCAACTTCCGCGTTAACCCTTATGGTATAGATATCTCTCAAACTCTTATGACTTAGAGGCGATTCCTGTTGTTTATTTGTCTGATAGAAACTATATCCAAGACGCATGATGAAGTGATCTTCGTAACTGTAGCGCAGCAACGGATTGTCAGGAGCAATCTGGTCAAGAAAATCATAAGTACTCTCAGGCAAATAAACATAGTTTATATCAATTGGAGTAAAGATATGTCGTCGTGAATTCTGAGGTTCTATCCATTTGTAGCTCCAGCCTGCAGTTGAGATTAATCGAGTATATTCCGGTCTCTCCTGATAGTTCATTGAGACATTGAACTCCGTTGAGGCCTTGATACTACGTTTGAAAGATTCCTTCAGGAATGGGGCCTCGAATTTAGGGAAATTAATACCGACTTCCCCTCCCAACTCAAGATAGCGATTGTGGATGATATCATGAAAACTACCGTTTAACGCCTCATATGCGCCTCTCAACTTAGTATTCAATGTCTCTGATCCTTTGAAGATGTTATGATGGGAATAATTCAGGACTGTGGCGACACCGAAATTCCCTTCTGAATTGGTTCCCTCCAACTCCGCTGAGAAACTTTGGCTTTTTCCCGTGGTAAGCAAGATATAGGCATCAAGCAATCCGTATTCAAACATCTCTCCCGCAGGAATCATACGCACATTTATAAATTTCAGTATACCCAACCGACCGAATGCCGAGTAGGTAGCGTTCACATCTTTCAGGCTATATATCTGCCCTGCTTTCAGAAAGCAATTATCATATATTATGTTCGGTTTAAGGTATGCTTTCTTTCCGTTTATTATTTTAATCCCTTTATATTCCAAACTATCAACACCCTTATATGCCGTCAGACTCGTAACTTCACCCGGTTGAAAGTCCGTAATTACTTTCACATTTCGGATGATGTACTGACGATGAGACTCGAGTCTATTTAGCAACCTCCTATCATTTTTAGGCGGTAAGATTCTCATTGTCAAATCAACATCCATGCTCCCGGCAGCAGTATCAGCATTGAAGGTAATATACTCTTTCGTAAAGGCATAATAACCGGAATTACGTAGATGCTCCACAATAGCATCCCTTTGCAATTCGAGTTTGGTCAGATCAAGATTCTCTCCGGGTTGAACAGCAAAAAGTGCCGAATCCCTACAGATTATTTCTTCGATCGTATCGTTTGGATAAGAATACTCTATTGACCGGATAGTGTGGGGATTACCTGAATTAAGTTTATAATGTAGCTTTATTCTACGCTTTTTATTATCAATGATTGAGTCTATCTCCACCGATGAGGATAAATAACCGGCATTCTGCATGGCTCGCTGTAACTGACTCGCATCGTTGGCAGCCTTGACAGAATCAAAAATAACCGGAGCCTCTCCGAGTCTGTGCATCCATCGATTCCACCAGCGTGTGGTATCACTCCCACCAAGGTTATAAATCCCCAATCTGAAACGGGCAGACCACAACATCTTGTGATTAGGCTGATGGGAGACATAGGTGTTGAGAACCGGCTTAGACAATTGACGGGAAGAATCAACCAATTCTATTTTAACTTCATCAAGAAGGTATTTCCCTGTAGGAACATATTTTGAAGGGTTACACGCAGAGAGCATGGCTATGAGTAATAGCCCTATAAGAAAAAATATGCCTGCGTTTACCTTTTTCATTATACTTCGGAGTACGGCTGATTTATTACTATTTATCCCTTGCCAAATTTCGGATCAATCTTTACTATAGAGCAAACTGCATAAGTAGCTAAGCACGCAATCATCACTACCCAAAAGAAATTCACATAACCCGGAGAATAAGTGAGGTTAAAGGGGTTGAATTCAGAGAGCACCTCATGGAGCCAGCCGGCTACCATACCCGGCAGCATCATACCCAACGCCATGAATGCAGTACAGAAAGCATAATGAGAAGTCTTGCTCTCCCCCTGGCAAAAGTAGATCAGATACATCATGAAAGCTGTGAATCCGAAACCATAGCCGAATTGTTCAACACCTATCGCAGCACAGATTATAGTGAAATTATGTGGCTGCATCATCGCCAATATGCAATAGAGCACGCATGGGATTGTCAAAGCCAAAGCCATAGGCCAAAGCCAGAACTTTAACCCATTGCGAGATATGACTATACCTCCGATGATACCGCCTGCCAATAGTGCAATCACACCCACAGTTCCGTTGGCAAACCCGACTTCGGCTGTAGTCAAACCTAATCCACCTTCCCCAAAAGGAGTAACCATAAAAGGTTGGATAAGCTTCACACACAATGCCTCCGGTAAACGGTAAAAGAGCATGAACAGAATGGCTGAAACTATCCCCGGTTTACGAAAGAATGTGACAAACGTATTGACAAAATCCTGAACAATAGTAGATGCAGTGACACCCGGAATCGGTTTATCATCCGCTGCTTTAGGCATATACCGTGTATCATAGAGTGCTATCAACAGAAATATCAAGCCAATCGCAATAAATACCGTAGACCATGCTTGGGCAACATCTCCATACTTGATTTCCAAGTAACCCGCAAGCATAACTAATCCACCCTGACCAATCACGGATGCGAAGCGGTAAAAAGTGGAGCGAATACCCACAAACGCAGCCTGCTGATGGGCATTCAATGCCAACATATAATATCCATCGGCAGCAATATCATGTGTTGCAGAGAAAAAGGCTGTTAGCCAAAAAAGAACCAACGTCACCGAGAAAAAGAAAGGTGTAGGCAGTGCAAAACCAACACAACCGAGCAATATCGCTATCCCGTATTGCATGCAGAGAGTCCACCATCTTTTGGTCTTGAACAAGTCAACGAAAGGACTCCAGAATGGTTTGATGACCCAAGGAAGATATAACCACCCTGTGAAGAAAGCCATCTCCTTCAATCCGATGCCTAAGTTGTGATACATCAATACTGTCAGGGTATTGACTGCGAAATATGGCAATCCTTCAGCTATATATACTGTTGGAATCCAAAGCCAGGGAGCACCCTTAGTTGCACTCTTTCCCATTGAGGTAGTGGTTGCTTCTTTCATTATTTAAATTGATTTTTAATCTCTTCAGGCAAGTGTGTATAAGCTGTTTCAGCATAAATCTCACGAAGGATTTCAGGCGTCATTCGTTCAAAATCATTCTCAACCGGCAAAATCAATAGTCCCGCCATATCTAATGCTCCGGGACTAACCATATAAGGCTCCTTGTCAAGAAAATAATGAGACGGCCTATGTGCTTTACGCGGTATAACCAACAGTCTCATATATCCCTTATCATCTTTCCACGCGAAGGCGTTGACAAAAGCTGTTGACAATTTTCCGCTCCTCTCTTCCATACCGGAAGCGTTCTCGAATTTTGCCATTACCCTCATCCCTTCCGGGTCCGGCTTGACTACAGCAGACATAAACTGGAAAGGGAGGTCCAAACCAAATTCTTCACTCGATTTCCAACCGCTCTCCTCCGCTGTATGATATTGTTCGGCAAGTGCTAACAGAGGCAATTCTTTCTTCAAAACTGCCTGACAATGGAGATGATCAGGAGCCGAAGCCCCTGCACGGGCACCGTTAAAGAATATTGCAAGGTCTGGAGCTTCATCTGCCATGGCTATCATATCCAATGGTATATGAGCCTGCGGCTGATGCATAGTTGAAGGAATAGTGAAATGTACCGGCAATATGGGATATGGATTCACAAGTAGTTCCCAACCATCGAGCCACTGATGAGAGATCTGCTCCTTAGGACGATTTTTTGAACAGAGGAAACATGGTCTCTTCTCAATAGAAGCCTTATCAACCGACGCACCTGTGGATCGCACCCGAGCCGGGTTGAGCTGTAGCTGAACGGCTAAGTCACCCAATGGCATACTCTTTCGCTTAATGGCTCGCAGGTTATCAAAATTGCTTTTTGCCAACTGCCATGTTGCCAACTGCGTTTCAAGAAAATTGTTAATCCACTCGGTAGTCATCTTCATCTGGTTTAAAATGGTAGATCCGCATCATCAAAATCCTCGAGATCGTCCAGATCATCTATGTCATCTATATCTTCGAAGTCTTCAATATCATCCAAGTCATAGAAATCACCTGTTTGATGCGCGTCATCAATATTCTGATTACGCTTAAACATATCATCGAGTGAACCACCCATCAGTTCTGTTGCATCCATCATAAAGGGTTCGCGATTTGTATGATTGGCACGCACACGAGCAAGTAGCTCAATACTTCGCAAACAATCCTTGTAGCTATTGTGCTGATTAGTCTTCTCTACAGACAATGCCGCGTCTGAATTTCCATCCCACCTGCGACACAGATACAACGGATCGAAGATTCTACCGATTCTGTATTCACGTGAGATTCGCAGAACCATCGCATAATCCTCGCCATAGCTGACGTTGGGGAACAAAAACTCTCTTACCAAAGGAGTGAAGAATGCTCGAGGTGCTCCAAAACCATGAATACGGAAAGCGTTGTTGTGTCCATTTTCATCGGTCCATTCATCATGAGAAATCAATCCCGGAGGGATAGGGTTTCCATCGAAATCAACCATCATATAACTTCCGATAACCATTCCGTAATTACCGCTGCGGAATTTATCCACAATTCTTTGAAGCACATTCTCAGAGTTATACAAATCATCAGAATCGAGTTGCACGGCAAAACGTCCGCACTTCTCACTCATTATAGCTTTATTCCAGCAGCCTCCGATACCCAACTGTTCACTCTCTGACACTTTGATCAAATGAAGTTTCTCATCTTCGCATGCTTCCAGTAGCTGACGAGTGCCATCGGTAGAATCGTTATCGACAACGATTACATTAAAAGGAAAGCTGCATTTCTGATTCAATGCGGATTGAAGAGCATCTCCTACAGTTTTTACGCGATTTCTAACCGGAATGACCACAGAGGCTTCAAAGGGAAATTCCTCCTCATCATAATTCACATCGGTTGATGCCGGTGGCAGCAAACCGCCAATCATACGCAGATGAGCCGTCAATACCTCCTCCATCTGTTTCTGGTATTCACGATTGGAGGGATTAACATAATCATGTTGCTTCTCTCCGCTCTTTCGATAATCAACACGTTTTGCAGTATAGAGGTACTCAGGTATCATTGCCATCATGCGACCTAAGGTGATGTGTAGACGCAACGCGTACCAACCACCGTCAAGCATCTCTGAGTCCTCGGGAGTAAAATCCTCGGTAGCATTCAAAACATCCGCAACATTGAGCATTACCAATGGTCCGAAATCAAAATCATTTCTAACCGATCCCGGTTGATAATCAATAACAGGATGATTCAGCAAAGAACCATCTTCATTTTTCTCTCTATAATAACTGTAAGTTAGTGTTGAATCAATTTCGGATGCAACTTGAAGAAACCTGTGCTCCGTATGTTCATCAAGTTCTATTTCCCTGTTATCGAGCTGTACGAATACATATTGATCAAGAGTAGAATTTAAAATCTTCTCCCTCAGGTCTGCTACTGTAGTGAATTTTATTATATTCATCAATCTATAATAGTGAAAATTCTTAAAAAAATCTATCTTAACTCCTATACTCCCCGTTTTAAAGTCCTAACTCTTTCAGCAGATCATGCATCACTTCATTGCGCTCCTGCTGAGTGGAGAGAGCTTCTATCGGGAGAGAGAGTATCGCATTTTTCCCTTTTCCACGATCAACCACAAAACCTCCGTCTGCATTAGTATCACTGAAAGTGAACAGTGAATTTGCATTCGCTCCGGGAGCTGCAACTAATAGGTCGGGATACTCAACAATGTAAGTCTTATCGTTAAGAGTATTAGAGTAATTATATCGTTTTCCGTTCTTATAGTAAATCCTTCCGCTTCTCTCTTGAACAGGATTTTCAATTAAATCAACACCAAGCACCTCTTGCACAAAAGCAGAGTCCTTAGGAGTTGATTTGCCGGAAAGAAGATCAGACGCTATATACTGTCCGCTGATTATCATCTTTCCTCCTTCATCGGAATATTTACGAAGCACCGTCTGCATCTTCGGAGTAAAGGTTGTATATTTCACTCCGCTCGTGCCTCTACCCGTAGTAGTCTTCTTCTGTTTACCCAATATATAATCAACCACAGAGAAGTCTTTTAAACTTAAGTCTCCTTTCTCTACAGAGGAGGCGCTTGCAGAAATAAAGCCCAAACCTGCATTAGACAACGCTATACCATGAGTATATGGGTAATCGAAAGTATTACCACTGATAATCTGCGTCACATTGTTTGAAGCACTCCGGCCAAAACCATCACCGGCACCACGATTATACTCCATTTGATAACCTGTAAAGGAGATATCCTTGATATAAGGCACTCCGAAATCTTTTTCTGCCTCAAACCCCGCTCTTGACGGCTCTGCGAAATTACCAGGGGCACTAACCCTTGTGAACCCGTTGATTATTAGTGCCGGCTTACGCTCTGAACCACTTTCTCTCAGGGAAAGGATCTCGGAAGGGAATGATTTCCCTCCTTTGTTGAGTGCCACAACCTTAAAGCTGTGAATTTTTTTATCAGATGTTTTGAACTCAAAGTGTGTTGAACTCGTCTCCCCTATTTTGTGGAAACCTAATTCACCCTCGGAGCGCTCAAGAATCACATACTTATCCGGCATTGCTGTTTCCTCTAAAGGATCAGGAGTCGGCCTCCACGAAAGCTTGTAGTGATTCTTCTTGACGCGATGAATAGCGAAATCCTGTACCGGCAACGGCTGAATGACCAACTCCCTATCCTTTCTCTCCGCCATGAAACGTGCCAAGCCTTTATATATAGCCCTTCCGACTGTGAATCTGAAATCAGGATCGAGACCTAAGCGCATATCCGCAAAGTTCTGATGACTCAACAACTCAATCAGGGTAGTAGGGACCTCCGCTACACGTGCTTCAAGATAGGTTTTATCCCACATTGAGCGACGCGACCAGTTCGGTTCATATTCTCTGCGGATATCATTACATATCTGACGCATCACTAAGTCAGTGAGCATACGAGAGTTGATTCTTGGAGTCCCATCAAGATATGAAGCTCCGTTGTTGGTGTAATATATACCCAAAGTACCGACAATCGAATCATCCGCTCTCTTTCCCGCATCTGTGTGGAGCGCAAACGACAAATCCACAGGGATACCCAATCCCTCCTTATTCGGGAGTACACGCGACCCTCCTGCAAGATAATTCACCCAATGTCCCCGGCAGGTGTAATCATCCTTGTAGTCATCTGTACCATGGTAGGGCGAATATATTGCTTCAGGAATACCTGCCCATTGCAACCAATAACGTGCGCCCTCGAGGAATCGCGGCAATCCTGAAGTTCTGAACACAGGTACGCGCTGAGGCTTTGCCTCCTGAGTCATCTCCTCCGCTGGAACAGATGTATCGCCCTCTTTGGTCTGGTTCTCATCAACAACTTCCTCTGTACTTTGACTCTCATCCTCATCTCCTTCTTCTGTTTCCGGCGTAGAGGGATCATAATAGATATCAGAACGGCGATCACTACGAGCGATATTTCCCATGCCGCCACCTATCTTCACGGCATCAGCAGTCACAACTGCATCACTCGAAGATGAACTCAAGTTACTAAGAGTCACAATAGGAGTCGTGTCAGAATATCCCTTCTTCAAAGGGAAGGTGCCTAAATAGATCCATGTACCGCCTCCCATGGTTTGGTTTACCTTAAATTCTTTGCTTCCTCCGGAATAATTCACGGTGTAATGTGCATCGCGAGTGGAATTTGGTAGGGTTTTATAGCTGACATATACGGCATACTCACCATCCTCAGGAATATCGGCACACCATGCGGCGATGGATGGTTGTCCTTTATGAATAGTCTTTACCTGACGATAGGTACCGTTTTCAAAAGGATTTTCAGTATCTCTGAAATCCGGAAGGTCATAAATAAATCCCTCCAACTCGCCTGTAGTCCATTTCTGTTGTCCTGTCTTCTCTTTGTAATATGGCTGAGAATATATTGCACCATCCGGGTTAATATCATTATCTACAATCACTTCATGGCGGTTCACATCACGCTCTCTCGGAAGCATGACATAAGCACCTGCATTCTCCAACATCGGGACAACGTACGGCAATATGTAGCTCATGGTGTATGTGTCCTCAATAGACTGGAAGAGAAATGGTCGTTGCCATACCCATCCACCGGAACCTGTTTTATAATAACGTCCGTGGGAATGCCATAGAGCGATAATATCCCGGTTCATACCCTTGTCAGGCTGACCCCAGCGATATACCTCGGTGACAAAATCAGGATTCTTTCTATATTGTTCGGGCAATTTGTCAACCTTGGTAATGTAATATGCTAAAGGTTTTGTCTTCACATTGAGGACAACCCTATAATTCTCCAATGAATCCGGAAGAATGGATACGATATGATTGCTCAAACCATCGATCATCTCCTTTGTAACCGGAAGATATGTGAAATGCTCATTCAACCCAATCTTGGCTATACGATTCAAGGAATCGGGAATCACGCTATTGACTCTTAAACCTCCGGGATTGAGATTTGAAGGTATCCACTTGATTACTTCATCATTTATATAAAGAGTCAGCGAATCTTCCAGAACCGGATCAGGTGGAGGTGTC
The DNA here is from genome assembly GCA_964512705.1 of uncultured Sangeribacter sp. Taxonomy (GTDB): domain Bacteria; phylum Bacteroidota; class Bacteroidia; order Bacteroidales; family Muribaculaceae; genus Lepagella. The sequence goes on along the minus strand of CAZEJY010000020.1, from coordinate 22,583 downwards.
GGCGCGGCAGGCGCGGTTTTCCTTACTGACGAAGAGTATCGGCTTCTTGATTTAGACGTAGACCTTCTCTTCCTATTTTTTGAGCTGTATGAAGTTCTTGATTTCGTTCGTTTCTTTGCACCGTATGCATCTATGCATTCTCCTGCAGTAAATGCTACGGCAAGTGAAAGAAGTATATATCCTAATTTACGTAGTTTCATTTATATTGGTATGGTTCGAATTTCGAGGTTCATCCCCGTTTCTGCTGTTAACTTACAAAATTAATCAAAATTTGCTAAATTTGCATATTAAATTATTCAGGGGTCGATTCCTCACCCTCCTCATAATAATGAGTCTGAAATATGAATGTTGAAAAAGAATATAGCAGAGTATTTTTCAATTCTGCCAATGAATCCAACCCCGAACAGGAGTTAGCGATCACAGTACTTGTCAGCAACCTGATTGAGATTGCAACTGCACATGCAAATGCTTTGGGAATAGGCAACCCGTCAATGGCAGATCTTGGAGCCGGATGGGTACTCTCTCGCATAGCGATAGAGATGGATTCTTATCCGCCATGCAACACCGAATACCGTATCACGACCTGGGTCGAGAACTGGAATCGACATTTCTCGGTAAGAAATTTCGCCGTTGAGGACATGTCGGGAAAGATTTATGGCTATGCCCGCTCTATCTGGATGGTTCTTGACACTATGACTCACGAGAATTTTGGACTTTCACACTTAAAACTCGATCCGGGAATGATATCGGGCAAAGAATGTCCGATTGCTCCACAGGGAAAGCATCGCACTATTGTGAAACCCGGTGAAGAAGCCGGACGCAATGGGCTAATAGCCACGGTCCCTCCGGCATACTATACTTTCAAGTACTGCGACCTTGATTTCTATCGTCATGTGAATACCGTTAGATATGTAGCCCTTCTTCTGAATCAATTTTCTCTCGATGAATTTGACTCCAACTATATTTCCCGCTTGGAACTCTCTTTCCTTCATGAAGGATGCTACGGTATGGATGTGGAGATACTAAGAAATGATTCAGAATCCACCTTGATTCAGATCTCTTCAAAATCCGATTTGCAACCGATTATCTTCGCCTCCATTTCGATGCAACCACGGAGAAAAAATTAATCGGGAAATTAGTGGATTCTTAACGTCTATCCTTCTTGCTAAATTCATTAATAAATATTAATTTCGCAATTGGTAGAGATCATCTCTCCACAAAGTGAAAACGATTGATTCCACGCAGCTGCTATGTTAATATCTAACATGTAGTGAGCCGCGATGCTTCAATCAGATTTAGAGAAGATAACTCAAAATAAAATCATAAATAATGGCAACCAAACCTTTTCATTATCAGGAGATGTTTCCCCTGGGACCTGATACCACAGAGTATCAACTGATTACTAAAGATTATGTTAAGACCGAAAATTGGAATGGTCATGAAATGCTTGTAGTCGACCCTGAAGGTCTGACTGTTTTGGCAAACGTAGCTTCACGCAACTGCTCTTTCATGCTTCGTAGAGAGCACAATGAGATGGTCGCAAAGATTCTGCACGATCCGGAAGCTTCAGAAAACGACAAGTATGTTGCTCTCACAATGCTTCGTAATGCAGAGATCGCAGCTAAAGGTGTGTTGCCTTTCTGTCAGGATACAGGCACATCCATCTGCGCAGCATACAAGGGTCAGCATGTCTGGACAGGTTGCAACGATGAAGAGAAGATTTCTGAAGGCGTTTACAAGACTTATACTGAAAACAACCTCCGCTATTCACAGAATGCACCTCTTAACATGTATGATGAGGTGAATACTGGCTGCAATCTACCTGCTCAGATAGAAATCCACGCAACTGAGGGTAGCGAATATGAGTTCCTTTTTGTTGCAAAAGGTGGTGGTTCTGCAAATAAAACTTATCTCTATCAGGAGACAAAGGCTATCCTCAACAAAAAGACTTTGGTTCCTTTCCTGATTGAGAAGATGAAGACTCTCGGAACAGCTGCTTGTCCTCCCTATCACATTGCATTCGTTATCGGTGGTACTTCAGCCGAGGCTAATCTTGCAGCAGTGAAGAAAGCATCCGTAAAATATTACGACAATCTCCCGACTAAGGGAAATGAATATGGTCATGCTTTCCGTGATGTAGAATTGGAGAAAGAACTTCTTGAGGCTGCGCACAATATAGGACTCGGTGCTCAGTTCGGTGGTAAATACTTCGCACACGATATCCGCGTGATCCGTATGCCTCGTCACGGTGCAAGCTGCCCTGTAGGCATGGGAGTAAGCTGTTCTGCCGACCGCAACGTTAAAGCTAAAATTAACAAAGATGGTCTCTGGGTAGAGAAACTTGATGAATTCCCCGGAGAATTGATACCTGAAGAGTATCGCAATGCCGGCGAGGGTGAGGTTATAAAGATCGACCTCAATCGCCCGATGGCTGAGATTCTTGAGGAACTTGGTAAATATCCGGTTTCCACTCGTCTCTCCTTGAACGGAACGATCATAGTAGGTCGTGATATCGCACACGCTAAAATCAAGGAACGCCTTGATGCCGGTGAGGAGATGCCTCAATATCTCAAGGATCATCCAATCTACTATGCTGGTCCCGCTAAAAAACCGGAAGGACTTCCATCAGGTTCATTCGGTCCAACAACTGCAGGTCGTATGGACTCCTACGTTGATCAGTTCCAGGCTGCCGGTGGTTCTATGGTAATGATTGCTAAGGGTAACCGTTCTCAGCAAGTGACAGATGCCTGCAAGAAACATGGTGGTTTCTATCTTGGTTCTATCGGTGGACCGGCTGCTATCCTTGCCAAGAATTCTATCAAGAGCGTAGAATGCCTCGAGTATCCTGAGCTTGGCATGGAAGCGATCTGGAAAATCGAAGTTGAGAATTTCCCTGCATTTATTCTCGTTGACAACAAGGGTAATGACTTCTTTAAGCAGATCAAGCCACGTTGTCCCATGGATACATGTGGAAAATAATCAGCTTAACTGTTTTGAATAAAATGAAGAAACTATTTTTATGGAGTGCGGCATTAGCTATGTCGCACTTCACATATACAGACGCTCAGGTTATCGTTTCCACCGATACATACCGTTGGGAAGGAGATTCTATCATTCAAGGGGAATTCAAGGCATTTGCACCCGGGCCATACCAATTGATATCCAACTATCATGGACAACCCGGCTATCACATGGGAATTGATAATGAGTGGAAGCTCAAAAACAATATCAACACCTATCCGCAATTGCGCACGCCCAATCAATTACATCAGGCAGTCTACAATATGGGACTCGACGAGATGATTAATGCCGTTGAACCCGATACTACACTGAGAACCGGTAAGGAATGGGCAGGAGTCTGGACTCGCGATGTCAGCTACTCCATTCTGCTTTCCATGGCTTATCTGCAGCCGGAAGCATCAATGATTTCACTCCGTAAGAAGGTGGATAGCAAAGGAAGAATCATTCAGGATACCGGTTCGGGAGGTGCTTGGCCAGTCTCAACAGACCGCGAGATCTGGGCAATTGCAGCTTTTGAGGTGTATAAAGTTACCGGAGACAAAGATTGGCTGGAGTATATATATCCGATAATCAAACGATCTCTTGAAACTGATCAGAATAAAGTTATCTCTAAGGAGACAGGACTCGTAAAGGGTGAGACCTCATTTATAGACTGGCGTGAGCAAAGTCATCCAAGATGGATGCAGACAGCTGACATCTATAACACGGAGACCCTTTCCACTTCGGTGCTTCACGCCGAGGCATGGCGCGTTCTTTCTGAAATTGCCGGTATCCTCGGGCACAAGGACGTCGAAAAAATGGCTGCTGCGCAGTCTGAGAAAATTGCAGCAGCAATTAATAAAGAATTATGGCTCGATGACAAGGGATATTACGGAATGTATCTCTACGGAAGAGACAACCTGATTATGAATCCCCGAGCGGAAACTCTCGGAGAATCCCTCTCCATAATGTGGGATATTGCACCCGGTGATCGTGCTGCAAAAATAACACAAAGTAATCCCACAACGCCTTTTGGAGCAGCTATCTTTTATCCCCAGATAGCCGACATTCCAGCTTATCACAATAATTCTTTGTGGCCCTGGGTTGCTGCATGGTGGGCTTTAGCAAATGCAAAAGTTGGAAATGAACCGGGCACGCTCCAAGCGATCGGGTCTATTTTCCGACCTGCTGCTCTCTTCTGTACCAATAAGGAGAATTTCAACCTCGACAACGGAGACATTGGCACTGAAGTTAATTCATCCAATATGCTCTGGTGTCTCAGTGGAAATTTGGCAGTCACTCATAAGATTCTGTTCGGTATTGATTTCAAGACCAATGGACTTGCCTTCCACCCATTTGTCCCTAAAGCACTGGCTGCTGATCGGTCTCTGACAGGTTTCAAGTATCGCAATGCTATATTGGATATAAACATTTCAGGATATGGCGACAAAATCAAATCATTCAAAGTTAATGGTAAGGAACAAGCTCCATTCATTCCTGCCGACAAAATGGAAGGAAAGATGATTATAGATATTGTTATGGCTGATGAATTCACCAACGACTATAACGTCAACTCGGTTGCCAACCGGAAAGCTCCATTGACTCCTATTGCCTGGTTTGAAGGGAATACTCTGAAATGGAATCCAATAGAATACATAGGCAAGTATAAAGTTGTTAAAGATGGTAAGGTTGTGGCTGAAACTCGATCAACAACTTTTGATGCCACTCTACCCGGTGAATATCAGATCATCGGTGTCAGTTCAGATGGTGTCGAAGGATTTGCATCTGAGCCTCGCAATAACCGCGATCAGATATGGTTAGATATGCCTGCAGAACATTCGCAGCTCACCTCTTTAGAGATCTCTGAGATTCCGGAGGAGGGTGTAAAAGGTTATCTCGGCAATGGATTTGCCGAAATTGATCATAAGAATGAGAGCCTGGAGATTCCTGTAGATGTTGATCAGGATGCTACTTATAATATCTCATTCCGCTATGCCAATGGCAACGGTCCGGTAAACACTCTTAACAAATGTGCTGTAAGAACCCTATTCGTAGATGGCAATCAAATAGGTACGGTAGTATTTCCACAGAGAGGTACCAACAATTGGTATGACTGGGGATACACTAATTCATTACCTGTGAAGCTTTCCCCCGGCTCGCATACTATTGAACTCCGCTTCACACCGGATGATGAGAATATGAATATACACACAAATCATGCTCTGATTGACGGCATACTAATGAGATATTAATCATAAGTATCATAACCTTTAAATCAAGGAACTTATTTTTCAACTGAAGAATAAGTTCCTTTTTATTGCACTTTTCAGCCAATTTTTATATATTTGTTCTTTCTAAACAACTCATCATGAATTACTCAATAAGATTAAGCATCCTCCGGATTTTATCTTTAGCTGCACTTATAATGATTCCATCCATTTATATGGCAGCTGATACATCCGGCAATCTTCCCAAAAGAAAGTTTATAGCTCACAGAGGTGTAGATCTCAAGCATACTATAGCCGGGGAGAACTCTCTCGAAGCTATATGGCTCGCAAAGAGAGCCGGATTTGATGCGATTGAAACAGACGTGCGCCTTACAAAAGATGATTCAATTGTAGTCATGCACGATCCCGGGCTCAACCGTACATGTCTTAATGCTGATGGTTCCGATATCAACAAAACTGTTGAAATAAAAGACCTTACATGGTCAGAGCTCCAGAACAGCTATAAACTCAGAGCCGACGATCCGAAGAACCAATCGAAGATTCCATCCCTACACACCTATCTTAATGAATGCAAGAAAGCTGGAATTTTCGTGTTCATCGAGCCTAAACTGGTTGACTCCACAGGAGTTCATTACAAGCGCATCATCCGCATGGCTGACGACATATTTGGGAAAGGGAATTATGTTGTTACCTCCAACAACCGCGCAAACAACATTATTAGAAACGTAAATCATGATAAGTCGACCCCTTTGATGGGAATTCTTTATCAATCCACTTATCCGGAAGTTAAAGGACTTGGAAATATCATCATGGCTATCAGTGCAACCAGGATTAAACCCGATGAATATGCCATGTATCATCTTAAAGCTCACGAAGACGGGCTCCTCTCAGAATCCCATGCCGATAAATTCCAACATTTCGATATGATTAATCAATCTCCTGTGGATTGGGTCTCTACCGATATGCTTGTGCCGGATTATCATGGTCAGGGAAGAAAGGTCAAAACCGGTTCTCACTCTGATTTCGGAGGACTCTATCTCACTTTTGATCTCAAAGGGGAAACAGAAGTAAAGCTTGGAAAACAAAAATTCAAGGCAACCTCCATTGACGGGACCAGACAGATTCGCCATCAGGTTGCGCTCTATAATGAGACTCCTGAATTTGAAGTCAAACCAATCGGAGACTCAGAAGTTAGTAATGTGGAATTCCTGCAAGTGGAATTCTAATCCTTTAGTACATTCTCCCCTCTTTTATTGTCATATAATCAGAATAATTTAAACCTAACATATTATGGAAAAGAAATTTTATAGTGAACCTGCCCGTGAGCTACCAATCCTCGCGGAAGTTGATGTACTCGTAGTCGGTGGTGGACCCTCCGGTGTTTGTGCTGCAGTCGGTGCAGCTAAAACAGGTGCCAACACGATGCTCGTTGAGTCTCTTGGTTCCTTTGGAGGAATGTGGACCAATGGTCTCGTAACAACTCTGGGTGGATTCAATTCATGGCTTCGCCCCTATCGCCGTTGCGTAGATGGCGTGATGGGTGAATGGCTTCGTCTCGCTGCTGAAAAAGGTGGTGTCGAGGATAACAGATCTTGGGTTCTCAGCTCAGATCCTGAAATAATGAAACTTGCAGCAGATGAATTGCTTGCAAAATATAACGTTAATCTCCTCCTTCATACTTGGGTGTGCGATGCCATTATGGATGGCGATACCCTGAAAGGTGTGATTGTAGAGAATGTGGATGGTAGAGGAGCTATTCTCGCTAAATCAATTGTAGATTGTACAGGAAACGGAGATGTGATGGCTCGTTCAGGGGCTGAATTCCGTATCTCGGAAGCGTTACAGCCTATGACAATGCCTTTCTTCCTCGCTGAGGTTACTCCAAAAGGCACTGATCCATTCGATGAGGAGCTTTGCATCCCTATGGGTCCGGAACCGGGATACCTCGGAAAAGAGATGATGCCCTATACAACCAGACGCCGTGATATGGCAATAGACAACGATATGCTGAATAAGGCGTATGAAAAAGGAGAGCTTCCATTCTTTGGAGGTCCTTGGTTCGGAGGTCTACGCACTAACTATCCATGGGTTAACACAACTCGTGTTTATGGCTCGGCTGTAAATGCCAAAGAATTGACCGAAGCAGAAATACAAGGACGCCACGATGCACATCAGATTGTGGATTTCTATCGTAAGAACTGCGATGGTTTCGATAAGTGCTGGATAATGACTACTGCTGCCACTATGGGCATTCGCGAAACACGCCGTCTCACCGGAGAATATACCCTGAATCGCGAGGATATTGCCGAAAACCATCAGTTTGAGGATGCTATTGCAGTTGGTGTCTGGCCTATCGATGTTCACCCTCAGAAGGGTGAAAATGGTGCTCATGACATGTTCGTTCCTCTCCCATATCAGATTCCTTACCGCTCTTTAGTTCCGGTCAAAGTAAATAACCTGCTTGTTGCGGGAAGATGTATCTCTTCGGACCGCGAGGCAATGGGTACTCTCCGTGTTGGAGCTACTTGTGGCGCTATCGGTCACGCTGCCGGTATTGCAGCTGCGTTAAGTGCAAAATCCGGTATAGAACCTCGTGCTCTTGATCCGAAAGAGATCCAGGCTGAATTAACCGCACAAAAGGGTATCTACAAATAATTTAGGACTGACTAATCTAATCATAAAAACTTATATGAATTATAGCAAAATATTAAGAAACGCGGCTTTCGCCCTCCCTCTTGCTGCTACAACAACTGCAATGGGAGCAGACCGTCCGAATATCATCTTCTTTATAGTAGATGACTTTGGTTGGACTGAAACTTCACTGCCATTTGGAGATGAGGTATATGCTCGCAATAAGCAGTTCCAAACTCCTAACATGGAGAGACTTTCAAAGATGGGAACAATGCTGACAAATGCTTATGCATGTTCTCTCTCGACTGCAACAAGAACCTCTCTTCTCACGGGTATGAACTCAGCACACAGTCATATCACATCTTTCAGCTCTCTCTATAAGGATATCGTGCCGGATGCAATCGGCGGTCACCCGGGTGCAACCAATCCAAATCTTGATGATATCTTTGCCCACCCGCAATGGAACTACAATGCTCTCTGCCCCGTACAATTTGACAATGAGGCTGATCGCACTACATACGGTTTGAACAATACTACCTATGCGACACCTCTTCCTCAGTTGCTTCGTGACTCAGGCTACCATACCATACATGTAGGTAAGGCACATTGGGCTCCTGCCGGAACGCCCGGTTCCAACCCTTACAATATGGGGTTTGTTGTAAACATCGCCGGTGCTCAAAACGGACATCCCAAAAGCTATCAGCCGGAAGATAACTATGGTAATATCCCCGGACAAGGTGACTACGGTTCTGTGCAGAATATGAGCCAATACTACGGATCTACCGTGCACTTGACTGACGCAATCACTCGCGAGGCTCTCAAAGCAATGGAGCACCCTATCAAACAGGATATACCATTCTTCCTTTATTTCGGACACTATACTAACCACACCCCTATCCAGCGAGATAACCGTTTCTATCAGAAATATATAGATATGGGTCTTGATGAGGGTCAGGCACGCTATTCATCAATGGTTGAAGGCATGGATGTCAGTCTCGGACAAGTACTTGATTTCATCGAGGAGAAAGGTATAGCCGATAACACAATCCTTGTTTTCTATTCCGATAACGGTGGTCACTCTGTCGGCGGTGAGAAAGGTGGTGAGATGCATACTCAGAATCTGCCTCTCCGCGAAGGTAAAGGATCTGTATATGAAGGTGGTATTCGAGTACCGATGATGGTGATGTGGCCCGGTAAGGTTGCCCCTGATACTCGTATCACTACTCCTATCATTACTGAAGATTTCTTCCCGAGCTTCTGCGAATTGGCTCAGATCGAGAATCCTCAGACCGTACAGGAACGCGATGGAGTGTCATTTGTAAAACTCGTTACAGATGGCTCCAACTATGTAGCTGATGCTAAGAAAGCCGGTAAAATCAAAAATGTATATGAAGCTAACCGATTCTCTATACCTGAAAAGGTTAGTGGAATCAAGGATAACCGTTCTTTGATTTCTCACTATCCTCATCAGTTGCGTTTCGAGGACCAGGAAGATATAGACTTCATGAGTGCTGTTCGTCAGGGTGACTGGAAGCTTGTCTATCGCATGCACACAGGAGATTTGGAGCTCTATAACCTCGCTAATGACATAGAGGAGAAGAATAACCTTGCTGCCAAATATCCTAAAAAAGTAAAGGAAATGGCTAAAGATCTTGGCACTACCCTTCGCGGATGGGAAGCACCGATGCCGACTGTACGTGCCACAGGTAAAAAAGTACCTATGCCGGATGAGTTATAATCAACGTAATCATATAATAAAAATGGACTCGAAAAATTTCGGGTCCATTTTTATTATATACCGGTATTATGGCGTTTTAATACCGTCGAAGCTTTTTATGGTTAGATAATACCCTGAGCCATCATCGCATCTGCAACCTTGAGGAAGCCGGCAATATTAGCACCCTTCATATAGTTAATATAACCGTCAGGCTGGGTACCATGCTCTACGCAAGCCTCATGGATATCATGCATGATCTGATGAAGCATTTCATCAACCTTCTCAGCACTCCACTGAAGGTGTTCAGCATCCTGAGTCATCTCAAGGCCGGACACTGCCACACCACCTGCATTCACAGCTTTACCAGGACCATAAGGTATCTTGTTTGCGATGAAAGCATCGATTGCTTCCGGAGTACATCCCATATTTGAAACTTCAGCTACGAGCAATACGCCATTATCAACCAACGCCTTGGCATCATCACCGTTAACCTCATTCTGAGTAGCGCAAGGAAGTGCGATGTCTACTTTCTGCTCCCAAGGTTTGCGACCGGGATAGAATGTTGAGCCCGGGAATTTATCAGCATAAGGAGCAACAATATCATTACCGGAAGCACGAAGCTCAAGCATATATTCAATCTTCTCTGCATCCAGACCTGCAGGATCATAAATGTATCCGTCAGGACCGGAGATCGTCACAACCTTTCCACCAAGTTCTGTTGCTTTAGTAGCAGCGCCCCAGGCAACATTACCGAAACCGGAGATAGCGATTGTTTTACCCTTGATGTCGGTACCAAGATCAGCAAGCATCTGAACAGTATAATAAAGAGCACCAAATCCGGTTGCCTCAGGACGGATGCGGCTACCACCGAAGCTCAATCCCTTGCCTGTAAATGTTCCTGTGTTCTCACGTGCCAATTTCTTGTACATACCGTACATGTATCCAACTTCACGACCACCAACACCTATATCGCCTGCTGGTACATCGCGATCGGGACCAAGATTACGCCATAATTCCAATATGAATGCCTGACAGAAACGCATGATCTCTGCATCACTCTTGCCGCGTGGAGAGAAATCGGAACCACCCTTAGCACCTCCCATAGGTAGGGTTGTAAGAGCATTTTTGAATGTCTGCTCGAATCCGAGGAACTTAAGGATTGAAAGGTTTACGGAAGCGTGGAAACGGATACCACCTTTGTAGGGACCGATAGCATTGTTAAACTGCACGCGATATCCGATGTTATTCTGTACTTCACCCTTGTCATCAATCCATGAAACACGGAAGGTAAAAATGCGATCTGGCTCTACCATTCGTTCGATAAGCTTGGCTTTCTCGAATTCAGGATGCTGATTATAAACATCCTCTACGGAAATAAGAACCTCCTTCACTGCCTGAAGATACTCTTTCTCACCGGGGTGTTTGGCCTCAAGATTGGCCATGATTTCATTAATATTCATGTTATTCAGTTTAGATTTATGGTATTTGTTAATACTTGGTTCCGATGATTTTTTCAAATCAAATCGGTACCTGAATTTCCCTTTGGGTTATAATGCAAACTTACAAACTTTATTTAAATCCACAAAACAATCCCAATTCAATTTTCCTTAAAATTTCTCAATTCTGCTATCAAACATATTTTTCCCGGTGCAATGCCTTGGCATAACAAAAGGGGAGCCTCTTATCAGAAGCTCCCCCGCTGTTTGAAGAACGGTACTATTTATTCTTAGAACCTTGGGATTTTGCCTTTCGGCATTCGGTTATAATTAATCTGTTTTTGATTTATATAATTCTTCTTATTTTGCATTCTCCTGAGTGAAGATTACGATACGGTTCCAGTCGTTAGTTCCATAAGGCTGAACTGATGAACCATCATATTTCACTGTCAAGCGGTCGCGAGAGATACCGTAGGTGTTAACCAACTCATCTGCTACTGCATTTGCACGTCTCTCAGAAAGACCCATGTTGTATTCAGATGTACCTGTATCCTTATCTGCATATCCGCAAACTACGATCTTCTGATCAGGATTAGACTTCAACCATTCAGCCATGTTATAGATGTTAACCTGCTCTGTTGGCATGATCTTGTCTGAATTGATTGTGAAGCGAACTGTTGTCATCAACGGAGCATTTACACATTCCTGAACAACCGGTTCCGGACAAGGAAGTTGAGACTGAAGATTAGCAACCTCTGCACCACAAGCGAGTAATTGAGCACGGAGATCATTTACCTGTCCGTTAAGAGATGCGATCTGTGACATATAATTGCACTCGTTGAACTGGTTGAAGTTTCTTCCACCGATGTTGAAGTTGAAACCGCCGAGAACTGCTACGTTAGCGTCAACTGACTGACCTGCTGCACAGTTGTTCCAGTTATCACCGTAGAATGATGCACGAGCCTCAGCAAAGAAGTCGACATATTCACAGAGACGGAAACGGAACTGAAGACCTGCTGATACAGGAAGAGTCCATTGTACTGATTTTGGTTTCATCTTAGCATTGAGGATGTTTGTTCCCTCAGGTTCACCACCAAGAGCGTTACGATAATCCCAAGCTGCATCACCACCGATACCTACGAATGGAATGATTGAGAATACACGGTTGTCGTTTACACCGCCAAGTGAGTTAAACATATCCCACATTACCTCGGCCTGAAGATTAACGTGCTTTGCGCGGCTCCAACCCATATTGTTGTGAGTAACACTGTTATCCCAGTGCAATGCACCACCCATAGCTTTTAACCTGAATCCGAAGTATGGAGAAACCCAACGGCCAACACCAAGACCATAGGTCAGTGTCATTTTCTTACGGTCAACAGATGGACCACGGTTATTACCTTTTTCTACGAAAGGCTGGTTGATACCTGCGTCTACCTCAATGAACCAATTGTTACGCCAATTGGAGAAATAGTGTGTTGTCGGATCGCAAGTAAACTCTGTAACTGTTGTAGCTTCATCAACAAATACGTCCTGAGCATTTGCGGGAGCACAATAAGCAGCTGTACCTGCTGCGAGTGCGAAAGCGAAGTAAAAATTTCTGGTTTTCATAAAATATTAATTTAAGAATAAGTTTGTGAAATCGGTCTTTTCTTTTTTTTGATCATTAAGGCTCATACCTCTCCGATCGTTGTTTTTTTGCAATTTTTATCTATCTAACATTTCGAATTAAGGAATTGTTCGCACAAGGGTTGAGAAAATTTCACTATTTTTCATTAAATTCGCATTTGAATATGAAACGTCACCCGAAATTTCACTTAAAACTGGAGAATGAATCAACGCTATCTAATCTCATTGACATAAAGATGTCAAGACTCGGATTAGCGGCTTTGATCACCTTCTTTATTGCGGTGATGTTCCTTCTTGCCGGAATTGTAATAATGGTATCCCCTCTTAAAACATTACTTCCCGGCTACATGAAGCAGTCGGAGCGTTCGGCTACAGAGGAGAGTATTCTCAGACTTGACTCCATTCAAACAGTCTATTCTGCCACACAAGCATATTTAGCTAATATCATGCGGGCAATAGATACTGACCGCGTTCCGGACGATTCTGTTCGTCAGGCTGATGAAATAAGGGAGTTTTCTTCAGATTCTCTTCTGCCTGCCTCGCCACAGGAAAAAAGATTTGTAAGTGCAATGGCTGAACGGGAGCGTTTCAATATCTCCGTCCTTGCTCCGCTTGCTGCCGAAGGTATGATGTTCTCCCCTATCAGTGATGCCGGAATTTTCACGTCCTCTTCCAAAACAGATAACCTCGGAAGGGTACTCATGGCTCCGGACGAACCTGTCAGAAGCATTGCCGACGGGTCAGTCTTAGCCGCTTATTATTCAGCTAAAGATGGCGGTTATATTATTTTAGTACAACATTCTAAAGGATTTGTAAGTAGATATGAAGGTGTCGGAAACCCAATATCATCGGCGGGCGACATGGTGCTATCTGGGCAAGCAATAGCATTAACACCTCCTCCTGATGGTAAAGGTCACAGAATCACCGGAATCAGAATCTGGCATAATGGTATTCCTCTAATACCTTATGAGTATATTGGAACTAATAATACCTCGTTTGTTGCCGATGCCACTTACGAAGCTCCACGTGGGAGATAATTCTCTTCAGTTAAAACCGAAGGAATTTAATAACTTGAATTTATGCATTTGAAAAAAAACATAGCGGTATTAGGCTCCACAGGGAGCATCGGTACCCAAAGCTTAGACATAATTGAGGCGAATCCGGATTTCTTCAAGGCAACCGTACTCACAGCAAAATCCAACTGGAAACTGCTTGCAAACCAAGCTCGCAAGTTTCTTCCCGAGCACGTCGTTATTGCCGATGAAAAGTATTACGAAGATCTGAAGCGGTCTCTTGCCGATCTTCCGGTGCAAATACATGCCGGTGCGGATGCTATCGCCGAAGTTGTCACTCTTCCTATTGTCGACGTGGTGATTACTGCTATGGTTGGATATAGTGGGCTGATACCAACTGTAAAAGCAATTGAAGCCGGGAAGACAATAGCTTTGGCTAACAAGGAGACTCTGGTTGTTGCGGGTGAAATCATCACGGCTCTCGCTAAAAAACATGGTGTAAAAATTCATCCCGTTGATAGCGAACACTCTGCCATTTACCAATGTCTGGTTGGCGAAGAGAATAATCCTATTGAAAAAATTATCCTTACTGCAAGCGGAGGACCTTTCAGGACAAAAAGCCTCGACGAGCTGAAATCAGTCAGTGTTTCTGACGCTCTTAACCATCCGAATTGGCAGATGGGCGCCAAAGTAACTATCGACTCTGCTTCAATGATGAACAAAGGCTTTGAGATGATTGAAGCACGCTGGCTTTTCAATACTCCTCCGGATAAAATCGAGATTGCAGTCCACCCTCAGTCTATTGTGCACTCTATGGTGGAATTTGCCGATGGAAGTATAAAGGCACAGCTTGGCGTGCCCGATATGCATCTACCAATCAGCTTCGCACTCAGCTATCCATATAGACTGAATTCCGAAAGACCGAAACTTAAGCTCAGTCAATACTCACATCTCACTTTTGAGGCTCCGGATCTGAATAAATTCCCCCTATTGCGAATGGCATTCGAGGCAATTGAGAAGGGTGGTAATACCCCATGTATTCTCAATGCAGCTAATGAAGTTGCTGTCGCAGCATTTCTAAATGGTAAAATAGGATTCATGGATATTCCCCGCGTTGTAGAGCAAACACTTGAGCGTTCACCTTTCATTTCGGATATTACGCTTCAGGACCTGATTGAAACCAATTCAAATGCGGTTAATATTGCAATCGGACTCTTATAGAGAGTTAAAGATAATTTTTTAACAATTTAGGAGTTTTAGAAATAGGAATAGAATTAGAATTACTCTTTCTGAAAAATGAGTAGAAGAAAGAGACCTAATATAATGCCATAATATAATTTAGATGGATACTTTTTTAATAAAAGCGACGCAGCTGATTCTGGCTTTTGCCATACTTGTGATAATTCATGAATTTGGACATTTCCTATTTGCCCGCATATTCGGGATCAAAGTAGAGAAATTCTATATCTTTTTCAATCCATGGACAGAACTGTTCAAATGGAAGCCTAAGAAATATTTTGGAGGATTGGGTAAGAAGAAGGCTTTCAAGAATGCCACTTCAGATGAAGAAGATATGAAAGCAGGAAAGAAATCTTCTTTCTGGGGCGACACCGAATATGGTATAGGATGGCTTCCCCTCGGTGGCTACTGTAAGATTGCCGGCATGATAGATGAGTCAATGGATACGGAGCAGATGAAACAACCTGCAAAGGACTGGGAGTTCCGTTCCAAACCTGCATGGCAACGCCTTCTTGTGATGATTGCCGGGGTGCTGTTTAACTTCCTTTTGGCTATTATCATCTATGCCGGGCTGGTTTATGCCACAGGCGAAAAGTATGTCCCTACCCATGAAGCAAAAATGGGGTTCACCTATTCCGGAGAGGCCCGTAAAATAGGTTTCCATAATGGTGATATTCCACTCACTGCTGACGGCGAGTCTCTTGATAATCCCGTGGAAGCGCGCATGAAGATGATTCAGGCTAAGAATGTGACAGTGCTTCGCGATGGTAAGGACACCGTAAACATCTCTATCCCTGAAAAATTTATCTTTAATCTTGAGAACGAGGTTAAGAGCGACACGGCAATGGTCAATTTCTTCGCTTACCGCTTCCCAACCCGAATCACTCAGGTTATGCCGGGAGAGGGTGCGGATAAAGCGGGCATCAAGAGCGGTGACGAGATATTCTCCATAGATTCAATTGCGACTCCTACCTTAGATGAGTTCATGGCTACTCTCCCGGGTCATGACAATGCTAACGTAGTACTCGGGATTTTACGCAAAAACGGTAACAAAACCGATACGATCTACAGTAGCGTACATCTTTCGGAGAATTCAAAGATGGGAGTAGGCTTAGAAGTGGATCCATCCAAGTTCTTCAAGACAAAGGAGATTCACTATAATATCTTCCAATCCGTTCCAAGAGGAATCGAAATGGGTACGGACAAACTGACCTCCTATGCCAAGTCAATGAAAATGGTATTTACCAAGGAGGGCGCTAAAAGTATTGGCGGGTTCGGAACACTCGGCTCTATTTTCCCTGAAAAATGGGATTGGATTGCGTTCTGGAATATCGCTGCATTCCTCTCCGTAGCTCTCGCATTCATGAACATCCTACCGATTCCGGGACTTGATGGAGGCCACGTGCTATTCCTCCTATATGAGGTAATATTCCGCCGTAAACCATCTGATAAATTCCTGGAATATGCCCAGATTGCAGGCATGACCATCCTGATACTTCTACTCCTTTATGCTAACGGCATGGATATAGTCCGTCTGTTTAAATAAATGGCGTTTAAGAGTAAAAGACAACCCCATAAATTATTTTCAGCCTAATAATTATGTCAGATAAAATAATAAAACTTAAACCTAAAAAGGAGGAATCAATTCTCAGATTCCATCCTTGGGTTTTCTCAGGAGCCATCGCTTCAATCCCCGACGATGTGGAAGAGGGAGACTTGGTGACAGTTGTTGACTCCAAAGGGAATGTGTTAGGTATCGGACACTTTCAGATTGGTAGTATAGCGGTCAGGATAATTGAATTTGGTGTGGACAAAATCAGGGATGATTTCTTCCTGCATAGACTGACATCCGCTTTTCAACTGCGTAAAACCCTTGGTCTCATCCGCCCTGATAACAACTGTTTTCGTCTGGTCCATGGTGAAGGTGATTTCCTTCCCGGGCTTGTAATAGACATATATGGAGACACGGCTGTGATGCAGGCTCACTCTCCGGGTATGCACTTTGAACGAAAAAAAATTGCGGATGCCCTTACCCTGATTCCGGAAGCAAGAATAAGAAATGTCTATTATAAATCAGATACAACTCTCCCTTATAAGGCTCATCTTGATCCCGATAATGAGTATTTGATAGGAAGCTACAATGGGAATATAGCTTTGGAAAATGGATTGCAGTTCAATATTGATTGGCTCAAAGGACAGAAGACCGGTTTTTTTGTTGATCAACGCGAAAACCGGAGTCTTCTTGAGAAATTTGCTAAAGACCGTACGGTCCTGAATATGTTCTGCTACACCGGAGGATTTTCAGTCTATGCTATGCGAGGAGGTGCTAAATCTGTTGATTCTGTTGACTCCTCTGCAAAAGCTGTTGCTCTCACTGATGCCAATATTGCCTTGAATTTCCCGGATGACAAACGTCATAACACCTTTGGCATTGACGCATTCAAGTTCCTTGCTGATATGGAGAAGGATAAGTATGATCTGATTATTCTTGATCCTCCGGCATTTGCTAAACACCGGAGCGCTATAAAGAATGGTCTGATCGGCTACAGAAAACTGAACGCCAAAGCTTTTGAAAAAATAAAGTCAGGAGGCATTCTATTTACATTCTCCTGTTCGCAGGCTATTACTAAGGATATGTTCCGAATGGCTGTATTCACTTCAGCTGCAAAATCGGGAAGAAAGGTTAGAATTCTTCATCAGTTGACCCAGCCTGCCGATCACCCAATTGATATTGCACACCCGGAAGGTGAATACCTCAAAGGTTTAGTCCTATATGTTGAATAATTAATCCTCCCAAAGTAAAATCATATTTAACTAAAATGAATAAATTTATCTCAAGTATTATGTTGGCTTCTTTGGCTGCTGTGCCGGCACAAGCTCTACAAGACAAAAATTTTGATTTTCATGTTGATCGATTTGGGGATATAGAGGTTCTTCGTTATGAAGTACCGGAATACCAGTCGTTAACCCTTGAGCAGAAGAAAATGCTCTATTACCTTTCTGAGGCTGCTCAAATGGGTAGAGATATCCTGTGGGATCAGAATGGCAAATACAATCTTCAGATTCGCCAGCTTCTCGAAAATATCTACACCAATTATGATGGCGACAGGAATTCCAAAGACTTCAAGGAGTTTGAAAAATATTTGAAACTTGTGTGGTTCGGAAATGGTCTACACCACCACTATTCTACCGATAAATTCCAACCCGGCTTCACCCAAGCTTTCTTTGAGGAGCAGGTTGGTAAGCTCAAAGATTGCTGCCTCCCGTTAAATCCGGGGCAGACTAAGGCTCAGATGATGGAAACACTCATCCCGGTAATCTTTGATCCCACAGTAATGCCTAAGCGCGTTAATCAGGATGGTACTCAGGATGTGGTACTCACATCTGCCAATAATCTCTACGGAGATGGTGTCACTCAGGCAGAGGTTGAAGCATATTATAATGCAATGAAAGATCCGAACGACCCCACTCCTATCTCCTATGGATTGAACTCTAAAGTTGTAAAGGAGAATGGTAAGATTAAGGAGGAGACTTACTCCCTTACCGGTCTTTATGGTCCGGCAATCGCGCAGATCATCTACTATCTCGACAAAGCAAAAAATGTTGCTGAGAACGATGCACAGAAAGCATATATCACCAAACTTATTGACTATTATATCACAGGTGACCTTCGCCTCTTCGACGAGTATTCAATCCTTTGGGCTGAGGATACTAAATCCGATATTGACTTTGTAAATGGATTTATCGAGAGCTATGGAGACCCACTCGGAATGACCGGTGCCTGGGAATCATACGTGAATTTCCGCAATAATGAATCTTCTAAACGCACAGAAACAATTTCAGCCAACGCACAGTGGTTTGAAGATCACTCACCTGTTGAGAAGCGCTTCAAAAAAGATAAGGTAAAGGGTGTTTCCGCTAAGGTGATTAATGCTGCCATGCTTGCCGGAGATGCATATCCGGCTACAGCAATCGGTATCAATCTCCCGAATGCAAACTGGATTCGTGCTCAACATGGTTCAAAGTCTGTAACCCTCGAAAATATTACAGAGGCATACGCAATGGCAAGTAAGGGGAATGGATTTAACGAGGAATTTGTCATTGACGCCCCAACCGGTAAGCTTCTTGACGATTATCTCTACATCACCGACATGCTTCACACAGATTTGCATGAGTGTCTTGGACATGGTTCCGGTAAACTTCTCCCCGGCACAGATCCAGATGCTTTGAAAGAGAATGGCTCCACTCTCGAAGAAGCCCGCGCTGACCTCTTTGCTCTCTATTATCTTGCAGATCCGAAACTTATTGAAATCGGTATTCTCGATAATCCTGAAGCATATAAGGCAGAATACTATAAGTACATGCTCAACGGTTTGATGACTCAGCTGAATCGTATCGAACTTGGCAAGGATGTTGAGGAAGCTCACATGCGTAATCGTCAGTTGATCGCTCAGTGGGTACTTCAGAATGGTAAAAAGAAAGCTAAAGGTGGCAAGGATGTTGTAGAACTCACCAAGAAGGGTGGTAAGACCTACGTAAAGATCAATGACTACACCAAAATGCGTGAACTTCTTGGAGAATTACTCGCAGAGGTACAAAGAATCAAGAGCGAAGGTGATTACAAAGGTGGTAATGATCTTGTGCAGAAATATGCTGTAAAGATTGATCCGAAGTTACACAAAGAGGTGCTCAAGCGTTATGAATCTCTTGATATCCCACCATATAGAGGCTTCATTAACCCTGTGTATGTTCCAGCATATAATGAGAAAGGAGAAATCACCGATATAGCCATCACATATCCGGAGAATTACACAGAGCAGATGCTCCGTCTGAGCCGCGACTACTCACCTCTCACCTCTCCTAATTCAACATGTAAATAAACAAACTACTTTAATGCTTCAAGACATAAAGAAGGAATTTTTCGCCTTGCGCAATGGTATCGTAGCCGATACCCTGCGCAAGGCGGGAATGCATTATAAGGTTATATTTGGGCTGCAGATTCCTCAGATTGCAGCTATAGCGAGAAAGTTGAAAGAATCCAATTCAGAGGAGAAACTCGCGGAGCTGGCTGATAAACTTTGGGAAGATCGGGAAGTCAGAGAATCCCGTTTACTTGCGTGCTACCTTTTCCCTCCCAAAAACGTTAATATGGAGAAAGCACTTCAACTCGCTTCGGAGATACGAACTCCTGAGGAGGGGGATATGTTGGCATTCCGACTATACAAACACCTTGATTTCGCTCCTGAATTACTCAGGACGATGGAGAATGACCGAAACATACCGCAACCTGCAGTTATATCTCTCAAACGCCATATGGAGTGAAAAGTATTTTAATAACTATGAATAAGAAATATCCTGAAAATATAATGCCGGTGTCACTGCTCACCGGTTATCTCGGAAGTGGTAAAACCACCCTGCTTAACCGAATACTTGAAAACAAGAAAGGTATTCGTTTTGCAGTTATTGTAAATGACTTAGGTGAAGTGAATATAGATGCTTCCCTTATCCAGAAAGGAGGTATAGTTGGTCAAGGAGAGGATGGAGACTTGGTTGCCCTCCAGAATGGTTGTATCTGCTGTACACTTCGTGGCGACCTGATGAAACAGATTTCAGACCTCATTGAAGCGGCACGATTCGACTACATAGTGATTGAAGCAAGCGGAATCTGTGAGCCTGGTCCAATAGCGCAGACAATAGAACAGATGGAGCATGCTGTCAATCCTCTTCGTCCGGATATCATCCGTCCTCATCTCGATTGTATCGTGACTGTTGTAGATGCACTTCGAATGAAGAGCGAATTCGCAAGCGGTAACGCACTCAATAAGGAAACAATTGATGAGGAGGATATTGAGAATCTGATTATCCAGCAAATCGAATTCTGCAACATGATTCTTCTGAATAAGGTAGATGAAGTGTCACGTGAAGACGTTGGTGAGATCAAGGCTGTGATACGTGCGCTGCAACCACGTGCTGAAATTTTGGAATGCAACTACTGCGATGTAGACCTTTCTAAGATTATCGATACTCACCTCTTCGACTTCGAACAAACGGCAACCTCTGCAACATGGGTCAAAGAGATCGAACAGCACCATGAAGATGAGGAACACGATCATGACCATCATCATCATGACCACGACCACGAAGACCATAGTCATTGCGATCATGAACATGGACATTGCTGTCATCATCACCACCATCATCATGGCGAAGGAGAAGCGGAGGAATACGGCATCGGCACCTTTGTTTACATGCGTCGTCGACCATTCGACTTCAACAAATTCGACAGATTTGTGAATTTAGAGTGGCCTAAGAGTGTGATTCGCGCAAAGGGTGTTCTTTATTTCAGTCACAATCGCGACATGTCAATTCTATTTGAACAGGCAGGCGTACAGAAAAGTATCAAGGAGGCAGGCTTATGGTTTGCCACTGCACCCGAAGAGGAGCTGATTGAAATAATGAAGCAGGAACCCGGTTTAGTCCGCGACTGGGATCCTGAATACGGCGACCGCATGGACAAAATCGTCTTCATTGGCAAAGACATGGATCGCAAAGCCATCACCGCCGCCCTCGACAACTGCCTCGCTTAATACCCCGAGCATAACTTTTGAAAGACTAAACAGGAAAAGGCTTTTTTGTTTAGTTCTCTCTTAACTCAGCGATTAATTCTTCAAGGATGTAATCATCGCTCATTAATTGCAGACCATATTTAGGGTCTGCAATTTGTTCATATACCTTTGTGCTGTAAAATAGGTCAAGAGCCCGCTCCGGCGATATATTAAGCGCGTCAGCCAAGAGCATTATTATTCGGCTTTGTTTGCGCCATAGTACGTTGTCTCTCATATTTTACAATCTTTTATAACTGTGCACCTCAGAACATTTAAATATCAAATAATTATCTATAATCTCCTGATTAAGAATGCAGATCTGATGATTGACTTTCTTATATCGCAGCTGACCAAGCGCCTGTTCTGCTGTGATAATATCGTTCTCATAATCCTCAACAGTATCAATGACATTATCGTTGGCCACACCACCCTCTACAATATCATACTGCTTTTGCATTTCGCCTCCGCGCCGACAATCTATCACATACTCAAGCCATTCGAGATCATATGATTCAAAAACCTTTACACGAAACCCGTCCTTTTTAATAGAGGTATAATCCAAAGTATATTCCGTTACAATAGGCTGCTTATTCCTGCCTTTCCTTTCTGCAATCGCTTCGGCCCAAGCTTTTGCCTGATTATATAGCTTAGTGAGGTAGAAACCTTGACCGAAGTCTACCTTTTTCCTTCCCAGTCCTACCAATGGAGATGGCACTTCAATATATGATCCGTGATAAAGTGTAATCATAACCCGGCCTCCCAGTTTAGAAGTGTTTCGCTAATGTCATCGGCAACCCAATCGAGACTTTGCGTATGAAGTTCATCATATCTTTTTATAAGTCTGTTTCGGATTAAACCTTGTTTGCTCAATCTGTCGTGCATTTCCTTGCCGGATATACCTAACTTCCGTGCACCGCTCTCAATAGCCATTACAGCGAAATGTATCCGGCGATATATATCATTGTTTGTATCCATTTAGAATTAGTTATCGATATCTTTTTCCGCATTACTGATGTGAATGGAACAGATTAATCTCCTTGATTTAATTATTGTATTTCAAATATCCGGTATATATAATTACTCAA
>CAZEJY010000019.1:0-43496 GCA_964512705.1 uncultured Sangeribacter sp. | reverse complement strand
CTATCCTTTCAATAAATTTACCATCACGTGGTGCCCTGCTATCGGCTACTACAATTGGATAAAACGCATAGTTCTTGCGACCATGGCGTTGTAATCTGATTTTTGTTGCCATAAACTTGCCGGTTTATTATTGATTAAAGATTAATTTTAGTCCGCTTATG
The DNA here is from genome assembly GCA_964512705.1 of uncultured Sangeribacter sp. Taxonomy (GTDB): domain Bacteria; phylum Bacteroidota; class Bacteroidia; order Bacteroidales; family Muribaculaceae; genus Lepagella. Next base: position 43,335 of record CAZEJY010000019.1, on the reverse strand, counting down.
CGGATTTCAGCCACAAAATTAATTCATTTTTTTCTCCCTACCAAATTCTGACTTCATAAACATCCTCCATTAGCTATTTTTTTGTTAATTTTGTACGCAAATTCAGCTAAAATACTTATAATAGTAATTTATCAAACTTACTTAAAGAAAAATTTTATTAGATGGCAGAAATTTCACTTCTTGACAGATTGGAAGGACTTGATGGCAGATTTGAAGAGATCTCAACTCTTATAACCGATCCTGCTGTCTTGGCTGATCAAAAAAGATATGTTAGACTAACTAAGGAATACCATGATTTAGAGGTAATCCTGAAAGCCCGAAATGAATATAAATCCAAGCTCGACCTTATCTCTGAATCTAAGCAAATAATTGCATCGGAGGATGATGAGGAGATGAAACAAATGGCAAAGGAGGAGATGGATGCAGCCTTAGCAGAACTCCCGGGCTTGGAGGAGAGAATTAAGCTTCTTCTCATTCCTGCCGACCCCGACGATTCCAAGAATGCCGTAGTGGAAATCAGAGGAGGTACCGGTGGAGACGAAGCTGCATTGTTCGCAGGAGATCTCTTCCGAATGTATCAGAAATATGCAGAGTCCAAAGGATGGCAACTGAGTGTATCGTCTTTTTCAGAGGGTGCAGCTGGAGGATTCAAAGAGATTGTGTTCAATCTCACTGGGACAGATGTATATGGCACCATGAAATATGAAAGTGGTGTGCACCGTGTACAGCGGGTACCGGCTACTGAAACTCAGGGACGAGTACACACCTCAGCAGCAACCGTTGCCGTACTTCCGGAAGCCCAGGAATTTGAAGTAGAGATTCATGAGGGTGAAATTAAATGGGACACTTTCCGTTCCGGTGGTGCCGGAGGTCAGAATGTTAATAAAGTGGAATCAGGTGTGCGACTTAGGTATAATTGGAAAAATCCGAATACAGGCGTAGTTGAGGAGATTCTGATTGAGTGTACGGAGACCCGTGATCAACCTAAGAATAAGGAGAGAGCACTTGCGCGTTTGAGAACATTCATCTACGACCGGGAACATCAGAAATATTTGGATGACATAGCTTCAAAACGCAAGACAATGGTCAGCACAGGAGATCGATCTGCAAAGATTCGCACCTACAATTTTCCACAAGGACGCATCACGGATCACCGTATCAACTACACCATCTATAATCTCGGTGCATTCATGGATGGAGATATCCAAGACTGTATCGATTCACTGATTGTAGCTGAGAATGCCGAAAAACTCAAGTCAGCTGAACTTTAAGCGCTTTAATACGTTTTAAAAGCAAGAAAGACTTTTAATACACTAATTGAAAAACACACAAATTATGAAAACACTATCAATTATCAGTTACATTATAGGCTCAATTTTGCTTATAATATCTTGCTTTACTGTAAGCGTTGCAGCTACTTGGTGGCTCGGTGGTATTGCCGTATTGTTCCTTATTATCGGTTGCGTTTTTCAATTTAACGCAACAAAATCAAGGGACTTCATGCACAACCATAGGCATGTGTAATCTCAATGAGATTGATCAGTGAAATATAAAATATCCGTTAAATAAAAAAACTTCAGCGGTTGGCTGAAGTTTTTTTATTTAACGTTTTAGGAATTCGGTGGCAGATGCGAGGGAGGCAGGTTTACCGATGTCAAGAACTTTTAGAGTATTGTCTACATACCCAACTATTTTTAAATCAGGTTGACGGGAAAGGAAAAAATCCATTATCGGAAAAGCCTTCTTTCCTATTCTTTGAGAATACTCATCTAAAGCATCAAGAGCTTTCGGGCTCAATATGTAGATTCCACTGAAAGCATATTCCTTTCCATTATCGACTTTTCTAATATTCCGGAAAATATTCTCTTTCAAATTATGCCATCCGCATAATTGAGAGTTTTCATCGAAAATCAGCTTTCTACTCGACTCCCTGTCAGAAACGAGTAATGATATGTCGTTTCCATTGCTGACATGAAAATTGTATAATTCTTTAAGATCCGCAGTGGAAAGAATATCAACATTATGAACAAGCACCGGCTCATTATCAATAAGCTTCTTTGCATTCAGAATACCTCCTCCGGTATCCAGGAGTTCCTCACTCTCATCACTCACACTGATTTCAGCAGAAAAGAACGAGTTTTCATTCAGATAATCGATAATCTGGTCTGAAAAATGGTGAGTGTTTACAACGAGAGAATTAAAACCTTGAGCAGATAAGGATTCAATCACTCTGCGAAGCATCGGCACACCTTCCACGGGTACCAATGCCTTGGGGTGTGACAAAGTCCAGGGACGTAAGCGGGTTCCTAACCCCGCTGCAAGAATCATTGCTTTCATAAAGACTCAAAAATTCCTTGTTCGCGATGAATAATTTGAATATTAGCCGCCGGAAATCTCTCAGCTAATATCCGTGCGAGTCTGTCGGCACAATAGACTGAGCGATGCTGCCCTCCGGTGCAACCGAACCCTACCTGAAGGTTATTGAATTTTCTCCTTAGATATGCTTCTACGGCTGGCTCGACCATGTTTAAAGCATTATCTACAAACGATTGAACCTCTCCCCTGTTTTCAAGGAACTCAATCACACTTTTATCCCGACCCGTCAATTGTTTATACTCCTCATAACGTCCGGGATTATGCATACCTCGACAGTCAAACATGAATCCACCTCCATTTCCTGTCAGATCCTCAGGATAACCCTTCTTATATGAGAAACTGAATACCTTTACTTTTAAATCCTTCGTAACAGGCGCACGGAATTTCGAAAAACCACAAAGGGTCTGAGCTACGCGTTTAAGCTCGGGATAACTATCGGCAATGCCGGTGGCAATCACTTCTTCAAGATTAGATAATGCACTTGGAATACTCTCTATAAAATGAGCCTTACGCTCCACAAGACCTCGGAATCCATATGCGCCTAACACCTGCAACGTACGGAACAGAAGGAACCTATTCACAATTTCATCTCTCACGGAAACGGTCGAACCAAATGTCCCCTCAGGAAAATAAGAGATATATTCTTCGAGCATCTCTCTTTTCAATGCGGGTTGGAAGTTACCCTTGGCTTGCCAAAGAAAAGATATAACATCATAGATCATCGGACCCATTCTTCCGCCTTGAAAATCGATAAAATATGTCTTGTTATCAAAGATCATCACATTGCGGCTTTGACAATCCCGATACATGAAGCCCCATTTTCCGGATCTATTTAACAAGTCGGATGATAACTGCTCGAAATCATTCTCCAACGCTTCTTCATCAAAAACCACACCGGCTGGTTTGACAAACTCATATTTGAAGTAATTCAGATCCCATTTTATCTGCCTGGAACAGAACGGTGGATATTCTGTCGCATCCTTCCAAAGGGATATATCCAACATTTGAAGACGCGCCAATTCCTCAAGTGATTTACGAATATAATGCACCAATTCCTCAGAAACTTCATATTTTTCATCCGGAATGTCTTTCCGGCGCGACATTCGCTTACACTCATTAATAATAGACATCAGCTGCATCTCCCCGAGATCCTGCTGAATATAATAAATATAATCGGGGCTATAAGCATATATCTCGGGGACATTGATACCTGCATCGAAAAATATTTGATCCAATTTAACAAATGCCCTGCAGTCTTTTGGGTCATCTCCTACGACTCCTATACAACTTATCGGGGAGTCTTCACCGTTTGAAGAAGTTGTCAAACGGTAATATTTACGGTTGCTACCGGAACCGGGTAAAGCTACAACCTCTTTAGGTTCTACTCCATAATAATTATAGAAGAGAGAGGAAAGGGCTATAATATCATTATTAGATGATTTCATCGATTCAAAAAATCATTCAAATTTTTAACAAATATGAATTGCAAAAAAACGGAAAGATATCGGCTTTGATTTAGTCGCACACTCCATCGTTTGCAATTATCTAAGCAAAGTTAATAAAGTAAATGCAAATTTTTATTAACTTTGCAACTAAAGAGAAAAAAATTAGTGGATATTCGCAAATGAGGATGTTAAACTCGGCTTGCTGCGAAAACAAAAACTAATTAAAAATATACTTAGCTACATAACTCAATAAAAATAAAAAGCAATGGCTAAAATTGAAAATTTCGATTTCAACAACAAGAAGGCAATTGTCAGAGTAGACTTCAACGTGCCTTTGGATGAGAATGGTAACATCACAGACGACACCCGTATCCGTGGTGCTCTTCCAACCCTTAAGAAAATCCTTGCTGACGGCGGAAGCTTGATCCTTATGTCACACATGGGTAAACCCAAAGGGAAAGTTAATCCAAAACTTAGCTTGTCACAGATTCGTGAGGCAGTAGCTAAAGCTCTTGGCACAGATGTTAAATTTGCTCCTGATTGTGCAAAAGCACAGGAAGCTGCAAAAGATTTGAAACCCGGTGAGGTCCTTTTGCTTGAAAACCTTCGTTTCTATCCTGAAGAGGAGGGTAAGCCTGTAGGTATTGACAAAGCTGATCCTGCTTATGACGAAGCAAAGAAAGCAATGAAAGAGAGCCAGAAAGAATTTGCAAAAACTCTCGCAAGCTATGCTGATGTATATGTAAACGATGCATTCGGTACAGCACACCGCCGTCATGCTTCTACAGCTGTCATCGCTGACTACTTCGACAAGCAGGACAAGATGCTGGGATTCTTGATGGAGAAAGAGGTTAAAGCTGTTGATAACATCCTTAAAGATATCAACCGTCCGTTTACCGCAATCATGGGTGGTTCAAAAGTTTCTACCAAGATCGGTATCATCGAGAACCTCATGGATAAGGTTGACAATCTCATACTTTGCGGTGGTATGACATATACCTTTGCTAAAGCAATGGGTGGTAACGTGGGTAACTCAATCTGCGAGACAGACAAACTTGATCTTGCACTCGACATTATGAAGAAAGCAAAAGAGAAGGGTGTAAATTTGGTTCTCGGCACAGACTGCGTAGCTGCTGACGCTTTCAGCAATGATGCGAACACTCAGATCTGCTCAGTAAAAGATATTCCGGAAGGCTGGGAAGGTCTTGATGCAGGTCCTGATTCAATCATTGCATTCCGCAATGCAATTGTTCCTGCAAAAACTATCCTTTGGAATGGTCCTGCAGGTGTATTTGAATTTGAAAACTTCACAGCCGGTTCCAAGGCAATCGCTGACGCAATTGTGGAGGCAACCAACAATGGAGCATTCTCACTCGTTGGTGGTGGTGACTCTGTAGCATGTGTTAACAAATTCGGTTTGGCAGACAGTGTATCATATGTTTCAACAGGTGGAGGTGCATTGCTCGAAGCAATCGAAGGAAAGACTCTCCCAGGTGTAGCTGCTGTAGCTGAATAATAGAGAAAATAATGAATAAGATAACCTCCGAAAAAGCAAGAAAAATCAAAATTGCTGACTCGGAGGTTATTTTTTTATAAGCTTGTGTTGATTTATTCAAAATAAATTGTAATTTTGCAAAGCAATGCCATAAAAAGCCTGCTTATAACCAGGAATAATCGCCATTGAAAGCTCAGAAATCTGTAACTTCCGACTTGCAAAGCTGCGGATTATTCCCTAAACACATACTTGTAAAATTAAAATAATACTAATTTATAATTTTAAAAACTAATTTAAAATCAGAACGATTATGGAATCTCAGAAACCTATGGCGCCCAAGCCAGCTGCAACATCAGTTGCTGCAAAAGTTAAGAAAGAGGAAAAGATCAGCAACATTCGCGGTATCCGCAATGCATTCTTGGTGATCATTGCATGTGCAATCGCAGGTGTATGTATCTACCTCTTCGGTATGGGTTATTCAGGCAACTTCGAAGGTAATGATCCTGCAGGCCACCCAATCAACCTCGCCGGTACAGTTTACAAAGGTGGTTTCATCGTACCTATCTTGATGACATTGCTTCTTACTGTTATCGTATTGTCAATCGAGCGTTGGATTGCAATCAGCTCTGCATCAGGTAAGGGTAATACTACTAAATTTGTTGCTGACGTTAAAGCTGACCTCGCTGCTAACAAAATCGATGCAGCTATGGAGCGTTGCAAACAGCAGAAAGGTTCAGTTGCATCTGTAGTTTACAACACATTGGTTCGTTACAAAGAGATGGATGCTAACACAACTCTCAGCAAAGAGCAGAAACTTACTACTCTCCGCAACGAGGTAGAAGAGGCTACTGCACTTGAGATGCCAAGCCTTTCTCAGAACCTTCCTATCATTGCAACTCTTACAACTCTCGGTACACTTGTAGGACTTCTCGGTACTGTAATGGGTATGATCAAATCATTCCAGGCACTTGCAACTTCAGGTTCTCCTGACTCAACCGAGCTTTCAACCGGTATCTCTGAGGCGCTTGTAAATACTGCATTCGGTATTGCAACCGGTGCGTTCGCTGTAATTTCTTACAACTTCTTTACAAACAAGATTGATAACCTTACCTACGCTATCGACGAAATCGGTTTCTCTATCGTAGCAACTTTCGCAGCAACTCACAAGTAATCTGCAAAGCGAATAGAAAATAACTTAAATAAAACCGATAAAAGTTTATAGCTAATATGGGAAGAGTAAAAATTGCAAGAAAAAGCACATTCATCGATATGACCGCGATGAGTGATGTGACCGTGCTTTTGCTTACCTTCTTCATGTTGACATCCACCTTCCTTTCTAAGGAACCGACCACAGTTATCACTCCGCCCTCTGTATCAACAGAGAAGGTGCAGGAAACTAACTTCGTGCAGGTTCTCTTAAGCCCGGAAGGAAAAATTTGGCTCACAATGAACAACGACACTTCATCAAATTGGAGTAATGAAAAAATGAAAATGGCGTTGTTGGACAAAGTGACCGAAATCTATAACGAGTCACATAAGAACAAACTGAGCTTCACTCCGGAGCAAAAGTACACATTTAGCAAATTGGGTTCATTCGGTGTACCATTGGCACAAATGGGCGAATTCCTTGATCTCGCAAAACAGAACGAAGGAATGACCAAGATGGATCAGTGGTTATCCGGTGAGGATGAAAATCCAAATCACACCACAGGTATTCCGGTATCCTGGAACTCCGATGAAAACAAACCCAATGAATTCCAAATGTGGATGAAAGCCATGCGTCAGACAGAGAACTCAAATCTTGCTGACAAGATCAAGGATGGTACAGGTGTTGCTATCAAAGCAGACCAGAACACATCATTTGAGACAGTACACATGGTTATGGATAACCTCCAAACAATCCACATGAATAAGTTTACGTTATTGACCGCTCTGAAAGGAGCAGAAGAATAAAAGAAATGGCAGAAGTTCAACAAAATAATGGTGGAGGTAAAGGTAAAAAAGGCCACCAGAAAAAGATGCAGATCCGCGTGGATTTCACGCCGATGGTCGACATGAACATGTTGCTTATCACATTCTTCATGCTCTGTACCACAATGATCAAATCGCAAACATTGACAATCGCGCTCCCTTCAAATGAGAAAGTGCAGAATGAGGAGAACATGTCGCAGGCATCTGCAGACGATGCAGTGACTATCATCATTGATGCAAAACGTAAGACAGGCTCGTTTGATGTGGACACAGTGAACGGTAAAGTTGTTCCAATCATTTACTATTACTTTGGTAAGCCAGGTGGTGACGCCGGCATGATTGGCCCCGGTGGTGCAGTATTGTCTGCAAACAACAACCTTCAGGAAACTGAATTCCTTACTAACGATGAAAAAACAGGTAAGGCTCGCGGTATCCGTGAGATTATCCAGCAGCGTAATAAGGATGTCTTGACTGAAATCAACAAGCTGAAAGAGAAATACGCCAACGGTGGTTTCGGAAACCTCGAGACTAAAGATGGTCGTGAGAAAGCTCAGGCAGCTTATGATGCGGAAGCTTCTAAGGTTAGAAAGAATGAGAATTTGAAGAAACCGGTGATCATCATCAAGTCAACTCCTCAGGCATCTTATGGTAGCCTTGTATCAGTACTTGACGAGATGCAGATCAACAACATCTCCAAATATCAGATTGATAACATGACAAAGGCTGACTCGCTGATGGTGATTGATTATCAGAATTCTCATCATAAATAATTTGTCAGATTTATTAACCTTTAAAAGCAAGAAACAGAAATGGCTAAAAGAAATGTAGATCTGACCTCTCAGGAATGGCGTAATCTTGTATTCGCCGAGAAGAATCAGGACTTTGGTGCCTACCAACTTCGTAAAGATAGCGACAAGCGCCACAACATGGCAGCACTCTATACTTTGGTTGGATTGGTAGTAGTATTCTTCCTTATCCTTGGTTTCAGCAAATGGAGCGACTATCGTGAAGAGCAGCGTGCACTTGCATTGCAGGAACAGCGCGAGAAGATGATGGCTGCAGCTCTTGCTGAAGAGCAGGAGACTCCTGATGAGCCTGAAGTTGAAGAACAGAAATTTGAACAACCTGAAATTGAAGTGCCCGAGGAAGTACTTGCAACCGTGCAGGTAACTCAGATCGCTATCGTGGATGCCGACAAGGTGAAAAACGAAGTGATGGACATGGATACCCAGAAGGAGGATAATACCGCTCGTGGTGTTGTAACTCAGGAGGGTAGCGATGATGCCGATAAATTCAAGGCAGTTCAGGAACAGGTTGTGGTAAAAGAACCCGAACCAGAAGTTGTTAAACCTAAAGAGGAAGAGATCTTCGTGGCTGTAGAGCAGCCTGCAGAATTCCCCGGTGGTATGGGCGCATTGATGAAATGGCTCGGTAACAACGTTCGTTATCCTGAAGCAGCTCAACAGAATGATGTTCAGGGTCGTGTAATCGTGAAGTTTGTGGTTGAGAAAGATGGTTCAATTGGTAAGGCAGAGATCCTCAAAGGTGTGGATAAAGACCTTGACCGTGAGGCACTCCGCGTAGTAAAGAAGATGCCCCGTTGGCAGCCCGGTAAAAACAATGGTGTTGCCGTACGAAGCTACTTCAACCTTCCGGTTGTGTTCAAACTCCAAAACCAGTAATCCGAAAGATTCCACCTACTACATAAGAGTGAGCATCGAAAGGTGCCCACTCTTTTTTTATAGATGGAGCATTAATTGACCGAACTAAAGAATAAAAAATTGTAATAAATTTGTTTTTTAGTGAACTACCCTACTCTCTAATTGTTAAAATAGATAAAAGAAATTACTAAAAAATCAAAGTTATGAATGGTACAGACAATCAAAACAGAAGAACCCCTAAAGGCGCTGCCATAGCGTTCGGTATTATAATGATACTGGTTTATATCGGTATGGGGCTACTTTTCATATTCAATGTGTTTGACACAATCAATCATGCCGTGAGTTGCGTTGTAGGCGGTCTACTCATCGTTTACGGAATCTTCCGCGGTTATCGCCTCTATAAAGGAACAAATTGATCAATGCAAACAAATTCTGAAATATGAGAAAAGGAATTATTTCAAAGATATTGCTCTGTCTCCTTCTTACAATGGGAGTGGCATCATGCACCAAAGTCAAGAGAGGTGAATATGCAAAAGGGAGCGCAACCATATTTTGTGATGACGGTTTCCGCAAAATAATGGAGGAAGAGATCAGCGTATTCGAATACTCCTATCCGGAGTCTTCAATAATACCATTTTATGTTAGCGAACAGGATGCCATAGATACATTGATGGCAGATGGGACACAGGCCATAGTGATCACTCACGAACTCACAAAAGATCAAAGAGAGTATATTCGTAAAAAGAATAAACGTGTGGTAAAGACTCACTGCATTGCTGTAGATGCCGTTGCACTTATCACAAACAAAGATAATCGTGTCACAGAATTATCGGTATCAGAAATTAAAGATATTCTTAATGGCAAAATCACGAAATGGAGCCAACTTGCCGGAAATGACACAACTGCAATAAAAATTGTTTTTGACAATCCCGGATCCTCTACTATCAGCTATCTGAAAGAAAAATTTTTGGAAAACGGCAAGAAAATTTCAGATAATCCAAATGCGTTTGCTCAAAAAGACAATGCACAGGTATTTGATGTAGTTAAGAAAGATCCTAATGCTTTAGGAATTATTTCTGTTAGTTGGTTGGGCGACGATCTCGAGTTGGCAAAAAAGGTACCGGTAGAAGAACGTTATGCTTCTTACGAGAACCATAATGATACGGTAGCTACAAACCTCACTACAGAAGTAAATATAGTTAAAGTGAGCAATCCTACCGAAGGAAATGACTTTGATCCAACAGGATACAAACCCTATCAGGTTTATATCAACTCAGGTGAATATCCACTTTTCCGAAAGGTATACATGATCAGTACAGCTTCCAACTCAACGGTTATGCATAGCTTCTACTCCTTTGTAACCGGCTTCGTTGGTCAAAAGATTATTTCTAACTCCGGTATTCTCCCCTATCATATGAATCCGAGAGTGGTACAATTAAAGTAACGATATTAACTTAAAAATTGTGAATTTATATAATATGCGGGCGTTTTTTTGCTGTCCGCATATTATTTTATTTGCTAAAGATGTTTTAAATTATTAACTTTGAAGTTATGAAAACCGCATAAGAGCGGATTGATTGTCGAAAATAAAGAAAACATCAATAAATATGAAATTTAAAGGTATCCTCGGTCTCTGCTTTGCAGGACTCGCACTCTCGGCAAATGCTCAAACTCACGTGGAGGGAGCTGAATATTACAAGGCCGATCAGTTTGACAACTCAAAAGAATTACTTTTGCGTAGCTTGAATAATCCTCAGACAGATAAAGCTGTGAGTGATTATTACCTCGGTATGATTGCTCTTCGCAATAAGAACGCAAACGAAGCTAAATCATATTTTGACAAAGGTATTCAGGCTAATCCCGAATATGGATACAACTATATCGGTTTAGGTACCCTTGCTCTCCAATCAGGTAATGAAAAAGAGGCTGAAACTTACTTCAAGCAGGGTGAAAGTAAAGTAAAGAAAGATGCTTCCATGCACATTGCAATTGCACGTGCATACGACATGGTTGATCCTGTCAAATATGAGAAGCAGATTACAAAAAGAGTAGAGAAAGCTCGTAAGACTCAGATGGATAGTCCTGATGTCTATATCTTTGAAGGTGATGTTCTTGCTCGCGACAAACAATGGGGCGACGCAGGTGCAAAATATGAGATGGCTGCCAACTACAATAATAAAGCTACTGATGCTTATGTGAAGTACGCCAATCTTTTCACCATGGTCAATCCAGGTTATGCAATCAAGATGCTTAACCAGCTCCTTGAAGTGAATCCTGAATCAGCACTCGGTCAGAGAGAGCTTGCAAACGCTTACTATAATGCGAAGCAATACAAGGAAGCTGCAACAGAGTATGGCAAATATGTGAAGAATCCAAGCCACTTCAAGCAGGATGAGAACCGTTATGCATTCCTCCTCTTCTACGGTGGTGACTTCCAGAAAGGTTATGACTTTGCTACCCAGCTACTCCAGCAGGATCCTAAAAACTTCACAGCTCAGCGCTATCAGTTCATGAACGCTGCTCAGCTTCCTGCAATGAAAGATCAACTTCTTCCATTGGCAGAGGCGCTTTATGCAAATCATAAGGCTAATCCTTCAGCAAATAAATTTGCTGCAATTGACTACAATTTGATTGCTGATGAATTCTCCACAGCTAAGCGTACTGATGAAGCAATTCAGGTTCTTCAGGAAGCAATCGCTGATATGCCCGACAATGCAGGCTTCAATAAGAGTCTTGCAATGAAATATGTAGATGCTAATAACATTACAAAAGCAGCTGAAGCATTCCGCGGCTATGTAGATAAAACAGAGGAACCCGGTTACAATGACTTCAATCAGCAGGCAACATTCTCATTCTATGCCGGTGTAGAGAACAAAGATAATCCGGAGGTAGCAAAATCATTCTTTGACGAAGTACTTAAGAATGCAGAGAAAATGGAGAAAATTCTCCCGGATAACTATAAGGCAAAAATGCTTCAGGGTGATGTAGCTAAGCAGACTGCAGCAAATGAGGATGAGGCAGCCTTCGCAGCTCAACCCAAATATGAGGAGGCTCTGGCATTGCTCGAAAAGAGTGAGAATCCATCACGTTACAACCGCGATGCTAAAACCATCACCATGTATCTTGGTAATTGCTACGTGAAGAAGAACGATATCGCAAAGGCAAAAGAGTATTACAATAAATACCTTGCTCTTGATCCGGATAACGAAGCTGTAAGAAATTATGTAAACAGCCTCAAATAAGATTTAAGAGTTTCACAAAACTAATATTAAGCACATGAGCCCACGCTTTAATTAGCGTGGGCTTTTTTTGCTAACTTCTATCTTTTTTCTTAACTTTACAAAAATTTAACACATGTAGAAACTCCTCCCTCTGCACATCTGACTAAATGTCGTAGCGGCATCTACACAAGTTAGAAAGCTTATGAGCAAAACAATAACAATCAAAAAGGGGTTGGATATCAATTTGATATCACCTCCTATGGGTGGGAATATTAAAGATAAGAATCCACTATTTGCTATTATTCCGTCTGATTATTTGGGCTATACATGGAAATGCGATGTCAAGGAGGGAGATGAAGTCCTTTCCGGTTCATCTCTTATGCATGCAAAAGAGGATGAACAAATTCGTATTTGCAGTCCTGTCGCCGGCATCATTAAAGAGATAAAGCGTGGAGAAAGACGAAAGATAGAATATGTCTCCATTTACAAATTAGAAAAAAATGATGCTGTTGAAGTACCAGGTGACCTTTCAACATTGGAGAGACTTAAAATTTCGGGTTTATTAGTATTGATTCGTCAACGTCCCTTTGATATTGTTCCCCAAACGGCTGAAAAACCTGTTAATATATTCGTTACCGGTTTTGATTCAGCTCCATTGGCTCCCGAACTAACCAAAACGCCACTTCTTCCCTACTTGGAAAAGGGTTTGAAGGCTTTAAAGGAATTGACTTCCGGTAAAGTATACCTCGGATTGAGAGGAGAAACAAATATCACCTCCGAAGCTGCAGAGATTGTAAACGTTGCAGGACCGCATCCATCAGGAAATGCAGGAACTCTGATGGCTGCGATCCAACCGGTGAACAAGGGAGAAACAGTCTGGACTCTTGATATTGTCACAGCTTGCCGAATCGGCAAATTAATGGAGTCCAATAAAGCCGATTTCACTACCGAGGTAACGGTAGTAGGACCGGAAGTTGAAAAGCCTCATATTGTTGAAACATGGTTCGGTGCATCTATTAAAGGAATTGAAAAGGAATGCTTTGATGGTTCAAAAGAGGATATCCGAATAATTTCCGGAAATGTATTGACCGGTATTCCGGTTAAAGAGGATGGTTTCATGCATTATCCCTATCGACAGATCACAGTTATTCCAGAGGGTGCCCATCGAGATGAATTTATGGGTTGGGCATCTATTAACCCGAACAGATATAGCGTTAGCCGGGCTTTTCCGGCTTTCCTACGCGGATTGAAAAAGCCTTTCCAATTCGATGCCCGCATCAAAGGTGGAGAGAGGGCTATGATAATGAGTGGTGAATATGACAAAGTATTCCCTATGGATATCTATCCGGAGTATCTTCTCAAAGCCATAATGGCAAAAAATATTGATCGCATGGAGCAACTTGGAATATATGAAGTCGCTCCGGAGGATTTTGCATTGTGTGAGTTTGTAGACTCCTCTAAACTTGAGTTACAGAAGATTGTTCGTGAAGGGCTTGACTATTTAAGAAAGGAGACAATGTGATGAGTAAGCTTAAAGAAAAAATTGATCAGATTAAACCCAATTTCGAGAAGGGGGGAAAGCTGAGTGGGCTTCATTCCACATTTGATGCTTTCTACACATTCCTATTCACCCCAAACAAAACATCTCGCTCGGGAGTAAATATCCACGATTCCAATGATTCGAAGAGAATCATGATTATGGTGGTGCTATCACTGATTCCTTGTTGCTTGTTTGGAATGTGGAATATCGGATACGAACATTTTCTCGCAGTAGGTACCGCAGATAAAGGGATTATCCAATGTTTCATATATGGTTTATTCGCGGTATTGCCACAAATCTTCACAGCCTATATCGTGGGGTTGGGAATAGAGTTTGTGATTGCGCAATTACGGGGGCATGAAGTTCAGGAGGGTTTCCTCGTAAGCGGTATTTTAATTCCGATGATATGTCCGGTAAATACACCATGCTGGATGCTTGCAATCGCGGTTGCATTTTCCGTTATCTTTGTAAAAGAGGTCTTTGGTGGAACAGGATACAACTTCATGAACGTTGCGCTTGCAACACGTGCATTCCTCTTCTTCAGTTATCCTGCAAAAATGAGTGGTGATGGTGTATTCGTATCATTAGGAAGCACACCGGTCGACGGTTATTCAGGAGCGACTCCATTGGGTCAGTTAGCGAGTGCCTCAACACCCGATGTCACCATAACAGGTGTTTTAGGTGACCCCCTTACTATGTCAGATCTTTTCTTTGGTCTCTATCCGGGTTCATGGGGAGAGACCTCTACTTTCTGCATTCTAATAGGCGGTTTGATACTTCTTTTCAGTGGCATAGCAAGCTGGAGGATAGTTCTCTCAGGATTGGTGGGAGGATTCTTAATGTCTGTTTTAGCCCACAATTGTGCGAGTCCATTGTATCCTGTAACTTACCTTAATCCGATAAGCCAGATGATGCTTGGAGGATTCATGTTTGCTATAATCTTTATGGCTACTGATCCGGTGACTGCCTGCAGAACAAACATAGGAAAATATATTTACGGTTTCCTTATCGGAGTGATTGCAATACTTATTAGATGCTACAATACCGGATATCCCGAGGGTGCAATGTTGGCAGTCTTACTAATGAATTGTTTTGCTCCGTTAATCGACTGGTGCGTTGTAAATTCCAACATACGCAAACGTATGAAACGTGTAGCACTTAAAAACTAAGATGATGAAGAAGGACAGTAATATCTATACATTCATATATGCCAGCGTATTAGTGGTGATAGTTGGTATTGCCCTTGCGGCAGTGTATCAAGCGCTCCATCCATTACAGGAGAAGAATATAGCTGATGATAAAAAGCGGCAGATTCTTGCAGCAGCGCTGCTTAGTCCGAAACAGGGAGAAAGCATTTCGGACTTATACTCAGAACATATCAAGACTTCATATATTGTTAATGCAAAGGGTGAGAAAGTGGATGATTCTCAATCTCCATTTGACATTAACGTAAGTCAGCAGATCAAGCTTCCGGCTGACGAAAGATTGCTTCCCGTATTTGAATGCACCACAGATTCCGGACTGAAATATATTTTACCGGTCTATGGTGCCGGTCTATGGGGACCAATATGGGGTTATATTGCTTTTAACTCTAACGGAGAAACTATATATGGCGCTTATTTCGCCCATCAGGGAGAGACTCCGGGATTGGGTGCGGAAATAGAGAAGCCAGCTTTCAGTTCGCAATTTGAGGGTAAAGATATATTCAACCCCAATGGAGAGTTTGAAGGAGTCAAAGTTGTAAAAAATGGGGCGGAACCCTCACAAGGTGCATATGTGCACGCTATCAGCGGAGGTACAATCACAAGTCAGGGTGTACAAAAGATGCTTTCAAACTCCCTGGAACCATATTCTGAATTTCTTAAACATGTCGGTTCTGCAACAGAATCAGACCAAAATTCCGACAAGAAATGAAAATTAATCCAGCATTTTTACCGTTAATTAATCCGTTGTCCAAAGACAATCCGGTAATTGTTCAGATATTAGGAATTTGCTCCGCATTGGCTGTAACAGCCAAAATGGAGCCGGCATTGGTAATGGCAATTTCAGTAACAGCTGTACTTGCTTTCTCGAACGTGATCATTTCACTGATACGTAAAACAATCCCCTCTTCCATCCGCATTATTGTTCAACTCGTGGTAGTTGCAGCACTTGTAATTATTGTGGATCAGGTTCTCAAAGCATATAACTACGAAGTAAGCAAAGCGCTATCAGTATTTATTGGTCTAATCATCACAAACTGCATCATCATGGGACGACTCGAGGCTTTTGCTCTCACCAACCGTCCTTGGCCTGCATTCCTTGACGGAGTGGGAAATGGCATAGGTTATGGTATAATTTTGGTGATTGTATCATTTTTCCGCGAACTATTCGGAAGTGGAACACTTCTCGGCTTTCAAGTCATACCACAGTCATGGTACGCAGCCGGTTATTCCAACAATGGATTGATGATACTTCCACCAATGGCTTTGATTGTAGTGGGATGCATAATTTGGGTTCACAGAAGTAAAAACAAAGATTTGCAAGAGTAATTATGGAGAATTTAAATCTTTTCATACGGTCGATATTCATCGATAATATGATCTTCGCATACTTTCTCGGTATGTGTTCATATCTTGCCGTTTCAAAGAATGTAAAGACTGCGTTCGGACTCGGTGTGGCAGTTACATTTGTTTTGCTTGTGTCACTTCCAATAACCTGGTGCATCAACCAGTACATTCTCATGCCCGGTGCTCTCAGCTGGTTAGGAGAAGAATATGCGTCTGCTGATCTTTCATTTCTTGGTCTGATAATGTTTATAGCTGTCATCGCGGCACTTGTTCAGATATTGGAGATGGTCATTGAGAAATATACTCCTGCGCTCTACAATTCGTTAGGAATATTCCTTCCCCTGATAGCCGTTAACTGTGCAATCCTGGGAGCGGTGCTCTTTATGCAACAGCGTGAATTCAGCAACGCGTGGACTGCAACAGTATATGGAGCCGGTTCAGGTATTGGTTGGCTCTTAGCCATCACCTGCTTGGCTGCAATACGCGAACGACTTGATTTCAGCAACGTTCCCAAACCATTACGCGGTGTAGGTATAACATTTATTATCACCGGACTTATGGGTATAGCATTCATGAGTTTCTTAGGTATTAAAATTTAATCTGTAATACAACTCTAAATATTATGTTATTTCAGATACAATGGTCTAATGTTTTTGTAGCGGCAATCATCTTTTTAGTGATTGTGATGATCTTAGTGTTGGTACTACTTATTGCTAAAAAGCTTTTGGTCAATACTGGATTGGTTAACATAAACGTTAATGATGGAAAGAAAGTATTACACACAGAAAGTGGTAAGTCTCTTCTGATTACATTAGTCAATAATGATATTCACCTTTCATCAGCGTGCGGTGGTAAAGGCAGCTGCGGTCAATGTAAACTTCAGGTTCTTTCGGGAGGTGGCGAGATGCTTCCTACAGAAGCCGTGCACTTCACGCGCAAGGAAATTAAGGACCACTGGCGTCTCGGATGTCAGGTGAAAGTGAAGTCAGATATGGATATAAAAGTATCCGAGGCAGCACTCGAGGTAAAAGAATGGGAATGCACTGTTATCTCCAATAACAATGTTGCAACATTTATTAAAGAATTTATTGTTGCTCTACCTCCGGGTGAACACTTGAATTTTATCCCCGGATCATATGCACAGATTCGTATTCCAAAGTTCAAGATGGATTACGATAAAGACATAGATAAAGCTCTCATTGGTCCTGAATACCTTCCTGCATGGGAGAAATTTGGATTGTTCACACTCAAATGTGAAAATGATGAAGAAACAGTCCGCGCTTATTCAATGGCAAACTATCCGGAAGAGGGAGATCGAATCATGCTTACTGTCAGAATTGCCACTCCCCCATTCAAACCGAAACCTGAAGTTGGATTCATGGATGTAATGCCGGGAATTGCTTCTTCCTATATATTCTCCTTGAAGCCCGGAGATAAAGTGATGATGAGCGGTCCTTATGGCGATTTCCATCCTATCACTGATTCCAAAGCAGAGATGATATGGGTCGGTGGTGGTGCAGGTATGGCACCTTTAAGAGCACAGATAATGTGGCTCACCAAGACGTTGAACACCACAGATCGCAAAATGGACTATTTCTATGGTGCTCGCGCGCTTAACGAAGTCTTCTATCTCGATGACTTCCTCAAACTTGAAAAAGAGTTCCCGAACTTCAAATTCCACTTGGCGTTAGACCGACCGGATCCCGTAGCAGATGCAGCCGGAGTAAAATATACACCCGGATTCGTACATGATGTGATGTACAATACTTATCTCAAAGATCATGAGTCTCCCGAGGATATTCAGTATTATATGTGTGGTCCCGGTCCAATGAGTAATGCCGTAAACAATATGCTTTATAATCTTGGTGTCGAGCCTGAAAGCATTCACTATGATAATTTTGGAGCATAAGAAGTGATAATGATACAAACTAAATCAAACAGCATATTATGAAAAGAGACAACGAAATATTTGAAATTATTGATCGCGAACATCTACGCCAGCGTCGTGGTATCGAGCTTATCGCAAGTGAAAACTTCGTAAGTGATGAAGTGATGCGTGCCATGGGATCATGCCTTACAAATAAATACGCAGAGGGTTATCCCGGTCACAGATATTATGGCGGCTGTCAAGTAGTAGATGAGGCCGAGAATCTCGCAATTGAGCGTGCAAAAAAACTGTTTGATGCCGAATGGGCAAATGTTCAACCCCATAGCGGTGCACAGGCAAATATGGCTGTGTTTATGGCTTGCCTTCAGCCCGGTGATAAATTCATGGGCATGGATCTCTCTCACGGAGGTCATCTGAGCCACGGTAGTCCGGTTAATTTCTCCGGTCTCGTGTTTGAACCTATCAGCTACACTGTAAAGGTAGAGGATGGCAGAGTGAACTATGAGGAGATGGAGGAGAAAGCACGTGCGGAGAAACCAAAATTGATAATAGCCGGTGCAAGTGCTTACAGCCGCGAATGGGATTATGCTCGCATCCGCAAACTCGCTGATGAGATCGGAGCAATATTCATGGTAGATATGGCACACCCCGCAGGTTTGATTGCAGCTGGTCTGCTTGAGAATCCTGTCAAACATGCGCATATCGTCACAACTACAACACACAAAACCCTACGTGGACCAAGAGGAGGCTTGATTCTGATGGGCAAAGACTTTGATAACCCATGGGGAAAGAAAACTCCCAAAGGTGAGATAAAGAAGATGTCTGCTCTCTTGGATTCTGCAGTTTTCCCCGGAGTACAGGGAGGTCCATTGGAACATGTTATAGCTGCTAAAGCCGTTGCATTTGGCGAAGCACTCCAACCTGAATGGAAAGAATATGCACTTCAGGTGAAGAAGAATGCCGATGCACTCGCAAAAGCATTGATCAAACGTGGCTACAAAATTATATCTGATGGTACAGATAATCACTGTATGCTCGTGGATTTGCGTCCCAAGTTCCCTGAAATGAGTGGAAAGAAAGCTGAAAGAGTATTGGTAGAAGCTGATATCACTGCAAATAAAAATATGGTTCCTTATGACTCAAGGAGTCCTTTCTTGACCAGTGGATTGCGTTTCGGAACAGCCGCAATCACCTCTCGCGGTGCAAAAGAAGAATTAATGGAGAAAATAGCTGAACTCATTGATAAAGTCCTCTGCAACGCAGACGATGAGAAAGTCATTGCAGACGTTCGCCGTGAAGTGAATGAGATGATGAATGAGTATCCGATGTTTGCATGGTAACCGAAAATATCATAAAGAATTTTCCTAAAAAACTGTTCGTAACAGGAATAGATACAGATGCAGGTAAAAGTTATGCAACGGGCTGGCTTGCCCGTTGCGTAATGGATACCGGTCTATCTATTATAACTCAGAAATTTGTCCAGACGGGTAATCAAGAATTTAGCGAGGATATAGATATTCATCGGGCTGTAATGGGAACCGGAAGATTAAAGGTCGATTTAGATCATCTGACTGCTCCTGAGATTTTTAGTTATCCCTGCTCTCCGGATCTTGCTGCCCGAATTGACGGAAGGGAAATAGATTTTGATAAAATAAAGGATGCGACTAAATCACTGTCGCAGCTATATGATCATATTCTCATTGAGGGAGCCGGTGGATTAATGGTTCCGCTCAAAGGAGAATATCTGACCGTAGATTATATCGAGGAAGAGAAACTTCCGGTTGTGGTAGTTACAAATGGAAGATTAGGCTCCATCAGCCACACTTTGCTTCTTCTTGATAACTTAATTAGAAGAAAAATTCCTATATTTGCATTGATATACAATAGTCATTTCGATAAAGATGCAACGATTGTCTCCGACACGAAGCAATATCTTCAAAATTGGATGTCCAATCATTCTCCTCTTTCACATTTTTTAGAAATGCCCTCTCTCCAAATTTGATATCATATTCAATTTTTTGTATCAACGGGAAGAGTGAATAAAACAGAATTTGATGGAAGAAAATGAAGGAATAAAGAAAGTGGTTTCTATCAGCAAAACAGAATTAGCGCAATTGCCTGCTGAGGAGTATCACAATGGATTGGTTCTAATTGATAGCGAGCACAATATTGAAGATGCAGCAAATATGCTTCGTAATGCTGATATCATAGGTTTTGACACCGAAACTAAACCAAGCTTCAAACGTGGTCAACATCATCAGGTATCACTTCTTCAACTCTCCACACGCACAGAGTGCTATTTAATTCGCCTTAATAAGGTCGGAATGCCTGATAGCATTAAGGATATATTAGAGGATGAAAATAAACTGAAGATTGGATTATCCATTCATGATGATTTCTTGAATCTTCGCAGAATATGCAACATTGAGCCAAAGGGATTTGTGGAACTTCAGGAATTTGTAAAAAAATTCAATATTGCAGATAATAGCCTTTCACGAATTTATGCCATACTTTTCAACAAACGGATTTCAAAAGGCCAGCGTCTCACTAATTGGGAAGCAGATGAATTGACAACGTTCCAGCAAGAGTATGCAGCTCTCGATGCACTTGCCTGCATCAATATTTATGAGCATCTCATAAATGGGAATTTCAAAGATACCGAATCTGAATTTTACAGAATTCCGGTAGATCCTAATCAAAATAATAATCTATCTCCAAAGGTATTAACTCCGGTCAATGACACTCCTGTTTCCTCGGCACCCAAAAAGAGAGTTCGCAGGAAACCATCTCGTTCCGGCTCCAGAAGAACTCCCAAATCTGCACAACGAAGAGACAGAACTGCCAAGGGGAGGATTATATAAATCAAGACTTACACAATATCTTTATTGCAAAACAATTAAATCAAGATGAATAGACGTGGGAAATTACCTAAATATATCTGGTTGCCATCATTATTGGCTATCTATTTTATAGTCATGATGATTGTATACGTTCCTGAATTATATAGGAAAGGTGAGATTTCCCGAATTCTTATTGTCAGCTCCGTAGAAATTTTAGTTATCGGTCTGACCTACGTTTTCTACAAGAAACGTGAGAAACTCAACAAATAAATACCATCACTTTTGATCTTATACGGATAATTTCCGAAATTTTTTTCGTAACTTTATATTACAAATCTAAATAACAAACTTTTCACCATGAATAAATTCATACTTCTTTCATCATTTCTGATAATCAATATCTTCAGCGCATTTGGCTGGGGTCGAGTTGGTCACGATGCGGTCAGCTACATTGCCGAATGTCATCTTACTCCAACAGCTAAAAAGAACGTTGAGAAATATCTTAATGGTGAGTCAATCGTATATGATTCATCGTGGTTAGACCTCATCCGAGAGACTCCCGAATACAAACACACCAATAGAGGACACATGTATCCTATAGGCAAGGATGGTAAGTATCATCCCCATCCTCAAGGAGATGCCGTGGCATTATTGAATGAACAGATTGGTCTTCTCAAAAATTACAAAACCATGACTGATTCTGCAGTAAATGTCCGGCTCAAAATGGTTGTACACGTTATAGGTGATCTGCATTGTCCCTCTCATCCTGATTTCGATGAAATATACCAATGGTATAACTTTGACATGAATGGTAAAGAAATGAGCTATCACGGATTCTGGGATTATTATGCAATTGAATCAAGCCACAAATGGTATTATACCGATTATCAGCATCAGCTTGACAGATACTCAAAGAAGCAGATTGCAGAGATTTGTAAAGGCACACCGGAAGATTGGGCAAATGAAACTGCTGCCAATGTGCTTCAAACCTACGATTGGATTCAGAAAGATATGAAACTCAGCAAAATGGAAACTAATCTGCTGCTTATCAAGGGCACAAGATTAGCTGACAAACAGATTCTGCACGCCGGTTATCGATTGGCACACGTGCTGAACTCAATTTTCGATCCAAAATATAAGGGGAAACTCTCAATCTAATGCCATATTTGGCTCAACATAAAGCTTAAAAGACATTCATACATAGAAGGAAACCGGTTACTATTTGGTAGCCGGTTTCTTTATTCTTCGAGCTATAACATAAACCGGTTTATATGTGAGAGTTCTAATATCCTTTAACTTGAAGGGTGATATCTCACCTATCTTATTGATTCCATTCACGCCTGTATACTTCAGATGCATCAATAATTCACGAGTAGAAATAAACTCTAATTTGATTTCATCGCTAACAACTGTCACATCATTGAAATATCTCGTCACTATTTCTTCAATCTCCGCAGGCTCATAATAATGAAGCGGAGCAGGCCTGAATTCGTCCAACTCCTTCAGATTGCCTTTTGAATAGGTTGAGAAGCACAAATATCCTCCTTCAACAAGAAGCTTATGGCAATTGTACATGAACGCGTCGAGATTGTTGAACCACTGGACAACCGAGGAAGAGAGAATATAATCATACTTATTTGTAGTTGTACTTACAAATTCCTCTGCATCCATTTGACTATAATGTTCTTTGTATGACGCCACGTTAAATAGCTCAAGTTGCACAAGATCAACAAAATCAGCCATCAGTGGCCTTATCCGTTCAGAATACATGCGTGTAAACACACCCTTCCCAGGACCTAATTCAAGGATAATATCTGCCCTATGCTTTTGAAAAGGGATTAATGAGGCGAGTTTTTCTGCAACCCTTTTCTGAGCTGAAGCATTCTCCACATAAGTGTTTGAAGCAGCCGTGAATTTTTTTGCGATCAGATTCAGATCCGGAATTGCGACTGAAACAACAAATTGAAGATTGAAGCAATGCGGAGTGTCCGTACTGATAATCTCCACATCCATCTGTTCCCAGAAACGGAGCATATTTTCATATGGAAAAATTTTATCGTTGCGACTCAGATAAGCAGCACGCCACGGAAGCGGATTGGGTTTCAAATCCGTATTCTTCAAGACTTCAAGTTCCCGCTTTAAAATGTCGATTTTTTCATCAGAATAATCAGCCTTAAACTTCTTCTCATATATATCCCTCTCTCCTACCATTCGGAGCTGAAATTTATTGAGACTGCGCGAACTTAGATTATTCATCGTGCCATCATAAATCCCTACCGGAATACCATACTCATCGCTTACAGCCTCTATAGTACCATTAATCGCAATGGCATTCTGTATCTTGTTTGGAGGCAAGGAAACAGCAGCAGCTTTAACTCCCAATGACCACGCAAAAACCCAAACTGTCTCATATTCATCAAGAAATGAAGTATCAAGAGATAAATCTGTGTAATCAGTGACCACGCCAACGTCCCAGCCATCCTTGCAAATATTGGAATAATACTCTGCATCTGTGCTCCAACCGGAGAATATCAGAATCAGGCGTTTCACACCTTCATTTTGTTGAGAAAGCAAATTAAACTTCATATTCCTTTTTAAGTTTATTTAGTATTATCTCAATATCTCTTTCTGTTAGATCAGCAGAGAGCGAGAAGCGGATTCTCTCCTCCCCTTCCGCCACGGTAGGACGCCGGATTGGCAAAGCAGTTATTCCGGCGAGCGACAAGCGAGCCGCTAACTCTACGGCTCTACGGGCATCTCCTATCACCAAAGGAACGATCTGCGAAGCTGAATCAGTATTTATGCCGGATATTTTCTCAAGTCCAACACGAAATTGATCTGAAATTTTCTTTAGATGTTCGCGCTGCTCATTCATCATTATCAATTTGAGTATCATATGATAAGACCAATCCGCCACTATCGGAGGAAGCGCGGTGGAGAAGATAAAACTGCGGCATGTATTAATGAAATATTGCTTCAAAAAAGGGTGTGTAGCAACAAAGGCTCCGGAGGATGCACATGCCTTTCCTAATGTTCCAATGAGAATATCAACGTCCTCAAGAATATCAAGCTCTTCACAAACGCCTAATCCCTTATTTCCCCTGACACCAAATGCATGAGCCTCATCCACATACAAAATCACATTTGGATATTCCCTTTTCAATCTTACGATATCAATCAGAGGTGCCAAATCTCCATCCATACTATATATGGATTCAACCATCACAACAATACGGGGTGCTTCCCTGTACTTTGAGAGTAATTTCCCGAGACTCTGTAAATCATTATGTTTCCATCTCCTGTAATCTGCATTTCCAAGTTTCAGACCGTCTATCATTGAGGCATGAATTAACTTATCGCAAAGAAAAACCGTTCCTTCAATCGCAAGACTCTGTATTATACCTACATTTGCATGGTAACCGGAATTAAATAGTAGAACATCTTTTGAATAGAGGGAACTCAGAAGATTCTCCAATTTTTCGTATGATTCCTGATGACCGCTCAGCAATCTGGAAGCGGAAGATGTAAAGAATGATTTCTTATATTTAGCTAAAAATTCTTCCGTATCAACGTCCTTCCCGAGACCCATATAATCATTTGAAGAAAGATCATATCCCAACTTGTCATCCCGGTCCGCCGGAAAGTGTCGAAGACGAGACTCTTCGTCAAAAGATATCAGAGTCTCCGCGAAAGCCCTAAAACAATAGGGTATCTCTTGCAAATATTCTTTAATAATTATGTCCGGCTCAGTATTATTTACCATACATCTTCTCTATTATCTTAAGCAATGCTTTACTTAGATATCTAACTTCATCGTCTATAACGGCAAGATATGGAGGCATAATATACGCATTCTTTCCAAAAGGACGTATCCATACACCCTCCTCCACGCATAACTTCTGAAAGTCCGCTAAGTTAACATTCTCTTTCAATTGGACGACCCCGATTCCTCCAAGGACACGAACTTCTTCAACACAGCTCCAATCCTTAGCTACAGATAACTCCTCTTTCATTATCGATTCTATCTCCGCTACACGCTCTTGCCACGATGACTCCAATAGTAGATTCGTTGAAGCTATGGCAGTTGCACATGCTAAGGGATTACCCATGAATGTTGGGCCGTGCATCATCACTCCAGACTGGGAATCGGAAATTTTATCAGCAATTTTTTTTGACGCTGCTACTGCGGAGAAAGTGAGATATCCTCCTGTCAGAGCCTTACCTATGAGCATAATATCCGGTTCAACTCCGGCATGCTCCCATGCAAAGAGTTTTCCTGTGCGCCCGAAACCGGTGGCTATCTCATCAAAAATCAGAATAATATCCAGTTCATCGCATAGCTTTCGCAACTCTCTGAGATATTGTGGATGATAAAACCGCATCCCACCGGCTCCCTGCACAATAGGTTCAAGTATCACGGCAGCAATTGTATCGGCATTTGCAGCGAGCAATTCCCTCATAGGCTCAAAGTCTGCAGGGTTCCACTCTTCGTCGAACTTACATTCGGGTGCAGGAGCAAAAAATCTGATTGGCAAAGCCGGTCCAAATGCTCCGTGCATCCCAGTCACAGGGTCGCAAACCGACATCGCATTCCATGTGTCCCCGTGATAACCGCTACGTATAGTTGCAAAATTTGTCCTCTTGGGATCATCTATAGCTTGAACAGCCATCTTCATTGCAACTTCTGTCGCAACAGACCCGGAATCCGCAAAGAAAACGTGATTCATAGAGGGTGGAAGAATTGACAGCAGCAGTTTGCCAAGTTCTATCGCAGGGTCATGAGTCAAGCCACCGAACATCACGTGCGACATTTTGCCAATCTGCTCCTTCATAGCCGCATTAATCCTCGGATGATTGTAACCATGAATCACACACCACCAAGAAGACATTCCGTCTAATAATCGTTTACCATCGGACAGATAAATATAAGCACCATCGGCATGATCGACTTTATATGTCGGTAAAGGATTATGTGTGGAGGTATAAGGATGCCAGAGATGCTCTCTGTCAAATTCATCGTGTAGACTTGATTCAAACCGGGTCGACGTCATAATAAATCATTGAGGTTTTAATTTCAGGCAGATGAGAAATTGAAGCAAAAATCGCTAACAATAGGTCTTTTACTTTCTTCAAAGATGCCTCAACCTCCACTTTTATCATTATCTGCCTGATATACCATGTGGAGACTCTTGAAACAAAAGGTTTTTCCGGACCGAAAATGCGGTCACCGAAAGAATTTTTTAAGGCGTTTGCAAAGATAACAGCACCTTTGTCTACCTTCTCGGCATCTTTATTTTTTATATATACGTTAATTATGCGGGTAAAAGGAGGATATTTGAATTTCTCCCTCTCCTTCAGTTCACTCTCATAAAAACCTATATAATCATGATTTTTTACAAATTCAAGTATGGGATTATCAGCTTGGAATGTCTGAATAAATACACTTCCCTTCTCTTTTCTCCGACCAGCGCGTCCGGAAACTTGTTCAAGCATGTTGAATGCGCGTTCGCTGCTTCTGAAATCAGGGAAGTTAAGCATCGTATCAGCGTTAATAACACCTACCACATTCACCTTTTCAAAGTCCAAACCCTTCGAAACCATCTGGGTTCCGACAAGAACATCGGTCTTATGTGATGCAAATTCATCGATAATCTCCTGATATCGGTCCTTATTGCGGGTCGTTTCAAGATCCATTCTCGAAACACGACAACCGCCCAATGTTTCCTGGACCTCCTCAGCGATACGTTCCGTGCCATAGCCAAACACATCTATTGTGTTTTGACCGCACGCAGGACATAGCTTTGGTACGCTCTGGGTGAATCCACAATAGTGACATTTAAGAATATTAGCACTTTTATGGAATACAAGCGAAACATCGCAATTATGACACTTCGGCACCCACCCACATTGTTTGCAGACCACAACCGGGGCAAAACCTCTCCTGTTTTGAAAGATAATTGCCTGCTTACCGGAAGAAATTGCCTCTTTACATGATTCAATGAGGGGCTGGGATAGTGAACCGACATTGAGCTTCCGCTTCCGCTGGTCACTCATGTTCACAATCTCTACATCCGGAAGCACAGCACCTTCAAAACGCTCCTCCAAACTTACCAATCCATACTTCCCGCTTTTCGCTTTATAGTATGTTTCAACAGATGGAGTTGCAGAACCTAACAAAATTTTAGCACCATGCATCGAAGCTAACATGATAGCAGCATCACGTGCATTATATCTTGGAGCCGGATCATATTGTTTGTAAGAAGATTCATGCTCCTCGTCAACTATTATCAGTCCTAAATCCTTGAAAGGGAGAAATATTGATGATCTCACACCTAAAAGTACGCGGGGTTGTTTATCCTGCATCATACGCTTCCAGACCTCTACCCGCTCCCCATCGCTGAACTTGGAATGATAGATCAAGAGACGATCACCAAAAACTTTTCGCAACCTGTCTGTCAATTGTGTGGTCAAAGATATTTCCGGCACAAGATATAGCACATTCTTATTCAGCGCCAATGCTTCGGCGATCAGGTGGGTATAAACCTCGGTTTTTCCACTTCCCGTAAGACCATGAAGTAATATGACAGCCTTTGAATTAAAGTTATCCTTTATTTGGGTCAGAGCAGTATTCTGGGCATCCGACAGGTTCGCCAATTTGGGAGTTGCAACATCCCCGAAGGCGTAATATTTATTTACTACCTGCTTTTCAATCGAAAAAATTCCTTTATCAACAAGTGCCTTTAAGATTGCCGGAGAGCAACCGGCTTCCGACATCAATTGATCTTTTGAGATTGATTTCAGTTCACCGGATTTGTTGAGCCATCCTGAAATTTTCAGGAAAGTCATCAGCAAGCGTTCCTGTTGTGCAGATCTTTTAACTAAAGAGAAAGCTTCCTGGAGTTGATTCTGATCACCCCGTTCAATATTCAGATTTACAAACGCTACCTTCTTCGGTTTATATTTTTCAATAACACGTTCGTTGATTTCCACAATCCCTTTCTCCATTAACCTGTGAATTGCAGGAGTGAGATTATGATGATTTAACTCCGTTTCTATTTCAGAGATACGCAGACGCTTCTTTGTCTGGAGCAATCCGACAACCATTGCTTGTATCTCGGTAATCTCTAAATTCTCTTCCCACTCATAATCGGGATTAATGGAAATGAATGTCTCACTTTCCGGCTTCAATCCCGTAGGAATTGCAGCTTTATAAACATCACCGGGAGAACAGAGATAATAATCTGCTATCCAGCGCCAGAATTTCAATTGGGGGTAAACGACGATTGGCTCAGAATCAAGCACAGCCATGATAGGTTTCACTTCATAGCCCTGCGGAGGATTGCTGTGAATCACTTCCACGATTCCGGTATAATATTTCTTTGCTCCAAACTGCACAAGCACACGTGAGCCTACTGAAATCTGCGACACCATCTCCTCACTCACCGCATAGGTAAATGTGGAATATAATGGAAGAGGAACTAACACTTCTGCAAATTTCATCATAGTCGTTCAATCAGAGTCATCGTTAATTTAAATGCAAACGGACATAAAAATCGCCGCTCAATTCAAATTTCGATAAAACTTTTTACAAATTTAATCATTAAATCTTTAATGAGGATTGAAATAATTCTTAGAATAAGAAATATTTGTTAAATTTGCATTCATTGTTAACGAGGCAATATGCTTAACATATAAAGAAATTATAAACCCTAAAAAATTATAAGCCCTATGAATAAGCGAATTATATTAATTGCGTTAGTCGCATTGCTTACAATTGGAACTGCATCCGCTCAACTTCGTTTCGGTGTTAAGGCAGGTGTAAATGTTGATAATCTAAAGGTATCAAACCTCAAAGAGGCTGCCGGAATTTTTGACGCGGACAACAATTGCGGTTTCACAGGCGGTGTGACAATGGAATATATCGCTCCCGTAGTAGGAATTGGTTTTGACCTATCACTGATGTATGCTCATCTTAAAGCTAAAATGGAAGATAATGGAAAGATGGGTACCGTCGGAAAGAATTACCTCGAAATTCCTCTTAACCTTAAATATAAACTCGGTATTCCGGTTATCTCCAGAATAATCCAGCCTATGGTATATACCGGTCCTTCATTTGCTTTCAAACTTGATAAGAGTGTATTCTCCAATATTAAAACCAAAACAACTCAAATAGGATGGAACCTCGGTATAGGTGTTGAGCTATTTAAGCACCTCCAAATCAATGGTGGTTACACTTTCGGTATCAATAACGTGGCAAAATATATAGGCCCAGTTGAGAATAATTTTAATTTGGAGAATGTCAAGTTGAAAAACAACTACTGGACAATCACTGCCGCTTACATGTTCTAATCATTTGTTACTGAATATAAATATGAACTTGTCTGATCAGAATTAAGCAAAATTCCATCCGACAAGTTCATAATACTGAATACTTACTTATGTTGAAAAAAATTGTTGCAATATTCCTGATAGCAATTTGTGCCTTTGGAGCTTCCGCTGAGTTCAGATGGGGTCCAACCGTTGGCGTAAATATCTCCGAACTTTATTGGAAGCAGAAGTTGGTGAAAACCGACATGCTTGCTGGTCCGAATGTGGGTGTGATGGGTGAAATTATGATACCCGGTATAGGTTTCGGCGTTGACATTGCATTAAAATACAGCATGCACGGTGCTAACGTAAATTTTGGTGACCAATACATCTGGAGTTCCGATGGCTATGGTAAGGAGAAACTCTGGTTCCACACAGTTCAGATACCATTGAATATTCGTTTTAAATGGACACGCATGAATGGTTTCGAACATTATATCGCGCCATTTGTGTATGGCGGCCCTGTGTTCAACTTCAATGTTGCAACTACAAAGCTACCGATTATTGAACATCCGGCGGGCTCATTCGGCATGCAATGCGGTATTGGTGGTGAGTTCTTTGAAAGATATCAGCTGTCTGCCGGATATTATTGGGGAATCTCTTATGATGTCCGCACGGTCAAACTTGACAACTTCAGCGGTAGAACCCGCGGATGGCAAGTAAATTTAGCCGTTCTATTCTAAACATCCCTGATATTAAAATTTGAAAATTATGGAAAAGGATTTGGAAAACACTGCATCTCCGGCACAGCAGACCGAAGAGGAATTGAGAATAACAACTGAAGCAATCGAGTTGCTTAAAACCGTCTTCGACCCCGAAATACCGGTTAATGTATATGACCTTGGGTTAATATACAGAATTGAGTATACTCCCGAGGATAAGACTCTACATGTTGATATGACCCTCACGGCACCAAGTTGCCCCGCTGCTGATTTCATTCTTGAGGATGTAAGACAGAAATTAGTAAGCATCGAAGGTCCCGAAAAAGTGGATTTGAGATTGGTTTTTGAGCCTGAATGGAATCAGGATATGATGTCTGAAGAGGCAAAATTGGAATTGGGATTCCTATGAAAACTTATTTCCTAAGCGATCTTCATTTAGGAGCCCCCTACTTTAAAGACTCGCGCGAAGCGGAGTTAAGGGTGGTGAATTTTCTTGATTCAATCAAACATGATGCCTCTACCATCTATCTTTTAGGTGATATTCTTGATTATTGGTATGAATACCGGTATGTTGTACCTCGCGGGTTTGTAAGATTTTTTGGCAAGCTTGCTGAGATGACAGATTCAGGGATAAGAATAGTCTGGTTAATCGGTAATCACGATATCTGGATTTATGATTATATTCCTACCGAACTCGGAGTGGAAGTGATAGATGGTTGTTTGACTGAAAAAATAGATGGTAAATTCTTTTTCATGACTCATGGAGATGGAATTGGTAAACTCAAACCATCATTTAAAATTCTTCGCAAACTATTCCGAAATAAATTCTGCCAAAAGTTATATTCCGGAATTCATCCACGATGGACAATACCATTTGCATGCAATTGGAGTCGACATAGTCGCAAGATTGAAGGTCCTTCCGAGCAAGATGCTACGCGGATGATGAAAAACATTACGGAATTCAGTAAAGAATATCTACAAACCCATCCTGAAATAAACTACTTCATCTACGGCCATCTTCATCTTTTAGAGCGCTTTGAAGTGGCTCCAACCTCTGAAGTCATAGTTCTCGGAGACTGGATATCCAAATTCACCTATGGCGTCTGGGATGGTACCTCATTCAGTCTACATAAACTTCAGGAATAGTCCAATATCCAAAAAATTTTATTAAATTTGTAGGTGAAATGACGTAAGTCATTTCATTACAATTTTAGAAAATAAAGAGCGTTATGCTTATCTCTTGTGAATGGAAACCTGAGAAACTTTCATTAGTGTACAAGGAAAGCATAGTGGTTCTCACGCACATGCGTGAGTCTACTATTGTTGCATCTGTACACAAGGCTTTCTCAGGGCCTCCATTCAAAGACGTGGCATAGTTGGCTCACGTTTTTGGATTATGGAAACAAACAAAGTAGATGACTTCTTCATTCCGGATAATCAAATCAATCATCCGGAAGAATTGAACTATAATAGAGTGGAAGAGTATGTGCGCTCGGCAGAGGCTTTCTCTCACTCAACCTATCAGAGTGTCTACATTATCGACTATTTCAAACAGAACTTCCTTTACGTCTCCCCTAACCCTATGTTCCTATGCGGACTGACGCCTGAACAGATGAAGGAGGAGGGATACAGGTTTTATCTCCAACATGTGCCCCAAGAAGAACTTCATCTGCTCCTCCTTGTGAATAAGGCAGGATTTGAGTTCTATAATCAGCTCCCTATTGAGGATAGGAAAGATTGGTATATCGAGTACGATTTCCATATTATCAACGGAGGGCATCCGATTCTCATAAACCACAAATTAACACCGATTGCAATTACCTCTGATGGAAGAATTTGGCTTGCACTTTGCGTAGTATCTGTCTCAAATCATACAACATCAGGACATGTTGAAATCCACAAAGTGGGCACCCCGGAATATTTTGAATACAATCTCCTGACCCGCCGTTGGGATAAAAGACGCATGCCTACACTAACAGAGAGTGAAAAAAATGTAATAACTCTCTCCATCCAAGGTTTTACTATGTCTGAAATTGCTGACCGGATGTGCCTTTCTCACGATACAATAAAGAAGTATCGTAAACAGCTTTTTGAAAAATTAGGTGTCCGCAATATCACAGAAGCCATAATTGCCGCTGCAAACAATAAGCTAATTTGATGTTAGAAAGCGGAGTGTGTTTTCCTAAGCTTTTCTCTTAAACGCAATCGTACCCATTTGGGTATTGTGAACGGATATTTTGCTCTGTAATTTTGCAAGAGTAAGAAAGCATTTGTAATAAAAGAACAAACTACCTCATTTTATGAAAACCGGATTTACATTAC
The DNA here is from genome assembly GCA_964512705.1 of uncultured Sangeribacter sp. Lineage (GTDB taxonomy): Bacteria > Bacteroidota > Bacteroidia > Bacteroidales > Muribaculaceae > Lepagella. The sequence continues at coordinate 10,998 of CAZEJY010000019.1, read as the reverse complement.
TATTATCATTGTTTTCACTTACTGCATTGGCTCAAAATGAATCACTTGATTCCATTAAGATTAAGGAATTAGAGGAAGTAGTGATTCAGGCTCCTACGGTTGTCCGTAAAGCTGACATGGATGTGTATCACCCCTCAAAAAGTGCGGTTGAGAATTCAAAGAATGGTATGCAATTGTTACGCAACCTAATGATTCCAACATTATCTGTCAATGATGCTCTCGGTACAATAAGTTCTGCCGGACAATCGGTTCAGGTGCGCATAAATGGCAGGGAATCGACGATAGAACAGGTGAAGTCACTTCTTCCTGAGACTATAAAGCGTGTAGAGTGGATTGATAATCCAGGCTTACGCTATGGGGGTGCGAACTATGTACTGAACTTCATTGTCACCAATCCTACTGTCGGAGGTTCACTGATGTTGAAGGCACAACCGGCTTTAAACTGCGCCTGGGGCTCGTATCAAGCTAATGCAAAATTCAATACCGGCCGCTCCCAATGGGAAGTCGGTGGTTACTTTAAACTCACAGAGGGTATAAAGGCTCACCGTGACTATGTGGAATCATTCACTTGGCCCGACGGAAGGGAGTTGACGAGAACAGAAAAGTCCCTTGATGGCAAGTTGGATAATTCACAGGGGGCGGCGTGGGTTTCATATAATTATATCAAACCTGATACCACCGTATTTTATGTTCAACTGGTCGCTAACCGTAGTTTTTCAGATCTCGCAAAATACAATGGATTGCTGTCATTGAGTAATGGTGATAATGATATCCTGCTGACAGATGAATCCGGGAGAAAAGGTACTACACCGCAATTTTCTGCCTATCTGGAACAACATTTTGCACACCGGCAGACGCTTGTTGTAGATTTCAGGACTTCCTTATATTCAGGAAATTCATACTCTGATTATCTTGAACGTTATGAAAACTCTACTGATTATATCACTAATGTCAGTACGAATATTAAGGACCGTAATCAGGCTTATGGTATAGAAACGGATTATATCAAGCAATGGAACTCTTCCAAGCTCACTGCCGGTATCTCATATTCCGCGAACCGAAACCGTTCTCTTTATGAGAATCTTGACGGTTCGATATTTCACCAACGTCAGGACAAAGTTTATTTCTTTGGTGAATATTTTCAAAGAATAAACAAAGTGACCCTAACAGGTGGCCTTGGAGCCCAGTATACTTCATTCAAATTCAAAGAGACTGATCAGGGAAATGATTCATGGAACCTTCGTCCTCAAGCGACCGTGACATACTCACTGAATCAGAATCATAATTTCCGCTTGGCATTCACCTCCTGGCAGTCTACCCCATCTTTGATGGAGACTAATATAGCCCCACAACAGCTTGATGGTTTTCAATGGCGAATCGGTAACTCAAACCTGAAGACCTCTTCATCCTATATGCTGACACTCCGTTACGGCCATAACCTATTCAAACAGCGAGTAAGCGGATCCTTCGGGGTGAGAGCGTTTACCAGCCCCAATGCCATCACTCCATATCTTTATTGGGAAAACGACAGGCTCATCACCTCATACGAAAACAGCAAAGGCTTACAGAATCTCAGTTTCTGGCTCGCGGAGCAAGTACAGATTATTCCTGAATGGTTAATGTTCTCCGGAACCATTCAATATCGGGCTGAGCGAATGAAAGGTAACACCTACAAGCTGTATAATAACGCCTGGAGCGGTGATGCCGCACTTGTTTTCATGCACAAGGGATTTCAGCTTGTTTTCCAATACGTGAGGGCACAACGCGATCTCTGGGGTGAGAAAATCAGCTGGGGTGAGGATGTAAATGTGATTGAGTTAGATTACAACTGGAAAAAATGGCAATTTGAAGCCGGAATCTTAGTACCGTTTGGTAAATATGACCAGGGATCGAAGTCTCTAAGTAAGTGGAACAGAAACGAGCAGCACATGCGCCTTGATATGCGAATGGTCTACCTCGGTATCAGTTACAACCTCCAGTGGGGACGCCAGAAGCGTGGAGCTAACAAACTGATTAATGCAGACGCAAATGTTGATCATTCCACAACAGGCGGAAGATAAAAAGTTAAAAGTGTAAACAAATAAACCATAAAGAATAACTGATACAAATAAAAAACAGTCATTACTCATGCAGAAGTGAAGCTCCCGACAGTGATGCCGGGAGCTTCATATTTTTATACACTCACAGATAATTACTCCAGATAAACTTAAAACTGATTTCTGAAAACCAATATCTGAAAACCGAAAACTGATTTCTGAAAACGGATATAAAAAAATAAAAGGGTGATAACCGCCGCGGTCGCACCCTTCTTTAGTTTTCTACAGGTAAAAAATCTTAAGGTAAAAAAGATTGTTTTTAGGTCACTGCAAAGGTATATATTTTATATTCACTTACCAAATAATTTTTGACAAAATGACTAAAAGATGTTGTAAAACATATAAAATCTAACCAAAACAGCGATATTTTTACATGTTTTCCTTTACATACGATAAATTTTAGCATAATTCACCCCAATTTTTATTCTCACGACATCACCTTACAGATGATTTAAAATGGGCAAAATATATCCTTAATCAGTCGGGGAAGTCAACCGAAAGTCCAAACCTGAGTTGTCGGGGATCAATCGGATAGTGTGGCATAGAGAAGTAATTGTTTCCGAATAATCCCTGATTAACGTGGCTCCAGAGTATGAAGAAACGCACCTTATATAATTTAGCAGTAATATAGGCATTAGCCATAGCGAAATTACCCACCTTGATAGGGTCTTCACCCTGAACGGCAAAAGACATTGTAGCAGGCTGATAGTTCAATCCATTATATTTGGTGTAGTAATCACAATCCACTCCCAACTGCATTCTCAAAACTTTGAACAGTGTGAAATCTAAAAACATGTTGCTGTATATCGTCAGGCTTGGCAAAGGCAAAACATCTTGATTAGATGATACCTGATAGGTAACTGTATTATTCCAATTCCAGACACCAAACCGAAGTTTCTGATCAATCGAGGCAGAAAAGACCTGAACGCTACCACCATACTGTTGTGGGAGATAGTTGCGGTTGAAGTAAACCATGTTCTGCACATTTTCAACTCCGGCACGAATGTCGGTCTGTGTCCATGGTATATGAAGGAGTCCTGACGCACGGAAAGACCTTGTTTTTCCAAAATCATTATCCCAGACAAAGTGGTTGGAGATATAATGACGTAGCAAGTAAGATGGAGTTTGATTTCTGAAGAACCCCTCGGCTGATATTCTCACTGTATCTTTGCCCAATTTAAATTTTGTCTCCACATATCCGTTCAAGTCAAGATCACCCGCGGCGTCTCCCATCAATCCGAATTTGGCATTTACAGCATATTTGAAAATAGAGCCCTTCATCTTCTCCAAACGCCCTCCAACCCAAAGACGATTGCGGGTATGGACGGGGTCGAGTGAAATGTTTTCCGGCAATGTCGACAGCGTTACCCCCTCGGTTGAGCCACTCCCCTCACCCTCTGCCGGAGTTGTGTCAGCTAAAAGATAAGACTGCTTGAATTGATCATACTCATAGGATGCGTAAGCTGATAAGCCGAACTTTGCCCATGTCTGGAAACCTTCTATCATTGAAATACCGACAGTATTAGTCAACGAATGATAGCGGGTTTCATCTCTTGTCGCATCAGCATCGAAATAGGTATTGCTCCAGAACTCCCGGGCTTCATCAGCACGAGTATTCTTAAAAATATGATGATTATATCTATAATCCAATGAATATATGAACTTAGTAACAGGGACAAGTATCTGTCGCTCGACAGTGTCTCCCGGTTGGGTATCATCCTTCCAGAAACCGATTTTATAAGCATGCGACATATAGGCCTGCGCACCGATCACTCTGCTTTGTGCACCATTGAGTCGCGTAGGAATACTCTTCGGCTCAATTTTATCCACTCCACCCTGTAAAATCGCCGGATCGGTGATATACAAGTCATCTGTGATACCACCATTTTCCTGATTCACCGAATTATAGTGCTTGAAAAATGCCTGCATTTCATAATGATTACCCGTATAATATCCTTGCAGCCCATATATAAGGTTCTTAGCCGCGTCACTGTTGTATGCTCCTTTGGTATAAAGATAATCTATATCGGCACCTATGCCTATGTTGCGATTAACGTTTCCGGCAAAAATACCTTTTAATCTGTCGGTATGGTTATCGCGATTACCTCCAAAATTATAGTCAACCAAAGTGATAGGTTGGTATACATTATAGAACTTCTCCTTCCTGAAATTAGGGAGATAATGACTCAGAGCGTCACAAAACATAAAGGCATCACGCTCCGGACGCTGAAAATAAAGCATATTTATTCCCTCTGCCCCGAAACTACCGGTAGTGGCATAAGCATCTGAATTCAGCGCCGGAATGAAACTACGCTGATAATTATAGAGCAATGTGTCTATAGTTGAAACCTCATGAGTACCCAAGGGATAGGACAATGTCCATGCACTCCCGGGCTTGTAATAGGTCTTTCGGGACTGCAGTGTTTCTTTATCATTAATACTGCTTTGGGCATATCCCGACGAGGCAAAAGCTAATAAGATTATTATATAAAATATATGACGGTTCATTCTCTTCAAGCGCTTCAAATTTTTACAAAGTTAGTAAAAAAACCACTATAAAATTTGCACGAATAAAAAAATAGTTATAACTTTGCATCGCTTTTAAGGAAGCGACATGGTGAGATTAGCTCAGTTGGTTAGAGCGTCGGATTGTGGTTCCGAAGGTCATGGGTTCGAGACCCATATTTCACCCTAAAGGATTTCTAAATGGAAATCCTTTTTTTATTTCAGCCCCTTATAATATTTAGAAAAGTGGAGGCAATGTAAATATTCGGTTTAAATGTTAAAAATGAAGAGAAGATAAAAGAATTGGGTAATATTTAATGTCTGTTTAATCTTAAATTCTTATAATTTAAACGAGAAGGATCCTTATTTTAACATATCTCCTCCGGCATTCTTAATTTATATAGATTTTAACAACCGGATTTTTACATTGACCCAATAAAGAAAACTAAAAACTTTTTTTGCGTTTTTAGTTTTCTTTATTAATTTTGCTCCCTGAAAAATTTAGCCTATCATCATTATGACAATAGAAATTCAGGAGCTTTCTAAAGGAGAATACAACAAAATCCTTGAAGCAGTGATTGTTAGCCTACAATCAAAAGGCTTCAAAGCTACCCGCATGGATGACATTGCATCCGGATTGGGTATGTCTAAAAGGACTTTGTATGAAATCTTCGAGAATAAAGATGATATGATCTTTAATGCCATCAAGTATTTCCGGAGAAAACAGATCCACCAGATTACCCGAATTTTCAAGACTTCCGACAACGTACTTGAAGCCGTCATTAAAACTATCCTCCTCCACCAGCAAGTAATAAAAAATTCCTCTCCGGTTTTTTATAATGAATTAAATTCCTATGCCCAGAAGTTCAAGGAATTCTTTCACGATGATTCCAATCGAGACAATGAACAGGAGTTCCTCTCTATGCTTGAACAGGGCGTGCAACAAGGGGTATTCAAAAGCAACAAGGACTACAGATTGACCATGAAGATTTTCATGATTCAGATGGAGTCTCTTAAAAGATGTGAAGATCTGATTCCTTGCGATATACGTCCATGGCAGATCTATACAACTATCAGCCTAAATTTTCTTCGATCCATTGCCACAGCTAAAGGCCTTGAGATACTGGAGAATTATATCAGCAACTATGATCTCGAAAACGAGGAGTATAATCACGAAATTTTAAACGACCAAATAAATGAAAGCAGGTAAAATTCTATTCACTATCGGGTTGGTATCGTTATCAACCATCTCTGCTCTCGCTCAGTCTGAGGTCGCCACAAACCCTAATATCCAGGTCATTAGGGCAGAGGAAGTTGACACCATCAGACTCTCGCGCGAACAGTGCATCTCAATTGCTCTCCAAGAGAATCCCACCATCAAGGTGGCAGACCTTGAGGTAAAAAGAGTTGACTATTCCAAGAAGGAGGTTCTTGCAAATCTTTTCCCTTCTATAGATTTCTCAGGCGCATATCAACGCAGCATTGAGTTGCAGACACTGAGTATGAGTATGGGTGGTCAAACCAACAAAATCAAGATGGGTATGGACAATATGTGGAATTTCGGTTTCTCAGCTGCCATGCCGATCGTAAACGCATCTTTGTGGAAGTCTATAAAAATTTCAGAAACGCAGATACTCGCGAACCTTGAGTCAGCGCGTGCTTCCAAGATTGACTTGGTAAAAAACATCAATCAGGCTTATTACAGTCTCCTTCTTGCTATTGATTCACGCAAGGTAATCAAGCAAAGTTACGACATCGCAAAGGAGAACAACGCTGTTTATCAGAAGCAATTCGAACAGGGCACAGCTACTGAATACGATGTTTTACGCAGTGCCGTTCAAATCACCAACATTGAACCGGAACTGCTCCAGGCAGATATCGCTGTTAAACAATGTCAGTTACAGCTCAAGGTTCTGATGAGCATTGACTATAATGTTGAAATAGAGCCTACGATGAATCTGAAGTCAATGCAACGCGATATGTTTGGAGTGACTTCTGCACAAAATCTTACATTGGACAACAACACGAGCCTTCGCTCTCTCGACATTCAGTCACAAATGGCAAAACAGAACGTCACTCTCAAGAAATTCGCCTACATCCCCTCTTTGGCGGTGCAATATAACTTGAACTGGAATGCTATGAGCAACGGCAATGCTTTGAAAAATCAGGATTTCAATCCCTACTCAACAGTTTCACTTGCTCTTCAGGTTCCGATTTTCTCAGGTGGTTCAAAATATTACGGCATTAAACAAGCTCAGGTACAGCTTAAGGAACTGGAGTATCAGCGTGAGAACCTCACCGACGCGCTTAAGATGCAGGTTGACCTTGCGGTAGACAACATCAACAAGCAGGTTAAGCAGATTGAGTCCAGCGAAAACGGTATGCGTCAGGCTGCCAAGGCCCATCAGATCATGCAGAAGAGTTTCGAGATCGGAGCAGCGACATATCTGAACCTACGAGATAGCGAGCTCGCCGACACTCAGGCACAACTTGCATATTATCAATCCATATATAATTACCTGATCTCCACAAGTGAATTGGAGGCTTTGTTAGGTAATGATTCCGCTTATTCAACCTATATTTCCCAAACACGCTAAAACAAACCTAAATGAAAAAGATATTTTTATTCCCGGCGTGCCTTACACTTCTGATATTAGGCGCATGTTCCTCTAAAGAGAAAACACAGGAGAAGAAAACCGATGAGACAGTAACAGTTAAGACCGAGGTCGTTAATGAACGCGAAGTAAATCAAATTGGCAACTACACTGCCACAGTCGATCCGGAATTGATCAACAACATCTCCTCCGCTGCACCATTGCGTATCAAGCAGATTCTTGTCGATGAAGGTATGCGTGTATCTGCAGGTCAGAAACTTGTGATTATGGATGATGTCAACACCACAAGCTATCAGCTTCAGGTTGACAACGCCAAGGCGAATCTTCAGAATGTGCAACGCGATTATAACCGCGCCCTCGAACTCTACAAGATTGGTGGAGGCACAAAACAAGCTGTTGACCAAATGGAAACCCAACTCATCAATGCGAAAAATGCTCTTGCAGCAGCAGAGCGCACACTCCGCAATGCTAATGAGAACACTGTCCTCACCTCTCCTATATCAGGTGTGGTAACAGCGCGCAACTACGATCCGGGAGACATGACAGGCGCACTGCCTATCCTGACAGTTGCTCGCGTTAATCCTGTGAAGGTAGTTATCAACGTCACTGAGAGTGAACTCTCTCGCATCAAACGTGGTATGCCGGCGTTGGTTTCTTTCGACACTTACGGCGAAGAGACTTTCAACGGAACAGTATCCCTCATCTCTCCCACAGTCGATCAGGCAACACGCACATTCGGTGTTGAAATCACATTGGCTAACAATGACGGCAAGATCCTCCCGGGCATGTTCGGACGCGTACAGCTCAATCTCGGCAAAGAGATGCGTGTGGTTGTTCCCGACGTAGCCGTAGTTAAGCAACAGGGCTCTGGTAACCACTATGTCTACACATTGAATCAGGATGGTACCGTCAGCTACGATCAGGTTGAGCTCGGTCAACGTCTCGGCGATTCTTATGAATTGATATCAGGAGTGGAACCAGGCGCGGAAGTAGTGATTTCCGGACAGAGCCGTCTTGCCAATGGCGCAAAGGTGAAAGTTCAGAATAAGTAAGCATTTAAATAGAATTATAAGAATATTAAGTTATATAAATAGCTATGTCATTATATAGTTCAGCGGTGAAACGCCCGATTATGACCACTCTTTGCTTCGTCACGGTCATAATCCTCGGACTTTTCTCCTTAGTAAAACTACCGATCGACCTCTTCCCGGATATCGATACCAATACGATCATGGTCATCACCATGTATCCGGGTGCGAGCGCCAAGGATATAGAGCAGAACGTGACCAAACCCTTGGAGAACACGCTTAACTCCGTGGAGCACCTGAAACACGTCTCCTCAACCTCGAGAGAAAATACTTCCGTAATCACTCTTGAATTTGAATACGGATATGATATTGACGTGCTCACGAACGATGTCCGAGACAAATTGGACATGGTGAAGTCAATGCTTCCGGATGATGCCGAGAACCCAATCATCTTCAAGTTCTCAACTGATATGATTCCGATCTGCCTCCTTTCTGTAGAAGCAAATGAGAGTATGGCAGGACTTTACAAGATCCTCGATGATGCGGTAGCCAATCCTTTGGCGCGCGTCGACGGTGTGGGATCTGTGTCAATTTCGGGTGCACCGAAACGTGAGATCCATGTTTATGCCGACCCTAATCGTCTGGAGGCATATAACATGACAATCGAACAGCTGTCGCAGGTGATCTCAAACGAGAACCGTAATGTGCCGGGTGGTTCATTCGATATCGGTTCCAACACCTACGCAATGCGCGTTCAAGGGGAGTTTGCCGAATCCGGAGAGATGAACAATCTGCCGGTTGGTTCCTATCAGGGACGCACAATCTTTCTTAAAGATGTTGCAAAAGTTGTCGACAGCCTTGAAGAGCGTACCCAGCAGACCTATATAAATGGTAAGCAGGGAGCGATGATCATTATCCAGAAGCAATCCGGAGCAAATTCTGTGGAGATCTCCAACAAGGTAATGAAGATGTTGCCTTCGCTCCAGAAGAATCTCCCGTCAGACGTAAAACTCGGAGTTGTTGTCGATACTTCCGACAATATCCGCAACACGATCAGCGCCCTTGTTGAAACCGTGCTCTATGCATTGCTCTTCGTGATGATTGTGGTATTCATCTTCTTGGGTAGATGGCGCGCCACATTCATTATCGTAATAACCATCCCTGTGTCATTGATAGCCTCCTTCATCTATCTGTATGCAACAGGTAACTCACTGAATATCGTTTCACTCTCCGCTCTCTCCATATCCATCGGTATGGTGGTGGATGACGCGATTGTGGTTCTTGAAAATGTCACGACACATATCGAGCGAGGTTCTGATCCGAAACAAGCTGCCGTACACGGCACTAACGAGGTAGCTATCTCAGTTATCGCATCCACACTGACACTTATTGCAGTGTTCTTCCCGTTGACTCTCGTTACAGGTATGACAGGTGTGCTCTTCCGTCAGCTTGGTTGGATGGTGACAATCATGATGATTATCTCAACCACATGCGCACTCTCACTCACCCCGATGCTCTGTAGCCAATGGCTCCGACTCAAGGGCAAAGCGACTGCCAACAACAAGAAGAACTGGTACTATTATATAGAAAAAGGTCTCGACAAATTTGACGCCGGATATGCCAATCTGTTGCGTAAGGTCGTGGCACACCGCACTGTCACTATTCTTGTCTGCCTCGGCATCTTCGCCGGCTCAATCTTCCTCATGAGATTTGTGGGTACAGAGTTCTTCCCGACTCAGGACAACGGTCGATTGGGTGTAAACTTAGAGATGCCTATCGGTACACGCGTTGAGCAGGCTTATGCCTCAACTGCACGATTAGACTCCCTTTGGCGCAAAAAGTATCCTGAAATCAAGGTGATGACCTTCACTGTCGGTCCGGCAAGCTCAGATAACACATTTGCATCGCTCTCCGACAATGGTCCTCACATCATCTCCATGAACATATCACTTCTTGATCCCGGAGATCGTAAGAAGGGTATTGTCCAGATTGCAGACGAGATGCGTCAGGATATTAAGGAACAGTTCCCCGAGTTTAAGAAATCTGAGGTTATGGTCGGTGGTGGTCGTGGCGCCGGTATGGGTGGTCAGTCTACACTCGACTTTGAGATCTATGGTTATGATTTCGATCAGACAGACAAGGCAGCTCAGGAACTCAAGCAGATTCTTGAGGGTATTAACGGAACAGCCGACGTGAAGATCTCACGCTCAGACTATCAACCGGAGTATCAGGTAGACTTCGACCGCGAGAAACTCGCGATGTACGGTATCAACCTCTCCACTGCTGCCTACTATCTGCGTAACCGTATCAATGGTGCTACTGCTACTCAGTTCCGCGAGGATGGTGAGGAGTATGATATCAAGGTGATGTATGACCCTGCCTTCCGAACCAAGATAGAGGATATCGAAAACATTGTGCTATACTCCAGCCAGGGACAAGGTATAAAGCTTAAAGAGCTCGGTAAAGTTGTGGAACGTTTCACACCACCTACGATCGAACGCAAGGACCGCGAACGTCTCGTTACAGTCTCAGCCGTAGTCAACGGGGCTCCGATGAGCCAGGTTGTTGCAGAAGCCGAAGCGCAGATCGACTCACTTGATCTTCCCGCCGGAATCTCAATCTCCATTGCCGGTAGTTTTGAGGATCAGCAGGATTCTTTCTCCGACCTTCTCCTTCTCGGTCTCCTCATAGTGGTACTCGTATACATTGTGATGGCTGCTCAGTTTGAGTCGTTCACCTATCCGGGTATCATCA
>CAZEJY010000018.1:0-43792 GCA_964512705.1 uncultured Sangeribacter sp. | reverse complement strand
AGTCTCCACCGTGAGAGGGTGGCGTGCTAACCGCTACACTAATCGACCATTTTGAACATCGAAGAAACTCTCTTCTTCATCCCTGCAAAAGCGGTTTCTTTTGTTTTGCGTTACAAAATTAGTGCTTTATTTTGATTCTACCAAATTTTTCTCATATTATTTTTAAATTTATCTCCACGAAAGTACTCGATAAATGCGGTAATGGTTTGAAAAACAAGAAATAATAAATTCTACCTGTCTCAAATTTCAGTTTGGTGTCTAAAGGCAATAAAGGGAATCAGCGTTGCGTTTATTTAAGGTGATGAATTGGTTGAAAATATTATTTGTTTCTCTTGCAGTTATACTTGCCGCTAATGGTGTAACTGCTGAGAATGTGAAGATATCAGGAAAAATAATCGATAACGAGGATAAACCTATTGAATTTGCTACCGTCAGAGTGGCAAATACTGCTGTCGGTACCAATTCAAACCTACAGGGTCTCTATACGCTTACTGTTGCGCAGAAAGATACTATCGAGATTCTTTTCACCTGCATCGGTTTCAAGACTGTGAGTCATAAGCTCATAAATCCTAAAGGAGATTTGACCTTAAATGTCCGCATGTATCCCAATGATGTGGAATTGAAGGAGTTGGAAGTATTGGGCTTTCGCAACAATATAAATGGTATGCAAAGCTTCGACACGGAGAGTTTCAAACTCTCTCCGGATGTTTCAGGCGGAAGTGTGGAAGCAATGATTACCACCATGCCGGGTGTTAATTCCTCAAATGAGTTGAGCTCACAGTACTCTGTTCGTGGTGGCTCTTTCGACGAAAATTCAGTATATATTAATGGCGTTGAGGTTTACCGTCCCCAATTGGTTCGCTCCGGTCAGCAAGAGGGATTGAGTGTTATCAATCCAAGTATGGTCGGTTCGTTGAAGTTCTCTTCCGGAGGTTTCCCTGCACGTTATGACGACAAAATGTCGTCGGCATTGGATATCACTTATCGAGACCCCGAATCATTCGAGGGGGATGTTTCATTGAGCCTGATGGGCGCTTCGCTGACGATCGGACAAAGTTCCAAGAAGTTCTTCCAGCTACATGGTGTCCGTTATAAAAAGAATAACTCACTCCTTTCCTCTATGGAGACTAAGGGTGAGTATGACCCTTCCTATTTCGACTATCAAACGAATATGCGTTTGAAGCCCTCAGAGCGCTGGGAGATTGACCTATTGGGTAATATCTCACTAAATCATTACAACTTTGAACCTCGTGATCGCGAAACCTCCTTCGGTACCATGCAGGATATGAAGAAGTTTAAGGTGTTTTTTGATGGAGGCGAGAAAGATAAATTCGAGACATATCTTGGCTCATTATCCGCTACGTATAAGCATAATCGTGCTACAAAGTTCCAGTTCGGTCTATCCGCTTTCCAGACCAATGAGTTAGTTTCGTATGATATCTCAGGTGAATACTGGCTTAATCAGGCAGGAACCGCCGGGCCGGACGGAGTAGGCGGTGAGATCGGAGTGGGTAAATATATGGAGCATTCCCGCAATAGATTGCGAGCATCAGTAATGCGAGTGTTCTTCAAGGGTGAATCCAGAATAAAGAGCAATAATCTCTCTTATGGATTGGAGTATAGAAAGGAAAACTTCCGCGACCGTTCCAAGGAATGGGAGTGGAGGGATTCAGCCGGATATTCACTCCCTTCTTTACCCGATGGTGTACATCTTATCTACAATCTTTCATCGCAGAATGACGTCTCTACCAATCGTATGGCTGCCTATTTGGAAGATGCAATCTATCTTGAATCCAACAGTGCTTGGTTCACACTCAATGGTGGTTTAAGATTCTCATATTGGGATTTCAATAAGGAGTTTCTCGTTTCTCCACGTGTTAACCTCTCCATGACTCCGAAGGGGAGCAATTGGAATATGCGATTTGCAGCCGGACTCTACTATCAGTCTCCGTTCTACAAGGAGTATAGAAGAGAGGTTGTAGATGCTGCCGGTAACAGGGAGATTGAACTGAATCGTGACATCAAGTCTCCGATGAGTATACATTTTATAGCCGGTACGGATTATAATTTCCGTGCTATGAATCGCCCATTCAAGCTCACAGGAGAGGTCTATTACAAGAACATGTCTAACCTGATCTCTTATGAATATGATAACCTCAAGATTAACTATTCGGGTGTGAATGATTCCAAAGGTTATGTTGCCGGACTCGACTTGAAGCTGTTCGGTCAGTTTGTAGAGGGTTCCGACTCATGGTTGAGTTTGTCATTGATGAAAACTAACCAGAAGCTTGATGGTAAGAACGTTCCGATGCCAAGTGATCAGCGTTATGCTCTCAACCTATATTTCACGGATTACTTCCCTAAGTTTCCCAAACTTAAATTCAGTCTTAACGGTGTCTTATCTGACGGTTTGACCATGACAGCGCCTCACACTTCTCGCGCCAAGTCCTATTTCAGGGCTCCGGCATATAAGCGCGTAGACTTAGGTTTGAGCTATCAGTTGGTAGGGGGTGAAAAGAATGGCGTTCGTCCATACAATGTATGGCGCCACTTCAAGAGCATTGTAATCGGAGTTGATTGCTTCAATCTTTTGGATATGAGTAATGTCAGCAGCTATTATTGGGTCACGGATGTGAATAATCTACAATATGCTGTTCCTAACTACCTGACGCGTCGACAGTTCAACGTCCGTCTTTCAGCAGAGTTTTAATCCCGATAATTCTGCGCTAATCTCTATAATATTGCTGTAGATAGCAACGGGCAATAAAATCGTTGTTTGCACGGATTAGCTCGTGATCATCAGTGCCGGGGAAGACTGCATCCGGAAGATAGTTGTGGGCGAATGCGTATTTCAGTAAGTCTACCGGACATTTACCTCGTTCGGTAAGCAAGCTGAAAGCGTGCTCCTTCGCATAGCTTTGGTTATAAAATGGATTCTTTGGATCTGCTATACACTTGGCAACATTGCGCGCAACAAGCATACCCTTTCTCTTATTAACCAAAAGAATAAGGTTTTCCGCACCTTTCAGTACAGGAAGATGTTCTTCACCGCTTTTCCAACCGAGAACATCGATCAAGAAAGTATTCAATTCATCGTAAGAACCGAAATACTTAATCACATCACCTACTTTATCCATAAATTTAGTGTAGTAGGGGTGTGTCTGATCCTCGCTTTTATTGGAATTGACATTGCTATTCTTAGAATTATTCTCCTGAATGGATCCGTTGATCAGAAGTTGAAGCCATTCGGTAATGAAAAGGGCTACAGGACCAACTGGAGACTCCATCATGGCTTGCTCCATGCGGTTCTGCAGCAAAGTCACATCCTTGGATTCAAGTAATTGGGGATCCGACATGATCTCATGCAGTGTTAGGGCAAAAGCCGGAGTCATCAGGTAGCAGTGAAGGAATAGCCAGTTGCCGAGATGATATATCTTTTCTTGATCCTCTACGTCATGAAATTCCAGTCCCATAGCAAGATTGAAATCCTTGGGTACAGGCGCCTCCTCATATACCGAATCGAGATAGTCAAAAATTACATTTGCAAAATCGAGAACCTCCTTATCGTGAGGATAGAGAGATCGACGTGTTTCATCAAGCATGGCAATGTTATACCACACCAAAAAACGAATATCCTCGATATTCAGCTCGTAGTCTATATATTCTTCTCCATCCTCATGAAATGGGATGGAGAAGTTGTAATGTTTACGGTTGAAATCTATGAAGGATCTCCAGATACCGGCATCGCTTACGATATCCTGGAAGTATCCGGTGAGATTGATGGCTACTTTTTTAGCTAAAATAGGGGAGATATCTTTAAAGAAATCATTCTCATACCAAAGTTTCAGTATACCATTGGCAACACCAAGGTAGAAAGGTTCTGTCTCTGTAATCTCCGGATAGGAGGGTTGATGAAATTGAAATTCTTTATATGATATCTTTTCCATAGTTTTTTATAGTTCTTTAATCAGATCGGCAAGCATACAGGTTTTCTGTGAGCCTTCCATCATATTCTTAAGAACAATTGTGCCATCATTAAGTTCTTGCTCTCCGACGATAGCCACATAAGGGATCTTTTCGGAATCGGCATATCCCATCTGCTTCTTCATCTTTGCCTGATCTGGATATAATTCGGCCGCGATACCTTCAGCACGCAGTGTCTTCACATACTGCATCGATTTCATAGCCTCATTTGTACCGAAGTTGACAAAGAGAACCTTCACGCTCTCAGAGATTTCTGCCGGATAGAGATCGAGTTGGTTCATCACGTCATAGATTCGATCTGCACCGAAAGAGATACCTACGCCCGACAGTCCTGATACACCGAATACGCCCGTCAGGTTGTCGTATCGTCCTCCACCGCTGATACTACCTATCTCTACATCGCGAGCCTTAACCTCAATGATAGTACCGGTATAGTAATTCAATCCTCGCGCAAGTGAAAGATCTGCCTCAAGTACACTATCATGTCCCAATGCATCGAAACCGTTGAGCACGGTCTCCATCTCCTCAATGCCCTTTAATCCGATCTCGGAATTATTAAGGAACTCCTTCATGACAGCGAGTTTCTCATCATTACTACCGGAAAGTTCAAGAACAGGACGGAGCTTCTCTATAGCTTCAGCCGAAAGACCCTTCTCTTCCAATTCTTTGTTTACGTTTTCAATTCCGATCTTATCGATCTTGTCGATTGCGACAGTTATATCTACAATTTTATCAGCCGCACCAAGCACCTCGGCAATTCCGGAGAGAATCTTACGATTATTAACCTTGATGGTGATTCTGATTCCTAATTCGGCGAAAACAGAGTCAATCAGTGAAAGGAGCTCAATCTCATTGTTCAGTGAGTCGGAACCTACCACATCAGCATCGCACTGATAGAATTCACGATAACGACCTTTTTGCGGACGGTCGGCACGCCATACCGGCTGAATCTGGAAACGCTTGAACGGCATCTGGAGATCATTGCGGTGCTGCACAACGAAACGGGCGAACGGAACCGTCAGGTCATAACGCAAGCCCTTTTCACACATCTGATTTGTGAGCTTAGGAAGATTGCGGTTTGCCAAATCATCTTCAGACACAGATTTCATGAAATCTCCGGAGTTTAGAATCTTGAAAAGGAGTTTATCGCCCTCCTCTCCATATTTACCCATCAAAGTAGAGAGATTCTCTACGGCGGGAGTCTCGATCTGCTTATAACCGAAGAGTTTGAAATTCTTTTTGATGATATCAAATATATAGTTTCGACGCGCCATCTCTATTGGAGAAAAATCGCGGGTTCCTTTGGGTATGCTTGGTTTCTGTGCCATGATTCTCAAATATGTTATTCAATAACTAAGTGTTCAAAAATTCTTATGCGAAATTAATAAAAATAAGTAAGTTTGAAAAATAACTTAAAGTATATTAATGAAACGGAGGGTTGATACTCTCTAATTCAAAACTTTTAGTTAATTTTGTAAGATAAAGAATTGAAGCGGCGAAATAATTTGAATTATGAGTGAAGCGTTAGTAATTATTCCGACATATAATGAGATAGAGAATATTGCGAACATCATCGATGCTGTAATGCATCTTGATGAAAAATTTGATATTCTTGTGGTTGATGATGCCTCTCCGGATGGTACCCAGGATGCTGTTCTGAAAAAAGCGGAGGAGTATAAGGATCGTATCTTCTTGGAATGCCGCGCCGGTAAGCTCGGTCTCGGCACTGCTTATATTCATGGTTTTAAATGGGCACTGAAACGCGATTATCAGTATGTCATTGAGATGGACGCCGATTTCTCTCATAGTCCTAACGATCTACCGCGCTTACTTCGCGAATGTCGCGACAATAATGCTGATGTTGCAATCGGCTCCCGCTACATCACAGGTGTGAATGTGGTCAACTGGCCTATGGGTCGAGTTCTGATGTCCTACTTTGCATCTGCCTACGTACGCATAGTCACCCGTATGCCGCTTCGTGACTCTACCGCCGGCTTCGTTTGCTATCGCCGCCGTGTTCTGGAGAATATAGGATTGGATAACATAAAATTTAAAGGATATGCTTTCCAGATAGAGATGAAATTCAAATCTTGGTTGAAGAAATATAAGATCGTTGAGGTACCAATCGTGTTTGTCAACCGTCAACTCGGTACCTCCAAGATGAACTCCTCAATCTTTGGAGAAGCCATGTTCGGAGTCATCCAACTAAAACTCAACAGTCTTTTCAAGAAAAATTAAATAGAGATAAATTAGGGCGTGTGATAACGGCCCGTATGGGTCGTTGGCTGAGATTTCGGCTTCGGTCACATACGATAAGTATGCTCCCTTCAGCCTCAACCTCAGCCGCCTACCATCCGAACCATTCTGACAGCACCCTAAAAAAATTAATAAATGTGTCAAATTCTTGAAATTTGACACATTTAATTTAATATCTGATTGAGCAAGTGGTCGTTATGAGACACCCTCCTGGAGGTGCTTTAGGATAAACGCAGAGGGATGATAAGACATCTTGCTTTTTGCTAAGGCTTCATACCCCATGTCCTCTTCGCGGTTGACATATTTCAGATTCGGGAAACGTTTCTTGGCGTTGCGACACAGTGACGAAGCAAGAATCTGATAAATTCCTCTGATCTCGGAATCACCCTTCTCAACGTGTGCAAAGAGAGTATCACCGATTATCTCTCCAAATGTGTAGCCTGCAACTTTTCCATCTATCTCAACTGCAAAGCCGATGAATGGGTATTTGTCAAAATGCTTCAGAACATCCAACGTCATCTGAGCCTCATAGTCGAAGGTGCCGTCGCCACCATGATTAACCTCAAAAGTTTCGGTAAAATCCTTCAGGGTTTCGTAAAGATCCTCTGTGATAGGAACAAGCTGTGCATCCTGATAGTGATTTATGAAGTAATTATAATGGTTTCTCTTTTTCTCCATCTTCTTCCCCGGGAAACCGATAAATTTGTCAATATCATAAAGATATTCCATCCACTCTCTCTTGTATTCAAGAGGATTTAGTTCCTCAGTGTCGGCATCTGCCAGAACAGTTCTTTCCGCAATTATGCGAGGGAAAATACCATTTAATTTGCAATAATCATAAATCATCGCATACGCTTCCTCATCCGATAAACGACCTAATGGACGATAGAAAAATGGCGTGCCGTTTTCATAACCCATAATAAAAAGTGTGTCCTCGAATATTGCAAATTTGTAATCAAAATACTGGATCCACATAAATATTCCTCCGATAGAATAATCGCAGGAACGCGATGGATATTTAGCGACCAATGCATTGATGTCCTCAATATTGGTCTTCGTTAAAGGTTTGAAATCTAATTCTTCAATTTCTATATGCTTAGCAGCAACTGTTGTTTCCATAGTATATAATTTGTGGAATCTAATTCCAAAGCGTAAACTTCATAATAAGTTTACCTTATGGCTTAGAGCCTGTGTTATTCATAGTTTCTAATTATTAAACAAATTAAACATCGTATGGTTGAAATTTGGAAAAATTTGTAATTTTGTCGTTAAATAAAGATGAATCAATTTATGGATAAGGATGACAAGATAAGATATTCCCGTATGCTTTCGATGCCGGAGATCTCTGAATCGGAGATGGAGAAGTTGGCTGAGGGCAGAGTGTTGGTAATAGGAGCCGGCGCTTTGGGCTCGCTCTGTTCTATGTATCTTGCCGGCGCCGGCGTAGGTCATATCTCAATTGCAGAGTTTGATACAATAGATATATCTAATCTGCAGAGGCAGCTCTTCTACGAGACATCGCAGGCTGGGGTGCCTAAATTGGATATTATTGTCAAAAGAATAAAGGCCCTGAATCCTACTATCCAAATTACCCCCATACCCAAAATGATTACGGAAAAGGTCGCGGAGGAGCTGTTCCCGAAATATGATTTCATTGTCGACGCTACTGACAATGCTTCATCAAAAAGTATGACCGATAAGGTTGGGCAAAAATCAGGGAGCCATTACTGTATTGCGGGTGTGGTCGGATTTCGCGGACAAGTCATGAGTAGCAGCCCCGGCCATATATCCTATTCCGAAATATTTGCACCGGAAGGAGTTTGTTCCGGCGTAATGCCATGTAGTGTGCAGGGAGTGATGGGCCCCGCAGCCGGAGTGATGGCTTGTATACAGGCTTCTGAAACAATAAAGCACCTCACCGGAGTGGGTGAGATGCTCTATGATAGATTATTTTCGATTGATCTTGCGTCAATGGTTTCTCAGACGTTTGTCTTGTCGAAATGAACATCGAGCTGTGGGAATGGGAACGTAAAGCCTTTCTGCGGTAGCTCAGTAAAGAACCGCTCATTCATTTCAAAAAAGAGAGGCCAATAATCGCTACTTTTAGCCCATGCCCTGACTGCAAGAGAGATACTTGAATCACCCATCTCCTTCAGCCCTACGAAAGGTGCCTTGTCGGCATTACCGGTCTCTGCGCTACCCTTTACAACGCGTGCATCCTCACAAAGCATCTCAAGGATTGTAGCCTTGGCTTTCTCATAGTCCGTTTCGTAGGATAATCCTATTGTCCAATCAACTCGGCGGAATGACTCTATAGAATAATTGTTTACCGTAGCATTTGACATTGCTCCATTGGGAATTAGAATGGATTTGTTATCAACTGTGTTGATGATGGTAAAGAACAGCTGGATAGACTTAACAGTACCCGTATAACCTTGTGCTTCGATAAAATCACCGACTTTATATGGCTTCAACAACAGCACGATCACTCCTCCTGCAAAGTTCTGGAGTGTTCCGCTCAGAGCCATACCGAGAGCGACACCGGCAGATGCAAAGAGTGCGAGGAAGCTGCTGGTTTCAATTCCAAGGATACCTATGATGGTGATGACTAAAATGAAGTACATCAGCATCTTGATGAGCGACAGAGTGAATGTAGTCAAAGAAGGGTCTACATGTCTGCTGATCATCAAGTTATTTACAAACTTAAAGATTTTGCGAATAATGAACCGACCGACATAAAATACCAATATCGCTATTATCAGTTTGAAACCGAAACTTACCAGGCCATTGGCAATCTTGGTAATCGCTTCATCGAAGCCGAGACCTTTCAGCTCGGAGAACCATGAACTTGCGCTCGGAATTTTATCCGGCACTGGAATAATGGGTACGTCAGTCTGTATCATATTGTGGTGTTAAGTTATTATTTTTGAGTGGTAAGCCATCCGGAATAAGAGACAACGTCCTTGTACCAATCTAACTTCTGATAATAGGTATCTCTCTCTGAACCGTCATTATTGAAATCATATACACTCAGGCCGCAGAAGTTATTCGGATCAATGGTCTGATTCTTGAAATCAACAGTGTAAGTGGCTTTGTAATTTACAAAGTTCTCAAAGTCTAATGTTGCCTTTCTTAAAGCCTGTGTAAGAGTTTGATTGTCGTTAGCCTTGCAATTATTCAACCATCCCATCAGATCGTAGTAGGGGTGAGGTATATAGTTGTTAGGCTTACTCAGATATAATCGTGAAAAATTGATTACACCATCATACGAAGGTTTCTCCTTTATCTGAGAAACCAATTCCTTGCAACTCTCGGCAAAGGCTTGAAGTTTCGACATATCCATAACAGCAACAGTGACTGCTGCTTTACGGCTTATGGCATAGTAATTATACAAAGCTTTTGCTCCCTCTACAAGATTATAATTCCCTCCGGTGAGAAATGGCATCACAGAATTGTAGGGTAAGCCGTCTGACCAGATCTCTGTAGGGTAGGCAACGAAATACTTGCAGTCGTTTCTTAATTGATATGCTATCTCAATTGATCCCATATAGCAGCAATCAAACCAGATAGTATCGAACAGACCATCAGGAATGGCATCGGCTAACTGATCCAAATCAATGAAATCATTATTGGGATATTCTCCGCCATAGGCATAGCATTCCGGTTGTTCTATGGTAATAGGTTCCGGACTGACACTATAGACGGATTGGAGCTGAGAATTGAGACGATAATATTTTTGTGGATTAACCGGACCGAGTCCGTGTCCCCATAGAAATAGAGTGCGACGGTTAGCGGGAACAAGGTTCTCAAAGTCGTGAATTACCTCTGAGATTCTTTCCTGTGTCGTGGAATATGAGCCGGCTCCGTAGTTTTTAACCTCAACAAACTCTGCTCCTGAATCATTGAAAACCAATTTCTTTAATTTGCCACCCCCATTCTCATATCCGTATACATAAATAAAATCTTTGTCGGGATCATATTGGTCAGCAGCCTTTAGGATCTGATTGCGGTTTGCAATAAAATCTCCGGATAAGTTATTATTATTTACTGCATAGAGCAAGATAGCGTTTATGTCGGTTACATCTAACTGTGGTTCCGGCTTCTCCTTACAGCTTTGTAAGCCAAGGAAAAGTCCAATGCAGCATATTATTAAAAGTCTCTTTATCATTATTAATTTTTCGCAGCTACTTACAATTAAATTAAGGCTGAACATTCCGGAGAATATTCAACCTTAATATTAACGTAAATATTTTCAAAAAATTGCAATGTATTTATAGCTTCAAATATCTACACACAATTTGTTGGAAAGCTTACTTCAGCGGTGCTTCAACCATCACGATAGGGAAAGTAAAGAAGCAAAGAATCTCGATTAGCAATGCTATTGCAATGAGAACGTATGTAGTAGTTTTAAATTTCAAGTTCATATTTGTAATATTTAAAAGTTGTCACTCAGTTTCTTTAATATTACTTGACGGATTCTCCTTGAGATACCCTTCGTAAGCTGTTTTCAGATCTTCCGGAGTAAACCCGATCATACTCAGTAGTTTGAAGAGGGGAGGAAATTGTTTGGAAACAATATTCTCAGTTCGCTCCCTCAGAATACGCAGTTTGGCATCCTCACTGACGAAGAAACCGATTCCTCTCTTATTGTAGATCAAGCCCTGCGATGCCAATCTTTCGTAAGATCGCATCACGGTGTTGGCATTCACTTCGATCGAAGCTGCAAACTCTCGGACTGAGGGAATGCGATGATCTTCGTCATAGGCTCCGCTCATTATCAGG
Organism: uncultured Sangeribacter sp.; assembly: GCA_964512705.1. Lineage (GTDB taxonomy): Bacteria > Bacteroidota > Bacteroidia > Bacteroidales > Muribaculaceae > Lepagella. Next base: position 32,770 of record CAZEJY010000018.1, on the reverse strand, counting down.
TCGCATATTCGGTCAGCAATCTGCAAGTAAATGGCTTTATTGTTTTCTTCAAATGTCATATTCTTACCATCTATTGATTGATTCACTCTCCTTAAATCGGAAATATGAAATCACGTAAAGAGTTATTATTGAAACAAGGAATACTATCTCAATGGTTAACAGAATTGCATCAAAATCGACAAAATCCCATCTTGGCGCAAATCTTCCGTTCGCTCCAAAAATCTTAACAGATTCAATGCAGGTGAAGACATATAGTGCTGTCATTCCAATTCCCACTCCAATACCTTTACTGATAGCATGTTTATGCCATAATATTCCGGCAAGAGCAAAATATGCTTGCAATACAATTGCAAACCCTACTGTCATAACGATTCCTAATTTTGTGGTTTCAATCCTATGTAGACTTGGATTGATATCGAGGTCATAGCACGTACCTCTTGAAAAGAAATATTCCAACGGCATTGGGGCGATATAGGAACCTTCCTGTAAATATAACGGAGAAATAAGAGCTCTGATTAAATCTGAAGCATAAGCAGAAACAAAAAATATAATGAAGGCTCCGACTATGTACAGAATAAAATAGGTTGTGAATTTCTCCAAGTATGAAGCCGGAATCATCAAAGTGTTGATACGTCTCTCTTTAGAACTCATAGCTGAGAACATATAACTCGCACTGAATGATAAAATCACGAAGAAAGCAATCGTAAAGTACTTTATTTCAATGCGCCACATCACATCAACTTTATGATTCCCAATATACTCCGGTCTAAATATTAAGTTAGATTCGTCGAAAATAAAAGGAGCGAGTGTTGTCAGGAGTACTAATACCGATACCGCCGAAATGAAAAGACGGAGCAGATAGCTCGACTGACGCAAGGTCAGTTTAAAGTATGAGTTAAATCTCGGAAGAGAAAAGATATTATTTTCCATTATTGCTAAGTATTTTGTTTAACTTTTCATCATAATTCACAGCGAAATCAAATAGAATTTCCAGATTTACATCTGTAGGGTTCTCATTCTCACCATCTGTTTCTACTGCCACCGCTGAACCACCAATTCCAGGGATTACGTAGGCAGCTTTATTAATAACATCTTGATCAATTGTGTTGAAGAAGTTCAGATGCGATTGGATATTGTAGATGGAATCGTTTAAAAGTACCTTGTTGGATTTCATAATAATGACGTGATCGAGAATATTACTAACATCGCGCACCTGATGCGTGGAGATAATAAAGATCCTATCATCTGTCATTTTCTCGGAGATAAATTTGCGGAAAGTACTCTTACCCGGTATATCGAGTCCATTTGTCGGTTCATCCATAATCAATACCTTAGTATTGCAAGCCATTGCAAATGATAGGGCAATTTTCTTCTTTTGTCCCATGGATAGTTTCTTCAAGTTTGGATTGCCGACAATCTTAAACATCGTAAGATTCTTCTTCATATCCTCTTCGGAGTAGTTCGGATACATTGCGCCATATAGTTTGGCAAATTCCCACAGTTTCATGTTCGGAAGTTCAATCTCCTCCGGCACGAAATATATCTTGTTCATTGTATCCGGCAATCTCAGACGGGTATTGACGCCTTCAAGTAATACCTCGCCGGTCTCAGGCGTCAGTAATCCGCAAATCAATTGAAGAAGTGTGGACTTTCCGACACCATTCTCACCTAATAGACCATAGACTCCACCCTCGTCGAAATTTAGATTGAAGTCTTTAATAGTAAACTCCTTTCCGCGTTTGTAGCGAAATGAACAATTCTCAATCTTGATCATATCAATTATTTGTTTTAGTAATTCAGTATACAAATTATTAACTCGTATAGTGTATTAGTATAATAGTACACTGCAAAACTAATACAAATATTTAATACTGCAAAATTTTTTCACAAAAATTTTGCAGTATAATGTTATTTGACAACGTCGTGCCTCCGGCACTTAAATTTAGGGTGGTAAGCTACCCCGCACTCCTTCGCTTCGCTCAGTCATACGGTGTTAACCATAATCTCGTCGCTCCGCGACTCTGCCTCAATCCTATCTTACCGAGGAGTCCAATAGGTAAAACCCCAACTTCGTCGCTCCGCAACTCTGACTCAATCTCATCTTACCGATAAGCCCAATAGGTAAAACCTCAACTTCGTCGCTTTGCGACTTAAGTCCTTGTGTTTTAAGTTGCTTTGATCCAATTTGAGCGATAACTTAGAGGATAAAATAAAGGGTGTGAAAGAATGCCGGAGGCATGATGTTGTGGGTAACCGGGTATGACCAACGGGAATGCTCGGATTAACTCTATATCAAAATGAGTCGCCAAGCGACGATGTTGTGAATACGGAATAAAAAAACGTGTCAAAATTGATTTTGACACGTTTTTTTATTCCTCAGGTAAATTAGAATGTGAACTTTTCAAGAGTTAAAGTCCCGCACTTTTCTAATTCCGGAACCAAAAGCTTGAAATGAGTTGTCTCCATGTGTGCCTTCAAGCTTTCCTCATCTTCCCAAGTTTCTACGATGTCTATATGGTTGTCGGAGGTGAGGCTCCCGAAAGCTTCGTAAGTTATGCAACCTTTATCGTGCAAGGATAGTTCTACTAACTCGATGGCAGTCTCAACTGCATGTTTTGTAAAAGAACTATCCGCTATTTCAAGAAAACAGTTTAATCTAATCATAATTTCTATAATTTTTTATTCTCTTATTTCAACGCCCAACCTTCAACAATAGTTTTGAAGTCAAGCGCTCGGGTTATCAGCAATTGATAGACTTATTCTACAACTGACAGAGATATCACTCTGCTCGAAAGATCCGTTTTATCATACTTTCCGGTGCCGAAAGTGTGGTATTGAGGCATTTCAAGACCATTGCTCATCAAGTATTTACCCGAAAATACCTTTCCTTCGAACGGCAGCGGTTTTATATCGACAGCGTTCAGCTCCGTAATCTTGTAATTCTTTTCAGGATCAAGACCATCGAGAATTACCATCGGAGGTTGTTCATTGCGAAACGATTCCGTTGTGTACCAGAAAGCAACTGCATTATCCTTCTTCTCATCCACATACATCAACGAGGCCACTCCCTTTTTATCGTATGGCGAAATCAAACGATATAGGTCTCCGAACTGAATCACCGGACGCACTCGTTTGTAGTCTGCGATAGCCTTGCGAGTCTGTTCTTTCTCTTTATCTGTAAGTGTGATTGGCTGAATCTCCATACCGAGTCTACCACTCATCGCCACATCCGTACGGAACTTGAGCGGAAGATTGCGATAGGTCTGATGATTTGGAGCGGCACTGATATGAGACGCCATACCTATGGCAGGGAAGAAGTAGCTCGTTCCCCATTGGATGTAGAGACGTTGCAGTGCATCAGTATTATCTGAAGTCCAGAATTCATCGAAATAGGGGAGTACGCCATAATTCACTCTGCCTCCCCCTCCGGCACATGCCTGAATAGTCAAATCCGGATATTTAGCGCGTATTCTCTCCAATGTCTTTTTCAAGCCGTTATGGTAGTCGATAAACAGGTGTGACTGGTTATCGGCACTATGATATTGGCTGCCGTGATTTCTCACTGCCATATTTGCATCCCACTTGATGTAATCAATTTCAGGATATTTGGTCATCAGCGTATCGACAATGTTGAAAACTATATCTTGCACTGCCGGATTAGCCATGTCGAGAACCATCTGTCCACCACCTCTGCCATATACAGGCTTATGGTTAGCCGGACGGATTACATATTCAGGATGAGCCTCAAAGAGTTCGGATTTCACATTAGTCATTTCCGGCTCAATCCATATACCGAACTTGATCCCATTCTTCTTAGCCTCCTTGATCAGTCCATTAATGCCATGAGGAAGCTTTCTTGTATCAACAGTCCAGTCGCCAAGACTTGATTCAGCATTGTTTCTCGGATATTTTACACCAAACCATCCATCGTCCATCACGAAGAGCTCCCCGCCCATCGAAGCAATATCGTGCATCATCTGAGCCATCTCCTTCTCCTTGATGTCAAAGTAGACACCTTCCCAGGAGTTCAGAAGGACTTTCCTCTCTTTGTCACCGTTATTCAATTTATATTTGCGAGCCCAACGATGGAAATTACGACTTACACCTCCTAATCCGTTTTCTGAAAAGGATAAAGCTACAACAGGGGTCTCGAAACTCTCTCCACTCTTAAGTGTATAAGGGGAATCATCCTCATTGATGCCGGCAAAGAATTGGTGGGAATCAGTGTTGTCTGAATCTATTCGGAGTTTGTAATTACCGCTATAACACAGAGCTGCACCGATAGTCCTTCCTGTTTTCTCCTGAGGTTCACCATCGAGTGAAAACATAACTTCACTGTGAGAAAAATGAGAGTTCCTGATTCCGTCACGGTTCTTGATTACCTTCATACCGTGGTTGAGAGGTTCCTTCTCAACCTTAGCCTCATTTGCCCAATCACCGTGCATGTGAGACAACCATACATTTCCCTTGCGGATAGGAAGATGTGTGGATGCAAAGCGAGTAAGTTTTACATCTCCGGACTCACCATTATTGATTTCAGTCCAGGTTTCAATCATATCCTGCTCGGGGAAGATCTTGTAATTGAGTTTAACGGTAATGGGGTAGTAGGAGTCCTTCAGAACGATTGTCCTGACGGTCTTTCCATCTACTTGTGATTCTTGCACATTATCCACCAACAGATTAAGGCTCATTTGCCCGTCGTTGTGCACCATAGCAATGGCTGTTTCCGGTATGGTAATCAAACCGTAATCGGGATATGCAGTGCGACCATTACCTACTGCACTTTTAAGATTCTTGACATCAAGGTCGGATATTTTACTTCCATAATAAAGGTGTTTCAGTTTCTTACCTTTATCAGCCCTTAAGATATAGGAGGAATTATCAGTGTCAATTTTCACCACGTCACCCCACGACGGCAATGTGAAAACAAATGCGCATAAAAGTATTATAATATATTTTCTCATAACTATATAACTCATAATCATATATATAGAAAGGAGGCATGTCAAGTAGATACTTAGACATGCCTCCTCAGAATATTATTATTTACGGCTCTCTTTCAAAAGCTCGCAGAATTCAGCAATATTCTCTGCAGTTATCTCCGGTTGTGGATCAGAGTTCAGAGCTGTTTCAAGAGTTGTTTCACCTGAAAGAACTAATACTCCTAATGAGCCGGCATTGCGTGCAGTAGCTACATCTGTATAGATACGGTCACCGCACATTGCCACCTCTTCCGGTTTCAGTCCCTCGCGGAAGCAGATTCCTGAGAGCATATCCGGATTTGGCTTACCGATCACTGCATCCGGTTCGCGACCTGTCGCGTGCTCAATACACTTGCAAAGTGAGCCGCAATCTACCAATACCGTCTTCTGATCCGTTGGACAAACGCGGTCAGGATTTGTTGCGATGTAAGGTATGCCCTGTGATGCTAACCATGAAGCGTGGCATAGTTTGGGATAAGTCAGAGTTGTATCGAATGCCACTACCAATACGTCGGGCATCTGTTCAGGATCATTGGGAAGCAGATTGTATCCGGCATTGATAAACTCCTGCTCCATACTTGGAGTTCCGACAACATAAAGATTCTTGGCATTCGGGAATTTCTCCTTCAGATAATCTATAGTTGCTACTGAAGATGTATACATCTCACTTCTGTCAGCATGAATACCATATTTCTCTATCTTTGCGAGATAGTCATCAACACTCTTCGTAGGATTATTGGTCAGGAATGAGTATTTGATACCCATATCTTCCAAATCCTTAAGGAAACCGAGTGTGAAGGGGAAGAGTTGTGAACCGAGATAGATCGTGCCATCCATGTCAAGGGCAACGTGCTTGATCTTGCGGCATTTAGCCATCAACTCTTCGTGGGAGAGAGGAGAATGATATTTATTGAATTCCATTTTATTTCTTATGATTTAATTTATGAAAATTAAGCATCAGTATCTTCTCCCGGAAGTGGGTTGCCCTCAACTTTGTTGACTTCCTTAGCCATACCCTCGAGTTTCTGATAGAATTTGTTACTTCTCTCATAACCATCGCGAGGTGCGAACCACATTGTCATGAATGTCAAGGCGCCAAGAATACCTACGCCGATAATGAGGTAGAATACAGTGTTCCATCCCCAGTGGTCTGCTACGATACCGATACCGATAGCTGAGAGGAATGAACCTACATATCCAAAGATACCTGCAAGACCGTTAGCGGTAGCGGATGCCTCTTTTGTTGCATGGTTAGCAGAAGCTATACCGATTAGCGCCTGAGGACCGTAGATGAAGAAGCCTGCCATTGCCAAAATACAGATTGATACGATAGTCGGAAGACTGGTACAGAAGATGAAGATTGCCATGAAGAGTACTGCTGCTACCATGCAAACTAAACACATTCTGTGGGCTTTACCTTTGAAGATATGGTCTGTAGCCCAACCGGCACAGATTGTACCCACGATTGCAAAGATCTCAAACACACCTACAGACCACGCTGCATCTTCAATAGACATGTCTCGCGCTTCAGTAAGGAATTTAGGACCCCAGTCGAGGATACCCATTCGCATCACATAAACGAATACATTTGCGATGCAGAGAGTCCAGATCCAGCGGTTTGTCCATACCATTGCTTTGAGGAAGGCTGCATGAGTTGAATTTTTACCCTTTTGCTCCTGATCTTTCTTACCTGTGTTTGTGCCCGGAAGCTCAGGAAGACCTACAGAGCGAGGATCATCTCTCAAACCGAAGTAGAGCCAGAGAGCACCGCAAACTGCGATACCTGCAGGAATCCAGAAACACCATTTCCATGCATCCCAGTGTTGTGCATAGCTGAGAATTGTCTTATAATGCTCAGAGTTGTTCGGATCAAGTTTGAGGTTATCTGCGATACGCATGATTACGCTCTGGTCTGAGCTGAGGTCTGTACCCATGGTTCCCATGATGTAACCGCAAACCACCACTGCCAAAGCTGCACCGATAGAGTGAGATGTATTCCAGATTGACATTTTGGTTGCCAACTCCGATGGGTGAATCCATGAAGGAAGCAAGCGTGCGCATGGAGGATAACCTACACCTTGGAAAAGCTGATTGACAATGATTGTCACAGCCATAACCATAATGAGGATATTAATGAAGTCCATGCCTTGGTCTGAACCGGTAATCCAGCTTGAGATGTTCACTCCAAAGCCGAATGCAAGGTTGGAGGCAGCACAAAGCAATAGACCGATAGCCATGATTACTCGGGCACTGAAACGGTCAACAATGAATCCATTGATGAAGCGGGAGAAGCCATAGATCAATGAACCGATACCGATCACGATACCGAAGCTGGTGTTGGAGATACCGTATTGAGCGGTAAGCCCGGGCATCGCAATTGAAAAGTTCTTACGAACGAAATAATAGATGGCATATCCGATCATGGATACAAGGATTGTGCGGAGCTGCCAATTCTTAAACTTTTTGGTTGTCGCCGGATCCCAACCGGCATAAATATTCTCTTTAGCCATAATGATGTTAGATTTTCAAGGAAATAGGCTTGTTACTGTTAGTTTAGTTAGATAAATCATTTTATTTGTTTGCTGCAATAGTTGCCTCTACGTCAAGGGCATCGGCGACAATTGCTATAGGATTCTCGACAGTGTAGCCGGTGCTCATTTCGATTTGCCAACGGCAGGTCTCGCAATCTGTGGCAACAATGTCCGGATTATATTCGCGTATGTTATCAAATACTTCGGCTCCAATCTCCTGAGAATATTTATAGTTCTCCTTTTTGAAGCCATAAGTTCCGGCGATACCGCAGCATTGAGAGGGGAGAGCCTTGAATTCAACACCCGGAATCAGTTTAATCAATTCCTTTGAATAGGTTGCCCAACCCAATTTAGCCATGTGGCAGGCAGTGTGATAAGCAATCTTTTTCTTGTAATCCTTCTTGAAGACAAGTTTGATTTCGCCTGAGTTGATTTTTCGCATCAACCACACTGAGGCAAGGAGGATATCATTCTTCACATCCTCATTCTCGAGTCCAAGCAGATGTGGATACTCATCACGCATGGTGAACACGCAGGTTGATGAAGTTGCCAATACAGGCATTCCTGCTTTAACAGCTTTACGGATAGATTCAAGATTGATTTTTGCATCATTCTTAGCTCGTGAAATCAACTTATTTGCAATCTTGGCAACACCGCAACATTTCTCTTTCTCCAAAGGAAGCACTCCATATCCAACAGCATTCAGTATCTTTACAAGATCCTTGCCAAGATAGGGATACTGATTGTTAACAGAGCAGCCGTGGAAATAAGTCACATGTTTCGTATACTCAGCTTCCTGTTCGGGCTGTATCTTCTTAAACCAGGGAGCAAAACGTTTACTCACGTACTGGGGGAAGTTACGGCTCTTATCGATACCAAGGAATGTGTGTAAGGCTGCTTTCGCAACACCTGTTTTTAGAATAGGATTCACAATTGGAGCAAATGGGGATGCCAGTGCGCCCATGACATCTGTTTCCGCAAGAATATGATCACGTAATTTAGGTTTGGATTTGTCATATTTTAGTCTTGCACTCTGAATGATGTCACCAATCTTCACATTTGATGGGCAGTTGATCTCGCATCTCTTGCAATTGAGGCAATATTTGAGTGCCATGTCGTAGAATTCCGGACTCTTCAGACGATAGCGTTCTCCGTCTGGTCCCGCCATTTTAGGACCGGGATAGCCGGGATTCACAGCCATTACCGGACAATAAGCCGTACAGATGGTGCATTTGATGCACTCTTCGAAATCGTTGGCAGATATATTTAATTCTTGGTAATTCATTTCTAATCCTTTTTACTTAGATGCAACATATAGAGCCGTAATCATCGCAACACCTGCTCCTGAATTCTCGGCAAGGGAATTACATCCCGCTAAGATTGAACCGGCAGCGTATAGATTCTCAATGGCCTTACCATCTTTGGTAGGATGCAGATCTGCATCTGTATTTACACCGAATGCCATGTAAGGCTGGGGAGCAAAGAAGTTTTCGTCATACCATTCGTCACGGTTCTCTGGCGACTTGACATCGAGTCCGAAAATGGGTTCATAGAAGCCCTTGGGATTCGACTGAATACCCTCACCGAAGAGTGAACCGGCAGCTAAAATATATGTGTCAGCTTCCAAATGATCCTCTCCAAGATTTGTTGATACGAGATATTTTACCTTCCCGTTTTCGATCACACCCTTTTCGATCTTGTCTCCAAGTAGGAATGTGCCACCGACCTGCTCGAAGTATTTCTCGAGTAAGTTCTGACTTCTGACGCCGGCAAGCGATACCGGAATTGTAGGAATAAAGTTGAATGGAACTTTAACCAATTCCTTCAATTTGCTTATTTGAGCTGCTGATTTGAAGCCTACAATAGCCGGAATTAAGACAGTCTCACCATCTTGTGCCAAGGCATTTATCTTAGACGCAAGTTCCTCAACTGCCTCATCGTTGAAGTGCTTGGCAACTGTGATTGTACGCATATCGAAGTTTGATTTGCGCAGTTTAGCGATACATTCCAAATCTATTGTCTCAACCCTTACTGCAATCCCTTCTTTGGAAAGATTCTCTGCAATGAATGTCGGATATGCTTCGAGGAAACCTTTGAATGCTATGGCGAGAACTTTCTTGAAAGAAGGAGTTTTCTCTGTCATCTCCGGATAACACTCCATCGTGAGCCATGTGGGCATTGAAACACCGAATGCACTCAATGTATAATGATTTGCGGTTGCATCTCCGGAAGTAGTAATTCCGGCGTTATTCAACAGCGTTTTAGCTTCAGTTGCTAATTTCTCAACTGAAGGTGCTCCTATTTTGGAATAGGGGTGCTCGGATGGAAGGCTTGCAATTGCCTCTATAGGATTTGTCACAACCTTTTCATTGACATCTCCAAGAAGTCCGAATGAGCCTGAGTTGAAATGTAGAGCACTCTGTCCTGATGAAACTACGGCAGTCTTTTTCCCTTGAGATGCCAACTGAATACCGGCGGTTAAACCGCAAAGTCCTCCACCTATGATAATATAATCAAATTTCATAATGCTTCTGTTTTGCAGTTTATTTATTTTCCTCTTTTGTTTCTTCCTTAACTTTAGCGGGGGCTCCCTTTTCAAGGTTAGAACCTGTCATACCGCAATCACCTTTATAAATCCAGGAGGTAAAGTATGCTTCAGCAAGTGATCTACCCCATGCAACCGGTCTGATACCTTTCCATCGTTCCTGAAGGAAGCTTTCGAGATCTGTGAGAGCTTTCTCAGTTCCATATTTTGTACCCATGATGGCAGCTGCTCTTGAAGCACATATACCAGCCTGACATGTTCCCATGCCGAGTCGGGTACGACGACGCAGATTTACAAGATTGTTGACGTGCAATTGATCCATTGCATACTTAATCTCGCCTACAGATACCTGCTCACATTCACATACCAAGGCATCGTCACTCTCAGCCATGTACTTGATTTGTGAGGATAGTGAACCGTGGCGCTCTTTGGCTGCAATCTGTCCGGTACTCATGGCAATAACATGCTTCTTGTTTACCGGATCATTCTCTGATTTAGGCTCAGAACCAGGAAGCGGATCGATATGAGTCGTACATTTTGCGTCTACTCCTAATTTCTTACAAACCATGTCTGCTGCAGTCTCAGCCATCAGACGGTAGGTCATGAGCTTACCTCCGGAAATGGTTATGAAACCTTCAGCCCCGTCGCGGGTTGCGTGATCGAGACAAACGATACCGCGACTGATCTTGCGGCCGGAGGGATCCGAATCATCTGCGATGAGAGGACGAACACCTGCGTAAGCTCTAAGTATACGTGTCCATGAGAGGGAAGGAACCAACTGACAACCCTGGTTAAGGAGTATATCAACCTCCTCCTGAGTAACCTCCATGTTATCTACCTGATCGTAAGGTACACGGCTCGATGTGGTACCAATCAGTGATATGGTGTCGCCGGGTACAAGAATATCAGCATCTGCAGGTTTACGGCAGCGGTTGATAACCATATTGTTTACGCGGTGACCAAAAATCAAAAGAGCACCTTTTGCCGGAAACATATTAATTGCAATTCCGGCTTTCTGTGCAATGCCGTGGCTCCATATACCTCCGGCATTAACTACGATCTGGCTTCGAATCTCCTGCTCCTCTCCTGTGATGTTGTTGCGCACTTTAACACCAATTATGCGACCGTTCTCCTGAAGAAGATCTGTTACCTCGGTGTAAGTCAAAACATCAGCGCCATGAATGCGTGCATCGAGCACGTTGGCTGTTGTTAGACGGAAGGGGTCAACTGCTCCATCGGGAACGGATACGGCTCCGATGATATCAGGATTTACAGCCGGCTCCATGCGGATCACATCCTTCGGATCAAGTTGCTCTGCCTGAATTCCGGCAGCAAGACATGATTGAATGAATGTTTTCTGATAATCCAGATCATCATCCGGGAGAGTAACGAAAAGACCACCGGTCTCCTCTACGCAGTGAGCGGCGATCTTGCGGAGTGTCATATTCTCCTTAATACACTCTGTGGCTGACTCATGATCGGTTACAGCATAGCGTGCACCACTATGCAACAATCCGTGGTTGCGTCCGGTTGCTCCTGCGGTGAAGTCAAGTCTCTCAATAAGAAGAACTTTCAAACCTCTTTTGGCGCAGTCACGAGCGGTTCCGGCACCTGTGGCACCACCACCGATCACGATCACATCGTAAGTTTTCTTTTGAAAATCTGTTGTCATTATAGGTAGTTCGTTATAACTTTCGTTTTTGTCCGTGGGTTATTTCATTGCAAAAGTACTTAAGTTTCTTAAAAAAAGCAAAAATTTTTGCTTTAATTTTTTAATTTTTTTTTATTTAAAGTGAGAGAGGCCATCTAACTTTGTTTGTTAAATGGCCTCCATTTCTATTTAATGATAAATTTCGTAACCTTATTCCCTTGCTTTCGGATATAAATGCCGGGTGCCAATTCGCTTTCATGAACTTTTATTCCTTGGAGATTATAAATCACTACGGGATGTGTTAATTCCGATTCAATTTCAGCAACTTCAGAATTTTTAACAAATTCTTTTGGTGTCCATCCGGGATGTAATGTCTGAATTCCACCGAAACCGACTTTATCACCCGGTTTTACTCCATAAACCACCACATCAATGAACTTTACGCAGTAACCGTCGGGCCAGTCAGACGATACATATTTCATGCCGGCGAGACAGTTTGTCGGCTCTTTCGATGTCATCTCTTTGTATGTTCCGTCGCACACTTCATCGAATTCGAATACAATAGGAGAGGTGGTATTGTAAAAGTTTGGATTCCAGGATATACCACTTTTATCTGCGAGGTATTTATCTGATCCAATGGATGAACAGGAGAGAAACACCTTTACAGTGCAACCCTTTGGCGCAGATATTCCTACATAAGCACCAGTGCAATCCCTTAGATAGGCTCTCTCTCTAGTCGCACTTAAGGTATTTGCAGAATCATTTATTCTATAAGGTTTTGAACCCAAGCAAATATGAAAATCTACGGTGTTGGAATCTGATGAGAAATTTACCCACCGCGGTTCTTCCGGATACAACCTTGGATAATCCATTTTCTCAGGGACTGTTATTTCAAGATAACCTTTCGCGAAATTCGCCTTAGTTACATTTGGTGATTCAGAAGTTCCTTTCAACATAGAATAGTAACCTTTGGAAGCGTCGTTCATGGTTTTGGGACGCACAATCATATCCGAAGTATTATTATAATAGATATTACTCTGTCCTATAGGTTTATAGTTCTCGCCATTTGAATTTAAAGCGATTAGCGCCAAGCTAAATGATAATATTATATAACAACTTTTCATAGCAATCATTTCATATTGATGTTTAACGCCTTGGGTCGTATCATTGTCTCTTTGTAAGTCTTACCCCATTCATCTGTTACTTCAATTTCCAAAGTGGAAGTAGGAGAGGAGGTCTGCACATCAAAAAGGTGGGAAGTCTGTGTCGGCATTTTTCCACTCGTCGGGGTCTTACCACTATTTACCATATAACATGGCACAGAGATGGTCCATAGTGGATCATATCCGTTCACTCGTTTCACAGTGAGGTTTTTACCATTTTCAGTAACCTTGACTTTCCATTTTTCATTATAGTTGAAAACGTTGATACGTACCACATTGTCAGAGCGTTTTGTGTCATAACCCTCAAGGAACTTAGCATCGATTTTACTTTTCAGAACTGCATCCGTGGATTTTGGGCAGAACTTGGCTGCAGTAATTTGGCTGTTATTGAGGTCATAGGTGCGGAACTGATAATCATGATCATAATTCATCGATTTATAGTGTGTCTTATAGTCTGTTCCGTTCATCTCCATTATAAGGTACCCACCAACGGAGCCATCACCACACATGTGATTGCCTGCCATAGTTGTCTGGCCCGATTCCCATAGTCTACCTGCTGCTGAGGCTATATTATACTCCACAATGTTTTCATTACGAACGCTGGTATTTACATGACCATGACCTGTTAGCACCGTCACATTATAATCCTTTAGGCATGATACAAATTCATCGAAGTTTACGAGGCTCGTGCGTAATGGCGCTTCCTGCGAAGTGCCACTCAGAATAGCAACCTTCCATAATCTGGCATGCATACCGATGATTACCGGAGTTTTTGTGTCGACAGTGGCAAGATCTTTTCTCAACCAATCGAGTTGATCAGTTGTGATTCGTTGCTCATATTCCCGATCCCCCATAGTGCCTTGCTTTCCACCCTCATTCGTGTAGACTATATTATCAAGCATAATGTAATGGGTGCCCGCTATATTAAATGAATAGTGTGTGGGACCGTAGGTAGCCCTGTACCGATCTTCAGCTGCAAAGTCATCGGAAACATAGGGGTCATTGTCATGATTTCCCATTGTTGTGAACATGGCAGAGCAGACAATTCTCTTGAGATACTCTTTTGAGCCTTCCAAGTCTATTGCGTTATTGTCATACCAGTATAAGTCATGACTTTGATCTCCGAGTCCCATAACATATACATCCTTCCCCTGCACACGATATTCACCGATTGTCTTGATAAGTTCGGGAAGCATTCCTTCTTCATATTGACGGATGGTTTGTCGGACATTAGCGATATGTATATCAGCAAGCCCTATGACCACATAATCTTTACAATTATTCTCAACAAGTTCGAAATTGACCTGTTCTATTTCTTTTCTCCCTTTCTGAAGGCGGGTATAGAATTTTGGCCAAATGCCATCATTCTTAACAGAGTAGCCGTTCGGAATCGATATGAAAACATTACTGTTTATTTTGTTACTATTCAGATAATAGCGACCATCAGCATCTGTGATTGTGACTTCATTACCATCACTGACTACGACACCTCCAATACCTTTATTCCCACAATAAACCACCCCTTTGATCGTAGAAGATGGCATGTCTGGAATATCCATAACTACATTGTTCCCGACATAGGGTTGTGTTGGTTCCAATCCTTGGATCTCCACCGGCATACTGAGGTTTGGAGTTATCCAGCAGTTTAGTGTTCGGGGTGCACTCGTGTTGTTGGTATTAAATGCGTCTATGTCTCCAATCTCGGGTACATAGTAGAAGCCGTGATGAGATTGCGAGAATCCCTGCATAGAAAACGCGGCAATACCTAAAAGCGTAACTAAATATTTATTCATGATATTAAAGGTTACAAATGAAGTTTATACAACTTCAATAAAAAACATCACTTCGTACCCCACGATTCTAAGCGATAGGATTACGAAGTGATGTCAATTATATTAAGTTTATGTTTTTTAACTTAATTGATAAGTCTTGAAACTTAGTCTATTTACTTAACAACGACTTTAGTTGCAGTTGTACCCTGACGCTTAACGTAGATTCCGTTAGAGAGATTCTCTTCTGCAACGCGGATTCCCTGGAGGTTATAGTACTCAACGGGAGCATTCTCATCTACTGTGATTTCGTTAACGCCTGCGAGGTTCACGAATTGCTTAGGAGTCCAACCATCGTGAAGAGTCTGGATACCACCGAAACCGATAACATCACCGGGTTTAACACCATAAACAGCGATATCGATATATTTTACGCAATATCCATTAGGCCAAGGGTTGGAGCCGGTCCAAACATAATTGATACCGGCGAGACAGTTGTATGGCGCACCTGATGTCATCTCTTTGTAAGTACCATCACATTTTTCTGCAAAATCATAAGCTGAGGGGCAAATAGTTGCATAGAAATTTGAATTCCATTTTGTACCACTTTCATCTTTCTCAAAATTAGCTTTAGAAATCTGTGAACAGCCTAAATAAGTTTTCACTGTACAACCAGCGGGTGCTTTAATACCAACGTATACACCGGTAGTACCTTTAAGCATGGCCTCATCGCCAGTGGCACTTAAAGTATTCCCTTGATCATTTATGCGATTTGGTTTTGAACCCAAGCAAAGGTGGAACAGCATAACATTATTGTTGCCTGTTGCATCAACATATTTGGGTTCGTCTGCTGAATCACGTGGATAATCAAATTTTGAAGGAACTGTTACCTCCAAATATCCATTTTTGAAATTAGCTTCTTTAACATCATATGATAATGTTGTACCAGTAAGTGAAGAGATATAAGTGTCCATAGTTGTTTTACGGACAATCTTATCAGTTTTATTTGAAGCATATATGTTGCTGGCTAATACTGAACCATCAGGTTGCTCCATTGGCATGATCAATTCAGGAGTAAACCAGCAGTTAAGTGCAACCGGAGCAGGATTATCACCTGTATATTGGGGATCTGTAAATCCATCTATTGCTACCATGCTTGGCTTGAAATAATAGCCGTGGTGCTTTTGTGCTGTAGCCATTGGTACGATTGCGCTTACAGCGATTACTGAAAGTAAAAGTTTTTTCATGTTTGTTAGTTTATTAAAGTTAATATCTCAATTTGTATAGTGCCTATAGCAAAAGTGTTGGAGTTAGATTAAGGATGCTTTTAAGAACCCCAAGCAATAGCTTCTTAGGGTTCTTAAAAGTATCAAGAAGTTTAACGCATAGTTGTTGTCAATGCTTTAGGACGAGTCATAGTCTCGCGATAAACTTTTCCGAAGTCATCTGTTACCTGGATCTCCAGAGTTGACGTTGCAGAAGAAGCTGTGCACTCAAAAATATGAGCATTCTTTGTAGGAGTTTGTATGGAAGATTTTTCACCTTTTTGATATTGACGACAAGGTACGGAGATTATCCAAAGTGGGTCATAGTTATAAAGTCGAGTAAGTGGTAACTCTTTACCCCCTTCGGTAACTCTTATCTTCCATGATTCTTTATAACCGAATACATTGATTCGGACTTTATTATCACTTCTTGCATTCTTGTAATCATTCATGCATTCACCTAACTCATTTATTTTTGCATCAGTGGAAGAAGGACAATATTCAGCAGCTGTGATATGGCACTTGTTCATATCGTATGTGCGGAATTGATATTCAGGATCGCAATCTGTTCCTTTATAGAATACGCGTTTACTTGTTCCATAAACCTCCATTACAAGGAAGCCTGCAGGTGAACCATCACCACAGAGGTGCTGACTGCCATACTTAGTCTGACCTGAGTACCACAGGCGACCCGCACCGGAGCCAACATTGTATTCCTCAACTGTTCCCACTTTGCTTGATGCATTCATGTGTGCATGGCCTGACAATACGGTCACATTGTATCCATTTAATACGCTAACGAGGTCAGCACCATTTGTCACACTGTACTTGGGAGTATAAGTCTGAGCAGTTCCTGAAAGTGATGGTTTTTTCCAAAGAGGAGCGTGCATTCCGATCACAATTGGAGAACTCTTCTTGACATAAGCAAGATCTTTACGTAACCAATTAAGCTGGTCGGCAGTAATGGTAGCTTCATACTCACGATCACCCATCTTACTTCCGGTTGCACCTACATTGGTGTAAACAATGTTATCGAGCATTACGTAGTGAGTTCCATTCACATTATAGGAGAAGTGTGTCGGACCATAAGTTGTGCGATATCTTGATGTTGCGAGGAAGTCATCGGCGATGTAAGGATCGTTGTCATGATTACCCATAGTGGTAAACATGTAATTCCCATCAATTTTTGTAAGGTATGGTTTTGAGCCCTCAAGGTCTATACCTCCTTTGTCGTACCAATAGAGATCATGGCTCTGGTCTCCAAGACACATCACATAAACCTCTTTGCCGGCAATCTTATAATCATTGATGGTCTTATTCAAATCCGGTAGGAACTTGTTGGAGTACTGTGAAACGCACTCACGAACGTTTGCTATGTGAATATCAGCAAGTCCGATTACAACATAGTCTTTATTCGGATTCTCAACTAATTCGAAATTATGCTGTTCTACTGATTGATCATTACCAAGAGCCTGATAAAACTGTTGCCATTTTCCTCCCTCTTTCATTGAATAACCTGAAGGAATGGAAATGAAAACATTCTTATTCTTTTTAGTACTATTGAGATAATAGCGACCATTGGCATCCGTAGTCGTTACTTCATCACCATCACTGACAACCACATCGGCAACAGGTGAGTTGTTACAATAAACCACTCCCTTGATGTTCTTTCCCTCCTTATCGGGAACGTCTGTGCTAAAAGGTTCTGTTGGAGTAGTCGGTTCGCTCGGAACTTCCGGTTCAGGTTTCTGAGTCACCTGTGGATCATCCTTTTTGCAAGATATAAGCGGCAGCATGCACACCGCGGTCAAAAGAAAAAATTTGTAAAAAAGTTTCATGATATAATAATTGTAATATAATATATAGGCTAATTTGAAAGATCTATCTTTATAATGTGATTTGAAAATTACTTATATTGTTTTTGTAAATAGTTCAAATCTCTTCATAAAAATTAATCTTCTATGCAAATATAATTAAAAATTTTTTATGTAAAAATTTTTTAACTTTTTTAAGTAGTGTTAATGTAAAAAACCGCAACACAATCGTTTGCGTTGCGGTTTTTTTAAGAAATATTCCCTTTGGAATAACAAATTTTTATTTTTTAATTAGGGATTGCAATAGTTCAGGTTCGTTGGTAGTGATATAATCCACGCCGAGATCAATACACCATTTCATGTCTTCCGGCTCGTTAACAGTCCATACATTCACCTCGAGTCCGCGATCATGGCACTCTTTTACCCATTCCGGATGTTTTTTCATTACCTTTAGAGAGTAGTCAATACCATGTCCTTTTGCAAATGCAATCTGCTCGGGCACATAATCTCCATTAAGGAAATATACCTTAGCTGTCTTTGGTGCTGACTTTACATATTCCTTGAAAGCATCTTTTGAGAATACGATATAATCGATTTTATCCTGCAAACCATATTTCTTTGCAAGTTTCAATGTCTTCTTTGCAGCAGCCTTTTCCTGTGATCTGCTGTCGTGAGTTTTGAGCTCACAGACTAAGCGTGTGTTAAGTTTTTGTGCCTGCTGGTAGTATTGCTCAAGCGTCGGAACAGTTTCGCCATTAGCAAGTTTCTGCTTCAATACTATTTCAGAGGGAGTTTTCTGTATTTCAATTCCGTTGATTGTGGGATCGTGGTTGACAATCAATACACTGTCAGGAGTCATCCATACATCGAATTCAGATGCATAACAACCGATTGAATCCGCTTTTACAAGCGAACGGATAGAATTCTGTGCGGAACCCTTTGTGTTCCAGTAACCACGGTGTGCGATTACTTTGGGTGCAGCTGCTTGTGCCATCATGCCACCTGCAAGAAGTGCAAATGCTGCAATGATTAATTTTGATCTTTTCATAATGTATGAATAAGTTAGTTGAAATTTTAAGGTCTTATAAATTTACAATTTTGAGATCAACACCATTAGCTTCAAGAGCTGCCGCAGCCTTGTCGGGTAATCTGGAGTCGGTGATAAGGATATCTACCTGCTCGAAGCCGGTGATCTTTACAAAGCCGCGTCTACCGAATTTGGAGCTGTCGGCAAGTACGATTGTCTGCTGTGCCGCCCTTATCATAGCCCTGTTCAGGTCAGCCTCTCTGATATCGGTAGTTGAGATTCCAAAATCAATATCGAAACCATCAACGCCAAGGAAGAGTTTGCTCACGGCTAAGCCTGACAGAAAATCTTCTGCAGCCCTTCCTACGGTGGAGAGACTGCTTTGTCTCAAATTCCCGCCTAACTGCACCACATCTATCTCCTTATTCACTCCAAGTGTTTCAGCTACATTCAGGGAGGAGGTGATAACAGTGAGATGATGCTGTGGCTCAATATTGTTTGCTAAAGCGAGCATAGTAGTTCCTGAGGCTATTATGATAGAATCATCTTTTGTAATCAAACCGGCAGCATAATGCCCAATTAGATTTTTTTCATTACTGGATAATTTAGCCTTCTCACTGATTGTGCGGTTATTGATGTAGGGATTTATCAAAATTGCATTTCCATGACTCCGATAGAGTTTCTTCAGAGATTCCAGTTCTGAAAGATCTTTACGTATGGTTACAGTAGATACTTCCAATAAATCAGCTAATTGAGCTACTGATGCCGACTCCTGTTTGCATAGAGTCTGGATAATGAGATTATGACGTTCCTCTTTTGTCATGACGTTAGTATCAGATTTCGTTTCAAAATTAACAAATATTTATAAAAAAAGCAACCCGATGTGGGTTGCTTATGGAATTATATTTTAAACTGTGTTATTCTTCATATCTGATTCCGATGATTTCCCAATCGAGGATATCCCAGAGTTTTTTGAGGTAATCAGCTCGCCTGTTTTGATAATCAAGGTAGTATGCATGCTCCCATACATCAAATGTCATAATCGGCTTCAATCCCTTCGTCATCGGGTTCTCCGCATTTCCACCCTGTGTGATAAAGAGTGTACCTTTGTCATCAGTAGAGAGCCATACCCATCCTGAACCGAAGAGTGTTGAACCGGCTTCTACAAATTTATCTTTAAATGCTTCGATAGATCCAAATTGTTCCTCAATCTTGTCGTGAAGTTTTCCTACAGGTTCCTTTATCCCATTAGGAGAGAATTGGAAGAAATAGAAAATATGATTCCATGCTTGTGAGGCATTATTGAATATTTTTCCGTCACTTTTGCATATAATCTCTTCAAGAGACATCTCCTCAAATGGAGTACCTTCGATCAATGAGTTAAGATTGTCAATGTATGCTTTCTCATGTTTACCATAGTGATAATCTATAGTGACAGGAGATATAACCGGATCGAGTGCATCAACGGCATAAGGTAATCGTGGTTGTGTGAATTTCATAGAATTTGATTTTATAAATTAATAAAAGATAAGATGATTCATAATCTCTTGAATTGAATCCTCTTATCTTCTAAACAAAAATTTAATCTCTAAAGTTCGTGTTCGAGAAGTGATTTAAACACTTATTATGTTTTGTCATTCCGGGGTATCAATCAAAGATTGCATCCCAGTCTTTCCACACCGGCTCGTATCCTTGAGCCCTGATAGCTTCCGCAACCTCTTTAGGTGAACGGGAATCGCTTACTTCAAATTGTTCCAAAGCTTCAGGAGAAGTGCAATATCCTCCCGGCTCGGTCTGACTTCCGGCACTCATGGACGTTACACCTGCCTTCAGAATATTGTCACGATATTCCGGCGCTTCTCTTGTTGAGAATGAGATATCAATATCATGATCAAAGATGCGGAACGCAAAGGTGAGTTTTGCAAGTTCTCTGTCGTTGATAATTACCTTAGGTTGATAACCGGATTCCGATGGTCGCATTCTCGGGAAATTGACGGAGAATCTTGAACGCCAATAACGTTTCTGAAGATATCTTAGATGTCTTGCCATCATTACCGTGTCAGCTCTCCAGTCTTCCAATCCAAGCAGCACTCCGAGACCGATCTTATGCATCCCGGCTTCACCCATTCTGTCATATCCGTTGAGGCGCCAGGCATAATGACTCTTCATGCCCTGAGGATGATATTTCTTATAAGCCTCTCGGTGATAGGTCTCTTGGAAGCAGACAACTCCATTAAGTCCCGACTCCGCTAATCTTGCATAATCGCGTGCCTTCAAGGGCTGAACTTCCAATGTGAGGTTATGAAAATAGGGACGACACACCTCCAATGTCTTCTCTAAATAATCTATACCGCAGATGGAAGGATATTCTCCTGATACTATAAGCAGATTCTCGAAAGGTGACAGACGTTTTATTGCCTCGCACTCATCCTTGATCTGGGAGAACGTCAGAGTGGTCCTTGCTAATGGATTATCATGATTGAAACCGCAATAAACGCATTTGTTTGTACATGCGTTAGACACATACATCGGAATATACATTGAGATGGTTTTGCCAAATCTCTCCAATGTGAAGTGTCGGCTCAACTGTGCCATCTCTTCAAGATGTGAATCGGCAGCAGGTGAGATGAGAATTCCGAACTCTTCCGGTGTCAGAGGTTTTACGTTTCGTGCGGCTTTCGCTAAAACGCGACGTACATCTGCATCTGTTGCGGATTCAACATCGGCAATCGTTTTATCCCAATCGAACTCGTCGATTACGTCTGCAAAGCCATGTCCGAAAATGGCGTCCGGAGTCGGATCTGAATTAAATACTTTATTTTCGCGAAGCTTCATTATTTCTGTTCACTTTTATTGCACTCTTCTGCTATATTTTGAGATATTCTCATAGCGCAGAAGTTTGGTCCACACATTGTACAGAATCGGTCATCGGCATCAGGAGCATTACGGCGTGATTCAAGATAGAATCTCTTTGCTTTCTCGGGATCCAGTGAGAGATTGAACTGATCTTTCCAGCGGAAATCATAACGTGCTTTGCTAAGTGCATCATCACGCACATTTGCTCCCGGGAATCCTTTTGCCAAGTCTGCAGCATGAGCCGCAATCTTATATGTGATAACGCCTTCTCGAACATCTTCCAAGGTCGGAAGTGAGAGATGTTCTTTAGGGGTGACATAGCATATCATGGCAGTGCCGAGCGATGAGATGATGGCTGCACCGATTGCAGATGTAATGTGATCGTATGCAGGCGCGATATCTGTTGTGAGAGGTCCGAGTGTATAGAATGGTGCTTCGAAGCAAACATCTTTCTGCTTCTCCATATTCTCTTGTATCTTGTGCATCGGAACGTGTCCGGGTCCCTCAATCAGTACCTGCACATCATGCTCCCACGCTTTCTTTGTGAGTTCACCGAGAACTTCGAGTTCCAGGAATTGTGCACGGTCATTGGCATCATGGGTTGACCCCGGACGCATGCCGTCGCCTAAAGAAACGGCTACGTCATACTTATTGAGAATCTCACAAATCTCATCGAAATGTGTGTAAAGGAAACTTTCGCTGTCGTGAAGCACACACCACTGTGTCATGATGGAACCTCCTCGAGATACGCAACCGGTCAATCGCTTCTCGACCAATTTCGCATGTTCACGAAGCACACCGGCATGGATAGTGAAGTAATCCACACCTTGTTCACATTGTTCAATCAAGGTGTCGCGATAAATCTCCCATGTCAGTTTCCTGACATCTCCATTTACTTTCTCTAAAGCCTGATAAATGGGTACGGTGCCTACCGGTACCGGACAATTGCGAATAATCCATTCTCGTGTTTCATGAATATTGTCTCCGGTTGAGAGATCCATAAGAGTATCTCCACCCCAATAGCAGCTCCACACAGCTTTTGCTATCTCCTCTTCTATACCTGATGAGAGTGCTGAGTTACCTATATTGGTATTTAGCTTCACGCTGAAAGCCTTTCCTATAATCATGGGCTCTGCTTCCGGATGATTGATATTTGCTGAGATTATGGCTCTTCCCGCTGCAATCTCATCTCTAACAAATTCAGGAGTAATGTAAGTGTCTATCCCTCTCTCTTTGTTATCGAGATTTTCGCGGATTGCAACATATTCCATTTCCGGAGTTATGATACCTTTACGTGCATAGTGCATCTGGGTCACGCGTTTGCCATCTTTGGCACGACGAGGCTTATGTTGGATGGGGAACCGGAGAGCGTCTAATGATTTATCATCACGACGCAACTTTCCATATTCACTTGTAATATCATCAAGCACTTCAGTATCTCCACGTGATTCTACCCATTGTGTGCGGATACGTGGTAAGCCCTTGTTGATATCAATTTCTATGTTGGGATCCGTATATGGACCGGATGTATCGTAAACTACTATATCTTCATTCGGATACTCTACGCGCTTTCCATTCTCAATCTTTACAGTAGGATATTGATGGATCTTACGCATAGCGACATTAACACCGGGCATGGTGCCTTTTACATATATTTTATCCGAATTAGGATAAGAGGAAAGATCAATATTTTCTATTTTCATGATGTGTTCTAAAAGAAAGTGGATTATAAATTATTGAGAAATGAGGTGAGGGGAGATGTGGCATTCGCATGTTGACTCACGCTTCCGAGTCCCGATTCAAAAGCATCTCTTCCTGCTTCCACGGCCTTGGCAAATGCTTTTGCCATCATCACAGGATCTCCTGCAACCGCTATAGCCGTGTTTACCAATACTGCATCCGCTCCCATCTCCATAGCCTCTGCTGCATGGGAGGGTGCACCGAGTCCTGCATCGACAACTACCGGTACACGGCTTTGCTCTATAATGATTTCAAGCATGTCGCGTGTCACAAGTCCTTTGTTTGTCCCGATTGGAGCAGCCAAAGGCATCACGGCGGAAGTACCTGCCTCCTCTAAAAGTTTGCACAACACCGGATCTGCCTGGATATAAGGGAGAACAATAAATCCCTCTTTGGCAAGAATCTCTGTTGCCTTAAGAGTCTCCACAGGGTCGGGCATAAGATATTTTGGATCCGGATGAATTTCAAGCTTAATGAAGTTTGTCTTAAAAATCTCGCGGCTCATCTGCGCAGCAAGTACCGCTTCCTCGGCGTTACGCACTCCGGAAGTATTAGGAAGCAACTGAACATGATCACGATTAATATGAGTAAGCATCTCATCGGTTGCTTCATTCATCATGTTCACACGCTTCATGGCTACCGTAATCATCTCGGATCCGGACGCCTTAATTGCTTCGAGCATTATATCGGGTGAGGAGAATTTTCCTGTTCCCACAAAGAGTCGTGATGAAAATTCACGATCTCCAATTCTCAATTTATCCACGTTAAAAATATTTTGCTATTGTTGTTTTTAATTGAAATCAGTATACCTTAGACTGCTAATCTTTGTTTCCATCGTGCTCGTAAGGAGCCAACAAACGAAGAAATTCCTCAGTCTCGGCTTTAATATCGTCTGCAAATGCGATTGCTCCACTCACAGCAATTCCGTTGACTCCGGTAGCCATGATTGCATCAACATCCTCTTTTCGTATCCCGCCGACCGCAACTGTGGCGATATTAATCTCGCGTTCTTTCATCCGGTCACAGATTGATTTTATCCCCTCTATTCCTAAAATCGGGGCTAAATTCTTTTTAGTGTCTGTGTATCTGTAAGGTCCGATACCTATATAATCAATGTCAAGGGTGTGAACAGCTAAAACATCGTCAAATGTATTTGCAGTGCATCCTATCACCGCTGCCGGACCGAGCTCGATTCGCGCCTTTGAGGGCAGCATATCCATCTTGCCAAGGTGTACACCACCCATATCCAATGATTTCGCAAGATCGACACGATCATTCATGATCAAGAATGTTTCAGTCTCGATGCAGAGCGGCTTAATCTGATCCACAACCTCCTTAATCTCTTCGTCAGAGGCATCTTTCATACGGATCTGCACCCATCTACAACCACCTGCAATCACTCCCTTTACCTGATCAACGACACTTACCGGTGATTCTGTATTTGTAATATATTGAAGCATATCAAATAATATTTATTGTTAATAATAGCCTTTTATACTCTATGATATTCCGGAGAGGAACTCGTCGATATCATTCCAGACGCATCCGAGCATTGCTGCACCCCTGAAACCGGCGTTTTTGAGTTCCGGCAATTTCTTCGGAGTTACCCCTCCTATAGCTATAACGTTTTTGTTGGCTATATTTCTTTTAATCTTTTCTATATCAAATTTTGAATGGTAACCCTCTTTTGAAATTGAATCATAAATAGGGGAGAGTGTAACATATTCCTTATTGTTATATTCTTTTTCAACCTCCTCTAAGGAGTGACAGGATTTAGAAAGCGTTAGCGTTGTGGTCTCGAATTCCGGATTTCTCGAATTCAGTTGAACTCCGGCGACATCATATTTCTCCGCCAAGTCAAAGTGATCATGAAGTTTTAATTTCCTTCTGAATGCCGGAGAGATTTCTGTTAGTAACCTCTCCATCTGTTCAGAAGAACTTCCGGGCTTTCGGATGTGCACATAATCAATGCCTCCCGCCAAGAGCTTCTCTATCTTCATTGCTTCATCGGCAATGAATTCCGGTAGAGTGATTACTATGACTAAAAAATCCTTCAATCTATTAGATCTATATTGTATTCTTCTAATCCTCGTTCTTCCCGCTTATCCTCCGAAAGCTGCCGAAATAATGGTCAACTCATCTCCCTCATTCAAGATAGTGGTTTCCCAATCTGTGTGACGTACTAATTTATTGTTGACTGCCACAGCAGTACCGGCTAAAGGAATCTGTTTTGCCTCAAGTAGCTGGCTGATATTTGGATTCTCTAATGATATCTCTTCTAAGCTATTGTTAATCTTTAATTTCATAAGTAGTTGAAATTATTTCGGAAATACTCTTTATATAAGTAGCTTAAGTTTAATATTTGCACAGAAAGTTGAGTGGCCCCGGACCCTCTGCGATGTTTAATCCTTCGGCTTGCTCAATGGCGTGATAGACAAACTCCTTAGCTTCTGTTACAGCCTGTTGCAGACTTAGATTCTTCGCTAAACCGCATGCTATTGCAGAGGAGAGTGTGCACCCTGTTCCGTGTGTATTTATTGAATTAATTCTTTTGGATTTAAATATCTCGGTGCTTGAACCGCTTCTGAGGTAGTCCATTGCCATATCATCTTCGGAATGCCCCCCTTTCAGTAGAGCTGCATTCAACTTGAAGTCATCAACGAGTCTGATTACATCTCTCTCCAAATCTATCTGATCCGGTGTTATCCCTAAGAGCCTTGCGGCTTCAGGAATATTAGGTGTTATAAGTGTTGAAATAGGAAAGAGGTATTCTTTGAACGCCTCAACAGTACGGTCTGAACCATCTACAAGGGCATCGCCATTGGTGGCGACCATCACGGGGTCAACGACAATGTTTCTGAGGTTATATTCTTTTAATTTATCCGAAACTGTTTTGATAATTTCGGGAGTCGGGAGCATCCCGATTTTTACAGCATCCGGTCGGATGAACTCGAGAATGGAGTCAATTTGAGATGCAACCAACTTCTTGGTCATGACCTCCATGTCATATACGTGACGTGTATTCTCAGAAACTACAGCCGTTATTGCAGTCGCGGCATATACCCCCAATGCACAACATGTCTTTATGTCGGCTTGTATACCTGCACCACCGCTATTGTCAGATCCGGCGATGGATAAAACTACCGGTTGGACTCTCTTCATTACTTATTGTCATTAGATTCTTTTACTTCCGGAAGCTTGCTTGCAATTGCATCCTTACACTGTTGCATCAGCACCTTGGTGTTGAATCCTTTCTCTCCCGGATATATTGGCTTGTGGATGGTGAGTCTGATGGTTGTAGGTGTCATTAGATAAGTGCTCCTTGGCATAGCCTTGAAACTACCGTCGATAGTGACTGGCACAACCGGTAATTTGAATTCCGCTGCAAGCATAAAGGCTCCGCGTTTGAAAGGGATCATATTTCCGTCCCAGGAGCGGCTACCTTCAGGAAAAATTGTTAGCGACATTCCATCTTTCAAGGTGTGTTCCGCTTCAGCGATGGTCTCACGTATACCACTTATGGAGGAATCATCAACAAATACTTGTCCTGCGCATTTGCAGGCCCACCCAACGAATGCCACTTTCTCAAGTTCCTTTTTCATAAGCCATTTGAAAGTGTGGTTCAGATAACCGTAAACCGACCAGATGTCGTAGGCCCCTTGGTGATTGGCGACGAAAACGTATGATTGATTCTTATCGATGTTTTCTCGACCCTCTACCTTTACTCGCATTAAAAATATCATGCAGGTAAAGCGCGACCACCAATGAGGCGGCCAATAACCCCAATAGTCTTTGTTTCCAATCATGGAGCCTACAGCCGTCACAATAGATGTGATGATAGTCGCTACAAGAAATAATGGTCCGGCAATAAGCCACTGATAAGGGAAATAAAGTATTTTACCAATAAGTTTCATTCTTGAGAATATCTTAATTTCTAATTAACAAAATTAAGAAATTATTTGGTAATTCACGCATCAATCACCATAAAACCCCGCTTCTGGATACAGAAGCGGGGTTTTATGGTTGATAGGAGGGGATTAAATCCCTGATTTAACCCGATTATGCGATCTCTTGATCGGTTTCAGGTGCTATCAGTTTGTAACCTCTACCATGTATATTTATGATTTCAATGGATGGATCATCTTTCAACAGTTTACGAAGTTTAGTAATATAAACATCCATACTCCTTGCGTTGAAGTAGTTATCATCAATCCAGATTGATTTCAATGCGTAATTTCTTTCCAGAATATCATTGACATGCGAACAAAGAAGAGCAAGCAACTCTGATTCCTTGGTTGTGAGCTTCTGGGTCTTGTCGTCCGCTATCAGTACCTGTTTCTGAGTGTCGAAAGTGTACTTGCCGAGCTTATAAAGAGTAATCTCTTTATCTTTCTTACCTTTTACGCGACGAAGGATAGCTCCAATTCTGAATACCAACTCCTCCATGGAGAATGGTTTTGTGATGTAATCATCAGCACCGATCTTGAAACCTTCGAGCACATCCTCCTTCAGTGCCTTTGCGGTGAGGAAGATGATGGGTACATCATTAGTGACACTTCGAATCTCCTGCGCGAGTGTAAATCCATCCTTCTTAGGCATCATTACATCGAGTACGCAAAGATCATATTTTCCTTTCAAAAAAGCTTTGTAACCTTTGTCACCATCGGGGCATAAATCAGCATCGAACCCTTTGGCTTGAAGAAACTCTCTCAGCAACATACCGAGATTCTCGTCGTCTTCACAAAGCAAAATTTTTAGTTTCTCATCCATATCGTTATATATTTTATTTTCCTATTGAGTTTATTAATGGTTCTAATCTTTCTACTACATTTCAAGAGTATGATTTATATAAATTTCACACTCTTTAATTATATAACAATCAATATTTAAAAATTCCTTATAAAAATTTTATTTTTCTTCATCTTCCATTCCGCTAAGTGTCGGAAGTGTGATGATAAACGTACTTCCCTTGCCGAATTGACTCTCTACAGAGATTGTGCCGTTGAAGAGTGTAATCATCTTTTTAACGTAGGCGAGTCCTAAGCCAAACCCTTTTACGTCATGACGATTGCCGGTATTTACTCGGTAAAATTTCTCAAAAATACGTTTCAGATCATCTTTCTTGATACCTATACCGTTATCACTGATCTTTATCTGCAAACTATCCTTGCCGATATTTTGAGTAGATATGATAAGCTGCGGATCCCTTTCCGAATCCATATATTTTACTGCATTATCCAAAAGATTGAAAATTACGTTCGTAAATTGCATTTCATCCACACGAATCCAGGCATTTTCAGCAGTGATATCCGCATTCAGTGAACCACCGTATTTTTCAACCTTTATTTTGAATGTATTGACAACAGACTGGATTATGTCGTTTGCATTCACATCTGTATATTTGAGAGCATTCGAAGTTCGGTCAAATACTGACATCTGGAGAACTTTCTCTACCTGAAATCTTAATCTTTTGGATTCGTCAGTGATCACGTCTGCAAGATGTTGAAGCGAAGCGGGTGATTTGCGGATTGAGGGATCCGAAAGCATCTGTCCAGCCAAAGATATTGTAGAGATAGGTGTTTTCAGCTCGTGGGTCATGTTGTTGATGAAATCCGTCTTCATCTCAGTCAATCTTTTCTGCCTGAATGCTAAAATTATAGTGAAGAGGAAGACAATCAGCAATATAAGTGTCAATATGAGTGTCGGGATGACGAATCTGACAGAGGAGAAGACATAAGATTCCTTTGTGGGGAAATACACTTTCAACATATAGTATGTATCTGTATTCGAGAAGAGTGGAATACTATATGTTGCCTTTGTTGGAGAATCCGGATAACCTTCGGAGGAATAAATCAAATTACCTCTGACATTGTAGACTCCGAATACAAAAGGCACATCGACTCCATTATTCGCAAGTTCAGTACGCAAGCAATTCTTTATAAGGGTTGAATCAGCCCTTTCAAGTGCCGGTCTCGTACTGGAGTCACGTAAGATATTGAGTATGACTTCTGTCAACAAACCTTTCTGGTAAAGGTATTGGCTGCGAATCACCTCCTGCATGTTGCGATATCTCTCACCGACATTCTGAGTTGGTGAGGGAAATTTGATGGGTGAGGGATCCTCGGTGATCTTCAGGGATTTGTCGGGAGAAATCTGCGTGGGCGCAAAGTTGTCGTATATATTTGAGCCCAACATATTTGCATCCTCCTGAAGGTAATATAGTGTTTCTTCACGTTCCAAGAACTCAGATGTGGCGTATAACGAGCGCATTACTCCCTCCGAGAATTGCTCTTCACGCATTTTGACCATCTTTTCCAGATACATTATCTGAAAGTAGAGCAGAGTCCCGAATGTCACTGCCATAATGGTGGTCAATATCCAGATTAAAGACTTTTTCATACTTTATTAACAAATAATAACATTTTAGGGTTCACACCTGTTGAAAAAATCTTCAATAAGATGGTTAAATGACACCAAGCGTTATAATAAATTGACATGATATAATATAATGACTCATGCAAATTGAAAAGCAATTTACATGAGCCAATTAAAATTTTATGAGGTATTGATATTAACATTTAAATGCAAAATTAACATTTAAATGTGAAAACGTCAATTTTATTAAACCTCTTTTATGTTAATAAGTATTTATTCGGGAGTTTTATCCCTCCTTTTTAGAAATCATGTCAGTGAGGTAATCAATGAAGACTTTTGAGAATGTTTCATTATTGCTCTTCGGGTAGCGCACATCGGTAAATACTTGCGCGAGGGTCTCCTTATTGTTCTCCTTTATGAATTTTTGATTATCCTCCATTTCATCTTTATAGCCGAAAATATCTATGATCTCTTGGGGTGAATAATCTTTATATTTTTCATAATGAGTGAAGGATTTTGCAGTAATACGATCACTCACGGTGCCTTCCTCCGCAGGCCAACCGAGAGCAACAGTAAGTAATGGTACGACTCTATCCGGTAGTTCAAGAATTTCAGCTATCTGTGGAGCAGTGTAAGTGGTAGTCCCGAGATAGCACGTTCCAAGACCTTCCATTTCAGCAATAGTACAGAATTGTTGAGCAAGGATGACTGTATCAAAGACTGCGCTCATGAAAGACTGAAAGTTGTCGAAGCCTGGTTCGGCATTATTAACTTCACACCATTTTACAAAACGGTTGAAGTCGGCGCAGAAAGTCAGTAATACGGTTGCCGACGTAGATGCCGGTTGGTTGAAATGGCATGGTGTGAGTTTCTGTTTCTTATCCTCTTCACGAGTTACGATCACACTATAAAGCTGCATATTGCCTGTGGTGGGTGCATGTGCTGCTTTTTCGAGCATCTCCTCAATTAGTGAGTCGGGTACCGGCTTATCTGAAAATTTTCTGATTGTACGCCTCCGGTTAAAATAATCTTGATTCATTTTATGATTTTATTTTGTTTCGTTTCCTAAATTCAAATTTAATCATTTAAATTTGTAACATGAAAAATTATAGAATTCTTATTGCTTTAACAATAGTTTTAAACTTCTTTCTTTCCTCCGCTGCCGCTCGTTTTGCATTCCTGAGCGATATGCATGTATCACCTCACACGCCAAATGATTCTGCATTGAGATTAGCAGTGAAGGAGATTAATGGTCTAAACTTAGATGCCGTGATAGTGGGAGGGGATATCTCCAATGAGGGCTCAGATGAACAGATCAGGAATGTTGCTGAAATTCTAAAAGATTTGAAACACCCCCTTTATATCATCCCGGGAAATCATGAGAATAACTGGAGTCAGAGTGCTACCAAGACTTTTAATGATATTTTCGGTAATGATAGATTTATTTTCAGAGTTGATTCCTTGATAGTAGTTGGAATAAATTGCGGACCGTACATGAAGATGGGTGATGGCCATATTAAGCAGGAGGATCTGCATTGGTTGAATTCCGAATTGAAGAAGCAGCTTAGACCGGGTGATAAAGTTCTTTCCATTAATCATTATCCCGTAAGGGAGAATGATCTGGATAATTATATCGAATACGCAGCCGTACTTTCAAAATTCCCGGTTATCGGTCATATCAACGGACACTACCATTCCTGGATTGGTTACGATATTGAGGATTTGCCTGGCGTGATGGTTCGTTCATTGGATATGCGCAAGAATAATTTCGGATACACTCTAATCGATGTTCAAGGTGATTGGACACATATATATGATAAGCAGATAGGTGCTAAGCCGATAGCAAAGTATGCTTTTGCTAACGCCACAAATCATCCTGCACTCAAAAAGAGGATTGCCTGTTCTGAAGCAATTAATGTTGTCTCTCCGGAAGGTTTTGAAATAACAAAGCTATGGGCTGACAGTGCATCTGTCTTTACTCGAGTGAGTTTGGATGATAGGAATATCTATTTTGGAACGTCAGAGGGTGAGGCAAAGAGTATTAGTAAGAAGGATGGAGACCTTAACTGGAGTATTTCAGTGCCGGACTCAGCCTCTTTATTTGCATCAATGTCTCCTTTGGCAAATAGAATATTATCAATTCCATATTC
The DNA here is from genome assembly GCA_964512705.1 of uncultured Sangeribacter sp. Taxonomy (GTDB): domain Bacteria; phylum Bacteroidota; class Bacteroidia; order Bacteroidales; family Muribaculaceae; genus Lepagella. Next base: position 902 of record CAZEJY010000018.1, on the reverse strand, counting down.
ATCGGGAATCCTATTTGTAGATGCCGAAACAGGTAAGACTAAAAGAGTTGAATCGACTCCCGGTTTCCCTTATGTCGCAGATGGTATAGTCTCCGGCGATGAATATTTCCAAGGAGGATATGGTAAATTTGAATTGAGAAAAAGGAATGGAGGAAAGATTCGCAATTCATACACAGATATAAATAATTATTGCCAAGGACGACCTGCCGTAAATGAAGATGTAGTCATTTTCGGGGCCTGGGATACCAATCTTCGGGCTTTGGATCGGAAAACGGGGAAACTCCTTTGGAAATGGAATAATGGTAAGTCAGCCAACATGTATAGCCCGGGCAATGTGGTGCCTGTGATTGCTAATGGACGTGTATACATAGTAGCGCCGGATAGGTTTATGACGGCATTGGATCTCAAAACCGGCAAAGAGCTATGGAGAGATAATTCTCATCGCTACAGAGAGAGTCTGGGTGTGAGTGAAGACGGGAAAAGGGTTTACTCGAAGACAATGGATGGCGAGTTAGTAGCCGTTTCTACTGAAACGCCCGAGTTTCAAGAGGATTGGATTTGTGATATGGGATTAGGATATGACCACGCACCGTGTCCGATATTGGAGAAAGATGGTGTAATTTATTCCGGCTCGAGAAACGGTAGGGTGGTGGCAGTAGATGCTGATAAACATCAGGTTCTATGGACAGCTAAGTTGGGTAGCAGTGAAGTGAATGGATTTGAAGCGGATCCTGAAACCGGTGACATATATCTTTCCCTCATAGAAGGAACGATTTATAAAATTTCATCCAAAAAGTGAGGAAAACGGTACATATATAATACGAAACAGCGAGCTAAAAGCTCGCTGTTTGTGATTCGTGCAGGATTCAAACCTGCAACCTTCTGATCCGTAGTCAGATGCT
>CAZEJY010000017.1:0-46642 GCA_964512705.1 uncultured Sangeribacter sp. | reverse complement strand
CTGAACGAAACGACGGTAGCTATCCCAAGCGAAACGTGGATTACCGCTCTTTTCAGCCATAGTAGCAACTGTAGCATCGTTCATACCAAGGTTGAGGACAGTATCCATCATACCCGGCATGGAAGCGCGAGCACCTGAACGAACTGAAACCAACAATGGGTTTGAGGAATCATCAAATTTATTTCCTGTAAGTTTTTCAACGTGTGCGATAGCTTTCTCAACATCTTTCTTGATATCTTCAACTACCTTGTCACGACCATACTGAGTGTATTCTGTACATACTTCTGTAGTGATTGTGAAACCGGGAGGAACCGGCATACCCAGAAGATTCATCTCTGCAAGGTTTGCACCCTTGCCACCGAGGAGATTTCTCATCGATGCATTACCTTCGGCTTTACCATCACCGAATGTATAGACTTTCTGTGCCATAAAGGTTTTTTTTGTAAATCTTAATATATTTAAGTTATTCAATAATTTCTACCAAATGGGTATTATCGCGCACTCATGGAGTGACGAAAAAATGCAGGAGTTAGTATATTTACTTTCATTAACTTAATGAAGTCAATCGGAGTAATACACTTAATTCCTTTGCTTAAGTAACCGCAAATATAATAATTTGTTGCGAATTTTTACTATTTTTGTGGAGTAAAAATATTCTTTAATAAATAAGTGAGAGATTCCTGCAGGCTACAATAATTTTTTTAGCTTCGTAAGATATGATTAAAGTTTATGGGTAGAAAACGTAAGGAGCTTCCGGTTTTGGAAGATATAGAAATAACAGGAGTTGCTGCAGAAGGTAAAGCATTGGCTAAGGTAAAGCTCAGGGAGACAGATGAATCCCCTATCGTGATTTTCGTTCCCTTTGCTGCTCCGGGCGATATCGCGGATATCAAACTCGATAAAAAGAAACACAGCTATGCCGAAGGTCATATTTTAAATATGAAGAAGCCTTCTGAGATAAGAGTATCGCCGCAGTGCGAACATTTCACAATTTGCGGTGGATGCAAATGGCAACATCTACCCTATCAGAGCCAACTCCAGTATAAACAACAGCAGGTTTATGATGCCTTGACACGTATCGCAAAGGTGAAACTGCCGGAGATCTCCCCGATCTTAGGCTCTGAAAAAATATGGAGCTATAGAAATAAGATGGAATACACTTTCTCTAATAAGAAGTGGCGCACGTGGGAAGAGGTCAAATCCGGGAAGGAATTCACAGATTCCAACAATGCTTTAGGATTTCATATTCCTGGAGCATTTGATAAAGTTTATCATATTGATACGTGTTTTCTTCAGGATGATTTGGGCAACCGTATCCGAAACTTCATATATGAGGAAGCACTAAAAGAGGGATATAGCTTCTATAATATAAAGGTAAACGAAGGATTGTTAAGAACTTTGATGATCCGCATTGCCTCTACAGGAGAAGTTATGGTGTGCCTCGTTTTTGGAGAGAATGATCAGGAGAAGATTCAGTCCATTCTAAAAGCGGTGGATGCAAAATTCCCCGAAATTACCTCGCTACTGTATGTGGTGAATCTGAAATGCAACGACACTATCTCAGACCAAGAAGTTCACATATTCAAAGGGAGAGACTATATAGAAGAGGAGATGGAAGGGCTGAAGTTCAGGGTAAATGCAAAATCCTTCTATCAGACCAATTCGCTCCAGGCTTATGAACTATACAAAGTGGCAAGACGTTTTGCGGGTCTTGAAAATGAGTCTGCAGGTAAGGATAAATTGGTTTATGACCTCTATACGGGAGCCGGAACAATCGCAAACTTTGTAGCAAAAAACGCGAAGAAGGTTATCGGAATAGAATATGTTGAGGAAGCAATAGAGGATGCCAAACTCAATTCAAAGGTTAACGGGATCACCAATACGGATTTTTATGCGGGCGACATGAAAAATGTGCTTACTGATGAATTCATCGGTAAACATGGACGTCCGGACATCATGATTATAGATCCGCCACGTGCCGGGATGCACGAGGATGTAGTTAAGGTTATTCTAAATGCTGAACCGGAAGTATTGGTATATGTCAGCTGCAATCCTGCAACACAGGCACGTGACCTTGCGCTGCTTGATGAGAAATATGAAGTAACTGACGTTCAACCGGTTGATATGTTTCCACACACACATCATGTAGAGAATGTGGTTAGAATGATACGCAAGGAATCTCAAAACAATTAATTATTATTCCTTTATAATTTCTTTAACAAAAATTCATAAAAGTATCCCCGCAATTTTTAGAATAAATTGTGGGGATGTATTATCTTTGTATTCTCTAACATTTAATCATTCTTCAAAAAAAATTAAGAAGCTTAGAATTAACCTTTATGTCAGATTTTCCATTTACGCATCTGCATGTGCACTCTCAGTACAGTATTCTTGACGGAAAAGCAACGATACCGGAGTTGGTTGACAAAGCTATTGCCGACGGCATGCGCGGTATCGCTTTGACGGATCATGGTAACATGTTTGGAGTCAAGGAATTTTTCAATTACGTAGAGAAAAAGAACAGCGGATTGGAAGATGACCAGAAATTTAAGCCCATCATTGGATGCGAAATGTATGTGGCTCGCGAAAAGATGACCGATAAAAGGGACCGACACGATACCGGTAATCACCTTATCGTGCTTGCCAAGAATGAGAAAGGATATCATAATCTTGTCAAGTTGGTGAGTCAAGCCTGGACTCAGGGTTACTATTATAAGCCTCGAACAGATCGAGAACATCTGCAAAAGTATCATGAGGGATTAATAGTGTGCTCCGCTTGTCTTGGTGGAGAGATACCTCAATTTATCTTAAATGGTCAACTCGATCAAGCAGAGGAGAGAATGCTTTGGTATAAGTCTGTTTTTGGAGATGATTATTACATTGAGTTACAACGTCATAAAACTGATAAACCGAACTCAAACAGGGAAACCTTTGAAGAACAGAACCGTGTTAATCCGCATCTCATTGAACTTGCTCATAAGCATGGAATAAAAATCATTGCGAGCAACGACGTACATTTCACATTTGAGGATGATGCCGAAGCTCATGACCGATTGATCTGTGTGATAATGCAAAAGACGTATAATGAACCCCGTTTGCATTACACAAAGCAGGAATGGTTGAAAACCTCAGCCGAAATGCGTGAAATCTTCAAAGATATTCCTGAAGCAATTGAAAATACAAAAGAGATACTTGATAAGGTAGAATTTTATTCGCTTAATCACGCTCCCATCATGCCCTTCTTTGACATTCCAAAGGAATTCGGTACGGAGGAGGAATATCGTGCAAAATACACCGAAAAAGACCTGTTTGACGAATTCACGCAGGATGAAAACGGTAATGTGGTTCTTTCGCAAGAGGAAGCAGAAAAGAAGATTGCAAGATTGGGCGGATATGAAAAGCTATATCGAATAAAATTCGAGGCTGATTATCTCGAGAAGCTCACAATGGAGGGCGCATTGGAGAGATATGGAAATCCTCTGCCCGAAGATGTAAAAGAGCGATTAAAATTTGAGCTTTACATCATGAAAACAATGGGATTCCCAGGATACTTCCTCATTGTGCAAGACTTTATAAACACCGGAAGAAAAAAACTCGGAGTAAGCATTGGTCCCGGTCGTGGATCCGCAGCGGGTTCTGCCGCGGCATATTGTTTGGGTATAACTCAGATAGATCCAATTAAATATGATCTTCTTTTTGAGCGATTCCTGAATCCGGATCGAATCTCTCTTCCTGATATCGATGTTGACTTCGATGATGACGGAAGATATGAGGTATTGAAATATGTGACCGAGAAATATGGTGAAGAGAAGGTAGCGCACATCATTACTTACCAAACCATGGCTACAAAGATGGTAATCAAGGATGTTGCCAAGGTGCTGGAAGTTCCTCTGCCCGAGGCTAACAGATTGGCAAGACTTGTGCCCGACCGTTTGCCGGAAGTTAATGGTAAATCGCCCAAAATTAATTTTAAGAACTGTCTACTTTACTCTAAAGAATTTGCAGCGGAGAAACAGAATCCAAATGAAGGTATCAGGGAAACTATGAAGTATGCCGAACAGTTGGAGGGTAATATCCGTGGCACCGGAGTGCACGCCTGCGGTGTGATCATTTGTAGAGATGATGTTACCGACTGGGTTCCGGTATCGATGGCTGAGGAAGCGGATGGAACGAAAGTGATTTCCACCATGTATGAAGGTTCGGTTATCGAGGAAACCGGATTGATCAAAATGGACTTCCTTGGACTCAAGACACTCTCCATCATAAAAGAGGCTCTGGCAAATATCAAACATACGCACGGGATAGATGTTGATATTGACCATATTCCTCTTGATGATGCCAAAACATTTGAGCTCTATTGCAAAGGGAACACCACTTCTACATTCCAATTCGAATCGGAAGGTATGCAGAACTCACTTCGACAGCTCCAACCTTCAAAATTCGAGGACCTGATTGCAATGAATGCCCTTTATCGACCGGGGCCAATGGATTATATCCCCTCCTTCATCCGACGTAAGCATGGACAGGAACCAATCACCTATGATATTCCGATCATGTCCAAATACTTGGAGGAGACTTATGGCATCACGGTATATCAGGAGCAGGTTATGCTTCTGTCGCGCCTTCTTGCCAACTTCACTCGCGGCGAGTCTGATATGCTTCGTAAGGCTATGGGTAAGAAGCAGATCGACAAGATGCAGAAGCTTAAGAAGAAGTTTATGGCTCAGGGCCAGGAGAATGGTCACCCATCTGAAGCATTGGAAAAGATTTGGGCAGACTGGGAGAAGTTTGCATCTTATGCATTCAATAAGAGTCACGCTACATGCTACAGTTGGGTCGCATATCAGACTGCATATCTTAAGGCTCACTATCCTTCCGAGTATATGGCGGGTGTGCTAAGCCGAAACCTGACTGCAACGGAGAAACTCCGCAAATTTATGGATGAATGCCGCAAAATGAACATTACCGTAAAAGTTCCGGACATCAATGAATCTTTAGAGAGGTTTGGTGTCAACAAAGCCGGAGAAATACGATTTGGGTTGGCGGCAGTCAAAGGAGTTGGTCTGAATGCCGTGAATGCTATTCTCTCAGAGCGAAATAAGAATGGCAATTTCAAAGATATATATGATTTTGTAGAGAGGGTTAATCTCTCTGCGTGCAACCGAGGAGCCATAGAGAATCTCGCGATGGCAGGTGCGTTTGACTGCTTTGGAATGAAGCGTGAGATGTTCGTTCATCCTATGTTTGATTCTACATATACTGACATATTGGTTAAATATGGCCAAGGGATCCAAAACGACAAGAATTCTCTTCAAGCGAGCCTATTCGGAGACATAGAACCCATAGAAACCAATAAGCCGCCGTTCCCGGATGTGCAGCCATGGGATAGATTGGCTCTTCTCGAAAAGGAGAAAGAGATGGTCATGATATATCTTTCGGCAAATCCGTTGGATCCATATTATATGGAATTGAATTACGGATGCAATACAAAATGTATTGACTTCAAGAGTAAACGGAATCAGGTAGGTACTATAACAATGGGTGGTCTCGTGACAGCCATCAACACTAAAAAGACAAAAAAAGGAATTGATTTTTATGTAGTCGACATAGAGGATTTCTCAGGGAAAACCGATTTCACCATATTCGACGACAAAATGAATATTATTGATAAGATTCACGTTGGTGAGCCATTATTCATAAAGATGGAAATAGCTCAACATCGTTATAATCCAGAGAAAACAACTTTGAAATTTGACACAATTGTTCCTTTGGATTCAGTAAAAGGTAAAATGGCTAACGCCATCTGGATTCAATTGGATTCTAAAAATAATATGAAGCACCTATTCAGTGAAATAGAGGCTCAGATAAAACAGGATGCTGAAAGAAAAGGTGATCTATTCATCAGGTTGGTAGATCAGGAGCTGAAACAAGTTGTTGACGTCCACTCACGTAAAAAGATCAAGCTTGATCGCAACACACTTGATATTCTTGATAATAATGGAGTGAAATACGCGGTCAGAACAATTTAGATTTTAAAATAGAATATATAAATACAAACTAATATTATAACTATGGCAATGGAATTTACAGACGATTCAGCAAAAGAGGCAATTGAATCAGGAAAAGTTGTAGTGATTGACTTCTGGGCAACATGGTGTGGCCCATGTATGAAATTGGGTCCAATCGTTGAGGAGCTTGCGGAGAAATATGAAGGGAAAGCTCTTATCGGAAAAATCAATATTGACGAAGAAACGGATATTGTTGCCGACAATAATATTCGCAGCATCCCGACAGTATTATTCTTCAAAGATGGTAAGGTTGCTGATAGAAGTGTCGGACTCGTTTCACTTAGCGATCTGGAAGAGAAATTAAACGCATTACTTTAAGATTACTGTCATAACGGCCCGACCGGGTCGGATATAATAACGGCGTATCAAATTCTCTATTTGATACGCCGTTATTATATTAATTTAGTTGCTCTTATTTAACCGGGGTAACTGTATAACCCATATTCTGCAAACCGGTAATTATTCCGTTCTTTCCGGGGAGATGAAGAGCTCCGACAGCTACGAATGTACTACCCTCTTTAAAGATATTCGGTAATTTTGTTAGCCAATCTGCATTACGTTGGTCCAAAAGAGCCTTCATGAATTCAGGTCTTGAATTTTCAGATTCACTAATAGTAAGTAACTTATTCAGGTCCTGAGCCATATAAGCATCGCTTAATTCTTTAGTTTTAGCAACAGCCTTGTCAGAATCCAGGAGCATTTCAACCAGATCTTCTGCCTGAACTGAGATAGGCATGGAATCAAAAAGGATAGTAGCCTGTTGCTCTACAGACTCCAGAGGAACAATCTTTTTACCTGCTTTCTTACCATTGGTTTGGAACCATGTATCCAACTGTTCTTGCGGATTAAAATCAGGCATTGCCTTTTGAGCTAAACCAACTGCTATAGTAGTATTGACAGCTACAGGTTTAAGAGGTTCCATCATTGAGAGGTCCATTCCCGGCATGGGAGCGAGTTTCTTGAACTCTTCGTTTACCTTATCATATACCAGAGGAGAGATAACCTTGGAGAGTGTGCTGTCGGCTGGAGCCATCATATGAGGTTGCATGGCTGCAGCCAAATTCATTGGATTTTGTGTCATATCGATCTCACCTACTACGATCGTTGCGGCTTCATAAGGAGCTTTAGCACCAAATGATTCAATCACACTGATAGGAGCAATGTGGTGTGTTCCGAAAATGTATGAAGGTGTACTGAGGCCATTACCTTCTACCTTATAAAGAACCTGCGCTGATGCTGACAAATAAAAGAGAGCTACAGCTAATGAAAAGATTTTTCTAAGTTTCATATACGTTATTTTAGTTGTTTTATTTCTCTACTTCTTATTAGACGCAAAGATGAGGAAATAATTACATTTATTCTAAATTAATTTGATTTACGCAGGAAAACAGGAAGCTGAATTAATAGACCTATACCTCGAATAAAGAGGTAAGAAAGGAATGCAATCCAAAGGTAACAATTTGTTTCGGATGTCCCTAAATGAAATCCGGTAAAAGAAATAATTCCAAAAACCACGCTGGCTATGAGAATCGTAATAAACATCCTTCTTGTTGCTGCCAATCCGATAAAAATCCCATCCAATATGAACGCCCAAGCAGAAACCAAAGGAATGGCAATTAGGAACCGGCGCATATTCCATACCCCCGTTCTGACGTCCGAAACATCAGTAATAAATGATACAATTGATTTATCCCATAAAACATAGACCACTGTAAAAGCGACGGCAGTATAACCGGTCCATTTAAAAAGATGTAGGATTGTGCGCTTAAGCATATTTCGCTCGCCTGCTCCTCTCCATTTTCCGCATAAAGCCTCACCGGCATAGGCAAAACCATCCATAAAATAGGTGAAGAACATGAAAAACTGCATCATGACTGTGTTAATGGCGAGAGTCCTCTCCCCCATCCGAGCTCCAAGCGATGTTACTGTAAGTGTTACAAGAAGTATGCACGTTGAACGTAAAACAAGATCTCCACTGACACTGAAGAATTTTCTCAACCCGCTTCCCGAGAAGGGATTGTTTCTTATTTTTAATACTATGTTCTTTTTACGTGTGAAATATCTTAGCAACAACAAAGATAATAGAGCTCCAAACCAATTGGCACAAAGCGTTCCAAGTGCAACACCTTTAAACCCGTAATCGAATACAAATACAAAAAGGATACTACCTACAATGTTAATGATGTTTACCGAAATAGATACAATCATTGTTAGAAGCGTATTCTGCATTCCGATAAACCAACCATTAATAGACATAGTAAGTAGAAATGCCGGAGCACCCCATACACAAATCAAGAAATATTCTGTTGCCAGAGCCTGCGATTCCCCTTGTGGATCTATGACCCACTCAAGTGACTTTACTAACGGAACCTGAAGTATAATAGCCCCTAAACCTATAATTACGGCAAGGAAGGTTGAGCGGAGGAGAATAAGCTCAATATCTTGATGGGAGTTTCTTCCATAAGCTTCTGCCGTTAATCCGGTTGTTGCCATTCTCAAAAATCCACATAAAAGATAGATGACATTAAACATCATTGTTCCAGTGGCAATAGCAGCCAAAAATGACTCATTACCAAGGTGACCGGAAACTGCAGTATCGCACAGTCCCAACAACGGCACAGTAATGTTGCTCGCTATTGCAGGAACTGTCAATGCAAGTATACTTTTATCAATTTTCCCTTTCACGTATTCTATTGTTGCAGAATATTCAGGATTTGTTGAGCAGAATTCTTTGTGTCTACTTTTGTGATGATGTGAGTAATTACATGGTCAGCATCGGTTATAAAGGTTGTTCTGACGGTCCCCATATACTCACGGCCTGCCATTTTCTTTTTTTGCCATACTCCGAACTCTTGGTTTACTTCCGTACCCTCATCGCTGAGTAAGATGAATGGCAACTGATTCTTTTCCGCGAATTTAGCATGGCTCTTTGCTGAATCCTTACTGATACCGATGATTTCGTAACCCATATCCTTTAATTCGGCATAACCGTCGCGAAGAGAACAGGCTTCTGCGGTGCATCCCGGAGTATTATCTTTGGGATAGAAATATACGATCAATTTCTTACCGGGAAAATCAGAACTTTTCACCTCTTTCCCTTCGGCATCGTAACCTAAGATAGAAGGAATCTTATCACCTATTTTCAAGTCCATGTCAGAAAATTTAAAGTAAGTTTTGTATTTAATAATAACAAATTTAATAAATTTATTTCTGCCTGAACTTAAAATTTTAAAGAATAGCGAAATTTTTGCTAAATTTGCATAAGAATCGCGATAGTATGTTTAAGAAATTTTTTTCGAAAAAAAAGAAAGAAACCCTTGATAACGGTCTGCAAAAAACCAAAGAGGGTGTTTGGAGTAAGATAACCCGTGCAGTTGCAGGTAAAAGCTCTGTAGATGATGACGTTCTGGATAATCTTGAAGAGGCGCTCATTACCAGTGATGTTGGAGTGGATACTACCCTAAAGATTATCGAACGTATTCAAGACCGGGTAGCGCGCGACAAGTATGTTGGTCTCTCCGAGCTTAAAAAAATGCTTGTCGAGGAAGTATCCGATATGCTTGAAAAGTCAGACACGGCAGAACTTGAAGATTTCCAGCTTCCCGGTGAGTCCCGTCCTTATGTAATTATGGTTGTAGGTGTCAACGGTGTTGGTAAGACCACTACAATAGGTAAACTTGCACATCAATATAAAGAGGCTGGCTATAGCGTAATGTTAGGAGCCGCAGATACATTCCGTGCGGCAGCCATCGAGCAACTGGATATTTGGGGCCAAAGAATAGGCGTGCCCGTTGTTAAACAGAAGATGGGAAGTGATCCAGCCGCTGTTGCTTTCGATACTCTGTCATCAGCAAAAGCTCATGGCGCAGATGTAGTAATAATCGATACTGCCGGCCGTTTGCATAACAAAATAGGCTTAATGAATGAATTGACTAAAATCAAGAACGTTATGCAACGCGTTGTTCCTGACGCTCCTCAGGAAATTCTTTTGGTTCTTGACGGATCAACAGGTCAAAACGCATTCGAACAAGCGAAACAGTTTGTCGCAGCTACAGAGGTTAATAATCTTGCAGTTACGAAGCTTGACGGCACTTCTAAAGGTGGCGTAGTTATCGGTATCAGCGACCAGTTCAAAATACCGGTGAAATATATCGGTCTGGGAGAGGGTATGGATGACCTACAAGTATTCCATCCAAGTGAATTTGTTCAATCCCTTTTTGGCGATTCAATCTAATGAGTAAAAATTTCGTCACTGATTGATTTTCAATTTGAAAATGAAGAAAAATCATGTTGATATGATTTCTATGGGATGCTCTAAAAATCTCATAGATTCAGAAAGAATAATCAAACGTCTTAGTCTCAAGGGCTATACCGTAGAACACAATCCCGAGAATCCCTCCGGAGAATACGTAGTAGTCAATACGTGTGGTTTCATTGCTGATGCAAAGGAGGAATCAATTGAAATGCTTCTTCAACTCATAGAACTCAAAAAGAAGCGTAAAATTGGAAAGATCATAGCAATGGGTTGTCTGACGGAGCGCTATCTCAGTGATCTGAAGAATGAGATGCCGGAGATTGACCAATATTTTGGAAAATTCGATTGGCAAGCATTCATTGATTCCCTTCCAAATCGCGTTGAGAATGTGAAATATAAATCCTGGGAAAGAGAATTAACCACTCCTCCACATTCCGCTTATCTTAAGATATCGGAAGGCTGCAATAGATTTTGTGCATTCTGTGCAATTCCGTTAATTACCGGACGCCATAAATCCAGACCCATTGAAGAAATTCTTGAGGAATGCAGAGAATTAGTTGCTAAGGGAGTTAAGGAATTCAATGTAATTGCCCAAGATCTTTCCTCTTATGGGACGGATCTCTACGGTAAACACCAATTAGCACAATTGGTTGAAAAGATGGCGCAGATCGATGGGGTAGAATGGATTAGACTCCATTATGCATATCCCTCCGACTTCCCGATGGAGCTGTTAGATGTAATGGCAAAATATGATAATGTGTGTAAATACATCGACATTGCATTGCAGCATATTTCTGACAAGGTCCTATCCAATATGAGAAGACACATCTCTAAGGAGCAGACTATCAAACTTATTGAAGAGATGCGTAAACGTGTTCCCGGTTTAAAAATTCGCACAACCTTAATGGTTGGTTTCCCCGGTGAAGGTGAAGAAGAATTTGAGGAACTACTTGAATTTGTCAAAGACGCAAAATTTGATCGAATGGGTGCTTTTGCCTACTCTGAAGAAGACGATACATGGGCAGCTAAGAATCTGGAAGATAATGTATCTGATGAGGAAAAACAGAGAAGGCTCGACCTGCTGATGGAGGCACAAGAAGCTGTCTACGAAGAGTTAAACAGCGCAGAGGTAGGCAAATGTGTAAAGTTGATTGTTGATGAGATTGAAGGCGAAACAAGAATTTGTCGTTCACAGTGGGATAGCCCTGAAGTCGATATGAACTATTACGTTGCAGGATCTCATGCACAACCGGGATCAATGATTACAGCTCGAATTACAAACGCTCTACCATTTGATTTTGAGGCTGTAGAGATTGAAGAAAGTTCAACGTCAAAATAGTCCTCCAGGCAATGTTTGAAGAAATTGATAGTTTTGCAGTCTTCCGTTATCCGGAAACAGAAGAAATCAGAATCGTAACCGGTAAATTCAAGCATGGACTGAATAATGGATTTGTTATTGCTCCATTTCTTGAACCTGGAAAAAATTTAGGCACTATAACAAATTGTACGGGCTCCACATGGCAGATTATCAAACAGTTTTCGGAATCTATCATTCCGAATTCACCAAGTAACTGTAATTCCTTATTTAATTCAACTGAAAGAGTTGAGCATAGGAGAGCTGTAGAAACGATTGTTAAAGAATTAGATAAGAACGAGAATAAGAAAACTATCACGTGCAGAATAATCTCCGATAAGAATGAGATTGATTTAAAGAGGACATTTCTTAACCTTGCCGAGAATCTACCAAAATCCTTTGTTTTCCTGTTTTTCACTCCGCAAAGTGGTTGCTGGTTAGGAGCTTCTCCGGAAATTCTTTTGACTGCAGAGAACAATACAATTTCTACATATGCCCTTGCGGGAACAAGAAAGAGAAACGAAATAGAGCCATGGGATTCAAAAAATATTCAGGAACACCGAATAGTATTTGATTATATTGTAGAAAGCTTCCGACGTGCGGGGCTAAACCCTGAAAGCACAACTCTTTCTACTCGCGCAGCCGGGAATATTGAGCATCTATTTCAAGAAATCTATGCAGACTTCGATTCAGACAATATCCCGGATTTTTCACTTATAGAATTTCTCGATAGCTTCTCACCCACCCCTGCTCTTTGCGGAATGCCTAAAGATGAATCAATAGATAGGATTAAAAAGGTTGAGAAGTTTAACAGAGAGTACTATGGAGGTTTCTGTGGATGGTACTCCGGTAGCAGTGATTTTGCATTTTACGTGATGCTTCGCTGCATGAAAATCGGTAAAATTGGATGGAATTATTATTCCGGAAGTGGGATAACATGTCACTCGAACGCGGATACAGAATGGATTGAAACAGAACTAAAATCAAAATCAATACTCGATAACATTAAATACCGCGACTCCTTTTCGCACTGCATGAGCGGAGATCTCTGATATTTATTTGTCATTAAGCAGTGCGCATTGGCAAATTGCCGACACCTAAGCTTACAGAAGTTCAACATAAAATTGTCTCTACAATGTGGAAGAGTGTAAAGGATACCGTATTTCCGTATTTCCCTACAGACTATGGAAAAATTTAACCTTGCAGAGAAACCCTTTATGGAACGTTATACAAAAGAGGTCGCAGATTACTGTGACCCCTTTTGTTGTGTAGATAAGAATTTGGATGAGTTTTTCAAGAACCTACTCTGCTTTATTATTTTATGAACGATTTCTAACCGTTGTATAAATCAGAGGAGAATGAGAAACAATTTTTGGGCATACATGATAAATATGAACTAAAAAGTCGAAATTTTTCTTCGATTTGAAATTTATTGACAAGTAGCGTTAAATAAATGAAAAACACCCGTTGAATTAATATAGTGAGTTTACAAGATGTTAAAATCAGCGTTTTACTTAACTGGGATTAATCCATTATAATTAGTTTTAATTAGAGTGATTTCATATCCCACCACTTTCCCTTTCTCATACTTAGTATACAACCAAATTTCAAAAGAAAGGTTACCGACACGATATTCAACGGCAAAATCAGCACCAATATCTTTTGTGATATCTCTAAATTTATACTTGTTATTCACCATATATGTATATATTTCTTTTGCATATGCCATTGCTTGACTTTTAGTCATATCCGAATTAAAAATCGAAGCTTTGCAAGTATAATATAATCCATCCCTAAACATGAGTTCACATTTAGTAATTGGCTTTCCCAATAGTGAATAATTGGGTTTATCTATAAAAAGATCTCCTCTTTCTTCTGTAAATTTAATTCCGGCGTTTTTTAAAACATTGGAAATTTCACTTTTAGATGAAGAATTAAAATCAGTGATAAGTCCTAAGGAATTGGTAATGAATTGTATTGGATTTAGATTTTTAATTTGAGTTGCAGAGGCTGTGGTAGCATTTGTTGAATTTGCAACGCTGGATTTAGGAGTAGTTGAAAATGTTGTCTTAGTCCCTATAGATGAATTTTTAGAAGTCGTTGTGTTCCCAGATTTTGTTGACGCAATGGAAGTACTTAAGGGAAATTCTTTAAGATACGGCGCAAAAAACTCTTTCGCCTTTTGTTGGTATCCTTGTGCATTCTGCGTAGTAACTATTAGCTCCCTAAACATTTCCTTGAAAATCCCAGCAGTTGGATAATTAATAGCAATTTTTGTGGTCTTATCAGTTTTTGTCGTGAGTTCTATAGTTGTAATATCATATTTAGATAATGCTAACATGTGATCAATAGCAGCTGCTTTACTGTATGAATAAGCTTCCCCCCATATATGTCCCCACAAACTCCATACTTGGTCCAGATCTACTGTAAACGCCTTTGTACTATTCTTAGTATCGTAAGGATTCGGTTGTTCAGATTCAATTGAAGTATCATTCGAAAGAATAATTTTCACATTTGATAAATCATTAGGAACATCATTTTTAGACATCTCAATCTCCATGAATAATTTTGTGGAAGTATTAAATTCAACTCCAACATAAAAGCAAATCACATTATTGTGATTAAACTCTGAATATGAAGACCATGAGTTATATCTTAACTGAATTACTTTATTCGCATTACCGGAAAGTGCAAAAAATATAGCTGTAATCCACAATATTAAAAATCTATTTTTCATAACTACGCAATGATAAAATAGAAAAGGATGTGTCAAAAAATGAATTGACCCCAAAAAGTTTTTTGTCTAACTTTTGGGGTGCAGTTCAAAATGGCACACCCTCTTCTATATATTTCTAAATTGTTATTTGAAGAGATACTGAGAAGAAATTGATTGGTTATTGTGGATTCTTCTAATTGTATCGGCAAATAATTTTGCTACAGGAAGAACAGTTGCTTTTAGATTATCCTTACCGTAAGGGATAGAGTCAGTAAAGATAATTTCAGTCATTCCGCAATTTACAACCTTATCAGTTGCAGGATCGCTCATAACCGGATGGCTGCACAATGCTCTTACAGATTTAGCACCATCTGCCAAAAGTAGATCGCAAGCTTTTGTAATGGTACCTGCTGTGTCAACTATATCATCAACAAGAATCACATTCTTATCCTTGACATCACCGATAACTGTCATGTTAGCAACAACATTAGCCTTAGCACGCTGCTTATGACACAATACCAATGGCACATCAAAATATTTTGCATAAGAATTAGCTCTCTTAGCCCCACCGACATCCGGAGATGCAATGACGAGATCTTTCAACTTCAAGCTCTCGATATAAGGAATGAATATGGAGGAAGCATAAAGGTGATCCACCGGAACGTTAAAGAATCCCTGAATCTGGTCTGCATGAAGATCCATTGTGATCAAGCGGTCAATCCCTGCAACACTCAGCAAGTCAGCTACAAGTTTAGCTGCAATAGATACTCTTGGCTTATCTTTACGGTCCTGTCTTGCCCATCCGAAATATGGCACAACCGCTATTACAGAAGCAGCTGAAGCACGCTTGGCTGCATCAATCATCAGGAGAAGCTCCATCAGATTATCGCTGTTTGGGAAGGTAGATTGAACGAGATAAACTTCGCATCCTCTGATTGATTCCTCGAAACCAACTTCAAATTCTCCATCGGCAAAACGTTCCCTATTCATTTTGCCTAATTCAATACCGAGTTCTTTGCATATCTCCTCGCCGAGGTAGCGGGAAGAGGTTCCGGCAAAGACTTTAATCGGGTGAAGACTATTATTCATTGAATGATTAATTTTTATAACTATACTGCAAAATTAAAACTATTTTCCCAATATCTATTAATGATTCCCCGCTTTTTTTGAATCGATTCAAATATTTTATGAATTTTAAATAGGCAATTAATTTCCCTTACGGAATCTTTTCGAGGCCTACATCTAAAGTCATAATTATTTTTAAGGAATTTATGCCTTAATTTTCAATGGTAGCACAAGGGCATCATGTCCCCCTACAATCAATTCCACAGGATTCGCTTCACTGATATTTACTGTGTGATTTTTCTCCCAAAGAAGGTCATCAGATACATATTTACCCTCCTTCAATCCAGCCATATCAATTGCCAATTGGGGAAAGTTAATCTTAATCTTTTTATCAGTATTGTCAAAATTTGCTACAATAAGCAGAGCTTCCTTGTCAGTATATCTGATAAAAGCAAATTGGCGATGCGGATCAAAATCCGGATTCCGAAGATTCACATACATTAGATCGAAGAAATTTCCTTTTGAAATCGCTTCGCATTGATTAGCTAAATTCAGAACCTTCTTATATAAGTTTCGCAACCATCTTTCCTGTTTTGTGAGTCGAGTCAATGAGCACTTTCCATCGTTATACCAACGACGAAGGGTATCAACACTCCAATAATCAAAAATTGTTGTTCGATTATTATATCCTGCGAAACCTTCATTTTCGTGAGCACCCTCTCCTAATTCCTGACCATAATAGATCATGAATGGTCCCTTGCTTATAAAAGCAGAAACAACCAATGATGGGATTACTAAATCGGGTTCCTTGCAATATTCATCGGAAGCAAATCTCACTTCATCATGATTTTCAAGGAAATTAAGCATCCTGTCTCCTATTCCATCTACAGTCTGCCAGCAACCTGTCAGTCTTGCTGCAGAGAAATTATATTTCTCAATCCCTACAAGCGTATCATATAGATTAACCTTGTCATACAGATAATCGAAATGACAATAATCAAGAAATCTCCTGTATAATCCTACGTCATAGATCTCTCCAATGAAAATTATGTCCGGATAATGAGATTTTATTTGTGGTATAACCCAATTCCAAAATTCCTGTGGAACCATGAATACCATATCACACCTGAATCCATCCACACCTTTTGAAGCCCAAAACATGAGGATATCCCTCATCTTCATCCATGTGTCTGGAATCGGGTGAAAATGATTTGAATGATCCCAGGAATCAAAACCATAATTTAGTTTTACTGTTTCATACCAATCATTTCTTCCGCAAGAAGCAGAAAAACAATCATTTCCAGTGGCTTTAGCCGGGAATTCAACATAGGGATGATCTCCCTCTTTACCTAAATCAAAGCAAGGTGTAAATTGTTGATTAGGGATATAATAATAATTATTAGAGGGTGAAAAGAACATGCTGATATCATCTGAATCACCAAAGTCTTTGACTCCTTCAGGAGCTACATCGGAATGATATACCCTGGCAGTGTGATTAGGCACAAAATCGATTATCATCTTCAACCCTTCCGCGTGAACTCTCTTTACCAAAGCTTCGAATTCCTCCATCCTCTTCTCTACATTTACTGCTAAAGATGGAGCAACATCATAATAATCCTTAATTGCATAAGGTGAACCGGCCTCCCCTTTTACCACATTAGGATTATCGGCAGGAATTCCCGGGAATGCTGTCTTTGTAGCCATCTCGATAATCCCGGTAAACCATAAGCAATTCACACCCAAGTCTGCAATAGAACGAATGACTTTAGTTGTTATATCATTTAATTTACCAACTCCATTTTCCTCCAAAGTCCCCCACGGTTTGCAGGTAGGATTTGTATTGGAAAATATGCGTGGGAAGAGTTGATAAATAATTAATTTATTTTGTGAGACGGATTGTTTTTTTTCAGACTTCTTATTGTTCATTTCATTACTTGATTTTCTCAAGCACTCTGCAGGCTGCTTCGTAACCATAGTTTACATTTTTCTGCAGGCTTGAAAGTTCGAATGTTTTAGATTTTGTCACAGAGAGTGGCATAATCACATAATCACAAAGTTGAATATCTTGCAGAGCGTTAGCTTTAGACATAAGCTGATAAGTTCTCTCTGCAATATCTATTATGGAATCTTTATATTTAAAGTCTCTGTCAAGAGGACTGCAATTACTACCTATCAGTGTTTTGCAATGTTTGCGGATTGCCCAGGCGGGAAGATTCCTCAACACACCCCCGTCGACATACTGAACTCCATTAATGTTGACAGGCTGAAATATAATAGGGATAGAGCATGAAGCGATTACTCTTGGCACAATTTCTCCCTTACACCATCCGACTGAGGTACCTTTTTCAAAATTTGTTGCGCATACCACAGTAGGGATGTTTAACTCTTCAAGTCGTTTCACAGGAAGCCAACTCTCCAAAAGTTTTGCAAACTTATCCAACTTAAGGAATCCGACTTTTGGCATAGCCCATTCGGTATAGTTCCCAAACTTCTGCGATTCCTGAAAACAATGGATAATATCCTCTGGAGTTAACCCGGCACCATAGAGCACTGCAGCGATTGAGCCTGCTGAGACACCTGAAAGTATTCCCGGTTGAATTCCAAATTCTCCTAAGGCTTTCATTACACCAATATGAGCAAAGCCTTTAGCTCCGCCACCGGCAAAGGCTACTCCATATTTCGGTATACTCCTAAGTCCGGCAAACTCAAGTATCCCCTCTACGGTAATAGTGGTATTTCTAATTTTCAAAACTCTATTTTTTAAATTTGTCCTTCCTAATTATTATAGTGGTGGACTGAGTTACTATGGCATCCATTTTGATATCATGTTCCTCCATAGGAACCTCATCAAACAGTTGGAATTCATATCCGACCCCAACCTTTGTTGCTTTTGTTTCAGCAAGCAATCTGTCATAGAATCCCTTTCCTCTGCCAATTCTTCCACCTCTTTTATCATAAGCAACTCCGGGCACGATAATCAGATCCAAATTAGCGGGATCAATAACATCATCACCTACGGGTTCCTCTATATGAAAAGCTCCAAGTTCCAACCGGCTCTCATCATAAGGCAAAATCTCTAAATTTACTCCATTAACTCTGGGTAAATAAAACTTTTTACGATCCTTCCATTTTGAAAGGAAGTCTGTTGTAGAGAGTTCATCAGCCAATGAATGATAAACCAAAATATGCTGAGCCATCAAGAACGCAGCCGTTGATTCAAGTCTGTCAAAAACTTCTCTCGATGCACTCAATCTTTCATTTGCGAGCATCATTGATCGCAAATTCTTGATTTTTCTTCTTATATCGTTTTTTTCCATAGTATTTTATTATTATTTCTTATTCTGCTTTTTTATCTTTTGTTTCTGCACTCTTTTCGAGTCGGATATTGATCGGGCTACTGCCTGATTCAAGTTTCTCTGTGGCTATCCTGATGGTATTGTCACTTTTGTTCAAAACCTCAATATAACCGTTAAAGCCAATGAGATCACGCGCTATGACAGCCTTGAGCTGACTTAATAACAATTCACGTGATTTGTTGATGTAATACCACCTTGCAGGCAAACCATTTTGTGCAGCATATTCCACAAAATTGTTTAATAGAGTGTTGTCTCTCGGGAGCACCCTCAATAACTCGGTTACAGTTTTATTATCTTTGAGCACATCACGATATGATTCCGAGAATTTCTCAGCATATCTCTGGAGTAAACCTCGATTGAGAGCCTCCAGATAGTATGATGTGTATCCTAAGGTATCTTCCGGAACAAACACATCAGGCATGATGCCTCCACCTCCATAAACAGTTCGACCGTTGCCGGTTGTAAATACCTTGGATTTATCGAACTTGATAGAATCAGATGAATAAAATTCTCCATGATTGAATCTATCAACTATATCCAATTCATATTTGCCATCTTTCCCTCGCTGGTACTCCTTCTGAATACTTCTTCCTGAGGGTGTATAATATCTGGCTACCGTGAGTCTTATAGCAGAACTATCAGGCAACATAATCGGGTTTTGCACCAAACCCTTTCCGAATGATCTACGCCCTATCACAAGACCCCGGTCATTGTCTTGAATAGCACCGGAGAAAATTTCAGACGCGGAAGCAGAGAATTCATTTGTAAGGACCACAATCTCTGAGTTTTGGAATTGCCCGTTGCCGTCGCTGATAGCAATTGTTTCATTCTCAGGATTTCTTCCTTTTGTATATACTATCATTTTCCCTGCCGGAAGGAACTCATTTGCCATATATATTGCTTGATCCATGAAACCGCCTGAGTTCCCACGTAAATCAAGAATATATTTCGAAGCACCCTTACGTTTCAATTCCACAAGGGCATTGAAAAATTCCTCATAGGTGTTACGAGCGAATTTACTGATACGAATATACCCGATTCCATCTTTGATCATATATTTGGAATCGACACTATGCTCAGGAATCTTATCTCTTGTTATATCGAATTTTAATGTTTTAGCCGATCCCTTCCTCTTCACGGATAGAGTAACTCTGGTTCCAGCAGGACCTCTGAGAGTACTGAACACATCCTGTGTAGTAGCATTTTCGCCCGTTAGAGCCTTATTGTCTGCTTTCAGAATAATATCTCCCGGTAGTAAACCGACCAATTCTGCCGGTCCTCCCGGTATTACCTCAATAACCTTTACTGTATCGGTTATTATCTGGAAAGATACTCCAATTCCACCAAATGAACCCTCTAATTCCTCATTGGTTTGGGTCAGTTCCGACTTAGGAATATATGCTGAGTGTGGGTCAAGGGAAGCAAGCAGTTCCGGAATACTCTGCTCCATCAGGCTATCGATATCAATCTTATCCACATACTGATCCTCGATGAGCCCTAAAACTGTCTGAAACTTCTCTTGAGCCGGCGACAGCTTCTGTCGCGCTTCATATTTACCCAAATATATTCCACCCACAACTCCGGCTGCCAAAGCCAGAGGAACTAAAACAGCAGATATGTTTCTTTTCTTTGCCATTATAAAATAAGGAATCCTTTTTCTTTCCTAATTAATTACCGTCTAAACGTTACTTTCAGGCAGATGTACTACTTCAATTCCTGCGTTCTTCAGAAGGTCAAGGCCATCTGTGATTCTATAAAGATCGGAAAATACAACTCTCTTGATACCTGCTTGAATAATCAGCTTCGAACATTCCATACAAGGACTGGCAGTGACATACAGCGTACTGCCCTCACTGGAATTATTGCTTCGTGCGACCTTCGTGATCGCATTGGCTTCGGCATGAAGCACATATGGGAAAGTCACACCCTCATTTGATTCACAAACATTTGGAAATCCGGATGGAGTTCCGTTGTATCCATCCGAGATTATCATCTTATCCTTCACAATCAGTGCTCCAACCTTTCTTCTAACACAATAGGAATTTTCACTCCATATTGTTGCCATTCTCAAATATCGTCGGTCGAGAGTTGTCTGTTTATTTTCCATCTAATTAAAATTCTTCGTGTTCCATTAAAAACCTTTCAGCATCCATTGCGGCACGACAACCTGTTCCGGCAGCGCTGATAGCCTGGCGATAATGAGGATCAGCGCAATCCCCTGCTGCGAATACTCCTTCAACATTCGTTTTAGTAAATGGAGCGTCAACCTTGATATAACCTTCAGCATCAATTTCCAACTGACCTTTGAAAATATCTGTATTAGGCTTATGTCCTATAGCAAGGAAGAATCCATCAATCTCTATATCGAATTTCTCCTCCTGGGGAGTACCCATATATTTTACTAAATGAGCACCCTCAACACCTTCCGTACCGTAAAGTCCAACGGTGTTGCAATTGAAAAGAATTTCAATATTCTCACGTTCGCTTATACGCTTTTTCATAATATCGGATGCGCGGAGATAATCCTTTCTTACAAACATATATACCTTAGATGCAAGAGTCGAAAGATAGAGAGCTTCTTCACAAGCGGTATCTCCACCACCAACCACTGCAACTTTTTTCTTCCGATAGAAGAATCCATCACATGTCGCGCATGCGCTTACACCCAAACCGTTATATTTTTCTTCGTCAGGTATACCGAGATATTTGGCTGATGCACCGGTGCAGATTATTAGTGTCTCGGCAATAATCTTATCACCTCGCTCATCCTCGCACACAAACGGTCTTTGGGATAGATCTACTTTTGTAATCGTCCTTCTCACAACTTTAGCACCAAAACGTTCTGCCTGATCTTTAAGTTCCTGCATCATCTGCATTCCTTGCACACCTAAAGGATAACCCGGGAAGTTTTCAATCTCGGTAGTTTGGGTTAATTGTCCTCCGGGTTGGTTTCCCTCGTAAATGATTGGAGAGAGATTCCCACGCGATGCATATATACCTGCTGTATATCCAGCCGGACCGGATCCTATAATCAATACTTTGGTTTTTGTTTCAGCCATAGTCTTTCTATTTATATTGTTGGGTTATAACTATTATTAACTAAGTGACTTAATCTATAAACCCTTAATCTAACTTTATTCTATCTTTAGTTATAACGATTTAAAAAGTAAAATGTTAAATATTTAGTTCAATATCCTAATTCTTAACTCGATTATCTCATATCAATAACCTCAACTCCTTTATATTTCGCAGAAGGATACCGAAATTCAGCATCATTTAAGGTTGCATTGTATGAAACTCCGGAAAATGATACGACTGTAGAACCTGTACCCTTGGGCATCATTTTTATCTGAGTGGGTTTCAGCGTACTCTCATCTATCGTTATTTCCAAAGGCACATATCCTTTAGCTGTCTTTTTAGGAGTCAGGTTAAAACTTTTTTTACCTTTTGGACTTTTCTTATTAGCCGTAACTGTATAATTGAGCGTATAATTCTTAATATAGCTCAAAGGATTGGATTCAGCAATTTCTTGCTTCGTTGGAACGGTCAGAGTCGTCTCATTTGATTGACGATTATAGGTCCACATGTTTTTACCATCAAACCAGATGGATATGGCATTACTAACCATCGCAAATTTTTCGCCCTTAGCCTTATATGTGCCCTTTATAACGTTACCACCGTTACTAAGTTGAAAATTAGCGGAAATTCCTTTTGCTGAACGCAACGCTTTAGAGGCACTTGCTAAAGTCTCTGCCGACGTAGCCGCATACAAATTAAGGCTACTTACAATAGCAATTAATAATCCTATTAACTTTCTTATCCTCATATTATATAGAATTTAAAATTGCTTCAAGACCTGCAAGGTCAACCAATACCTGTCTCGGTTTACCACCTTGAGCTGCCCCGACTATACCAAGCACTTCCAATTGATCCATAATTGAACCGGCTCTATTATATCCAATTCTAAAGAGTCGTTGAATATTGGAAGTGGAAGCAGTTCCCGATGCAACTACCTTTCTTGCAACATCCTCCAACAAAGGATCCTTCTGTGCAGTCATTCCTATATCCATTCCACCTGAGTTTCCCCCTTCAGAGGTTGAAACTTCAGGTTCCGGCAACAGATACACTCCTGTCGGATAAGGTTGTTTCCCGATATATTCGCATATCTGCTCTACTTCCGGTGTGTCAATAAATGCACACTGAACGCGCACCATTTCCGAATTGTTGAAGATCAACATATCTCCCCTACCAATTAGGTGCTGAGCACCTGAGGTATCAAGAATCGTTTTCGAATCTACTCCTGACGAAACCTTGAAAGATACTCGTGCCGGGAAGTTTGCCTTAATGATACCTGTAATCACGTTTGCAGATGGGCGTTGAGTGGCAATTATTACGTGCATACCTACAGCCCGCGCTTTCTGCGCCAAACGAGCGATTGGCATTTCTACATTCTTTCCCGATACCATGATCAGATCACCGAACTCATCTACAACGACTACAATATATGGCAAGTAATGATGGCCCTCATTGGGATTGAGCTTACCCTCCTTGATTTTTGTGTTATACTCTTCGATATTGCGTGCGAGCGCATTTTTAAGAAGAGTATATCTGTTGTCCATCTCTATACAAAGAGAATTGAGTGTCGCCTCTACCTTCTTCATATCTGTAATAACAGGTTCCTCAGAGTCTGCCTCTTCCGGGATTACTGCCATGTAGTGATTCTTTATCTTATTGTAGATACTGAATTCTACCTGCTTCGGATCTATCATGACAAATTTCAAGTCTGTAGGACTTTTGCAGTATAGCAACGAAGTGATTATGGCATTCAGACCTACAGATTTACCCTGACCTGTAGCACCGGCAACAAGTAGGTGTGGCATCTTTGCCAAATCGGCAATATAAACATCATTGGAAATTGTTGAGCCTAAAGCAACCGGAAGAATATATTTCGATTCCTGATACCTTTTAGACTTGATTATTGTCCTCATTGAAACTGTCAACGGATCTTTGTTAGCAACCTCAATGCCGACAGTTCCCTTACCCGGAATTGGCGCGATAATACGAACCCCGGTAGCTGAAAGGCTTAAAGCGATATCATCAACAAGGCTTCTGATTTTTGCAATCTTTACACCTTTATCCGGAACTATTTCATAAAGCGTCACTGTAGGACCAACAGTAGCGTTAATATCAGTGATCGGTATACCAAAGTCAAGTAGGGTCTGCTTGATTCGAGCCTGATTCTCCATCTGCTCTTCAGCATCAACACTAATCTTTTCCTGACCTTCGCGCATCAGATCAAATGGCG
This sequence comes from uncultured Sangeribacter sp., assembly GCA_964512705.1. Taxonomy (GTDB): domain Bacteria; phylum Bacteroidota; class Bacteroidia; order Bacteroidales; family Muribaculaceae; genus Lepagella. The sequence goes on along the minus strand of CAZEJY010000017.1, from coordinate 22,523 downwards.
GGAACTTGTAAGGATAGTGTGACTCAAAATCCTTCTGGCTTTTGAAATGCCGCTTTTCACTCTCACCTATTTGATTTACCCTGACAATCATGGGATCTCCAGCTGTTGCGTCGCTTGATTCTTCATCTTTACTATCCCCATCAGGATGCAATTCACCCGCAGACGCGGAAGCACTCAAATCTTGATCGGTCTCCTCTGAATCTATTTCTACTTTATCTCGATCATCAATATGATGTGGTTGATCAACTCCAAAGCTATTTCTTGTTTCGGAAGTGCCTATTTCATCATCATAGGTATCAAGAGTATAAAGAGGACGTTCATCCTCTTCCGGATAATCATCATCGGTGAAGGTCATCTCTTTTTCACCTATATTTTCTTCCGATTCAACTTTTAAAGATGATGGTATTTCAGACTCACCGGCAGCGACATCATCCAATTTTTCCTGAAGCAGTTCCTCCTCTTTGCGTCTCCTTTCCTCCTCTTCAGCACGTCGGAGTTCCTCTTCAGCTCTTTTTCGAGCCATGCGCGCTTCATGTTTTCTCTGTAGCCAGTTTATCATGTCGCGTAGACATATCACTGTAAAGAGAGCGACCATGAAGATACACAAAAGCACGGATCCGGTTGTACCCGTGAAATTCTCAATAAATTGATAAACGTATCGTGCATGATAACCGCCCCAGTTAACTGCTGAATGAGCCCAGATAGTTGTCAAACCGATTATAAGAGAAACGGTTAGTAGTGCTACAAGGCACTTGATTGTGAAGTTTACACTTTTGAACTTTGGTCTTCCTGTCAGCAATTTCAGTGACATTGCACCCAACCACAATATTATCACGAAAGAGCCGGCTCCGAAACCTTCATTAATCAGGTATTCAGAGAGACGGGCACCCCCTTCACCACCTGCATTCGCTACTTTACCGGCAGAACCGATTGCGGTGCTGTTAATCAGTGATTGATCATGAACACAAGTACCGATATAGGATAAAAAAGAAACGAGAAAGTAAATGGATAGACATCCCAAGAATATGCCGGTGATCAGGCGTATGGATTGACCATTCGCCCACTTTTTCACAGTCTCCTTTATAGATATGTCATTCCGTACCGGTTTCTTCTTCTCCTCCTTTAATTTTCGGGTAGCTTTTGCGCTCGGTGTCTTACTGTTATCTTTGGTTTTATGCGGTTTATTTTCACCCGTCGTTTCTTTCGATTCAACAGGTAATTCTTCGTTATAGTCTATTTCCGGTGAGAAATCTTTATACTGCTTTTCCATCAATGCAAATTTAATCATTTTCTAAATATTTTACATCGTCTAAGGGAAAGATTGAGGAAATTTTAGTAAATTCGCATTTTGATGAGTGCAATAAAGTATATAGGAGTTACTCTTTTATTTTTAGTTTGGGCATGGTTATCCTGGTCCATTTTAGCTACGTCAGGGGTTAATTTGAAAAATCTACTTGTAGTAGCTATGGCTGCGATAATCATTTTTGTGCCTTTATATAAAAAATATTTTGCTAAAAAAGAGAACAAATAAGTGGATATAACTCAACAAAATATAATAGATAAAATAGAGAGTCCGCACGACCTGAGAAAATTGGATCCGAATCAGTTACCTCAGGTTTGTGAGGAAATTCGGGATTATCTGATAGAAAGCCTCTCTTCCAATCCGGGTCATTTCGGTTCGAGCATGGGTGCTGTTGAAATAATAGTTGCCTTGCATTATGTTTTCAATACCCCGAAGGATAAAATTGTCTTTGATGTGGGGCATCAGGCCTATGCACACAAGATTCTGACAGGAAGAAAAGATCAATTCAAATCCCAACGCACCCACGAAGGTATTAGCGGTTTCCCTTATCCCAAAGAGAGTGAATATGACACTTTCGTCTGTGGTCACGCCGGAAATTCTATATCGGCAGCCTTAGGAATGGCAATAGCTCAGAGTAAGACAAAGGGTTCTGAGAATAATAAGACAGTAGCTCTGATCGGAGACGCTTCAATCAGTAACGGTTTAGCTTTTGAAGGATTAAATAACGCAGCCGCAGAACCAAACAATTTATTGATCATCTTGAATGACAATGATATGTCAATCGATGATCCTGTTGGCTCGTTACATAAATATCTGTCAGAAATTTCAACTTCCGCAAAATATAATAAGCTCCGCTACAAGATCTATAATTTTATGCGTAAAGCGGGACTTATTAATGATAAGCGAAAGGGGATTTTATTACGTTTCAATAATGCCCTCAAATCTCTGATATCTGCTCAACAAAATATATTTGAGGGTCTCAATATCAGATATTTCGGTCCTTTCGATGGCAACGATGTTCAAAAGGTTGTAAAGGTTCTTTCTGAGATTAAAGATATGAATGGCCCACGTATTCTTCATCTTCACACAAAGAAAGGTCGTGGGTTCGAAGCTGCTGAAAAAAATCCGCAGGATTGGCATGCACCCGGTAATTTCAATCCCCAGACAGGTGAGAAAATAGCTAAATCATCTTCTACCCCGCTCTGGCAGGAACTATTTGGCTCTAATCTCGTCAAACTTGCCGAAAAAAATCGGGATATTGTAGGCATCTCAGCTGCAATGCTATCCGGAACATCCATGAATAAAATGATGGATGCTTTCCCTGATAGGACATTCGACGTGGGTATCTCCGAAGGTCATGCAGTCACATTTGCCGGTGGTTTGGCGTCCGAGGGGAAGCACCCGTTTGTTGCCATATATTCTGCTTTCCTGCAAAGAGCATTTGATAATATCATTCATGACACTGCTATTCAGGGTTTACCTGTCACGTATTGCATAGATAGAGCCGGTCTCGTTGGAGAAGATGGTGTCACACATCATGGCATTTTTGATATCCCATATTTGAGAATCATCCCCAACATGGTAGTGGCTTCACCTTTGGATGCGAGCTCATTTGAGCAATTGATGAAGATTGCTTCCGAATATAATTCTACCATGGCTATCCGTTATCCGAGGGGGAAAGCGGTAATGAAAAGTTTCTCAACAGACGAAATAAAATTAGGGAAAGGTCGCAAGATCGTAAATAGCAATGATGCTCAAGTAGCGATTTTAAGCTTAGGCCCAATCGGCATAAATGCAATCAAAGCAGCTGAAATTGCGAAGGAATCAGGCATACCTGTTGATGTGTATGACATGGTTTGGGTTAAACCGCTCGACGAAGACCTATTGAAAGAAATAAGCGGCAAATACAAGCTCATTATCACATTGGAGGATGGTATTAAGACCGGAGGCTTCGGCTCTGCCGTAGTCGAATCGCTTAACTCACATAGTCTTAATACTAAAGTGGAAGTGTTAGGAATTCCCGACAGATGGATTCATCAGGGAACTATACAGGAGTTGCAACAGGATTGTGGAATAGATCCGGTTAGTATCGCAAATAAAATCAAGGAGTTATTATGAAGATAGTTATTGCCGGAGCAGGAGAAGTCGGAACACATCTTGCGAAGATGCTTTCTAACGAGGATCAAGATATAGTGTTGCTCGACAATGATCAGGAACGACTCGATATAATTGACTCCAATTATAATCTCATGACCTGGAATGGCTCCACGTCCTCTTTTGAATGCCTTAGAAGCGTCGGCGTTTCATCTGCCGACCTCTATATCGCTGTAACTCCATATGAAACGAGAAATATTACAAGTTGCGCAATCGCTAAAAAATTAGGAGCTAAGAAAACTGTTGCCCGTATAGATAACAGTGAGTTCCTGATTTCTGAAAATGGAAGAGTCCTCAAGGAATTAGGTATAGATTTTCTTATCTACCCGGAGAATATTGCAGCAGAGAAGATCGCTATTGCTTTAAATCACAATTGGGCTCGCTATTGGGGTGAACTGCACAATGGTAAACTCTTGCTGATTGGAGTCAAGCTGCATGGTGATTCAGCACTTCTAAATTGCAAACTGAGTAATCTACCGGTAACTACCCACGATTTTCACATCGCGGCAATCAAGCGCAATAATGAAACCATCATACCAAATGGTAATGACGAGATTCTGCGTGATGATATTGTTTATTTCATTACCACTCCCCCATTTGTCAACGACGTCCGGGAGTTATGCGGTAAAAAGAAGAAGGTCATTAAGAAGGTTCTCATTGCCGGTGGTAGTCCGATTGCGCGCAGATTCTCCAAATTATATCACGATGATTTTCATATTAAAATCATCGATGATAACAGAGAGAATTGTGAAAGAATGGCTACTATGTTGCCCGACTGTGAAATTGTCATGGGCGATGCCCTTGATATCGAGGTTCTCAGAGAAAACAATATACACCAGTATGATGCTTTCATGGCATTGAGCGATTCTTCCGAAACAAATATCTTGTCTTGCCTCACAGCAAAGGAGTTTGGCGTACCTAAAACTATTGCGGATGTTGAAAATCTGCAGTTCCTTAGCCAAGCGGAGAACTTGAATATCGGTACAACAATAAATAAGAAGCTTTTTGCTTCCAGTCATATCTTCAAGATACTGCTTGATGCCGATGAAAATAATTCAAAATTTCTTACTCTTGCTGATGCAGAGGTGGCAGAAATTCTCGTGAAACCGGGTGCGAAGATAACGAAGAAACCGGTTAAGGATCTCAAACTGCCATGGGGTATGACTCTCGCTGCTTTGATCAGAGGTGAACAGGTTCAACTGATCGGGGGTAATACCCATATTCAAGAAAATGATTATGTCGTTGTCTTCTGCTTCACCGGAACCATCCACAAGATTGAGAAATGGTTTAATTAGTTCTCATTATTTAAAATTAGCACAGGTCTCATTAATCAGAAATGCCGACTAAGATAAGAAATAGAAGTTATATCAATATCCTCATGCTTTTGCGTGTGGTAGGCTATCTTCTTACTATTGAAGCGGCATTTATGATCATACCGTTAATCTCTTCTCTTTGCTACAATGACGGTTCTGCCCTCTCCTTCCTCATTTCAATGCTTATAGCAGGAGGTGCCGGAGGAGGCATGATGCTTCTGAGACCGAAAAACAAGGATATGAGAAAAAGGGAGGCAGTCCTCCTGACTGCACTTACATGGGTGATTCTCTCCCTATTCGGAATGATTCCTTTCCTGCTGTGCAAGACGCACGATTCAATTACAGATGCGTTTTTTGAGACAATGTCAGGATTCACAACGACAGGCGTTTCTGTTTTGGGATCGCTCTCGGAGGTACCTAAATCAATTCTGCTTTGGAGATGTGTTGTCCAATGGATTGGAGGTTTGGGAATAATCCTTTTCACTCTCGCGGTCGTTCCTATGCTCAACAATGCCGGTGGTATGCAACTGTTTAATGCAGAGGTCACAGGTATAACGCACGATAAACTTCGTCCCCGTGTAAGTTTTACAGCCAAGGGTTTATGGCTTATCTATATTGTACTGACTACCATTTTAATAGGACTGCTTCTCTTTTCAAAGATGAACTTCTTTGAAGCGCTGTGCCATGGATTATCAACAATGTCAACCGGTGGCTTCTCAACTTCCGATATGAGTGTAACTCAATGGGAATCGGTTTACCTGAAAATTGTGATGATCATTTTCATGTTTATCGGAGGTGTCAATTTTACGCTGATTTACAACCTTGTCATAGGTAGAGGAAAAGTTTTTCTGCAAAATACAGCATTCAAGTGTTATTGCTGGTTCATTCTCGTTTGCTGGGTTGGATTTTCTATCAACATTATCGTGATGAATCCTCACGCAACATTAGAACATATCGTTCTTGATCCCCTATTTCAGACAATATCGCTAATTTCTTCAACAGGAATAGTAGACCCCCAATTCAGACAATGGGGTGCAGTTTCTGAGGTTCTTCTATTTCTATTGATTTTCTCCGGTGCTTGTGCAGGAAGTACATCTGGTGGTGTTAAAATCGACAGATTGGCTGTTCTATTCAAATTCATGAAGAATGAATTTTATAAGATGATGCATCCTTCGGCAGTTACTACCGTAACCATAAACGAGAAAGGTACAACACCTGCTATTGTTAACCGCACACTTGCATTCCTTTTCATGTATGGCTTTATTATCGTAGCAGGAGGCGTTATCCTTTCATTGTTAGGTATGCCGCTCTCAAGTTCACTGTTTATATCCCTTTCGGCAATATCTAATTCAGGCTTGGATACAGATTTCTTGGGTGTCACGACAAATTTCGCTCAAATTTCTGATTTATCAAAGTGGATTTTATCTCTGATAATGTTAATCGGACGTTTGGAAATATTTACAATCCTGTTACTCTTTATACCCTCTTTCTGGAAAAAATAGATGGTTGAATTACCACTGCCATGAGCATTGACCGTTACTTACCGGGAAGTTTAGTATAAACGTGACAAAGAGATATCTTCCTTAGAGTGTGAAGATCTTGAATATCAATTCGGTCAATAACTGATACTCATTTTGGAATGATCCTACTCCTTTACTGGCTACATCAAATTCCCGGATTGCGTGAACAGCATTGACAGCCCTATATGGATTGTAGTTACGCATACCATCTTTTATCTCATTTAATGCAGAAGGGAATCTGGCACCGGTAGCAACTTTCAGACTCGCATCCGACTTATCCGGTAAATAGTGAGCAATCACCAATTTACTGAAGAAGTTAAACAGACTTGCAGTAGTCATTATAGTAGGGTTATTCTTAGGATTATTCTCGAAGTATTTAATAATCTGAACCGCTTTAGGATAATCTTTTCGCGCTATAGCGCTGATTAGTTCATAGTTATTGAAATCCTTTGATATACCGATATTTTTCTCGACATCCTCAACAGTTATACGCGACGAATCTTTCCCCTTGATAGTATATAGTTTGTTGATTTCACCGAATAACTTACTTAACGGTCCCCCGATGTATTGAACGAGCATTTCTAATGCCTTATCCTCTATTCCTATCTTAAGGGAGGAACAATAATCCTTGGCAAATCCTGCCAATTGGTAATCCTTTGCCTTTTCACTCTTGAAAACAATACCACCATTTTTTGATACGGTTTTAACTAATTTTGAAGTGGCATTCAGGTTATCACCCTTATATGCAACTGCTAATACGGTATTCGGATTAGGCCGCTCACAATATGCGGCTAATTTCTCAAGTAGCTGTTTTGCCTGCTGTTTAGCTTGAGCCTCTTTCAGAAGTACTAACTGCTTAGGGGCCATAACCGGCATCTGCTGGCAAATGGCAATAACATTTTCCATATCAGCATCACCTCCGTAAATGACTGATAGGTTGAAATCTTTATCGGCTTCATCAACAACGCATTTCTCCAAAGCGGCAACTATTCTGTCTATATAATAATCCTCTTCACCCATTAATATATAAACCGGAGCGTAATTACCCTTCTTTATATCCGTAATAATATCTCTATAAGTTGTTTGAGCCATAATTTGTTGACAGCTTAGTACTACCTTTTTTGAAAAATAATCCGTTAAATCTATATAATATGAATATTGTCACCAGTCCACTTAAGATTCCCAACCATGGTATACCATGCGTTGCGATCAATTCATTTGAATAATCGATGTTCACCCCACTCCTTCTTTCAAGCCATACTGTCAACACTACCCAACTGTTGTTCAACGCATGGGCTATTACCGAAACCCAAATAGAACCACTCCAATAATAGAAATACCCGAACACAACCCCCATCAGCATTCGAGGAATAAAACCATAAAATTGCATGTGCAACAAACTGAAAAATATGGCAGTAACCCAAATTGAACAATGTTTCGGAATTGCATAACCCAAAATCCTTTGGACACCTGCCCTGAAGAATAACTCTTCGCTCAGTCCCGTTATAACACCTATAACCAATACTTCTAAAAGCAAATCCATTAAAGTTTCTCCGGAAAGCAACGTTTCCGTTATTCCTGCAGCGGCTTCTTCCAGTTCCTTCATCTTCAATTCCAGATTGTGCAGACTGTCAGGAAGCGCAAGATGCTCGTTGTAATATATGATCTGACTGAGTGCTATGCTTCCAAGTACGAAAATCAGTATAACCCCTATGATATTGAGAGAAGTTGGCTTTACATTTAAGTCCACTACTGCCAATGGATTCTTCGATTCAAAGTAGGCGGTTATGATAGAGGGAACGGCAAAAACGAAAACTGCTTGAAGCGCTGAGGAGAGAAGTAAGCAGTTGTGTTCGGACAAACCGCTTCCCTTCAGGACCGGTTGAAGGAGACCTACTACTATAAACATCAGGAAAAAGGTAGACATCAGGATAAGCAATAATCCTGTCACCGATCTCTTGTATGGTAGGTTTCTGTCGATCATCAATCAAATTTTTTCTTGGTAAAGATAAAGTCTCTACCTAAATATTTCTCCCTGACTATTGGATTATTAGCCAATTCCTCACTCGTTCCCTGGAACAATACTTTACCCTCAAAAAGCAAATATGCTCTGTCGGTAATTCCGAGGATTGAATCCGCTTTATGGTCTGTGATCAGGATTCCGATATTTCTCTCTTTCAAATGATAAACAACTTCCTGAATATCTTCTACTGCAATAGGGTCCACAGCTGCAAATGGCTCGTCGAGCATGATGAACTTAGGATTAATTGCCAAGCATCTCGCAATCTCAGTGCGTCGACGTTCGCCTCCCGAAAGGTTCTTTCCAAGATTGTGTCTGACCTTTTCCAACGAGAACTCCTTTATCAATTGCTCGAGTTTCTCTTTCTGGTATTCCTTGGATGTATTGGTCATCTCCAAGATTGCCTTGATATTGTTTTCAACCGACAATGTGCGGAACACAGATGCCTCCTGTGGAAGATAACCAATACCGATCTGAGCACGTTTATAAACAGGGAAAGATGTTATATCCTGATTATCCAAAAATACTTTTCCTGCATTTGGCTTAATCAGACCCACAGTCATATAGAAGGTCGTAGTCTTTCCAGCTCCGTTCGGTCCTAACAAACCGACAATTTCACCTTGAGTAACATCTATAGAAACATTACTTGCAACCGTTCGTTTACCATATTTCTTGACAAGGTCCTCTGTTCGCAGAACACCCTTTTCCGGTTGAGCCTCAATTTCAACGACCTCTTTCAGTTCAGTCTCACCAGATTCGGAAGTGACGATGGCTCCATCACTTTCGACAGTGATCTTCTCCTGCATATCGGGTTGATACCCCTCAAGTTCCAAACGTTCAGCCTCGGTCAAATGAACTTTCTTTTCATCCTCATTTGACTTAAATCTTGATTTATCAAAAATAGATTTGATTTTCATTTGAAAAAGGATTTGAGTAACGAACGAATATAGTCAGTCAAGAGCTTTATTGCAACCTTGTTGTGTCCTCCTTGCGGCACGATCAGGTCTGCATATCTCTTTGAGGGCTCAATATATAATTCATGCATTGGTTTCAGCATCTCCTGATACCGATCAATCACCATTTGAGGTGTGCGCCCACGTTCAATGCAATCACGATGGATAACGCGAATCAGACGTTCATCAGCATCAGCATCCACAAACACCTTTACATCCATCATGTCTCTCAACTCCTTATCGGTCAAGACAAGAATACCCTCTACAACCACAACATCCCTCGGTTCTACATGAATTGTTTCCTTCAATCTCGAACAGGTGATGAAATCATAAGTAGGCATTTCAATAGCTTTCCCCTCTTTCAATTTCCTTAATTGTTCAACAAGGAGAGTCCATTCGATTGAAGCCGGTTCATCATAATTCATCTTCAGTCGTTCTTCCAAAGGAATATGATGATTATCTTTGTAATAGCAATCCTGGGGAATTACCGCAACCTCATCTTTGGGTAAGCTCTCGATGATACGTCTGACAACCGTACTTTTGCCGGAACCGGTGCCACCTGCAATGCCTATTATTAACATAACTTTCGTTTTAAATTACTGTTCCTGCGCATTTCAGTATCTACATTATGTCTGAATGGCTGGATATACTTTCAAAATTACAAAAAAAGGGTAAAGCAAAAAAATATTTTTAAATCCATTACACCTAAAAGTTCTTAAATATCCCTGGAATCATCTATTTTCCCCTGCTCTTATATTTACCGCTTGTATAGATGGAGTAAATGTATTATTTTTGTTAATTGGATTTTTATGATTAACAACCAACCGAACTGCATTATGAATAGATTTGGATTCGTGAGAGTGTGCGCAGCTTCGCCTGAAGTTCAACCGACGAATATTTCTTTCAACTTGGAAAGAATAAAGAATTGCATCGCTCTTGCTTCTGAGAAAGAGGTGGAGATGATACTTTTTCCGGAACTCTCCCTTACCGGTTACACTTGTGCCGATCTATTCTATCAGAGCAATCTACTCGAGGAAGCCAAGAGAGGCGTGTCGGAATTAATAACCTATTCCAACTCTCTGAATATGGTAATAGTTGTCGGACTTCCTCTGATGTATAAAGCAGCGCTCTATAATTGTGCTGTCGTTATCTATCAGGGAAGTGTCTTAGGGGTTGTTCCCAAGTCTTATCTCCCCAACAATAATGAGTTCTACGAGAAGAGGTGGTTCAGATCAGGAGCCGATTTAAATTCCGGTTCCGTTATCAGTCTTTTTAATAGGGATATACCTTTTACTCCTCGACAGATTTTCAATATCAATGGCGTTAAGTACGGCATTGAAATATGTGAAGATCTCTGGGTTCCCGTTCCTCCAAGTTCATATCTGGCAGTTAATGGAGCAGATATTATCCTTAATCTCTCTGCGTCTAACGAGGTGACAGGAAAGCATAAATACTTGGTGGACCTGATTCGTAATCAGTCAGCTCGTTGTAGAAGCGGCTATGTCTACTCTTCCGCCGGATTTGGAGAATCATCCACGGATCTTGCGTTCTCCGGTAATTGCATAATTTGTGAGAACGGCATGCTCCTGAAAGAATCGGAACGTTTCACTCTCGATGACAAACTCGTTGTAGCGGATATAGATGTAAATCTAATTAGGAATGAACGGATTAAGAGTGCCACTTACTCTGAAACAGATTCACCATACGATATTACGGAAATATCAGTTGATAAGAATGCGGATGTACCTGATTTCCCATCTACCAACTCACTTTACAGATATATCTCCCCTATCCCTTTCGCCGATGGATCAGAGAAAGATTTCAAGGAGCGTCGGGAGGAAATAACCAATATCCAGACTTGGGGACTCGCTAAAAGGTTGAAGGCTATCGGATGTAAAAATGCTATAATCGGTATTTCAGGAGGTCTTGATTCTACCTTAGCTTTACTTGTTACCGTTGCTGCATTCGATAAACTCAATTTGGATCGTAAAGGTATTATTGCAGTGACAATGCCAGGCTTTGGAACCACTTCCCGCACTCATTCCAATGCTCGAGAACTCATGGAACTCCTTGGTGTGACAATATTGGAGATTCCGATTGGTGAAGCGGTCATTCAGCATCTCAAGGATATTAATCATCCTGAAGATTCCTATGACGCAACCTATGAAAATTCACAGGCAAGAGAGAGAACACAGATATTGATGGATCTTGCCAATAAATATAATGGCATAGTAATTGGCACAGGCGATCTATCGGAACTTGCTTTAGGCTGGTGCACTTACAATGGTGACCAGATGTCTATGTACGGAGTAAATGCATCCATTCCTAAAACGCTCGTCAAGTTCTTGGTCGGACAACACTCGGAAGCCTTTGACAATAAAGACATAAAGCGGGTTTTAAGTGATATTATAGACACTCCTATTAGTCCTGAGTTACTGCCGGCTTCAAGTGATGATGAGATTCTGCAGAAGACCGAAGATCTTGTCGGCCCATATAAACTTCACGATTTCTTCATCTTTAATATGCTGAGGAATAACTTCTCCCCCTCCAAGATCTATTATCTCGCCACCATAGCCTTTAAGGATGAATTCGATGACACTACCATAAAGAAGTGGCTGAAAACATTCTATCGACGTTTCTTCTCTCAGCAGTTCAAACGCTCCTGTATGCCCGATGGAATAAAGGTCGGTAGTGTATGCTTATCCCCTCGTGGTGACTGGCGCATGCCGTCGGATGTTTCGGCAAAACTCTGGATTGACGAGGTTGATAAATTATAAACAGAAAGATTCCAGACTGGATCATAGATATAAAACCGATGGAAGATAAAGAATCATTCAAATACGATATTGATAAAGCATGTGAGGTGCTCCGCGCAGGAGGTGTGATCCTCTATCCTACGGATACTATCTGGGGAATAGGTTGCGATGCTACCAATACGGAGGCTGTGAAACGCATCTTCGATATCAAACAGCGTGAGGACTCCAAGTCCATGCTCTCTTTAGTAGGTTCCGACGGAATGCTTCAGCAATACGTCAAGGATATTCCCGAAGTAGCATGGGAATTGATCGATGCTGCTGTCCATCCTCTCACCATCATCTATGATTCTCCACAATATATTTCGGAAAAGCTCCTTGCTGAAGATGGCTCTGCCGGATTCCGAATCACCAGGGAGGCATTTTCCAAGGCATTGTGCCTGAAAATGCGGCGTCCCATTGTCAGCACTTCCGCAAACATTAGCGGAGAGAAATCACCTTCGGTTTTCAAGGATATACCTCAGAAAATCAAGGATAAGGTCGACTATATTGTTGAATACGGAAGGAATGCTGAGAATTCAAAACCAAGCAACATAGTTAAATTAAGTAACGATTCAGTAATTAAAATAATCAGATAATTCGAGAAAGCATTGGCATCATCTCGCAACATATCGTCACTCAAACGATATTCAAATTATTTAAAATTTGAATATGTTTTGTGCGACTATATTGCTGCCAACATAGCTTTCTTTGTATTTGATATCTTACGCTATTATATCTATTTTGAAATCACCGGCACCACCGGTCTCTGGGGATATATCTTCAGCGCGAAATTGATACTTGAGCAGGTGTTTTTCCCTATTGGTATATTAGGAATCTTCTGGCTCTCCGGGTATTATAACTACGTCTTGGAGAAATCGAGAATGCAGGTACTGCTGTTGACCCTGAATTGCTCACTCTTTACCTCCATTCTGATCTACCTCATTCTTCTTTTGGATGACAGGGTACAACAACTCTCTCTCAACTATCTGATGTTGGGCATGCTCTTTGTGTCAATCTTTCTTTGCACGTTCATCATCAGGATTATAACGATCACAATATCCATTTCCAAAATCAAACGCAAAGGAATAAAAAGAAAAATCCTGCTTATTGGAAATAAGGATACTGTCAAATCAATGTTTAATTCCCTATCGCGTAAGCGTACCGGTTATCTTGATGATATAGTAGGTTTTATAAGCACCGACACTTCAGCGCCTGAATCTATTCACAATAAAACCGGTCAGAAGCTAAAAAATCTTGGACGATTGGAGAATCTGATTCCCATCTGTACTGAAAATGAGGTTAATGAGGTGATCTTGACTCTCAAAAGTGATAAAGAGAAGGAATCCATTCAGATAATTGAACAACTGTTCCCTCTTGACATATCCATCAAAGCAATGCCCGATTCCCGGTCTTTCATGACCAACAGGATTGTTATGACAGATGTGCTCGACGACCCTTTGATTAATCTAACCTCTCCACAGATCTCTGACTTTCAGATAAATTTCAAACGGCTCCTGGATATTTTAGTATCCATAATGGCAATTATCATACTGCTGCCGGTCTACTTGATTCTGAGCATAATAGTAAAATTGAGTTCCAAAGGTCCCGTCATTTATTCCCAGCTACGTTTAGGCAGGAATCGTAAACCTTTTAAGATCTTAAAGTTCAGGTCTATGGTTGTTGATGCCGAAAGTAACGGTCCTCAATTATCAAATGATAATGACCCGAGAATTACAAAGTTTGGCAAAGTTATGCGAAAATATCGTCTTGATGAACTTCCTCAATTTTGGAATGTCCTTAAGGGTGATATGTCAATAGTCGGACCTCGTCCGGAGCGGGAATATTACTTGAACCGAATCATCGAACGGGTACCATACTACAGCTTGATTTTCCAGATTCGTCCCGGCATAACTTCCTGGGGAATGGTAAAATATGGATACGCATCAGATTTGGATCAGATGGTTGAACGAACAAGATACGATTTAGTATATCTGCAGAACGTAAATATACTGAACGACTTAAAGATAGCATTACATACCTTCCTGACAGTCGTCAAGGGTAAAGGTTTATAAGAATAAATTTATGGCTTATAGCGAAACACATAATAAATTTACTGAAATATGGATGAAGTTCGTAATCTGGCGCGAACATCATATAAATGAACGGAATTTCCTGCTGATTCTCGCCTTGGTTGTTGGCGTGATTTGTGGTTTTGCCGCTCAACTGCTCAAATTTCTGATTCATATTATATCTCACTGGCTCACGGCTAACGTCAGCACGGTGTCTGCCAACTGGATATACCTCGTTTATCCGGTGATAGGCATTTTAATAGTGACCCTATTCCTGAAATTGGTCGTCAAGGAGAATATCTCTCATGGAGTCACTCGAGTATTATATGCCATATCAAGACGAAAGTCCCGATTAAAAAGAAAGAATACTTATGCTTCCCTGATAGCCTCTTCAATCACCATTGGTTTCGGTGGTTCCGTAGGAGCCGAGGGTCCGATAGTTTTTACCGGAGCTGCCATAGGCTCAAACATTGGACAGGCTTTCAGACTTTCGCCAAAGGTGCTCATGATCCTTGTCGGTTGTGGTGCAGCCGCAGGTATCGCGGGAATCTTCCGTGCTCCCATTGCCGGAATGCTATTCACTCTCGAGGTACTGATGATTGACCTTACCGGACTAACTGTCATGCCACTGCTTCTATCCTCTGTAGCCGGAGCTGTCGTGGCCTATGTGTTGGAAGGATACAGTGCTGAATTCATATTTGTCCAATCCGAAGCATTTGCAACAAGCCGTATACCATACGTTGTCATCCTTGGCGTGGTTTGCGGACTCATGTCATATTACTTCACAAAAGTAATGTTTATGATGGAGTCAATGTTCGGCATTCTTAAAAAACGGTGGATAAAAATCCTGATCGGTGGAGCTATCTTAGCCATACTTATATTCCTTTTCCCTCCCCTTTATGGTGAAGGTTACGGAGCTATCAACGCTCTTCTATGCGGTGATATTTCGAGCGTGGTAGATGGAACATTCTTCTATGTCGACAGGGACAACGTCTGGTTCTTAGCTATCTTCATCGCTATCATCGCTCTGACAAAAGCTTTCGCTACGTCAGCTACCAACGGTGCCGGAGGTGTCGGCGGTACATTTGCCCCCTCTCTCTTTGTTGGAGCTCTGACAGGATTCCTCTTCGCTTATATTATAAATAACTTGGACATGGGTGTTGAACTATCTCAAAAGAACTTCACACTCATGGGTATGGCAGGTGTAATGGCTGGAGTCATGCATGCACCATTGATGGCAATCTTCTTGACAGCCGAGATGACAGGAGGATATGACCTCTTCCTACCCCTTCTCATTGTGTCAGGCTTAGCATACATCACTATCAAAATCTTCACTCCCTACAGTATCTACACCATGCGTCTTGCCAAAGCCGGAGACCTTCTGACTCACCAGAAAGATAAGGCGGTGCTGACTCTGTTGAAAGTGGATAATTTGATTGAACGGGATTTCAAGACCGTGAGTCCTGAAATGAATCTCAAAGAGATGGTTGATGTTATTTCCGTCTCAAATCGAAATCTCTTCCCGGTTATTGACAAGGATGGTTATTTAAAGGGAGTTGTACTTTTGGACGAGATAAGAAACATAATGTTTCGTGCAGATCTATATAAGAAGATGCATGTCTCGAAGTTTATGTCTGCCGTTCCGGATGTAATCGAAATAAACTACTCAATGGAACGCGTCATGGAAATCTTTGATAAAACCAACGCTTGGAATTTACCGGTTGTTGAAGACGGGAAATATATAGGATTTGTCTCTAAATCAAAGATATTCACATCCTATCGGAGAGTCCTCAGGCACTTTACCGAAGATTGACATCTCTGTAAGGTGACAACCTATATAAAATTGTATTTATTTAAGGAATTTGATTTTCTAAAACTTTATGAATAAAGAAGATTTGAAAATAGTGTTTTTCGGAACTCCCGAATTTGCAGTGGAGAGTTTGAAAGCACTTGTTGATGGCGGTTACAACGTTCGCGCGGTTGTGACGATGCCGGATAAATCCGGAGGAAGAGGAAATAAGATTATTGAAAGCGACGTAAAGAAGTATGCCGTTCAACATAATCTCCCTATCCTTCAACCCGAGAAGCTGAAGAATCCGGAGTTTGTGGACCAACTCAAGTCTATAGATGCGGACCTATTTATCGTAATTGCTTTCCGCATGTTGCCGGAAATTGTATGGTCAATGCCTAAATACGGCACATTTAATCTTCACGGTTCACTCCTGCCCAAGTATCGCGGTGCCGCTCCGATTAACCGTGCTATTATGAACGGTGAAACTGAAACCGGAGTCACTACCTTCTTCCTAAAGCATGAAATTGACACCGGAGATATCATTGGCCAACGAAAAATCGCTGTTGGTCCTGATGATAATGTGGGTAAGGTTTATGACGAGCTGATGAAGATCGGAGCCGAAATGGTTATCGAAACTGTTGATTCAATCATCACAGGCACTCTTAAAAGCTATCCGCAACATGATGGTGAATTCATCCCTGCTCCTAAAATCTTTAAGGAGGATTGTCGCATAGATTGGACCAAATCTGCTCGTGAAATCCACAATCATGTAAGGGGCCTGTCACCCTATCCTGCAGCATTTACCTCTATGGTTGATGAAAAGGGTAAGGAGATGGATGTCAAAATTTTCGCTACATCTCTTTCCAATTGCGGAATTACCTCAGACTCCCTGCAACCGGGTGAAATCTTAATTGAAAACAAGCGCTTGTATGTGGGTTGCGGTGAGGGAGTAATTGAAGTTTTGAGTCTTCAACCTGCCGGAAAGAAACGAATGGAAACCTCTGCTTTCCTTTTGGGATACAAACCGGTTAAATTCTACTGATTTTGGATACATCAAAAAGATATTGCCGGATATTACTTGACACGCTCTTGGCAAAGGGTGTCAAAAATGTTGTCGTCTCCCCCGGAAGTCGGAATGCTCCTCTTCTGATAGGAATCAATTCACGCAAGGAATTCAAGGTTATTCAATGTGCCGATGAGCGCACAGCCGGATTCGTTGCCTTGGGTATGGCTATGGAACAACAGTGTCCCGTGGCACTTTGTTGTACCTCCGGTACTGCAATGTATAACTATGCTCCGGCGGTTGCCGAAGCCTTTTATCAAAATATTCCGCTGATTGTAATTACAGCTGACCGTCCCGTTCAATGGATTGATCAGGATGATTCCCAGACTCTGATTCAACCCGACGCGCTCTCAAAAATAGTTAAGAAAAGCTTCGAGATTCCTCAGGAAACGGATGAAAGCGAAGAATTTGATTGGTATGTGAATCGTATAGTAAATGAAGCGGTTAACTTGGCATCCCACAATCGTAAAGGCCCGGTTCATATTAATCTTCGTTTGGATAATCCGCTTACAAAACTGATTCCTTCTTATTCAGATAATTCTGTTCGAGTAATAGAAGATATCAATGCCGTGAGCTTCAATAAAGAGATCCTAAAGACTTATGCTTCTGAATTAATCGGCAAAAAAGTTCTTATCGTGGCTGGGTTCATGCCCCCTAACAATAAGCTCAATCGGGTTCTGCAAAAATATGAGAGATTTCCGAACGTAAAGATTCTTTGTGAAACAATCTCGAATCTTCATCTGAACGGTGACCCCTATTCCATTGATAGAATCTTCAGGATCGCTGAAAATTCATCTGATCCGCAAGATGTTTACGAAGAACTCCGGGCAGACTTAGTCATCTCAATCGGAGGAGCCTTGATATCTCGCAAATTAAAGGAATTCATAAGGAGGTACCCGCCACAGGAGATGTGGACCTTGGCTGATACTTCCCTTCAGACAGATTGCTTTAAATGCCTGACCAAGCATTTCAACCTCATGCCCGATACTTTCTTCTCCGGCATGTATGGACCGATAGTTAAAGGCTTACGGGTTACCCACGAGACTAATAATTACAAAGATACCTGGAAGAAATATTCCGAATTGAGTGACAAACAAGATTCTGATTTCTTCTCCACATCCGAAAAATGGTCGGAACTCACAGCATTTAAACATATTTTCAATACCCTACCTTCCTCTTGGAATGTTTTCCTCTCCAATGGTACAGTTGTCCGTTACGCACAACTTTTCACCAAACGTATTCCTCACGCTTCCTATGGCAACAGAGGAGTCTCCGGTATCGAAGGAACAAATGCAACAGCTTTGGGAACAAGCATAGGTTATAAGGGTACAACTCTCCTGCTCACCGGGGATCTATCCTTTGGATATGATACAGGAATCTTGGCTCTAAAGGACTACGCACCCAATTTAAAAATAATCGTGATAAATAATGCCGGAGGAGGCATATTCCGTTTCATTCCATCTACCAAAGACTTGGATTGCTGCGAAGATCTTTTTTGTGCTCATCCTCATCTTCCCGTCGAGGGCCTGGCAAAAGCCTACGGATGGGAATACCTTTCAGCCGAAAGTCTTGATGAACTTCACAAGGTATTTAAAAATTTTATTATCTCTTCAGATAATTGCATTCTTGAGCTGAAATTTGATGTTGATCAAAGTGCCGCACACCTACTCGAATATTTTTCAATTAAATGATTTTAAATAAATAGATTATAAAAATATATTATATGACTTACAACTGGACTAAAATTAAAGATTATACCGACATCCTGTTTGACTACATGGATGGTATCGCTAAAATAACCATCAATAGACCTAAAGTTTACAATGCGTTTCGCCCGTTGACCAACAAGGAGATGCTCGATGCTTTTGCAATCTGTCGCGAACGTCAGGATATCCGTGTTATAATCCTCACTGGTGCCGGAGATAAAGCTTTCTGCAGCGGTGGTGACCAGAATGCTAAAGGTAAAGGTGGATATATTGACTCAGACGGTGTTCCTCGCCTGAACGTTCTCGACCTTCACCATGTCATCCGCACTATCCCCAAACCGGTTATCGCAATGGTCAATGGCTATGCGATTGGTGGCGGTAACGTACTGAACGTGATTTGTGACCTCAGCATCGCCTCCGACAATGCTCGTTTCGGTCAGACGGGTCCAAAGGTCGGTAGCTTCGATGCCGGTTTCGGTTCATCCTATCTCGCACGCTGTGTGGGACAGAAGAAAGCAAGGGAGATATGGTACCTCTGCAAACAGTATACTGCTCAGGAAGCCCTCGAAATGGGAATGATCAATGAAGTTGTCAGTTTCGATAAATTGGAGGAGACTACCGTTGAATGGTGCAAAACCATCATGACCCGCTCACCTTTCGCCATCCGCATGATCAAGAGAGGTCTGAATGCTGAACTTGATGGTCAACGCGGAATCATGGAGTTTGCCGGTGACGCAACCCTGATGTATTATCTGATGGATGAAGCGCAGGAGGGCAAGAATGCGTTCCTCGAAAAACGCGATCCGGATTTCGACCAATATCCCCTGTTCCCTTGATTTCTCCTTATAATTTAGTGCTGACCTTATGAGATTACAATTTGTTCCCTATGTGCTGAATTTTAAGCGCCCTTCCGGAACCTCCCGGGGAGTACTTACAGAGAAGATCACTTGCCTGATCCGAATTTTCAATGAGCAGATGCCTGAGAAATTCGGAATCGGGGAAGCTGGCATCTTCCCTGGACTTTCCCCTGAAGCGAATGATACCTTCTTTTATAAGCTCATGGAACTTCAGGCGAATGTTCGTCTCGGTAAGTCAACCGACCTGACCCGTTTCCCATCTCTTCAATCAGGATTGGAACAGGCAATCCGTGATTTCTCCTCCGGATGCAAGGGTATCTATTATGATTCAGATTTTATAAAGGGTGAACAGTCTATAGTCACCAATGGTCTCATCTGGATGGGCGATTTTGATAGGATGCAGGAACAGATTGAATCCAAGATCTCTCAGGGCTTCAGATGCATAAAAATTAAGATTGGAGCCATCGACTGGAACAAGGAGCTCGAGCTAATCAAGAAGATTCGGGAGCGATACGATGAAAAAACTATCGAAATTAGGGTTGACGCCAATGGCGCCTTCACCATGGATAATGTTCTTCCGAAACTCAAACAGCTGGCCGACTATTCGATTCACTCAATCGAGCAGCCGATTAAAGCGGGTACGCCGGAACTGATGAAGTTCCTCTGCGAGGTCACTCCCCTACCGATTGCTCTCGATGAGGAACTGATCGGTAAGTTCACCTATGAGCAGAAGGCAGAACTGATTAGTACCATTCTCCCCCAATACATTATCCTCAAGCCCTCTCTCATCGGAGGGTTCTCCGGGGCTGAAGAGTGGATAAAACTCGCTAATGAAAACGGGGTCAAATGGTGGGTAACCTCAGCACTTGAATCCAATATCGGATTGAATGCTATCGCTCAGTGGACTGCAACTCTTAATAACCCGATGCCTCAGGGATTGGGTACGGGCGCACTCTTCACAAATAATTTTACCACCCCAATTTTTTTAGAGGGGGAATACCTGAAGTATGACAAGAGCGTCAGCATTGATTATGAACTTCTCAATAAACTTGACTGGAGAGAATGACCTATGAGGATTTGAAACAGGAGTGGGAGTCGGATAAGGATTTCATTGTTTGCCATACCTCAGGCTCAACAGGAACACCTTCCAAAATTGAACTTCCTAAGCGGCTGATGACCGAAAGTGCCGAAAGAACCAACAGCTTTTTTGGCATTGATGATGCATCCCTCCTTTATTCCTGTATCTCTCCCGACTATATCGGAGGGAAAATGATGTGGGTAAGAAGTCGCGTGGCAAATTCAAGGTTTCTCTTTGAGACTCCGTCAAATACCCCTCTTCAAAATGTGGACCCTTCATTAAAGATCGATCTTCTCTCAGTCGTACCCTCTCAATTGCAGTACATAGTTGAGAACCATGAGTCGTTACCCTCTATCAAAACAATCCTTGTAGGTGGTGCCCCACTCTCTCCGAATTTAAAACAGAGGGTAATTCAGTCCGGATTGACTGTATATGAGTCATACGGGATGACGGAGACCTCTTCCCACATTGCCCTTAGAAAGGTCGAAGAGGGTGATACACCCTTTAAAACACTCAATGGTATTACCGTAGAAGATTTTGAAGGACGATTAAAAATCAACTTGGATGCCGATCATTCCTTCATCACTAATGACTGCGCAAGGATTCTATCAGACTCAGAGTTCTTCATTTTGGGAAGAGTGGATAATATTGTCAATTCAGGAGGAATTAAAATAAACATCGAAGCTTTGGAATCGATGATCTCCACTCTTGATGACATACCTGCTGCCTTCACCTCCATTCCCGATGAGAAATGGGGAGAAGCCTTAGTATTGGTAATTGAGGGGGGAGATGATGAATTCAAATTAAAAAAAGATAATGTCTCATCTCTCCTGAAAAAGCATCTCAAACCCAAGTATTTCATACCGATTGAGGCGTTACCTTTAACTCAAAACGGGAAACTTAATCGAAAAGCTATAAAAGAATTTGCCACAAAATATTGTAAAATATTTCAATAATTGTTAATTTTGCAAACTTAATTATGGCAAAAAACTTAGGGACAAATAAATCCTTAATGTTTCACTATTTTTTGAGGTCAAAAAATTGCATTTTATTAGAACTATCTGATTTTATTGTTACAGGGGTATGATAGACAAGAGTACATTGAAACGAATCGTCGGCGATGATTTATCCGATTTATGGGGTACATTGAGCCCTGATGACAAGAGAATCATTACGGAGAATTTCAAATACCAGAACTATAAAAAGAACGAGATCATTTACAACGAGAATGAACCTCCTGTAAATCTTTATTGCCTTTTAGAGGGTAAGGTCAAGCTCTATAAGAATGGTATCGGTGATAGGAATCAGATTCTTAGACTCTATCGCCCTATTCAATATTTCGGCTATCGTGCCTACTTTGCCAAGGAGCAGTATGTCTCCTCTGCAGCTGCTTTTGAAGCCTCAGTGGTGGGAGTGATTCCGATGAAGATAGTGGAAAATATCATCAATAAGAATGCAAAACTTGCCATGTTCTTCATCCATGAACTATCACGCAATCTTGGTGGCTCGGATGCAATGATCGTAAGTTTGACTCAGAAGCACATTCGCGGCAGATTGGCTGAGGCTCTCCTGATGCTCGTCGATAAATATGGATACGAGAATGACGACGCTACCATCAAGATCTACATGAGTCGTGAGGATCTCGCTAACCTATCCAATATGACAACCTCTAACGCTATCCGTACCCTCACCAACTTCGTCAATGAGAAACTGATTGTTGTCGACGGCAGAAGAATAAAAATGCTCAACGAAGAGGAACTCCGCAAAGTCTCCAAATACGGATAGAATTGTGCATTGGCATTGAGCATTATGAATTGTGCATTAAGAATTGTGCATTGAGCATTATGAATTGTGCATTATGCATTATGAATTGTGCATTATGCATTATGAATTGTGCATT
>CAZEJY010000016.1:0-47876 GCA_964512705.1 uncultured Sangeribacter sp. | reverse complement strand
TTTCAGAAGAAGAAATTATGTACGCAGTGCGTACACAATTGAGTTGGACTCATCTACGGTCTCTAATGGCGGTAGAGAATGAATTAGCCCGTCAGTTTTATATGGAAATGTGCCGACTTGAACATTGGTCTACAAGAACACTCGATGAGAAAATTGATGGACAACTGTTTGAAAGGACTGCTATAAGTCGAAGGCCTGACAAAGTGATAAAGACTGAACTGGAAAAAGTAAAAGAAAAGAATGAAATACAGCCGGACCTTGTTTTCAGAAGTAGTTATTTTCTTGATTTACTCGGGTTGCCGGATGAGTTTAGTGAGAGTGATTTGGAGACTGCCATCCTGAATCAGATACAATATTTCCTTAAAGAATTTGGTTCAGACTTTGCATTTGTGGATAGGCAAAAAAGAATCCCTGTGGATGGTATAGACTATCGCTTGGATTTATTGTTCTATCACAGAGGTTTGAAGCGTCTTGTAGCCGTAGATCTCAAATTGGGTAAGTTTAAACCTGCCTATGAGGGTCAGATGCTTTTATACTTACGTTATCTCAATAGGCATGACCGCAGAGAAGGTGAAGAATCTCCAATAGGATTGATACTTTGTTCAGAGGGTAATACTGAGCATATTGAGTATTTAATGCTTGATGAAGAATCACCTATCAAGGTTGCTCAATATTACACTAAACTGCCGGACAAAAAGTTGTTGTCAGAGAAATTGCAAAGAGCCATCGCAATAGCAAAAGAACATTATAGACTTAAAGAAACGGATCAAGATTAGACTTCAGGTCATTTTATGTCAAAACATTAGCGGTTAGGCGTGGCTACAAATAACGTAGTCGCGCCTAATTATACTTAATATAAGTGATCTACGAATGTGATTTTCATATATCGGTCATGTCAAAGAATTCCACGCAATAAATCGGGAGTGATACAGGATAAAAAAGAAAGAGTCCGGTGTTGGACCGAACTCTTTCAAATATGGATAGGTTATTCAGTTATTTCACGATAACCTTGTAGCGTAGAGATTGAACAGTTACAAAGTAGATACCCGGGTTAACGGCAACAGTTGCGTCGCCGATACCGCGGTGGAACACGATACCATTTGTATCTGCTACCATGACAGGAAGGTTCACGGCTCCGGCAATCTTAATCTCACCGGTAGAAGTTGTTACGGATACACTCTTCTCAAGAACGCTATCAACACCGGATGTGAGTAAGCTGACGGGATCAGAAGCATTTGACTCTCCGCGATCGTAAACTGCAGTTACTTGATAAATGTGAGTACCCTCGGCTACGTTTTTAGCAGTGTAGGAAGTTGCTTTGTCAAGTTTGGTTACTTCATTGCGATCGGTGTAAAGATTATAGCCCTGCAATGTATACTCAGGCACCTTGCGTGTGAAGGTAATGTCGTCAACTATGAACATATATCCATTTTCAGATATGCAGCGGATTGCGAAGTGTTTTGTACCTTCCGGCAAACTGAATGTAAATGTTTTACCTTCGTAGCTGATATTTTCCTGGCGGGCGACAAGTTTGAAAGCTTCAATTGACTTATCTGTTGAAGATGCGAGCACTTCAAAAGTCTCTGGATAACTTGGGTGGTATGCGCGTGCCCAGAATGAAATTTCCTGTGCTTTTCCGGTAAGTTCCGGTGAAATCAACCAGTCATCGTTCGGGTTTGGCATCACAGTTTTACCATCTTCAGCAAGATAACCTTGGTTAGCGAATGCGATGAAGTATTTCTTACCGCTCTTTGCAGCAAACGTAGAATTAAATTTGCTTCTGTCGGAAT
Organism: uncultured Sangeribacter sp.; assembly: GCA_964512705.1. GTDB lineage: Bacteria > Bacteroidota > Bacteroidia > Bacteroidales > Muribaculaceae > Lepagella. Next base: position 46,086 of record CAZEJY010000016.1, on the reverse strand, counting down.
TGTCAAATACCATGTATGCGAAACTTTCCTTTCCAAGGTGAGGCAAGTCGATTGAAGAGAAGCTGTTGGAGACTTTCTTATCATTATCAAATACTGACCAATCTCCGAAATTGCTGATAGAGAAAGATTCGTAATCCTCCACATCCTCAGTTTCAACCATCGGGGTGAGTGTGGTCAGATCGGGCTCGGTCCAAGTGAGTTCTACCTCATAAGGATTCTTACCCTCCACAGCTTTCAAAGCAGTTGGAGCCGGAATAATATTCTCCTTGATAATTGTAGCAGCCGCAGTCATCTCATTGTTGCCCTCAACTGCATCATTCGGACAAATTACGCGTGCTGAGTATACAACTGAATCGGACTGCATAGGAGTAACAGATACCGGTAAGCTGAATCTGTAGCTCTTCTGGAAGCCGATTTCTGTCAGATTCTTACCCTCGGCAATCACTTTACCGTCGGCAAGGAACTGGACAGTGTAGCCTGCTACATTGTTCTTACCCTTATTGGCTACCACGCACTCTACGACACCTTCGCGACCAACCGGAAGATATTCCGGAGCCTCAATAGAAGTTACGGCTGCGTCTACTGTTGGATAATCCACTAATTCAAGACGGTCGATAAAGTTGTATTGATGAGAAACGATTTCACCGGTGATAACGAATTGAATCATCTTTCCTTTGTATTCCGCAGGAAGGTCTACAGTCATCAAATCCCATTCAGTCTGAGGAGCGGAAGTCTCCCAATCCTTGATGACCTTATCCTGTCCTTCGCAACGGACGATGATCTCAATCTTGTTCTTGCAGTTTGCACGCCCTACATAGGCTAAAGAGACTACAGGATTTTTGACATCAGTAGGGATCTGAATCTTACCGGAGATAAGGGCTGCTTTTTCACCCGGCACTTTGTTGTCCATATAGAAGTAGCCGTTGTCACCATCGTATGGAATCATGCCGGAGATAGTTGAATTGTTTGCCTGACGCCAGATAACGCTTCCATCTCCACTAATTTTTGTGGTCATGAAGGTATATGACAAAGAATTATTGACATTAGACTCACAGAACGGGAGGTTATAACTTTTACCCACAGGAATCAAGTCTAATGCGCGGTACTTGCTTCGTCCATATTCAGTCTCGCAACCGATACCCAATGAACGGAAATCCTGAGGCTCGTCGTCTGCGCAAAGACGCATTGTGTGAGTGTTACCGTTCAGGTCTTTAGCAACCTCAAGCCATTTCATAATATCCTGATCGAGTTCCATGATGAAGTAGGTGCGAGCCAAGTCACCAAGGTTCTTGCCGTTTGCATCAAGTGAGGTAGATGCCCAGTCGAATTTAACTACGCCATCAGAGATCTCGACTGCGGATGCTGTTGCCGGAGAAAGAGGGATTGTGTAACCAACGAATGTCTCTACTGTAGAAGGCTGACCCTCTCCATCGGCATTATAAGGTATTACCTGATATTTGAGTGTACCTCCCTTTTCAGGAGAGTGAGTATAAGTGACAGCCTGACCGGGAGTGACATTTTTAAGGCTTTCTACCAATTCATCGTTGCAATAGATATCGATTTTTGTCAGTGCCTTCAATTCACCGCCTTCGAATGTCTTACTTGGCGATGTGAACTTGAGTTCAGCTTTGAGCAGACCGTTCATGTCGGGAGCAACAGTAAGATCTTTGATTTCAGCAGGAGCTTTCAATGATACGCCCTTTTCGATTGAGATATTCTTCAAGCAAATATAATTGTTGGATTTCTCGCTCATCGCATGCCAACCGATGTAATAGATACCATCCTCCTTAACCTGAAGGTCGATTGAGGGAGCGTATGGATCTTTCTCAACATTGGTGAAAGTCATTGCCGGGATAATGCTGTCGGTCATTGCCTCAACGGTTGGCTGTTTACCTAAGGTAACCTCCATCTTCTGAGTGTAATTTGCAGCACCGGAAAAAGCAATAAAGCTGAATTTATAGGTGTGACCGGCTTTGAGTTTGATAGCGGGAGAGAACAACCAGTCATCCATATCCGCTGTTGTGCTCTGAGAGATGTGCAGACGTTTGTAAACAGAAGACCAGCTCCATGTCTTGTAATCCTTATTGCCGTCGAAAGTAGTGAAATAAGCCATGGGGTCGGTAGAGCAATCATTGAAGAATGGGGGAGTAGCCGCACCGAAAGAGATAGTGTTACTTACTGTGGGTGCAGACTCATTTCCTTCAAAATTAGTGCGAACACTATAGGTTGTAAGGGTAAGAGTCTCAACTTCCGGCATAGTATCCTCAAAAGAGCGCGCTGTTATATTTTCTGCTACCACTTTACCATCGAAGTTTCGTACAACAGTATAAGTGAATTTGGAAGAATTCACGTAGCCACCATTGACACCGGCATATGGTGCACTCCATTTAACTGTAGTTTTTCCATCAGCATAGGTTGCAGTTACCGTGGATATTGCTTTTGGTATATCGTTTCCGAGCCAAGTGCTGGCGAGCATCGGTTCTCCCTCTCCTGATTTGTTTGAGAAGCGGATAGAAACGGTATAGTCACCGGCTTTCTGAACTTCGAAAGGAATAGTTTCAGCCTTACCGCAAGTTGTGATGGAATCCTTGTAAAGTTTGTCGTTAATGTAAAGCTTATAGGAGAGTTCACCTTCAGCAGCCAAACCGTCAGCGTTAGTGTCAGGAGCAATAAAAGATATATTTCCGCTCAAGGAAGGATTGGTAACCTTGAATGAAAGACTCTGAGCTTTTGCAGGCACTGTGCCGGCAGGTTTAGCACCGGGAACGTAGAATCCGATGAACTCCTCACCGTTAGGGAAATCATAGAGTTTGGTTGCCTTCCCATCTGTAAGAGAAATCTCATAAAGAGCAGACTCAGCATCGTTGCAAACTGCATAGTAGAATCTTCCGGAAGTTGTATCGATTGTACCGGAAGTATACTTGGTTGATAGGGGCAGTCCGGAAGCCTTTTTCTCATAAGAGAGGTTGTTGAGGTCATAGAGCAACAGATCTCCCTTTGTAGTGATTGCCCAAAGTTTACCCTGAGCATCGAAAGCCATCGCGGACCATGAATCGGTCAATGGTGCGATATTCTTTGCTTCATATTTGGTGTCGAGGGTGAGACGATATAATCCCCAGTCGGTTGTGCCATATTTGGTCATACATGCGTATACACGACCAGTCAGAGGATCGTAGGCTGCGTCAGATGCAACAAAAGTTCTGTTAGTTATATCAGCCGTTATAGTAGTTGGTGTCTCGGCCCAATCATAGGAATTGAAAGTGTGGAGCACATTGGAAAGCATTACGCTATATGAGATACCGGCTCTTGCGAAAGTATATTTTCCGGGACGTCCGACAGCGAATGCTGCTGTTGTGAAAACAGAGGGGTCGAGTTTCACCTCGGTTACATTGGTGGATTTACCATCAGTAGGGATGGAGTAAACACCTTTCTTAGCGTCAGCATCGTTTTTCCATTCAGAAGAATACATCATGACACCATAAATCGGAGCACTTCCTTCCACTACCGGTGCCTGTGCTGCAGGAGTTACTTCCGAAATGTTGGCTACGGTTCGGATAGCACGACCATGGCGCACTTCTTTAAACTCGAGGTCTTGTGAAGAAGTTTTCACTTCTTCGATTCTCGATTCAGCAAGGGAAATTGATGCGTTTTTCAATTTCTCAAACAGCATCCCCATATCCGTTGAAGCCATAGATGCGATGGCTCCGCTGACAAGCAGGGTTGCTGTTGCGATTCTTTTAAATCGTTTCATGCAAATTTTGTTTTTGTGGATTAATATAAGTTAATATAAGTTAGTATGAAGTATATATAGTTCATATTCAATTGGCTGTTTTGAAAGGGAGGTTAAATCGGAAAGGGCGAGAGGCTTTTAACCGACGGGAGAGTTGAAGACCAAGAAGAGGAACCGCTACACCCACAATTGAGTAGAGTATCCAGAAATAGGGATCACGATTTTCATGGATGACCATATGGCATCCGATCTGTTCCCATTCCATACCATACCACCAAATTTTTACCGCACTGACAATCTTAAATGAAATTATGTGGAAGATAAAGACATACAGGGTGTTGTCGCCGATAAACACAAGAAGATCGCGCAGCTTCCCTTCGCGGCTATCGATTTTACCGGCGATATAATTCACCATTATGAAACCTGCCATACCGGTGAGAGGTAGAGTGATGAGATCTTGCATTTTCGCACCATTATTCATTCCGGAGAAGTGCATTTTAGCCGCGAAACAGAGAAATAAGAAGAGAGGGAGGGCAACCCACCACTTGTTGGGAATTTTATGTTGCCATGTGCGGAACAAAACACCTGCTCCGAAGAAAAAGATTCCCCAGGTTTCGCGCCAACCTCCATTGGGGATGGTTGTGATCTTGATGTGGAACCAGCAACGTAGTCCGGTTAAAGCCACCATAGACAGACAGATGATTACTACACACCATGTAGGATTGAGACGTGTTTTGGAATCTATCAGCTTATACAGCAGCAGAAAAACTACACTCGACACCAATAGACCTCTGAAGAACCAGAATGCACCTGCCATAAATTCATCGTAGCCAGACATTCCTGTGATAATAGATACGGAGCGAACAAGGGCGCTTCTAAAGGTGTATGGGTGTGTTACCCCACCGGTCCAGTTGCCGTAGGTTTCATTCAGTATGCCTAATTCAAACCAGAGGTTGTGTAAAATCAGAAAGATGAAACTCCATTTCAGAAAAGGGAAGTACAAACTTTTAATTCTTTTGGAGATGAAAGACCAAGGGTTGTCAAGATATTTCCTGCTGAAGAAATATCCGGCAGCCATGAAGAAGAGAGGCATGTGGAATGTATAGATAAAATTGGTAATTAATTCCGGTGCCTCAGCATGACCTATGACCATCAGAATAATTGCGATACCCTTGGCTATTGAGATTACAGTATTTCGGGTAGGCTTGGTGGAGGTTTTACTTACTTCGGATAATTGAGATTGCATTCGTTAGGATTAGAAAGAATTTCTTTTACATATTTATCGGCTACCCGTTTTGCTTCAGCAAGATCCATAAAGGAATAATTGCCGCAATCCTTTGGGGTAGCCCCGGGGACCTCTCCTTCAAAATCGGCAACAAACTCCATAGCTTCCTTAACTAATGGGAGGATGTCGGAACTTTCGTAATCTCCGGAAATCAGGAGATAGTTGCCGGTGCAGCATCCCATTGGACCCCAATATACGATTCGTTCTTTCCATTCAGGCTGATTACGCAGGTAGGTTGCCACGAGATGTTCCATTGCATGAAGAGCCTCGGGTGAAAGCGCTGCTTCACGATTTGGACGGGTCATACGGATATCGAAAGTGGTGATGACATCCCCCTTGGGTGTTATATCCTTGCGGGAAACAAATATACCTGGTTGGAGTAGATTGTGATCTATGGTGAAACTTGCTATTTTTTCCATTCTGCAAATTTATAAAAAAATCATCAGTTCTAAAATCTAAAATAAATATTTGAATGTTATATAATTGTTAAATACGAGGAGATATCCCGAATTATAAATATTAAAAAATATTAGTCCCCTATGAAAAACACATTACTTATTGCAGGCTTAGGACTTAGTATGCTTCCCGTTGCTGCTCAGTCATCAATGGCAGGTAAAGGGTCAGAGAACGAGAGTTCGGATTCACGTATAGAATTCGTTAAAACAGCAAATAATCCTGATTTAAAGGAGATTTTGAAGAAGGATCGTGAAAAAGAGAACAATAATGTGGAGGTGCCGCATTTTGCTATCAGAACCCGCGATAATAAATTTGCTCTCACAATCGGAGGTCAGATTAATACCATTATCGGTGGTGATTTAGGCAATGATCTTTATCAGAATGACAATGCCGGAATCAGTTTCGTTACCTCACAGATTCCGGTACCCGCACAGACAGGGAAAAAATCAGATTTCTATATAAATCCGCTTAACGCCAATGTGGATTTTCAAGTTGTTGGGTTTGGTGGTACCGATAATCAGATTACCGGTTACATAAAGATAGGAACCAATGGCGTTAATAACCAGCTGAAGATGAAGAAAGCGTATTTGTCATGGCGTGGTTTCACCGTTGGTCAGAAAAATACACTCTTCCAGGATAATGCAGCATCACAACCACCAACAATCGATCCGCAGGGTCCTTGTGGAATGGTTTCCACTACCGCCTACGAATTAAGTTATATCACCCCTTCATTCAACGGTTTCCGGGCAGCTGTCGGAGTTGATATGCCATCATATTATTCCTCAAATGGTGTTTATCGTGGCAAGGATTACAAGGTTTGGGATGGTGAAGAGATTGCAGGTCAGCCCGTGGCTGATCCCACGGCCTACAACCAGAATGTTCCTGATTTACCATTATGGGTTGAATATGCAAAATCTGAGTTTAATCGTATTCGTCTGTCAGCAATAATCAGAAATTTCTCATATAAAAATCTTTTGACGGATAAGCATCATCATTCAGTTGGTTGGGGTATGATGTTGAGTGGAAACTATAATCCTGTTGAACCACTTATTTTCTATGCAACCGCCGCGTACGGTAAAGGTATAGGTGCTTATATCCAGGATCTTCAGGGTATGCCATTGTCATTCATTCCTGATGATGCGAAACCCGGTAAAATGACTCCTTCTCCAATGATGGGTGTGACATTGGGAGCTACATATAATATTACTCCGAAATGGCAGGTTAATGCCATGGCATCTGAGGCACGTATCTGGAAAGTTGCTCCATACGCAGAGGCAGCAGCTCAGGATCCGGGTAATTACAATGATTACCGCTATGGCTTCTATGCAGCCGGCAATGTATTCTACAATATCTCCTCTTATCTGCAGGTCGGTATAGAATATCTCTATGGTCATCGTCAGACTTGGGGTCATGGTTCCGCTTCCGATTCCCGAGTTCAGATGCAGATTGCATTTACATTATAGGATTTATCCGGAACCAAATATAAAAGTAGCAATTCCGAACGCCGGAATTGCTACTTTTATATTTATTGATTAAGGTTATTTAGAGAGAGAGGGGAGTGTAGGGTAGATCGAATGCTTCTGCCACTGCTTTGAAAGTGACTTTGCCATCAACCATGTTAACGCCGTTAGCTAAGCCCGGGTCTTTTTTACATGCCTCAACCCAACCAAGGTTTGCAAGTTTGATTGCATATGGAAGAGTTGCGTTAGTGAGCGCTAATGTGGAAGTATAAGGAACAGCACCTGGTATATTGGCTACTGCATACTGTATAACACCGTCGACAACATAGGTCGGTTCTGAGTGAGTGGTAGGATGTGAGGTTTCGAAGCATCCACCTTGATCTATCGCCACGTCAACCATTACGCTTCCGGGTCGCATGAGAGAAACCATATCTTTGGTGATAAGGTGAGGAGCCTTCGCTCCAGGTACCAATACTGAGCCAATTACCAGGTCTGTAGTCGGCAGTTCCATCTCAATATTGTGACGTGAGGAGAAGAGTGTCTTTACGTTTTTAGGCATTATTTCAGCGCAGTGACGAAGTGTGGGTAGAGATATATCAGTGATAGTAACATCCGCCCCAAGACCGGCTGCCATCAAAGCTGCATTGCGACCAACAACTCCGGCACCCAAGACCAATACCTTAGCTGGTTTCACACCCGGTACGCCTCCGAGAAGAACTCCGCGACCTCCTTGAGGTTTCTCAAGGAAACGAGCTCCCTCCTGGATTGACATTCTGCCGGCAACCTCACTCATAGGAATGAGCAGAGGTAGACGGTTGTCGCGATCAGTAACTGTTTCGTATGCGATGCAAACTGCCTCTGCCTTAATCATGGCTTCTGTCAGTTCCAAATCTGATGCAAAATGGAAATAGGTGAATAGGACCTGTCCTTTACGAATCAGAGGATACTCCGGCTTGATAGGTTCCTTCACCTTTATAATCATCTCGGCAATTGCGTAGACATCCTCAATTCCAGGAAGAATCTTTGCGCCGGCTGCGATGTATTCATCATCCGGGAAACCGCTACCTTCTCCAGCTGTGTGCTGAACATATACCTCATGTCCTAATGTTACAAGTTCTTTGACTCCGGCAGGAGTTGCGCCAACACGATTTTCGTTGTTTTTAATCTCTTTTGGAATTCCTATTTTCATGGCTATCAGATTTTGAGTTATATCAAATAAAAAGCACCGGAACCGATAAAGATTCCGATGCCGTAAATTTATAAAAGTTTCAAAATTTATTAGCTATTTATTAATATGTTATTAAACACATTTTTTCGAAATTTTTCTATCGGTACCATCGACGCCATCCTCGCCTGCTAATTAGGTCTCCACGTCTGAAAAGGCTGTCCAAATCTTCAGCTACTCGTTCGGATCGTAAACTGAAAATATCGTTCATATTCTGCTCAATAATATTCTCATTTACTTCATTCAGCATACCTGTCACTCGCTTTTCATGACTCATTACCTTATTTCGTGATTGAAGCCAGAGCAGATATATTTCCACGGAATAGAGTTTGATGTCAATATTCTGTTCAGGACTTAGGTAGAGAGTCATAAAGTACTTGATCAACTTCTTCAATTCCTTGAAATCCGGAGATTTTCGAGGCCTCCCTTCTGACATGAAAAAGAGCTTGAAGATATTTTTCTTGTACTCCTCAATAACTTTCTCAGGATTAGGGTCTGCCCAGTAGTCAAGATAATCTTTTGCTTCGGGTCGATTCTCATACAACTCGACGATGATATCCCTTAGTTGGTCAGCCTCCATACCTTTGAGGACTTTCTTGAGCGAAGCCTTTGACATGTGCTATTTCATTAATTTAGAATAGAGAGCGAGAGCCTTGGCATAGTTCTTCTCAGTCTTCGCACGGTTCTTAGGTGTAGTAGCTGATTGGACTGCATCATAAAGGTTCCACAAGTTCGCTGTGGCAACAGCTTTCTTCTGCTTTTCCGTGAAATTCTTCGCAGCCGTTTCTGCAGCCGCTTCATCCTCCGGTGAGGCATATAGATGACGGTAACCTTTCTGATCGTTCCAATGTCCGCGAGTGAAATCCGGTATGGCAACAGCGGCTGAATTGTTATCCATTGAAAGAGCGCCGAGTTCACCCAAACTGCACCATTCAGCCAAGTCATAGACATCCATATCCAACGGAAGTCCATTCTGCAAACAATAAACCAAGCGTGAATCCATCATGAAATCCATGCCACCGTGCCCCATCTCTCTTCCGAGCTCTCCATATTTCTTGATGATCGGGTGAGTATATTTCTCAATGAGGGCATTATATTCAGCTTCCGGAAGGAAATCATGGCTATTGAGATTATCCAGATTCGGTTTTACGCCGGAAGCCTCAAGCTGGCTCTTATCTAACGCTATCTTCTGTTCAGGATACTTGGTAGCATATCCAAGGGTGCCTGTTAATTTGAAAAGACGGTTGTAGGGTTGAGGAGTCATCACATTGTGTTGAATCTCGATTACGTTACCATTCTCAGTGCGCATGAGTGTAGTAGTGTGGTCACCATTGCGGAACTCAGGGCAAGGTTTCCCTGTTCGTTTCTCTACGAGGTCTCTACCATGAACGGATTTAGTGTCCATTGCCACCAAGGTCTTCAGCCTGTCTCCACGATGCAGGTTCATGCATTGTGCAACCGGGCCGAGGCCATGAGTAGTATAGAGATCTCCGCGATTCTCCATATTGTATTTTAGACGCCAACCCAAACTGTCGGGATCTCCAACTGGGTTCTTCCAATAATAGTCCCAATAGGGATCAAGATTATGGATATAAGCACCCTCTGCTCGGATTACATCTCCGAATACCCCAGCCTGAGCCATAGCCAAGGCATTGAGCTCGTAGTAATCGTAGCAACAATTCTCAAGGATCATGCAGTGCTTGCGTGTTTTCTCAGAGAGGTCGATTAATTGCCAGCATTGATCAAGATTCATTGCGGAGGGTACTTCTATCGCGGCATGTTTACCATTCTCCATTGCTGCTTTTGCCACCGGGAAATGATGGTCCCAATCAGTCGCGATATATACGAGGTCCACGTCCGGACGAGCGCAGATAGCTTTGTAACCATCTTCTCCATAATAAATATCGGCAGGCTTCAGTCCCGCTTCGCGAAGATATTTCTGTGGTTTTGCTGCGGCTGCGGAATCATAATCGCATAGTGCTACGACTTCAACTCCGGGGATATGGCTGAATCGTCTGACCGCTCCCGGGCCACGCATGCCGAGACCGACAAATGCAACTCTGACCTTCTCCATTTTTGGAGCACGCAATCCTAATACATGCTGTTGACCATCAGGCCTGTCAGGAGTTTCAACTATTAGTGTCCCTTTATCCCAATGTGTTTTGGTGTTTGGGGACAATGACTGCCCGTTTGCGGGGATTGTGAATGCACCGAGGAAAAGAATAATAGCTAAAGTTAGATTCTTCATATTATTAGAGAAGATATTATTGTGGATCAAATTAAAAATCTAAAAGAAAATATATGCAATCGCTATAGCCGCTATTGCGCCCGTGATATCTGCTAACAATGCATAACCGGCAGCATAGCGTGTTTTTGATACACCGACAGATCCGAAATAAACTGCCAGAATGTAGAAGGTGGTGTCGGTAGAACCCCTCACAGTAGCCGCAAGTTTACTTACGAAGGCGTCGGCTCCGTGGGTTTTCATCACATCAAGCATCATGGCGCAACTGCCGCTGCCGCTGAGTGGTTTCATCAGCATTGTTGGCAGTGCTCCCACCCATTCGCTGTCGAACCCTAAAAAATTAACTAAACCCTCAACCCAACCGGTGAATGTGTCGAGTGCACCTGACGCTCTGAACATTCCGATACCAACGAGGATTGCAACTAAATAGGGGATTATCATAACGGCGGTCTTGAACCCTTCTTTTGCGCCTTCAATAAAAACATCATAGACTCTCAAATGCTTTCTGATTCCGGCAAGGAGGAAGCAGATTATTATGGAGAAGAGGATGAAATTGGCTGCAAATGTGCTATAGAGTTCAACCTTATCTTGGGGTAAGGAGGAGAAAAGCCATGTAATCCCTCCTACGATTAAGGCAATGCCACCCATCCAACTCCAGATCACGCGATCCATCTTTATATGCTGCTTCAGGCATAGTGCGCAAAGACCTACTATTGTGGCAATGGCAGTGGCAAGGAGTATCGGAATGAAGATATCCGTGGGATTAGAAGCCCCTCCCTGAGCTCGATACATCATGATGCTTATTGGTATCAGACAAAGTCCGGAACTGTTGAGCACCAAAAACATTATCATTGCATCCGTTGCCGTGTCCTTCTGCTTATTCAGGGATTGCATCTCCTGCATTGCACGGAGTCCCATTGGGGTGGCAGCATTGTCGAGCCCTAACATATTGGCAGAGATATTCATAAATATCGCTCCCATTGCCGGGTGACCTTTAGGAATTCCTGGGAATAGTCGTGAGAAGAAAGGTGATATCAGACGACCGAAAAACTCGATCACTCCACTTTTCTCACCTATTTTCATGATTCCAAGCCAGAGAGTCAACACTCCTGTGAGTCCCAAGGAGATCTGAAATGCAAAAGCTGCCTGGTCGAATGAGGCATTCATGATATCGGTCCACACTTGAAGATTACCTTCAAATATGGTTGTACCTGCCGCCATTATAAAGGCGATAAGAAAGAAGCCTATCCAGATCCAGTTTAGAACCATGTGGGGAGAGTCCTGTTAGAGTTATTAGAATTTGCGGATGCCCATGATTTCGCGAACATCCTTGAGAGTCTGAGCTGCATATTCTCTTGTACGTTCGGCACCTTGACGTACTACTTTTGAGAGATATTCGTCGTTGCTACGGATATCCAAAATTCTTTCACGAATCGGAAGAGTCACTTTCAATATATCCTCTGCCAACTGTTTCTTGAGGTCTCCATAACGGATTGAACAATCGGCATATGCGTTACGGAAATGTTCTACTGTGTCGGGAGTTGAAACAAGTTCAAGAAGGGAGAAGATGTTTTTAATCGGTTGACTCATTTCAGAGTTCGGCTCCTTTGGACCCTCATCTGTTACAGCACGCATCACCTTTTTGCGGAGTGTCTTCTCATCATCAATCAGATAGATGCAATTACCTTCGCTTTTACCCATTTTTCCTGAGCCATCGAGACCGGGAACCTTCACTGCCTCACCTCCAAAATTGAAATTCACAGGTTCTCCAAAATAATCCTTTTTGTAGAAGGAGTTGAAACGGCGTGCGAAACGGCGAGTGAGTTCAAGATGTTGCTCCTGGTCTTTTCCGACAGGAACATAGTCTGCATGGTGTATTAGAATGTCAACAGCCATCAGTGTAGGGTAGGTAAGGAGCCCGGCATTGACGCGCTGATTAGTCTGGTTGCCGATAATCTCTTTCTCTATCTCCTCTGAGTCGGAAGTGATGCCAAGAGCTTTGCGTGCTTTATCCTTAAATGATGCAGTGCGCATCAACTCTCCGATACCCACATGCATATTCATCAGAAGATACATCTCGGATATCTCCGGTATATCGCTTTGGACATAGATAGTGTTCTTTTCAGGATCAAGTCCGGCTGCGAGATATTCCGCAAGAATATTCTTAACATTCTCATGTAAAATATCCGGATTCGGAGTAGTTGTCAGTGCATGAAGGTCGGCTACGAAATAGCGGCAGTCGTAATCATCCTGCATCCTGACAAATTTAGACAATGCTCCATAGTAATTCCCGAGGTGCAAATTACCGGTGGCCCGGATTCCACTTAAAACTATCTTTTTCTTATCCTCTGTATTCTGTGTTGTTGACATATTGAAGTTTTGAAACTTTATTTAGTAATGAAGTTATATAAACTTTAGGTAAGTTTAAAAATATAGAATTGATTCAATCGCTTCTATTATTTCATGCAAATTTACTAAAAAAAGTAATAATAATTATACAGGATTTGTTTTTATGATATACCTTTGCAAGTCAAAAAAAATAAACTGAAATGAAATTAAGACTTTTTACTTGGATAATAACATTGTTTATGCTGACTGTCAATGGTTTCGCAGAGACTCATCATCAATCGGAGTCAGCCCCGGTAAAAAAAATACTTTTTATAGGTGATTCCATGACCGGTTGGCTTGCCGAGCGACTGAATGCCTATGGCAATGTAAATGGGTTCGAAGTGGCAACCGTGGTTTGGGATGGCAGTTCCTTGAAAAAGTGGGGTAGTACCAAACGATTGGGAAGCATAATTAAGGAGCAGGCTCCGGATGCCGTATTTATAAGCTTAGGAATGAATGAGCTATTTGAGGCGAATCCGGAAAAGAATCTGATAGCCCCCTTCGATAATATAATGGCAGCGATAGGTGACAGACCTGTTCTTTGGGTTGGACCACCATCCTGGCCGGGACAAGATAAAGGAGCTGTTCTCAATAACTGGTTGGAAAAGGAGCTCGGAGAGGGTCGTTATTTTAAGAGTAGTGGATTGAATCTGCCTCGTCAAAGTTCCACAAACCCACATCCAACACGCGAAGGAATGATCAAATGGATGGATGCTGTAGTGGAGTGGATTCCGGATCATGCGTTAGTAAAATTGCCGGACGTAAAGAAACCAACAGGGAGTCAGATGTCCCGCGGAAACTATTTTCTTTACAAGCGTATGAAAGAACAACTTTAAGTTAAAAGAGTTTCAAAACCGAAGTTTTGAAACTCTTTTAACTTAGCACCCTTGCCATCCGGATTCACACTTTCTTTCTTAGAAATTGTAGCCTATAGTAAACACCCAACTCTTGGCATGTCCGCCGTAGGTGAGTTTGTAGGCATTATCCACTTTCTCATCCTTCCAGGCGTGGGTAGTGGCAGCCATATAGTGGATTCCGCAAGTGTATTTTTTTAAGATGGTGAACCCTGTACCGAATTTGAATCCAAATTCTCCGGTCTTTGCTTTCTGAGTAAATTCACCGGTTACAGCGCCTCCGGCGAGTCCATATAAAATTTCCGGATCATACCCTAACGGATTGCCACTGATAATTGCGGAGTTTGTCAACACTTTGTTTTTCAATTTAGAGTGCATGACGAAGGAGATGTATGGTCCCGCTTCTACAACCCATCTTAGATCGTCGGTTATGTTGAAGTGGAATGAGGCAAGAACAGGAATGGTAAACTGATAGGAGTTGTAGATTCCCGCCTGGTTAAACAGAATATTATAGTCCGGAGTTACAGCCTGAGAGGAGATAAAGGTATATGAATTGGATCTTGATTCATAAAATAGTCCCGGCTGAATGGAGAGGTAATCACGTATATTCAGGTCAGCAACTACTCCTAAATCGAAGCCTGTGCCCCATCCCTGACGGCCATAATTACTATTAGGACTCGTCATTGTGAAACCATTCATCATTTGGGTGCCTACCGTGCGATTGGAAGTGTTGATTCCCAAGCGAACTCCGAAATTGCAAAAGTCTTCCGGCTTCTCAGTAGAGAAGAAATCGGCAGCAAACAGGTTGGCTCCAATCCCCAATAGCAATGCAGATAATAATGTTCTTTTCATAACCATATGTGTTGATAAGTTCGTTTTCAAAATTAGTATATTTTCTCAAATAATTCCAATTAATAGAAAATGTTTCTCACTTATTTGCGAATCTGTCCGTCGCCTTTTATAAGCCATTTATAGGTGGTTATTTCCCGTAGAGCCATAGGTCCACGAGCGTGCAGCTTCTGGGTGGAGATACCGATTTCCGCACCCATTCCAAATTGTGCTCCATCAGTAAATGATGTAGGAGCATTGTGATAAACACATGCGGCATCTACACTTTTCAGAAATTTCTCTGCCTCTGCATCATTGTTGGTCACGATACATTCACTATGCCCTGAGCCATATCGAGTGATATGCTCAATTGCCTCTTGGGTGTCCGCAACAGTCTTTATTGACATTTTATATCCTAAAAATTCAGTTCCGTAGCTATCGGCGTCTGCTCTTTTAAGTAGCCCGGCAGGATACTCCTCTTCAAGGGCTTGGAATGCTTCGTCGTCAGCATAAATTATGACGTTCGATTCACTTAGGGGTGAACAGATCTCTGTCAGACAGTTAAGCTTATTTCGATTGATAATGAGACAATCCAATGCGTTGCACACGCTCACCCGGCGGGTTTTGGCATTCTTAACTATTTCGCGCGCCATCGAAGTATCGGCATCTGCATCTACGTATGTGTGGCAAACTCCGGCTCCGGTTTCGATTACCGGCACTGTCGCATTCTCCACTACATGGTGTATAAGACCTGCACTTCCTCTGGGGATTATTAGATCGACATATCCGCGGGCTTTGAGTAGTTTATCGGTTGCTTCTCTGTCATCAGGTAGCAATGTCACCGCATCCGGGTTGATCCCTTCCTCTTCAAGAACCTGTTTAATCAGGGAAACGGCTAAACGGTTGCTATTCGCTGCCTGGTGCCCACCTTTTAAGGCAACGGCGCTTCCAGCCATTAGACAGAGCGCAACAACATCGTATGTTACGTTGGGTCTCGCCTCATAGATAACTCCTATAACACCGAAGGGAACGGATATTTTTGAGAGTCTGAGACCATTGGGAAGTACTCTTTCCTCCTCTGTGATACCAAGAGGGGAGGGGAGCTCTGCAACATGACGCATATCGGAAGCGATATCCTCCAAGCGTTTCTCAGTGAGTTTCAAACGGTCATACTTGGGATCTTCGGGATCCATCAATTCTAAATCCTTGGCGTTTGCTTCGAGAATAGCGTCTGAATTTGCGATTATTCTGTCTGCAATTTTTTTAAGAACCAGACGTATGTGCTCCTCTTTCAGACCTGCGATCTGACGTGAGGCTTCTTTTATCTTTTGTAGCAATTGCTCCATAATTATTCGATGTATAAATAGTCATAATGCACAACGGGGCGCGCTCCATGTTGTCCCATTGTGTCTGAAACATGTTGGGATGTACAAGCTGCTTTACCGACTCCTAATGATTCCCCATCGGGACCAATAATAGTGATGATATCATCCTTTTCGAAGTCTCCTACAACCTTGATGATACCGACAGGGAGAATGCTCACCGCTTTGTCAGACATGACAGCTTCCATTGCTTTCTCATCGAGGTGAATCTCACCTTTGGAGAATCCGGCACTGTTGGCGAGCCATTTTTTTACACTTGACATCTCCTTCTTTCCGGGAATAAAGTGCGTGAATTTCAAACCGCTTCCTTTGTGGAGAAGAAGAGAGGGTAGCACATTCTCCGTCTCACCGTTGGCTATGAACACATCTATGCCCTCGGCTGCGACTTTCATGGCAATGCCGCATTTGGTGATCATTCCTCCTCTTCCAAAACCGGATTTTACGGTACTGATATTTCCGCTTAGGTCGTCACCCTCCCTGACTTCGGCAATAACCTCTGCTCCAGGCTCACCCGGAGGAAGATTGAAGATACCGTCGACGTTACTCAATATCACCAGCGCGTCTACATCCATCATGGTGGCTATGAGTCCGGACAATTCATCATTATCGGTAAACATAAGCTCTGTTACGCTCACCGTGTCATTCTCATTAACGACAGGTATCACACCATTTTCGAGCATTACGCTCATGCAGTTTCGCTGGTTCAGATAATGAGTGCGGGTACTGAAACTCTCTTTCATTGTCAGAACTTGACCTACATGTATGCCATGTTCGCGGAAAAGATCAAAATAACGGTTAATCAATTTAGCCTGACCGACTGCCGAGAACAATTGGCGGCTGTCCACGCTGCTGAGTTTAGAAAGATCTCCACCACTCAATTCACTTCTGCCACATGCTACAGCACCGGAGGAGATCAGGATAATTTCAATGCCATTGCGCCTGAGCTCCGCAACTTGATCAACAAGCGAGGATAGGCGTGTAACGTCCAAAGAACCATCTTTGCGACTCAGCACATTACTACCTATCTTTATTGCTACACGTTTAAACTTTTTCATTTCACAGATGCCTTTAATCCTTCGATAACTGCGGTGGAGAATCCATATTTCTCCATTATGTTGAGCCCTTTTATGGTGTATCCCCCCGGAGTGGTCACTTTGTCTATCTCGCTTTCAGGATGAGCTCCATCTTTGAGAAGTTCTACGGCTCCAAGCATGGTCTGCAACACAACCTTCTGAGCATTGGCAGCGGGAATACCTAACTCAACTCCACCCTCCATAGCTGCTCTCACATATCTCATCGCATAAGCAATTCCGCATGAAGAGAGAGCCATGTAAGCCGGGATAAATTTGTCAGTTGTCATCAATACTTCACCAATACCGGAGAAAAGATTCTTAACCAAATCATCAGACTCTGAATCGGAATCTGTAGAAGTAATGAAAGTCATGCTGGCACCTTTGGAGGCTGCCGTATTGGGAATGACAGTGTAAATTGGCATGGTGGAATCCTTCTTTCCGAGCATACCCTTTATCTCTTCGGGAGTGATACCCGCAGCCACTGAAATAAGAAGCATCTTTTCAAAGTTAATCTTTGATGCAATCTCATTTACCACATTCTGTATCAGCCATGGTTTAACTGCGAGAATGACAACATCCGCATCTTCGGTAGCTTCGCAATTATTTTGAGTGATATGTATTTCCGGAAATTCCTCTTTTAGTTTGAGAAGTTTACCTTCAGACGGATTGGAAAGAGTAACGTCATCAGCCGATATTTTGTTGGAGTTTATGAATCCTCGGGCAATGGCACTCCCCATATTCCCGGCACCAATAATTGTCAGTTTCATTATTCTAATTTATCTTTTGTCAAATTTATATGGTCTCAATCCGGTTCGTTCTATTGTTTTCAACGATGGACGAATCAGTATATTATGCTTTGCACCCGCTTGTAACAGGGGTGAATCATCGTAATGATCGGTAATTACAGCATATAAATCAAGATTATTCTCAAGCATATAATCTGTCACTCCCTTTAGCTTTTCTTCTCCTCTTAACTCATATCGAGTTTTCGGGTCAGAGGCTATATAGGGACCATCCCAAATCCAGGGGATATAGATATCCGGGGCAGCTGTCGCTAATAGAATCTCATATCCCGAATCAGCATATTCCTGTATTAGTCGTTTTACATCCTGATTCTGCATAGACTCAATTCTATTCTTGAATCTTTTTTTGATATCATCAGTGATTTCGATCTGTTCTAAAGAATCATATTTGAATACAGGGTGCGAGATAATTTTCACGCTCCGGAGCAGCATGAGCCACACCATCTTCAATGATTTTAGCAGTTTCAACTGTGTTATATTCTGCTTAAGTCCGAGACGCAGGAACTCATGCAAAGTGTTGCCTTGCACCAAAGTTCCATCCAGATCCACCACAACTAATTGTCTTTTGCCCATGGGAATCTGATTAAAGTTTCGTTATTGAACAAACTATATTCCGGCATTATCTTCGGATCAGAGGTGGTGATTGTTATCACTGCGGATTTAATCATCCTCTCCCCCTCCAATTTATTTATAGAGGCTATTACGCTTGATAGGGTAGTTCCGCTATCAACAGCATCATCAACAATCAAGACCCTTTTACTTACGGCAAGCATATTCAGAGCATATGAATCAATATAAACTTCAGAACTCTGTGGTCTATTTTTTAGGAACTTGGCTTCTGCTATTCGCATCAGATTCTTAATACGCAGAGGAAGTTTCCGAATGATTGTCCAAATCAGAGAGTGACCTGATTTTTTTGAAGTAGATTTGCGTTGACACTTAATTATGCAGTGGGGGAGGGAGGAGAACATAGATTGAGCAATTAACGTTCCTCCATTGGCAATAGCCACAATAAGGTCCGGCTGGAATTCACGCGCCAGAGCCTCAAGCTGCCGACATCCTTCCTGCAAATTATTCTCATCCCACGTCACTACTCTCATATCACAAAATTACATAGAATTATTGAGATTTTATAATTTACTGCGCAATGAAGCCTTAGTCACGGGAATTTTGCCTATTTTTGCAGAATATGAGTGAGACTATTTTTGATAGAGCAGAGCTTTTGTTAGGAGCGGAAGCTCTCGAGAGGTTACGCAATTCGAGAATTATCCTTTTTGGTGTCGGGGGTGTAGGCTCCTGGTGCGCGGAAAGTTTGATTCGTACAGGTGTAGGACATTTGACTATCGTTGATTCCGATTGCGTTAACATAACTAACGTCAACCGACAAATGATGGCAACAACCCGCACCGTAGGAAGAGTTAAGGTTGATGCTCTGAAAGAACGCTTGTTGGAGATTAATCCCGCAGCTGATATCGTTGCTCTACAAACAGTCTATGATGCAGAAACAGCAGATACTTTCAATCTCGAAGATTATGATGTAGTGATAGATTGTATCGATTCGCTCAAGGAGAAGGCTTTACTAATCGAGAGGGCTACATCAGTTAAAACTAAGTTCTTCTCATCGATGGGTGCAGCATTAAAATTGGATCCTACGAGAATAAAGGTTACTGAATTCTGGGATGTGAAGGGTTGTCCGCTTGCTCGTGCATTACGTAATAAATTCAAGAGGATGAAGAAGCGCCCACACCGTAAATTCAAATGTGTATACAGTGATGAACTGCTTGTCAATTCGGGTGCTATTAAGGATGCTGATGTTCAAGCTGAAAGAAATCAAGAGGAGTCACCTTCCGACTTACCTCTGGTGGGTAGTAGGTGGGACTCCTCTAAAGCTCAAATCAATGGTTCGCTGATGCACATAACGGCAATCTTTGGATTAACCCTCGCAGGACTTGCAATCAGCCACATTGTTTCATCAGATAACCTGCGTTAATTTTCCGTGGGCATTCAAACGATATTCGTGAGCCACAAGTGTTTGATCATTCTTGACTATAAAAACACAATCTTCAGGTTTAACAACTAACGCCGCATTGGCAATAGCCAAATCTACGGCCTCTTGAATTTTGGTTATCCCTTTAACTGTAGATTGATATAAATGATCTCCTTCCGGTCCAACTATAGTTGTGGTGACGGAATCTTCAGGTTTCAATGTGTCAAACATTTCCATAATTATACTTAGGACTTTAGTGTCCTCTAAGTTTAAAACATTTTGAAAACCTAAATTCCCGATCATTAACAATTTTTGTGGTATAGAGCTTAATTATGGATTGGATTCAGATCTTCTTTCGCAGGAACACTGGATTCTGACCGACTCCTCGTGAATGTTGGATAGAATATTGCGCATGAATTTCTCACCGAGACCCGCCTGCTTGGCAGCTTCGAGTCTTGAATCAATCACATCATTATAGCGATTGGGCTGAACGATTGCCATTTTGTGCTTATGTTTGTATTCACCAATCTCCCGCGAGATGTCCATTCTTTTAGAAAGGATTTCGATTAATTGATGATCCAATTGGTCTATTTCCTGACGAAGATGGGATAGACTCTCTTCCGGTATAGGTGTATCTCTAATAACTAAGTTATCGAGAATCTTCTTAAGTTCATCGGGAGTGACTTGTTGTTTACGGTCGCTCCAGGCACAATCAGGTTCGCAATGACTCTCTATTATCAAGCCATTGAATCCCATATCCATAGCCTGCTGGGAAAGTGGCGCTATTAAATCCCTCTTACCACCTATATGACTTGGGTCACATATAATAGGTAGTTTCGGGAAACGTAATCTCAGTTCCAGGGGAATGCTCCAGTGTGGAGGGTTGCGATAGGGACTTGCTACAGCAGAGGTAAATCCCCGGTGGATTGCTCCCAATTGAGTTATGCCTGCGCGAGAAAGTCGTTCGAGTGCCCCAATCCATATTTCAAGATCAGGATTAACCGGATTCTTAACTAATACAGGAATATCCCTACCTGATTCCTTTAAAGCATCGGCTATCTCCTGCATGGCAAACGGGTTGGTGGTAGTGCGCGCCCCAATCCAGAGCAGGTCCATATCATATTCCAATGCCGCCAATACGTGGCCACGTGTAGCTACTTCGGTGGCAACTTTCATCCCTGTAGTTTCTCTAACTTTATTGAGCCACGCAAGCCCGGGTATGCCTATGCCCTCAAAAGATCCGGGCATGGTCCGCGGTTTCCAGATTCCCGCACGGAAAATTCCTATTCCCATTTTGCTCAAAGCCTCAGCAGTCCTAAGGACTTGGTCTTCGGTCTCGGCGCTACATGGGCCCGAAATTAAAATCGGATTCCGGATTATTTTATCATCCAATGAGAGTGGCTTGAGATTCATAAGCTACGGGATTTTATTCCGCAAAAGTAATAAAAAAAATGGAGACGCTGTCATCTAAAGGGCAGCGTCTCCAATAAGTCTTATTAAATATAAACTATTATTTCACTTTTGTGTAAAGCTCAACTATATCTTCGATCTTTACATCGCGTGGATTACCCGGAGTGCAGACATCAGCGAGTGCCTGTGCTGCCAATGCAGGGATGTCGGCCTCTGTGATACCCAAATCAGAAAGATGCTGAGGAATACCAACCTTGATTGAGAGTGCTTTAACCGCGTCGCAAGCTGCCTGAGCTGCCTGCTCGGGAGTCATCCCTTCAGTATCAACGCCCATTGCCTGTGCAATCTTACCATATTTCTCTACGCATGCAGGCATATTCCATTCCATGATAGTCGGCAGAAGTAATGCATTTGCAACACCGTGAGGCACATCAAAGAGTGAGCCCATCGGGTGAGCCATACCATGTACAAGACCCAATCCAACATTAGAGAATGCCATACCGGCAACATACTGCGCCAAAGCCATTGCCTCGCGAGCTTTCTCATTACGTGGCTCTGCAACAGCTGTCGGAAGATTTTCGGCGATCATGCGGATCGCTTCGATCTCGAACATATCGCTAAGAGGCCAAGCAGCTTTAGTGATATATCCTTCGATTGCATGTGTGAGTGCATCCATTCCGGTTGCAGCTGTTAATGCCGGAGGAAGTGAATACATCAACTCGGCATCAATAATTGCTACGGCAGGAATATCATGAGGGTCAACACATACCATCTTTTTCTTATTTACCTCATCAATGATGACATAGTTGATGGTTGTCTCTGCTGCTGTTCCGGCTGTAGTTGGCAATGCAATGATTGGCACACTTTTATTTTTTGTAGGAGCGACACCCTCAAGAGATACGATGTCAGCAAATTCAGGATTGTTGATTACAATACCGATGGCTTTTGATGTGTCGATTGCAGAACCGCCACCTACTGCAATCAGATAATCAGCACCTGCTTTGCGGAAAGCCTCAATTCCGGCGAGAACGTTGCTCACTGTCGGATTTGGCTTAACTTCAGCAAAAACTTCGTATGGGAGTCCTGCAGCGTCAAGGATATCTGTTACTTGACCGGTCACACCAAATTTTACCAATCCGGGGTCTGTAACAACCAATGCCTTGGATTTTCCAAGATTTGCAACTACTCCGGGAAGCTCTTTGCGTGCGCCGGGGCCGAAATAAGAAGTCTCGTTAAGGATAAAACGATTGATCATAATAGAGTTATTTGTAGGTTTGTTAGATTCTAATTAGGGAAGTTGGGTAAGCAACTTCAATGAAAATTTCCAATTACGGAAATTTTTCCGTAAAGATAATATATTTCCCCAACTAACTCAAATATATCAATAAAAAAAGCCGGAAATTTCCGGCTTTTATCGTTTTTTATAATAATTTTTAGTTACTTAGCGAGAATTTCTGATACAGCTTCAGTTACGGCAGCTGTATCCTCCTCACTGTCCTTTACGTCTACACCATCAAGAACATCGCATTGCATGAACTTGCGGAATGATTCACGAATCTCTTTGCCTCCGTCGCCGGCATGACAAATTACGGGAACGATTCTCTTACCTCCAAAATCATGTTCATTGAAGAATGTGTAAACAGCCATTGGAGCGTCGCCATACCAATTAGGTGCGACAACAACGATGGTCTTATAATCATCAAATTTTCCAACTTTAGAAGTGATTGCAGGACGTAGACGGTCCTTCTGTTCCAATTTCACAATTCCCTCGAATTCCGCAGAATTTTCAGGATAGCTTTCAACCGGTGTAATTGCAAATTCGGTTGATTCCACACCCTTCGCTTTCAGGGCAGCGGCGATATCTTCTGCTACTCTCTTGGAAGTGGAGGAGTCTTTACCTTTCTGAATGAAATATGATATTAATACTTTCTTATCCATAATTATATCTCCTATATAAATTTTAGAAGCGTCTTGTAGTTATTCCTCAACTACCGCAAAATCATCTTTCCCTACTCCACAAACCGGACATACCCAATCATCAGGGATATCCTCAAAAGCTGTGCCGGGTGCGATACCGTTGTCAGGGTCACCTACTGCGGGATCATATACCCAATCGCATACTTCGCAAACATATTTTTTCATAGCATTCAAATTTATAATGTTAATTTCTATCCTATTTTACTATTATTTTACTATTACAACGATTGTATATCCTAAAAGGTTTTTGGACGCAAGATTGAAAAAAATGCCCCTTAAGTGCATTCTCTAAAATGAAATAATAAAGTGCAACACTAAATATTGAGTATTTTAATTTGAAAAATTTAGCTCTTTGCTTTAAATTTGCAACGAAATGCAGAAGCAGAGGAGAAGCATACGCTACATATCACTGGTGCTGATAGCAGTATTCATGAACTTCATGTTTATGAATTCAGCATTTATGCACCTGCATACTTTGCCGGATGGAACGAAGATCACCCACTCCCATCCCTACATACCCTCTGCACAGCATAGCCATAGTGGCAATTCTCTCTCTCTCATCTCATCTTTTAATAGTGCGGCGTTCTCTTTCCAAGGGGTTAACCCATTCATGTTGACTGTTTTCGCCACCGCACTTCCTTCATTGCTTTTATGCCTACCATCCTTTATTGAATCCGGAGTAAAGGATTCTTGTTCGCTAAGGGCACCCCCTGTTCTGATTTAATTTTACTTTGAAGCGAAGTTGGCCCAACTTCGTCAGGTACCTCTATGTCTTTACATGAGAGGGTTTCCTATATGTGTATCTAACATAAATCCAGCAACAATTCTTATCAGAACGCGAAATGTCAAAACATATAAAGTTTTTGGCTATAGCCATTGCTATAGTCTTATGGGGTGTGAATATCCATGCTGCCTCTTCAAATCATGACGCCCACATAGTCGGACATGTTATCGACCGCTCTAACGGTGAGCATCTCCCGTACAGTACCGTGAAAATTAAAGGGACATCTATCGGTGCTCAGACAGATGCCTCAGGGCATTATGCCATCCATGATCTCACTCCGGGTGAATACGTGGTGGAAGCTACTTTCAGTGGATACAAATCCAAGGAACTCAAAGTAAAGGTTCTTCCCAATAAGACAGTCGAGCTTAAATTTGAGCTCGACCCGGATACCTTTATGCTTGATCAGGTTGTGGTAACCTCATCCAAGAGTGAAACAAAGAGACGCGAGAGTGCAAATTTGGTGAATGTCACAACCGGTAAGTTATTGACAGAGGTAGGTGCCTGTTCACTTGCCGATGGTCTTGACTTCCAACCGGGAGTGAGGGTTGAGAATGATTGTCAGAATTGCGGTTTTACACAGGTGCGCATAAATGGTCTTGATGGTCACTATTCCCAAATTCTGATGAATTCCCGTCCGGTGTTCTCTGCTCTTGCCGGAGTCTATGGTCTGGAGCAGATTCCTGCAAACATGATTGATAGAATTGAGGTGATGCGAGGAGGCGGTTCAGCTTTATTTGGCTCATCGGCAATTGGTGGTACTATCAATATCATCACCAAGGATCCTTCAGTCAATTCCGCCCAAATCAGTCACACCATATCATCCATTGGTCCTTCCGGAAGTTTGGATAATAACACAACCTTTAATGCTTCTGTTGTAGCAGATTCCAGGAAAGCCGGCCTGATGGCATACGGTCAGAGCCGTAATCGCGACGGATATGATGACAACGGGGATGGTTACACGGAGATTGCCGCCTTAAACAGTCAGACACTCGGAGCGCGCATGTTCGCTCGCCCAAGCGATGATTCTCGTCTCGCCATAGAGTATCACACCACTCATGAGTATCGACGTGGAGGTGACAAACTTGATCAACCTCCACATCTTGCCATGGTCGCGGAGCAGACCGAACATAATATACATGGAGGAGAGATATCTTATGACCTTTGGGTAAAGGAAAGTAAAGGGCACCTCACAGCTTATGCCGCTACTCAGGCAATTCGCCGTAAGAGCTATTACGGCTCCGAGATGGATCCTAATGCTTATGGTCACACTTCTGACCTTGTAGTCACAGCCGGTGGACAATATGCCCATAATTTTGATCGATTACTTTTTATGCCTTCTCAATTTGTAGGAGGTTTGGAGTATTCATTCAATAGATTGCACGATGTAACCGTGGGTTACGATCATGACATCCTTCAGAAAGTAAATATTTATAGTGCTTATGCCCAAAATGAATGGCGCGATGACAGATGGGGATTCCTTATTGGTGCAAGACTCGACAAGCACTCACTGATTCACAATCCTATTGTATCACCGCGTGCGAATATCAGATTTAACCCTTCTGAGAAATTTAATTTCCGACTCTCTTATTCAACCGGTTTCCGTTCACCGCAGGCTTACGACGAAGATTTCCACGTGGCAATTGTAGGAGGGGAGAGGGTGGTCACCATTCTTGCACCCGGTTTGAAACAGGAAAGCTCTAACAGTTTCAGTGCTTCCGCCGATATCTATCTCACGTTCGGAAGCATACAGACTAATTTCCTAATTGAGGGTTTCTACACTGATTTGCGTGATGTTTTCGCTTTGCGCCAGCTCGACGAAACCGATGCTTTAGGCAATGCAGTTCTTGAACGTTACAACGGTTCCGGCGCGACCGTTGCCGGCTTGAATCTTGAAGCGAAAGCATATTTCTCAAAGCATTTCGATATGCAATTGGGAGCTACATTCCAAAGAAGCCGCTATAAGAAACTTGAGTACTGGAGTGATAATCCTGATGTTGCTCCCGCTAAGAAACTCTTCCGCACTCCGGATATTTACGGTTATATTACTGCAAACTATACTATCAACAAACATTGGAAAGCGCGTTTGAACGGCACTTTGACCCGACCTATGATTGTTCAGCATCTTCAAGGTTCGGGTACTCCCGTGGACATGGCAGTGAAGACTCCGACATTCTTTGATGCAGACTTAAGTCTGGTCTATACCTTCAAAATCCTGAAGAGAGTCACGGCTGATCTCACTGCCGGCGTTACTAATGTGCTGAATTCATATCAGAAGGATTTCGACCTCGGTTATCTTCGTGATTCAGGTTATATTTATGGCCCGTCGCAGCCTCGTTCTTTAAAATTTAGTTTGCAATTATCGCTTTAATTTTGGAAAATTGATTTAAATACTTATCTTTGGGAAAATTTTGGAAAGAGAACTTTTAAATCAATTAAAATAAAGTAATATGGTACAGTATCAGGTTTCCTTTATCAATGCGATTAAACGCGCATTCTCCCAGTATTGTGTGTTCACCGGCCGCGCTTCCCGTTCGGAGTTTTGGTGGTTTGAACTTTTCACTGCGATCATCAGCACTTTGCTTTCAATACCCTCTATTATTGTTTCAGTAAAGATGGTGAATATGGCTCAAACCGGAGCTTTGGATGTTGCAGCACTTTCTTCAACAAGTTTTGTAACCTATCTCAACTATCTCTGGTCAGTTGCGATCCTCCTTCCGTCATTAGGACTTATGTTCCGTCGTTTCCATGACACCGGACGTTCAGGTTGGAATTGGCTCTGGACTTTCCTTCCTATCGCCGGCCAAATTGTGTTAATCGTTCTTTGGTGTCAACCAAGTCAGCCTGAGGCCAATAAATATGGACCGGTTCCCAACGTGATGGAGTAAAAGCTTAGGCCAAATTAAAGAATGCTTTAATTGAAATAGTTAGGAGGTGGGTCATTTGACTCACCTCCTAAACTTTCTAAATCACTTAATATTACTTAGTCCGGGAGGATTTCGTAACCGGTTGCCTCAATATAATAGAATGACAAATATGGATTACCTCCTTTGGCAATACTTTCTGCAATCCTTGCGCGGTAATCCTGCACTCTACCCTCGAGGGTGGAAATTTCCTTCTGGCCATGAGCCTTCCGCTCTGTTTCACATGTAGCTTCCGCCTGATCACCATCATTCTGAACGGATTCTTCCAAGCATTTCAGGTATTCCTCATCAATACGCTGTTCACGAAGTACGCCTGTGACTTTCAATGGCTTGTGTACCGCCTCTCCGGGGAAGGGTTCCTTCATACCGGGAAATGCCTCGCATCTGATCTGAATATTATCGGCATTACCTTGAACGAAAGCTTTTCTTCCCCCATGAGAACAGAGATGGGAACAAAGTCCTTCTATAGTAACCGTACTGTCCAGATAGGTTTCCGGATTTGCAAGAAGAGCATCTACTGTGATCGTCTCAGTAGTAGCCACTTCTTCAGAATTCTTCTCCTCTTTTTTTGAACCACAGCTTGCAATAGAAACCATCAGGACTACCATTGCAATTAGTTTGATCGTTCTTAGTTTTGGAATCATAAGTCTAAATTATTTTTAATTATATGAATTTTATCGTTTTAACAAGGTTGCAATCTCCGCCAATTTCCTTCGGAATGGCTTCGGTTGAGCATATTCATATTTGTCTATGAATTCGTAATTATTAGAATCTATGGCGATCCATTCGAATCCGGAGTTTTTCTCAAGCTTTATAACCCAACTGAAGAGTCCTTTGAGAATGGAAATTTTATCTGTTTCCGGATTGAATTTAACTTCCGGGATTTTAATCATGCTGTAATCATCGCGCTGGATTGCATAGAGGTCGCCCGAATCAGTTGCTACGAAACCATAAAATGCTTTATCAGGTTGTTCCTGAATAAACAGATGGGTTGGGGTGATAGAATCGGGACGATTAATTTTTGCCATAGAGGGACGATTCACCTGCATTTTTAAGTGATAAATGTTTTTATCGGCATCCAAGAGGAGGTAACCGTTGTCGTAACCCTTGCGTGTTGTAATATTTGCAGAGGCTTTAGTTATAGGTAATTTAACCCCCTTAGCCTTAAACATCTTGGAAAAACGAGCAGTCTTTATGTCGTCAGGAGTGTTTGTTGCAATATCTATTACTTCGACATTGTTCTTAGCCATGAGTGTAACTTTAGGATCCTCCAGGTCAAATCTTGCCGGCATTGATTCCATCAGGGGATAGACTTCCGGTGTTGATTTATTTATGTTCTCGGGGAAAGAGGAGAAGGTCCATCGATTGCGTCTGATATTGTGCATAGACATCTCTTCCCCATTAAGGGAGTCTGGCATAAGACCTTTCCCCATTAACTGAGAAGCGTAAATTTCCGGTAGGAGAGAATCTCTTTGTTCCTTGTTCCAATATTTCCCGGGCTCACCTGTGATAGGGTCAATATCAAAAATCTCCGGGTCCCCTTTACCTTCCGTAGGCATGCTGACAATAAATCTGTTGCTCACGGGGGACCACGCAACAAAGGGATCTCGGTTTTTATCAGGAATAATCAAACAATAAAGAACCGGAATAACCCACACAAGAACGATAACGGAGATGAGGATGAGTAATAATTTATGCGCTTTTTTCATTTTAATCTTGCAGGCCCTCCTTAAACCTCGCTACTGAGCCTAAAGAGAGTAGGGTCAGAATTAATGTGAATATTATCAATACAGGGAGTAAAATATTATAAATAATTATTGCACCACCAAAGATATAAATCGGAATCAGTATGCCGACTCCGAGTATGCCAATTATGAGTCTAACCAACCATTTCCCTTCGAGACAGATTGCCGATACCAACAGATATGCTATGTAGCCCGCAATGTACCATGGGGCGAGTGTTAGCATAACCCTCCAAGTCAATTCAGAGGGAAGTATGATTGAGTCGTAGATTGCGATTATCAGAGCTTGTAGCAGAAATATCAAAGTTAATTGCAGTAAGCCGACACCTATCATGATGGCAGTCAGCTTCATTGTAGGGTAGGGGAGGTGTAAGGTCAGTTTCAATCTTTTGTGAGACATTTCAGGAGCCATCTGCGCTACTCCAATCGCAATACCTGCTAAAAGTGGAATATAGGCAAGAATGTCGACAAACATCACATCTTTAAGAATCATAGTTAGCCATAGCGTTTCCATACCCTTTGTCTCAATTAGAGATTTCATCTGCATCACGGCATATACTGCCACAAGGATTGAGATGATCAGAGAGATGCAGAAGACCCGCCGGGTCTTTAGCCATTCTTTAAATAATAATGCTTTATACATAGTTTATCAATATTTTCCGGTTAATCCGATGAATGCGTCCTCTAAGCTGATTGGTGTCTTTGCCAGACCTGTATAATTCATTCCCTCTTTATTGAGAATACTTTCTAATTCTTCGCGTGATTTGAATGTGAAAAGCTCAACTTCATCTCTGATTTTTGAGGGATTTATTATGCCGCTTTCAGTTGAAAATTCAGGAAGTGCGCCTGAATTAAGTTTGAAGGTATAGCGTGACAGATCCTGCAATAACTTATCAACCGGGGTCTGGATGAGAATTTTGCCGTAATCAAGCATTATACAATCATCAATGAGTCGCTCAAGATCCTGGATGATGTGGGAGGTCATGAAGATTGTTTTATCTTCACTCTTGGCGTATTCCCTGAGGTAATCTACAAATAATCTTCTATATCCGGGATCCAAACCAAGGGAAAAATCATCCAATACAAGTAGATCAGCGTTTTGGGCTAATATCAAGCCAAGTGCAACCTGAGACCTCTGGCCGCAAGACATGGATGATATTCGTTGACGTGGAGAGACGTGCAGCTTACTCATTAATTCGTAATATGCCTCACGATTCCATTTCGGATAGAAATTTGAGTAGAATCGTTCAATCTGCTCAATAGTCATGAAGGAATACTGAACGTGTCCTTCTATCAGAAGGGCTATGCGGGCTCTGGTTTCAGGTCGCATGGCGGTAATCTCCTCACCGAAGATTTTGCACTCTCCTCCTCGAGGTTTCAGGTAACCCATGAGGATATTGATAGTAGTGGTCTTACCGGTACCGTTCTTTCCTAATAGGCCTAATATTCTCCCCTTCGGAACTTCAAAAGACAGATTCTCATAGATGACTCTGCCATTACCGTAGCGTTGGGTGAGGTTCTTGACCTCTATAACCGGTTCGTTATTGTTTTGCATGATAGACTAATTTAAAATATTATGGATAAAGAGGTTCCGAAAAAATTATAGTTTTCGGAATAAAATCGATTTTCATGTTCCCATTTTACGCCCAGATGCAGCGCCGTTTCTCCTAAGGCATAACTGACACCGATACCGGCTTGGAAACCGAAGTTTTGTTCAGATATGTATCTTCTCGATATTCCACCTTCAATTGTGAAAGAGAATTTTTGAGTTGGAATCATACTTATGCTTCCGGAAGCCATGGGTGTAAAAAAGCTTTGACTGCTATTTAAAGAAGGGGAAAGAAGTTTCTGCTCCTCTCTTCCTATAATGGCTGACGGCCTAATATCGATTTTAAGTGAGTTTTGCTGCACTCTCCATGTCAATGGAATTGAAAGAAGAGCGGACAGAAGGTTTTCTTTATAGTTTTCCCGGCTTCCTATGACCGGATACTTTGAACCTGCCGCAGTTCCGAATATGTTTTCAGTCCCGGTTCTCTTTAACAATAAGCCTTGAAATTGTGGGGCTATTTCTAACCCTCCTCTGAAAGTTTGTATCCACCCTAATTGACACTCTCCGGTAATTGTGGAGGTTTTAGAAAAGGGAAGGTTATTAAGACTCCGGATATACATGTCAACTTCGGTCATAAATACTTCACCCTTAAAAAAAAGACCTGTAGCAGAGGTTGGAATTAATTGGAGGCGCCCTCCATAACGCTTTAGAGAATGGGCACTTTCTTTTGCGAGATTGCTGCCAAAGCGTTTGAAGGTACTACCAAGTCCTGTATAAACTTGAGTCATTATATCATTTGCAGGGTTCATGAACTTTACATCCGATGTCTGGGAATAGGTGGTGAATCCAACATTTACTCCAAAAATATAATGGTTTCTCAATTTCAATGATGCTCCTGCTTTCAAATCAAGTTGAGACACAATATCATTGATGCGCGGATCTCTTGATCGAGTGGCTGTTTCCGCTCGGTAATCAGCGCCGACACCAACACTCCAATTTCCATAGGAATGACTCCAACCGCCACTGATGATGTATTGCTGGCAACGGAAGGCTCCACCAATGGTATCACCTAAGGTGTAAGGTCCAAGCAGAGAGTAGTCCAATATGTTACATTGACTGATATCTCGTCGCAATGTGTTGGTATAGGATGCTGTACCCCAAACAGAACTTGTTTTTGATAATTTGTAATAGGATCGGGCTCCTAAACTGATGGATGTATATCCGAGACCTTTCTGAGCGCTTGGTTCAATTGCACCCTTGTCGTGGATGAAAGATGCCCCCGCACACGAAATAGATAGTGAATCGAGATATTGCATGGTAGCCGGATTTGACTTGCACACATCTCTCCACAGTCTTTTAGCTGGCATTGATTCGTTCTGTAATCGATTCAGAATAGGGGCCTTTGCCTCTGCAGAATTCACTGCCACGCTGCATAGCGCTGCTGAAATGACTGTGAAAGCCACAATCGCTATTCGTGCACGGGTGATCATCATCGGGGATAATATAATAATTGGTACTTACTTTTGATTACTTAACTTTTACTACTTCAAAGTCGTTAGCAGAGTCGTTAGTATCTTGAAGAATCTGATTTCCGAGAGGGGAGGTGCCGGCAACTTTGCGCACGAATTTCTTTCCGGCACGGTTACCCAAAGCATTGTCAGCAGCAACTGCTGAGAAACTCATGTCTACAGATGCACCGAGAGATTTGAACTGGCACAATGAAGAGGGACAGAGGTTCACTCCGTCAAGAATCCATTCATTAGGTACAAGGTAGCAGTTTGTGCCCTTCATTGCTGTTCCAACCACAGAAATATAATCATAATCACCATTATATTTGCTCAGATAAGTATCTGTATCCATTCCTTCGGGGAGACGGAAGATTGCATAACTTCTGTTGCACTGCTGAGAAGGAAGCCAGATAGTTTTGGAGTAGCTGTAGATTTTTTCAAGATTCTTGACGCTTGGATTATCAGTGTCTCTGATAGTACCGGTGGTAACCTCGTCATACCATTCGAAATCAGCATCTGTGTTGTCAACACCATCCATTCCTTCAGCTGGATTATTGAAGTTGGCTGCCTGATCCACTATCTTAATACTCTTTCCAGGTTGGATGGGAACATCTTTTCCGGAACCGGGAATGGCATAAAGAACCTGTGCAGTAAAGTTGTTATCAGGGAAATTAGCTTCCGTGCGGAGATCTGTGAAACTGCTGTTCAGAAGTTTTGACTCACACAAGATCAGACCGTCGGCATAGATTACCTCATCGGTATTGTTGTAGATGAGGAAATAGCTGTCATAGAGAGCCGCTTTACCGTCAGCCCTGAGTGAGCCAGCTACAAAGATTTCACTAAAGATCAACGAATTCTCAGGATTATAAAAGAACCAAGTGAGGTCAATGGCTTTCTGAGACTCGTTGATTGTGATGTTTTGAGCCACTGATCTCAGGTGCTTCTCTACTCCGGTGATGGTAGCGGTTGCTTCAGCCTCCACATTGTAGACACCGGTTGGAAGGTTAATCTCTGAAAGATCAGTCACGGTTGTGGTCGCGCCGGTATTGATCTCTGTAAAAGTGCACTTTACATTATCCAGCACAGCCCCTTCCGGTAGTGTTGAATTCAAACTGATTGAAAAGAGTTGTACAGGTTCCTCTTTATCCTGGCAGGATGTTGCCAAAATTGATAGTGCGGTTAAACCGCAAATAAGAAATTTGTTAAGTTTCATATTATTATTATTATATTGTTTGTTTATATTTTTAAATTTAGTTCCATTCCGAAGTAAGGGGAGTTGAACCTTCTTACTGTTGTTCCGAATTGTTCATAATCCGGAGCTATATGAAAGAGCCGGTTCACATATATCGCTATGCTGATGCGGTTCCTCCAAAATGTTTTAGTTGCCTTGAAATTGAATGAGGCTTCAGTTGGGATGCGGTATCTGACAAATGAACTTTCGTTAAATTGTCTTATGAGCTGACGAAGCACCGGGTCATTCTGACACTCATCAGTAAATGGTCGCGGTGATAATATATCATCATCGGGACCGATGTAGTGAGTTGGGATTCCGTTTCGGAAAATAGTCTGGCGATCCGTAAACCAAAGGCACTGCATGGAAACGGAGAATCTTAGTCCGAGGCGTGGAAGGTCGGTATCAGCCACAAAATTTGTGTTGAAGCTGTTATAGATACTTCCATCTACGTCATCATACAATCCGATATAAGGAACTTCTTTACCGTTGACTATTACTCCCGGTTTGTACCAAAGGGGCTGACTATTGCAGTTGATGGTACGGAACCACGCACCGATTGCGGAGAAACGTGTATGTATCACATTGATTCTTCTGCTTTGCAATGTGAACTCAATTCCCTCTTTCTTAGTTGTCGATCCATTGGTGATATGGGATTTAACCGCACGATAGTTCTCGGTGACAAAAGGTAGATAATCGATAAGAGGAGCTTCTCCCGTAATATAGGGATTATACCCCGAGGCATCATACCGGTTATAAATATAATCATGAACGAAGCCCGTGTTCCGGAATCCATCGTTCATATTCTCACGGAAATAGGTGACTGAGAGATTATTTCCCATGAATCGAGCACCTAATCTAACTTCCCATTTGGCGTTTCGAGCAGCGACAAGATCGTAATTAGTGATGTCTTCTACATAGGTCATTACGTTCATTGTGCGGAAGCGCTCTTCATTGTGGTAATAGTTTAACTGTTCGAAATCCGTATAAACCAAATCGGGATAGAGAAATGAAGCCACCGGCATTTTTGTCTGAAGTCCCCACCCTCCATTTATGTCATAAATAAAGGGATGATCAGCAATCATGATGCGCGGAAGTGTCCATGATAATGATAGACGCGGATCCAAATAAGGTAGGGCGGAAAGTTTGTAGCGCTTGTCAAGATGGAGCAATTGAGTCTCTCTTATTCCGATTACAGCTTTTAGAGAGTGCTCTCCGATTCGCAAGGAGTTTGCACTTTCGATATATGCAGAAAGTTGATGCATTGCGGGAACATCACTGAACGCACGCGGACGGTTACCGGTTGAAGCTGTTATCGGTCGTTCCAGATCATAGACATGCCCTTTGCCATAGTTCTTGCTCATGTTCCATTCAATACCGGCTTTTATTGAATTGGAGTAGTGCTCGTGAGAGAAAAAGAATGAGGATGCACCTTTGAGATAAGCGGTAAGTGGATTTCCCTTCACGTCCAGTTCTGCAAGATATAACATCGGCAGGTAGCTTACATAATTACTCCCCGGAGTGAGTGACACCGGCATCGGCATAATTCGTGATGAAGAAACATGTCTTTTCTGGTTAAGTCGCTCATGCCCATAGCTGATTCCGGCAGTAAGAGAGGATTCTCTCCAGAATAAACCCTCCTGAGGCTTAAGTGTCAGGATGTTATTAAAGGAGATATTGTGGTTAGCTGTCTTGAAGTAATCTATTGTATTATTAATGGTCAGATCAGGGTCGTTGTTATCACGCTCAAAGGTTGCACCATAGTTTAAGGATGATGCAAGAGATGTAGTAAGCACATCTGTCTCCCATCTGCGGTTACTGCGCAGGGAGGCATTGATGCGTTTGAAATTGTCACGAACATTGCAGGGATCGGTGTATGAATTCAAGAAACTCAAACCAAAGTTCAGAGTCCAGTCCATTTTTGTTGGCGCGAAACCTTTCCCGACATAGAATAATTGACTTTTAGTATCTGCCTTGAAACGAGCCTCCAGACGACTGATGCCGCTCTTACGTTTGATTGATACTAATCCTGAGGTCAATTCTCCATATTCTACAGAGGCTATACCTCTGATAATTTCAACTTTTTCGATATCATCTGTGCCTAAAGCTCGCATATCGACCCCTTTGGCAGCTGTGTTGCGTGATGAGTGATTGGAATCGTAAGTAGTCTGCATCCCGGCATTTGTATTGATTGGAACACCGTCAACGACAAAAGAGGTGCCGATTGC
Organism: uncultured Sangeribacter sp.; assembly: GCA_964512705.1. Classification (GTDB taxonomy): domain Bacteria; phylum Bacteroidota; class Bacteroidia; order Bacteroidales; family Muribaculaceae; genus Lepagella. The sequence continues at coordinate 11,020 of CAZEJY010000016.1, read as the reverse complement.
GCTACTCATGTAGTCATCATTCTCCATGACATTAGCAGCAGTGCGGAGATTAATGATATTGGGAGTACCTGTAGAAGGATCTTTAGATAGACTCCCCGGCAGGAGCTCAAGTAAATCTGTAAAGCTCGATGGCTGAAGATGTTGCATGGCAGTGGTGTCGATAATTGATGCACTTGTGGCTTGACGACTCTCGCGGGCAGTGACAATCACTTCCGGCAAAATCTCACGGACCGTGTCGGTTGTGTCTTTGCGTACTAATTTCTTAGCTGCCGACATGTCGTTTATAGCCAATAGTGCAAGAATCAACGTGACATGGTGGATCAAGTAACGTATGTTAGGTTGTTTGAAAAAGTTATATGTTTTCTGTTGGTGCATTATGAATTATCCTTTCGGTATGCAAAATTAGAACCTGTCTCTCCTCAGGTCAATACCATAAATTTGGTAAATATTTATTCTTGAATACTCAAAATTTTTATTGGCTATGGAATTAAAAAATCACTAAATTTGGGTATTGGGATAGATTTAAATTATCATTAAATTTGCATTAAAGAATTTGACCTAATGGCTTTACCATGATTTCAGGGAATAAGAACGGGTACTCCGGTTTTAATAAAATGAGGGATCTTGTGCGCGACAATGCAATGCTTCTGCCTGCATTGAGCCGATTCAATATTGCATTCGGATTCGGAGATGCAACGGTGGAAGAGGTCTGCAGTAATAATGGTGTAGACCTTAACACTTTCGTAAATGTGTGTAATCTTCTCAGTGGATACATTTATGATGAAAATAGTATCTCTCTTCCTGCTCTTATGGATTATCTTAAAAGAGCGCACACCTCTTTTCTGGAGATCGAACTTCCCAAAATTCGTCGTAATCTTGTAGAGGCTACCTGTGGACAACAAGTGGATGAGGTGGCTGTAATCCTGATCAGATTCTTTGATGACTATGTAGAGGAGGTCCGCAAACACATGGAGTATGAAAACAATGTGATCTTTGCCTATGTAGATAATCTTTTGAAAGGTTCAGTTCCGGAAGATTTCAATATAAGTGATTATTCGGAGTCTCACTCCGATACAGTGGAAAAACTGAATGAATTAAAAGAAATCTTTATACGTCAATATAGTCGTAGGGATAATATGCGACTGAGCGGTACTTTGTTTGATATCATTGTGTGTGGTCGCGACATGATGTCTCACTTCGAGGTGGAGAGCCGATTGTTGATACCTTGTGTGCGTAAGCTGGAGAATAATCTGAGAAATGGTGGTTCCAAATCAACATTTAAAGTTGATTATGCCCCTGAATTATCTGCTCAATTGCAGATTCTTAGTGAACGGGAGAAGGATATCGTTCGAGAGGTCGCTTTGGGAAAGTCCAATAAGGAGATTGCAGATTCACTATATATTTCGGTGCACACTGTCACAACCCACAGACGTAATATCTGTTCAAAATTGGAAATCCATACCACAGCAGGACTCACCGTTTTTGCCATTATTAATCACCTTGTTGATTTATCGGAAGTTAAGCCGCAGTGAAAAGTCTTATGTTGTTGTAATTTAGGATTTTTCTGAGTTACTTAAATGTTTTTGAAAAATTTATCATATAGATAGTTTAGTAGGTAATTATGTAGTGTCTTATCTAAGTTCCTAAGTATTTATTGAAATTTATTAAATTTGCAGACACCAACAAACAGTTTTGAATGTCAATACGCAAATTTATATTCCTTGTTCCCACAGTTATAATCTCTTCTTTGCTCGCTGATGCTTCGGTTGTAGTATCAGATAGCATTGAGGGTTCACAACTTGCTGAAATAGTAGTGACCGGTTCAAATAAGGCGATTGAAGCTCGTTTGCTACCTTATACGGTTACGGTTATCGGGAAAGACGCTTTGGAACAAACAGGATCCAATCAGTTACTAAGTGTCTTGTCCGGACGGGTACCAAGTCTTTTCGTTACCGAACGAAGTATTTTGGGATTCGGAGTCAGCAGTAATGGTGGCGCAGGTCATATTAAATTGCGAGGTGTTGGTGGAGATCGTGCGTCTGCAGTCTTGATGATGGTTGATGGTCAACCTCAGTTCGCAGGATTATATTCTCATCATGTAGCGGATTTCTATTCAAAAGAATATGTGGAGAGGGTAGAGGTTCTGCGTGGGCCGGCATCTGTGCTCTACGGCTCCAACGCTATGGCAGGGACAATTAATATCATTACTAAAAATGCTTCATCTAAACCTTTTTCGGCTTCTTTGACATCCAGCTATGGAAGTTACAATACATGGCAGACAACAGCAAATCTCTCATCGCATTATGGCCCTTTCTCGGTTATGGCATCGGTGAGTTATGACCGCACGGATGGAAATGTAGATAATTTCGACTTCAAGCAATGGAGCGGTTATGCAAAAACTTCGTATAAGTTTAACGATAAATGGCAGGCTGTAGCGGATGTTACGCTTATGAATTTTGAGGCTAACGATCCACTATATCCGCTTCTCTCCAATCCATCTTCTACAGATATTTATTATCAAGATATTATCAGAGGGGAGGCGTCGGTAGCGGCTATGAACTCCTATCGAACTACCTCCGGTGCTGTTCGCATTTATTACAGTTGGGGTAATCATTTCATAAGGGATCCACGTCAGTTTCACAGCACTGATGACAGATTCGGAATTCTTGCCTATCAGAATGTGCGACCTTGGAGGGAAGCGGACATGACAGTGGGATTCGATTTCGCACGATATTCAGGCGAAATACCAATGTCGGGAGGAGTGACACATCAGCCCGGCGCTTTAGCAACAATGGATAGGGAACAGATCTCGGAGTATTCTCCTTATGTAACCTTAGCTCAAAACCTAATCGATAGGAAGTTGACGGTTAATGCCGGAATAAGAGTGGCTAACAGTTCAATGTTTAATTCTCGGGTTGTTCCACAGATAGGTATTGTTTCCAATCCGTGGCCTTCCATCACTTTTAAGGCTTCGGCAGCTATGGGTTATCGTAACCCCTCTTTCAGGGAACTCTATTTATATCGCATGGCGAATAAGGATCTTGATCCTGAAAGAATGTGGAACTATGAGGTCTCTGCCAGGAAAACGTTTGGGAATATTGTTGATGCTGATCTGACATTGTATTTCAGCCGTGGGACTAATATGATTCAGGTGGTAGATATGAAGAATGAGAATACCGGAGGGTTCGTAAATAAAGGTATTGAAGTTTCTGTGGGGGTTAATCCTTTCAGGATGTTGTCTTTAAAAGCAACCTACAGTTATCTGCATTCATCGCTTGATAACCTGACAGGGGCTCCACGTCATCAGTATTTTATGGGAGTAGACTGGCAACCTCTGAAGAAATTAACAATAACTGCTCAGGTCAAGGGGGTAGCACATCTGTATGTGGCTGATGAGATACCGTTTCAGAACTTTGCACTGCTTGATTCGAAGATTTCATATCAATTACTTAAGTGTTTGAAAATATTTGCTAACTTTGACAATATTACAGATGCATCTTATGTTATTAATCGGGGTTATCCTATGCCGGGGTTTACAGCGTCAGGCGGCTTTACACTGAGTTTGTAATCTTTTTGAATAAGTAGCTTAGAAAAACTAAATAATATAAAAATGAGAAAGATCATGTTATTATTGGCTTTTATAGTTATAGGAGCCATGAGTGCAGTTTCATGCGGAGCTAAGAAAGAGAATGCTTCCGCCATGGACAGTGGAGCTAACGAAGACTCCATCCCAACAGTGTTTTATATCAAGAATATCACTCCTGAGAATATTGTGAAAGTTTATCAGGCACTTGGTCGAGAAGCCAAAGGTAAAAAGGTCGGAATTAAAATTTCTACCGGAGAGTCCAATAAATCCAATCATCTTGATACTGCACTGATCGCAGATTTCGTGCGTTTGGTGAATGGTACTTTTATAGAATGCAATACGGCGTATGCAGGTAATCGTAATTCAACAGAGGCACATCGCGCTACTGCAAAGGAGCATGGTTACACGGATTTAGCGGGAGTAGACATTATGGATGCAGATGGAGAAATGGTGTTGCCTGTCAAAGGAGGAAAGCATCTGACTAAGGATATAGTTGGTAAAAATTTTGCGGATTATGATTTCATCGTGGTTCTTTCGCATTTCAAAGGTCACCAGATGGGTGGTTTCGGAGGAGCGCTTAAAAACATTTCTATTGGTATAGCTTCCTCCAATGGTAAGGCGTATATCCACTCTGCAGGTAAATGCGAGAATGCTGATTCAATCTGGCGCAATACCGCCGAGCAGGCAGATTTTATTGAATCTATGGCGGAAGCTGCAAAGGCGATTACGGATTATACGGGAGATAGAATTCTTTATATCAATGTTGCAAACAATCTTTCGGTAGACTGTGATTGTAATGGTAATCCTGCAGCTCCTGAAATGGGTGATTTAGGTGTGCTCGCATCTCTTGACCCGGTGGCTCTTGATAAAGCATGTGTAGATATGGTGATGAATTCAGAGGATCCGGGCAAGAAACATCTTATTGAGAGAATAAACTCACGTCTCGGTACACTTATCCTTTCCCATGCTGAGGAATTGGGTGTCGGCAAGCAGAAATACCGCCTTGTTACGATAGAGGAATAATTGCAACTGAGTTGTATTAAAACATTTAAGAAGCCGCTATCCCACTGGATGACGGCTTCTTAAATGTTAGAATTATCAGATTATATTTACTGTCTGACTTCTGTGTGGAAATTTGTGAATACGGCTTTTTCCTGTTTTGGTAGGCCATCTTTATCTTTTTGAGCGCGAATGGCCTTAATCAAGAATGCTGTATTACGTCCGAGATTACGCATGGTCTGCAGCCCCTCAAGATCTTCTTCGACATCTTCTGCTACGAAACCATGCACCTCGTTCCAATAAGTGGAAGAGACAATAGGCATTGAAGCGATTGTGAAGTAATGATTGATACTATCGAAGGCCGAGGTACTTCCGGCACGACGAGATGAAACTACTGTAGCCCCAACTTTCTGATTAGTGTCAACTACTCCGGAGGTGCTGTAGAATAGTCTATCCATGAATGAATGTAACTGACCGTTCGCCCCGGCGTAGTAAACCGGCGTACCTACAATCAGACCGTCTGCCTCGGCAAATTTTGGAGCCGTTTCGTTGACCGCATCATTAAAGACACATTTCCCATGACTTTTACAATACTGGCATGCAATGCAACCGCGTATATCCTTGTTCCCTACGTTTATTCTTTCGGTTGATATAACATTTTCATTAAGAGTTTTTTCAAGCTCGTCGAATGCTCTGGCAACACACCCTTTCGGCTGGGGACTACCGTTAACCAACAGCACCTTGTAAGAAGTATCAGACATTTTCCAATATTTATTAATAAGTTTACTATTGCTTAACGATATTAGAGTATGGATTGTTCTGAAGAAGTATCTTTACATGCTATACTGGTGCATGTATTGTTAATGAACCATCCATGAATCCTAATGGTTATTTAATTGATGAAAGAGATTATGATGAAAGAGTTTATTATGAAGAAATCAATTTTAAAGAGTGCTATTACGGCACTATTAATCATTTTAGGATCAAATGTTATGAAAGCACAAAATTCTTATATCTTCCTTGCACCGGGTGTTGAGGAAGTTGAGGCCACCGCAACAATCGATGCGCTCCGTAGGGCGGAAATCCCCGTAGTAACTGTCGCGGTTTCTGATAATCTACAGGTAAAGGGTGCAACTGGTCAGACGCTTGTCGCAGACTCTTTAATCACTGAGGTAAATACGGATAATGCCGATTGGCTAATAGTTCCCGGAGGAGATCCCGGGGCACAAAATCTGTATGCAAATAAAACCGTTCAGGATATGATTTTAGCTCATTACAATAAAAATGGTCGAATAGCTTCTATCTGTGCCGGTCCGGCTGTAGTGCTTGCGCCGCTTGGTGTACTTAAAGGAAAGAAGGCAACTTGTTATCCCGGACTTGGTGACGCTATAAATCAGAATGGTGGTGAGTATGTGGAGCAGACAGTAGTGGTTGAGCCAAATCTGATTACATCCGAAGGTCCGGCTACAACTCTTCCTTTCGCCATTGAGATTATCCGCGCGACGAAGGGTGATAAGGCTGCAGAATCTGTTGCTTCAGGAATGCTTGTTAAGATGTAAAAGGTTAGTATCAATAATATTTATAATAATATGTTGATGAGACAGTGTGTCTATATGACGCGCTGTCTTTTCGTTTTGTAAAAAAAACGCCCATAGGCTATGAATGCTATTCATTACCCTATGGGTGAACTGTGTGATTTCTTAATAAGCAAGTCCTATTTTTCTAATGCCTCATTAAGTTTTTGCGATAGTGTTTCGACTTCCGTTTCACCGGACATGCGCCAAAGTTCTTCGCCGTCTTTGTAAATGATGAATGTTGGGATGGATTTAACACCCAATGAATCCGCAAACTCTTCGTTTTTATCAATGTCAAACTGATATACTGCTGCGCGGCCTTTAAATGATGACTTTACTTCATCTACTATAGGCATCATCTTCTGGCAATGAGGACACCAAGTTGCATAGAATTCTACCATCACAACACCCTTTTCATTTTGAAGTTCCTTAATTTTTTGTGTATCCATAGTATTTAGTGTTTATAATTCCTTGATAGTGACACTATCTTGGGAACCTTATTAATCTTTACCCATATAACGCTTCCATACTGCCGTGGTTGAATCAAATTCTATACTTTTAAGAATCTTTTAGAGTGAAAATATATTTTTTGCAAAAATACCACGATAATGGTATAAATTAGTGGATAGATTGTTATTAATTTTGTTGTTATAATAAGAAACACTATAAACTTACTTAGGTATTATGGCACGAATCAAACGAAATCTTACAGAGCTTATCGGAAACACACCTCTTCTTGAGGTAACTAATATTGAAAAGACCGAAGACCTTAAAGCACGAGTATTGGTAAAACTGGAATATTTTAATCCCGGTGGTAGCGTTAAGGATCGTATCGCATTGTCAATGATAGAAGATGCTGAAAAATCCGGTCTTCTTCAACCTGGTGCTCTTATCATTGAGCCAACAAGTGGTAATACTGGTATTGGTTTAGCATGGGTGTCATCTGTTAAGGGCTACCGTCTGATACTTACAATGCCTGAAACGATGAGTGTAGAACGCCAGAACTTGCTTAAGGCTCTTGGAGCTACACTGGTTCTCACTCCGGGTAGTGAGGGAATGAAGGGTGCAATAAGAGTAGCTAATGAACTGAAAGAGAAGAATCCCGGTTCAATAATACTTCAACAATTTGATAATCCGGCTAATCCCAAGACTCACGTTCTTCATACGGCTGAAGAAATATGGGCTGATACGGATGGCGTGGTCGATATATTTGTAGCTGGAGTTGGAACAGGTGGTACTGTAAGCGGAACTGCAGAAGGCTTGAAGAAGCATAACCCTGCTATAAAGGCTGTAGCTGTTGAACCCGCCGATTCAGCGGTCCTTTCAGGGGGAAAGCCGGGCCCTCATAAAATTCAGGGTATTGGTGCCGGCTTTGTGCCGAAGAATTACAATAGTGAGGTTGTCGATGAGGTGATTGCTGTGAAGAATGACGATGCGATCAAGGCTTCCCGCCTCTTGGCAAGAAAAGAGGGACTATTGGTGGGTATATCCGCAGGGGCTGCGCTTTACGCTGCTATTGAACTGGCTAAGCGTCCGGAAAATGAGGGTAAGACAATCGTGGCATTACTTCCGGATACTGGTGAGAGATACCTCTCCACAGTGCTTTATGCTTTTGAGGATTACCCCCTCTAACAAATAGCGATTGGCTCAGATGAAAACATGGTGAATACCGCATCAACTATTATATTAGCTGATAATCAGGATATAACACGCGAGGGGATGAATAGCTTGATAAGGGAACTTCTTCCCTCGTGTGAAATTCTGTTTGCACCCGATAGAAATGCGTTAAAGGCAGCCCTCGAGAAGTATCCCGATGCGATTGTGGTAATAGACTATGCGCTTTTTGATATGCGCGGGTTTGATGATTTTCTTATTCTCCAAAGACGTTTCAGTGGAGTTGAATGGATATTTTTCTCAAATGAGCTTTCTGTAACTCTCATTCGCCGGATATTGTTGGAGGATAATATTGGGATAGTGATGAAAGAATGTGTAAGGAGTGAGATTATTGCAGCTTTGAATGGAGCATTCCACCACCAACGCTACATTTGTCGGCAGATTACTAATTTAAAACGCACGTCAGATCCTTCAATCCAATCTCCTACTACATCTCTGACCACCACAGAGCGTGTGATTCTTATTCTTATCGCTCAAGGTAAGTCTGTAAAGGAGATAGCTACTGAAAGAAATTCAAGTATTCATACCATCATCACCCATAAGAAAAACATTTTCCGGAAATTAGAAGTCAACAATGTTTACGAAGCAACAAAGTGTGCCGTCCGCGCCGGCTTGGTCGATCTGGTAGAATACTATATTTAAAGCACGGCTTTCTCCTTTAGATTATAAACTTTTCCGGCTCCGGACATTCTATGCCACGGAGCCGGAATTTATTTTTAACGCCTGTATGTTTTTTTACATTTCAGTCCGGGATGTTCTCAACTCTTTTATAAGCCTCAAGACTTCCAAGCTTTGCGGCTTTAGATGTATATTCGCTTGCCTTGGAAGCATCGGCTTTCACACCGTCCCCCTTTCGATATAGGTCGCCAAGACGTGCATAGACCAGAGCAAGTGCTGAGTCTGGAAGCTTCCCGCTGACAATGAGCGGTTCATAACATTTCCTTATGAAGTCGCCTGAGTGATTTAGAAACTCATCGTTATAGCTCATGCTCCCCAGATAGAAAAGAGACCATGGATCACCGTTTTCCGCTGCTTTGGTTCTTAAAGGCAGACCTAACTTATAACCTTTCTGATAGATGGGTTCTGCTTTAAGTTTTTCACCGTATTGGTCGTTCCAAGCATCCACCAGAGTCATTCCGTTGCGAATGAATGCTGTATGCACATCATCGCCGAAACGTTCACCGCGAATAGGCAACATCAGGTTTGAACGTGCAAAATCGCTACCCAAATCACCTCCGATGTATGTCCAGAAAAAAGCATCGGGCATATCAACCTTTCCAAACCATCCACGCTGTAGCGCATAGCCATATTTTTGAGCGCCGTCGGCATCTCCAAGTGATGCTGCACGTTGGTAGTATTCGCGTGCTTTTGCACGGTCTTTCTTCACTTCATGCCCTTCCTCATACATCCCACCAATTAAGGTATACGCGTAAGGAATGTGGTCCTGGCCGGCGGCATTGAAATATTTCAATGCTTTTTTATAATCATTCTTGCCGCAAAAATATATTCCAAGATAATCATTAGCCTTTTTATTGCCATTAGCGGCTGCAGTTTCCAACAAGCGCACACCTTCAGCTTCCTTACCGGGGAACATATAAGCGGTCTTGTAAAAGGTGTAGAGATAACCGAGTTCTGCCTTGGCGTCAATATTTTTGCCGGCAACTAATTGCAGGCATCTGGCGGCCAGTTCGGGACTCCATTTTTTATGATAGAGAGATTTCTCAACTACTTCTTCTGCTGATAATTTACCCTGGGAATAAGCTGAACTTACAGACTCATATAAAGCGTCGGCTTTATGCCGGGCTTCCGGAGAGATCGTGACATGCACTTCTTGGGGGGAGATGTATCGTCTTTGTGAAGACTTCTTCCCGGAAGCAGAAATCTGAACAGACAGGGCGAGTGCTAAGAATGCGAGGATTGCAATACGTGATTTCATGTTTAGAATATAAGTTTACAGTGTATAAGTAAGTTTTCTAAATTAGTTTATATTATCTAACAGGAAGTTCACTTAAATGGCATTTGCAAATTTTTTCAAACTTACTTAGATTAAATAAACCGGATAATATTATTACACTTTAATCCCCGAATTGTTTAAGTCAGTCACCAAAATCTTAGTTATTCCTCCTTACAGATTCTGTTCCGCTGAAATCCTTGCCAGCCATTGCATCAAGCACCCCGGAAAAATCAATTCTCATCGAAAGGAAAGAGGATCTCGACCAGTCGTCAAGATTCCGGATCACATCAGGAGTTGCAAGAGATTTACTTGATAGTATCATTATAATGATAGTTAAGCTCAAATAATAGTTATAATATTCCGTAAAATGATATTTATACATTCAGAAATTAAATCCTATACTGCCAAATCAGATGAGAAAATACCGCGAATTTTCTACTACCGGAGGCTGTCGAGAGGCTATTCAGGCGTGGTTTTTCCATTCTCCCGATTAGGATAGCTATCTTCTGGCATAATAAAAGGCGCCCAAACTGAACGCCTTGACTATTATTTCAACTTATAGTTACCAATTTCTAACTACACGTCTCGGTTGAAACGGCTTATCCGTTCATTTACGATACGGGTATAATTGCGTTTTGCTTTATCAGGGAGATAACTTTTGGCTATGAGATTCAATGCTCCCTCCGGTAGCGATGTGTACTTATTGAGAATTTTATCCATACGTCTTTTTACCAAGCCAATCTTGTTGCCGAACCTCTCAAAATCGAGACGGCACGGATGACCGGTTTTGTCAAACACATCGCTTTTTTCAATATCCGGTGATAGTCCTCCGTCAAGACCAAGATCATCTCCGTTGACATGCAGGCTGGTGTTCAAAAGGTCATAAGCCGGAGCTAAACGATAATCCTGCCCATTCAATATGAGAGAGAAGTTCTTGAGGTGAGCATCCCCGTTGGCGTATATATAGTTAAAGACCACCAGTTCAAAGAAACGTTCCATGTCAACCATCCATGCAGCGACATTCGTTTTAATCGCTTTGGCAATATCAACGTTACTTCCGCTATATTTGTATTGTTTTCCGGCATTATCTTCATTCTTACCGATTATCGAGGCGAAATCTTCCATCGGTAGTTTTGAACCATCAGGCAGTATGTCAAAACGACGTGTGATGTAAACAGGCTGTCCTTTTGGAGTAAAGCACAATCCGTTTGCCGCAGTCTGGATGCCATAGAC
>CAZEJY010000015.1:0-48874 GCA_964512705.1 uncultured Sangeribacter sp. | reverse complement strand
AGCCGTAGAGTGCTATTATGATACACAGTATTCTTTTCATAATCTTTTTCTCAAAATTTTTAAGATTGAACAGGAGTTTCAATTTTGGAGAGCAAGCCGATTGCATTTGTTTTAAAACAAATTTATATAAAAAATCTGACATATCAGCCTATTTGCCTCCTGCTTTTAAGCGAGATCTGATCTAATGTTGATGACAAGATTCTATAAAAAATGATGGTTTCGAGTTTCAACTGCTAACAAATACATAAAAAAAAACTGCACTCCAAAAGTTTTGTAACAAACTTTTGAAGTGCAGTTCAAATTAGAAATTATCATTAAAACTGATTTAAGTCAGGGGGATATAATCGAATGTCAGTTTATCATCATTCTCCTTATAATCAACTTTAATTGTTCCACCAATATTACCCTCGGCATTTAGATTCAACATCAGATCGGCGAGGTCATCCTCGAGATACTTCTGAATAGAACGCTTCAATGGACGAGCACCGAAGTTCTTATCATAACCCTTTTCAGCTATGAAATTCTTGGCATCCTCTGAAAGATCAAGCTTGAACCCAAGCTTCTCGATTCTCTGGAAAAAGTCCTTAAGCTCAATATCGATTATCTTAAAGATGGCATCCTTATCCAACTGGTTGAACATGATGATGTCATCGACACGATTGAGGAACTCAGGACTGAATGACTTATTCAAAGCCTTGGAGATAACACCATTTGCAGCCTCTTTGTCAGTTTTGTCAACATTGAAACCGATTCCGGTTCCGAAATCTTTGAGTTGACGTGAACCAACGTTGCTGGTCATAATGATAATCGTATTCTTGAAGTCAATCTTCCTGCCTAAAGAGTCAGTCAGTCTACCCTCATCCATAACCTGAAGAAGAAGATTAAACACATCGGGATGCGCCTTCTCAATCTCATCAAGGAGAACGACAGAGTAAGGTTTACGTCTCACTTTCTCAGTCAACTGACCACCCTCCTCATAACCTACGTATCCCGGAGGTGCTCCAACGAGGCGAGATACGGTGAACTTCTCCATAAATTCACTCATATCCATTCGAATCAATGCATCTGAGGAATCAAAGAGATACTCTGCAAGCTTCTTGGCAAGATGTGTCTTACCAACACCCGTCGGTCCTAAGAACATGAAAACACCGATCGGTTTTTCCGGGTCTTTAAGACCAATCCTATTGCGTTGTATCGCTTTTACAGTCTTCTGAATAGCATCATCCTGACCGATAACGGCGCCCTTCAGGCTTTCAGACATCTTTATCAGTCTGGAACCTTCACCCTGAGCTACTCGCTGAGTCGGAACGCCGGTCATCATTGCTACAACTTCTGCAATCTTCTCGCCGTCAACAACCTGACGCTCATTATCGATGTTCTTCTCCCAAGCCTGTTTTGCATCCTCAAGTTTTTTCTTCGTTTCCTCAACCTGATCTCTGAGATTAGCAGCTTTCTCATAATCCTGAGACTTGGCAGCGACCAATTTCTCCTCAGTTAAAGAATCAACCTCTTTCTCAAGGCGCTCAATCTCCTCAGGTACCTCAACGTTGGTGATGTGTACGCGGCTACCAGCTTCATCCAAGGCATCCAATGCCTTATCCGGGAAGTTGCGGTCACTCACATACCTATCCGTAAGGTTCACACAAGCTTCGAGTGCATCGTCAGTATAAGTGACATTATGGTGTGTCTCATACTTCCCCTTCACCTGACGGAGAATGTCAAGGGTCTCCTCGGGGGAAGTCGGTTCCACGATAACTTTCTGGAATCTACGCTCCAAGGCACCATCCTTCTCGATGTTCTGGCGATACTCATCAAGTGTAGTTGCACCGATACATTGAATTTCTCCACGAGCCAATGCCGGTTTGAGAATATTTGCGGCATCCATCGTACCGGGAGCGCCACCGGCTCCGACAATAGTATGAATCTCATCAATGAAGAGAATGATATCCGGATTGTGCGACAACTCATCCAAAACAGCCTTGATTCTCTCCTCAAACTGACCACGGTATTTTGTACCGGCAATCATTCCTGCCAAATCAAGTCCAATAACACGCTTATTGAAAAGAATACGTGATACCTTGCGCTGATTAATGCGCAATGCAAGACCCTCAACGATTGCGGACTTACCAACACCGGGCTCACCGATAAGGACCGGATTATTCTTCTTACGACGAGAAAGGATCTGTGCAAGACGCTCAATTTCATTCTCACGACCGACAACAGGATCCAGACGACCCTCAGCTGCCGCTTTGGTCATGTCATATCCGAATTTATCCAATGCGGGGGTACCACTTTTCTGCTTTGAATTATCCTTTTTTGAACCGGACGCAGAAGAAGCGCTTCGGGAATCCTCATGGAAACCCTCATCATCATCTTCAGAAACCGGGCCACCTTTCATATGAGGTGGAATATCCATGCTACCTATTGACTGAATAGAAATGTCGAAATTAAGATACTCCTCTTTAATATGTTTAAGGATTTCACTATCCATAGCACGACTATCGTGGATTAAAGCCAACAAGATATGTTCACCTCCCACAATCTGTGCATTCATCTTACGAGCCTCAGAAGTTGCCAACTGAAGATGACGGATAGCAGATACAGCTATCTTATATTGTTGCTCAAACAAATTAGTACTTTCCACAATTGGATGAGGCTCATTAAGATACTCTTCCAATTCCTCAATTATTCGATCGATAGGAATTCGTAATTGAGTAAGAATCTTGAAAGCATAACCATTCTTGTTTTTCAAAGCACCGAGCACAAAGTGTTCACTCGTAATGTATGGCGAGTTAAATCTTTTTGCTTCAGCCTGACCTATTTCAAGAATCGGTTTGAATTGTTTTGAAAAATCGTTATTCATTTACTAATAAATTATTTTACAAATGTAATAACAATTATTGTGCCAAAACGGGTCAGGATACATGTAATTATAGTTAAACGCACATGTAATTATTGTTAAATTCATAGAAATTGCCAACCGAAAAGCGCTCTATAAAAATTCCTCTTTGTCACTATCCAAAAATTTGTGGAGTTGACTATTTTTTTATAACTTTGTAGGAAGGATTTTAGGGGAATTTAAGAAATTACGTCATAAATATATGATAGCAGAAGATAAGATTATTCCGATAAACATAGACTCGGAAATGAAGAGCGCCTATATCGACTACTCAATGTCGGTGATTGTTTCCCGTGCGCTCCCGGATGTGAGAGATGGCTTTAAACCTGTACATCGCCGCGTCCTCTTCGGAATGAATGAATTAGGTAATACATTCTCCGGTGATACAAAAAAATCCGCAAGAATTGTTGGTGAGGTAATGGGTAAATATCACCCGCATGGTGACTCATCCATCTACCTGACGATGGTACGTCTCGCTCAGGAATGGAGCCTTCGCTACCCATTGGTATTCGGACAAGGAAACTTCGGTTCCATCGATGGAGACTCTCCGGCTGCGATGCGTTACACCGAGGTTAAGCTCGCGAAAATGGGTGAAGAGATGCTTCAGGACCTCGACAAGGAGACAGTAGATTTCGTTCCCAATTTCGATAATACGCTCGAAGAACCATCAGTACTTCCTACCCGTATTCCGAATCTACTTGTTAATGGAGCTTCAGGTATTGCGGTAGGTATGGCAACCAATATGCCACCCCACAATCTCACTGAGAGTCTTAACGCTTCCATTGCACTTATAGATAATCCTGATCTCGATGTAGATGGCCTGATGGAGTACATCAAGGCACCGGATTTCCCCACAGGTGGAGAGATTCTCGGAACTCAGGGAGTTAGGGACGCATTTGCTACGGGTCGCGGACGCGTTATATTAAGGGCCAAAACTGAAATTGAATCGGATGGTAATCATGACGTCATAATCATCTCCGAAATACCTTATGGAGTAGTAAAAAGCGACCTTGTAAAGAGTATAGCAGAATTGGTTGATGAAAAGAAGATCGACGGAATTGCAGATATCTCCGATACTTCAGCCCGCGGAAAAATCAATATCGTTATTGATATCAAACGCGATGCAAACGCCAGAGTCGTTCTTAACAAACTCTTTAAACTCACTCAACTTCAGACTTCTTTCAGCGTAAACAATGTAGCTCTTGTCAATGGCCGTCCTAAGACTCTTACTCTTAAAGAACTGCTTCAGGCATTTGTTGACCACAGACATGAGGTTGTGATTCGTCGCACAAGATATGAGTTAAGAAAGGCTGAGGAGCGTGCTCATATCCTCAAGGGGTTGATGATTGCTTGTGACAATATTGACGAAGTTATACATATTATCCGTTCTTCAAACACAACAGAGGAAGCACGTGCCAAATTGTCAGAAAGATTCGAGCTCGACGAAGTGCAGACCAGAGCGATCGTAGAGATGCGTCTTCGCCAGCTCACCGGTTTGGAAATTGAAAAGTTGCGTGCCGAATATGATGATTTGATGAAACTTATCCAGCACCTTAACGACATCCTTAACAACGATGAAGTTTGCCGTCAGGTGATGAAAGATGAGCTTATTGAAATCAGAGATAAATATGGTGATGAGAGAAGGACTGCAATCAATATGATTTCCGGTGACTTCAACGCTGAAGATTTCTACCCGGATGATCCAATGATCATCACTATCTCACACCTTGGATATATTAAACGCACTCCCCTCTCTGAATTCCGTGCACAAAACCGTGGTGGTGTAGGTTCAAAAGGTAGCGACACTCGTAATGAAGATTTCATCGAGTACATCTATCCTGCCACCAATCATAATTATATGCTCTTCTTCACGGCCAAAGGGAAATGCTATTGGCTCAAGGTTTATGAAATTCCGGAGGGTGCCAAAAATTCCAAAGGTCGTGCTATCCAGAATCTATTGAATATTGATCAGGATGACCGCGTAAATGCCTTTATTCGTATTAAGCATCTTACCGATCCACTTTATAATTCTTCTCATTATCTCCTATTTGCAACCAAGAAGGGTGTGATTAAGAAGACTCGTCTTAGCGCATACTCCCGCCCTCGCGTTGATGGTGTCAAAGCGATTGTAATCAGAGAGGATGATGATGTAATACAGGTAAGTCTAACCGACGGAAATCGCGAAATACTTCTTGCTGACCGCGAGGGTAGAGCAATCCGCTTCAACGAGCAGGATGTCAGAGAGACGGGTCGTGTATCTTCCGGTGTAAAGGGTATGACTCTTGGCTCTGAGAATGACGAGGTTATCGGAATGATTACCATGACCGGGGCCGAAGATGAGACTGTAATGGTAGTGTCTGAAAATGGCTATGGTAAACGTTCTGCACTTGCAGACTACCGTATAACTTCAAGAGGTTGTAAAGGTGTCAAGACAATGGCAATCACCGAGAAGACAGGTGAACTTGTTGCAATAAAGAATGTCAATGACAATAATGACCTTATGATTATCAATCAGAGCGGTGTGACCTTGCGTCTATCTGTTGATACCATCAGAGTAATGGGACGTGCTACTCAAGGAGTGAAGCTTATTGATCTTGGCAAACGTGGCGACACTATCGCTTCCGTATGTAAAGTTGACTCTGAGCCGATTGAAGAGGTCGACGAAGAGATGGTGGAAGATCTTCGCGAAGATGAAGTAATTCGCAATGAGCACAGAGTTAATCGTGAAGCTTCTGAACTTGAAGAGGAGATGGGAAATGACTCAGAGGAGGTAACCGAAGAGTAAGTTGAGCCAAATAAGTAAGATTTTTCTCAGTTAATTACGCAGATTGTTAAAAATTTACTAACTTGCGCTCGAAATAAGAAAAATAATAAACTACATTCTATAAAAAGATGAAAAAATTATTAACCTTTGCGCTTTGCATTGCATCAATTGGATCAATCAGCGCACAAAAAGCAGTCGTTGATCAGGCAGCTAAAGCAAAAAAAATTGATGAAGCACGATCTTTAATCAAACAGGCCGCAGAAAATCCTGAAACTGCAAATGATCCCCGCACATATTATGTTGCAGGAAAGATCGAATTTGATGCATTTGACAATTCATTCAAGAAACAGATGATCAATCCTAAGGATCCCAACGTGAATCCCGTGGAGATGGGTGAACAGCTTATAAACGGTTACAACCAATTTATCAAGGCTATGTCACTTGATAGCGTTCCGAATGAGAAAGGTCAGATCAAACCTAAATATAGCAAGGAAATCGCTAACCGCATCAACGGTTATCATAATGACTACTTTAACGCAGGTGGTACTTTCTACAATGAGAAGAAATTCTATCCTGAGGCATACGAAGCATTCATGATTTACGGTAGCATGCCTGATGCTCCCTTCGCATCAAAGGCTGTTGCTTCCACACCTGACTCAGTTGCAAACACAGCATTCTTCAATGCAGGTCTTTCTGCTTATGCAGGCAGTCAGCTTGAAGCTGCGGCAAAGGCATTCAAGAGCGCACGTTTGAACAACACAGATAACGATCAGAACTATATCTACGAAATTGCATGTTGGCAGTACCTTGCTCAGCAGGATTCTACCAAAGCTGATGTAGCAAAAGATCAGATCAAGGAGATTGCACAGGCTGGTTACAATAAATTCGGTTTGGCTCAGCCACTTTTCCTCAACAACCTCGTGAACTCTTTGGTATTGGAGAATCAGCTTGACAAAGCTATCTCTACAATCCAAAATGTAATTTCAGAAAATCCCGGCAAAGCATCACTCTACGGTCTTCTCGGTTATGTTTACGATCGTCAGGGAAATGACGACGCTTCTGTAAAAGCATACAAAGAGGCATGTGAACTTCCGGATTCAGACTACGAGACTTTGAAAAATGCTTCAAAGAAAATATTCAAGGTTGGTACTCAACTCTGGAACAACATTGAGGGTGCTCCTCAATCAAGAAGAGATGAAATCAAGAACGATTACTTCGTATATGCCAAAAATATCACCGACAAGGCAAAAACTCTTAACACTACCGGTGATCCCGATTTGGATTATGTAATCGAAAACATTGATTACGCTCTCGACACCTACTTCTCAAAATAATTAACAGAGAAAACGGATTGCCGAAATTGATAAGTTTTGGGGAACAAATATTAAAAGTGCAATAAATTGAACATAATTTATAAATAGCATGAGATAGTTTCCCGAACTAAATAACACGACAAATATCTAATCCTTGTAAAGCTCATCAAAAATGATGAAATTTACGAGGATTATTTATTTTTAAATTACTTTATCGCTATAAAAGTTAAAAATTGATTAACTTTGCATTTGAATATAGTATATGGAAAAATATTTCAATATTTTTGATGTACTGTAGAAGTTGAGAAAGCAACTTCAAGCTATAAGGGACTAAATTAGAAACATACTTATAAACAAAATATGGGATTATTTTCGTTTACACAGGAAATAGCAATGGACTTGGGAACGGCAAACTCTATTATCATCCACAATGATAAGATTGTTGTTGACGAACCCAGTGTAGTAGCCATTGAAAACAAGACCGACAATCTCCTTGCTGTCGGAAGCATGGCCCATCAGATGGAGGGTAAGGAACCTCCGGGCATCCGCACAATCCGCCCATTGAAAGATGGAGTAATCGCAGACTTCAATGCTGCCGAACAGATGATTCGAGGCTTGGTCAAGATGGTAGGATCCAAGAGAAGATGGTTCTCCCCCTCTTTGAGAATGGTTGTTTGTATACCATCCGGTTCAACTGAGGTTGAGATTCGTGCTGTCCGCGACTCCAGCGAACATGCGGGAGGTCGAGATGTATACATGATCTATGAACCTATGGCAGCAGCCTTAGGAATTGGTCTGGATGTTGAAGCTCCCGATGGGAACATGATTGTAGATATAGGTGGCGGTAGTACCGAGATTGCCGTAATCTCTCTTGGTGGTATCGTGAGCAATAAATCCATCCGTGTCGCTGGTAATGACCTCACAGCAGATATTCAGGAGCACATGGGTCGTGTACACAATCTGAAAGTCGGTGTACCTATGGCAGAGAAAATCAAGATTGAAGTTGGCTCTGCCCTTCCTACTCTTGAAGATGCACCCGAACCATACATTGTCACAGGCCCAAACAAGATGACTTCCCTTCCCATGACAATTCCTGTCACACATGAAGAGATTTCACATTGCATCGATAAATCCATCGTGAAAATGGAAACTGCAATTCTTGCAGCCTTGGAGCAGACTCCTCCGGAACTATATGCCGATATTGTAAAGAATGGTATTTATCTCGCCGGTGGTGGAGCGCTTCTGAGAGGTCTTGCAAAACGATTCACTGATAAGATCCGTATCGAATTCAAGGTTGCAGAAGATCCATTACACGCTGTGGCAAAAGGCACCGGAATTGCACTGAAGAATATTAACAAATTCTCATTCCTCATTAGATAATTGAGAAATATTCTGAACTTTATACTTCGCTATTCCGCATGGTTTCTCTTTTTTATCTACGTGATAGCGAGTCTGGTATTATTAGTGCTGGGGAGTGGCTACCGTCAATCGGTTTACCTCTCCTCAGCCAATGTTATATCCAGTTCACTCTATAGTCTCTCCTCCGGAGTTACGGAATATTTTCATTTAAAGTCTGTGAATCAGAGTCTTCAGGAGAGTAATGCGTCCCTGCAGAATGAGGTTCTTAATCTGAAAAATCGAATTGCCCAATATGAGGTTATGATAAGTGATTCGACTTCACTCCAAGGAATAAAGGACAGATATAATTTTGTTCAAGCAGGTGTCATTAATAATAATACTTACCATCCTAAGAACTATTTCACACTTGACAAAGGAAAACGAGACGGATTAGAGATCGGAATGGGTGTGGTTGATCAGTCGGGAGTTGTTGGAATTGTGGATATTGTAGGTCCACATGTATCACGAGTGATCTCTCTTCTTAATGAGAACCAGAAATTTTCTACCAAATTGAAGGATACATCCTATGTGGGGACATTGAGCTGGAAAACAGGAGACCCAACGATAGCTTATCTTGAGGAGATTCCAAGACATGCAATTTTTCACACCGGAGATACAGTAGTCACAAGTGGTTATTCAACATCTTTTCCTGAAGGCATACCCGTAGGTATAGTGTTGAATAAAGTTAATGGTTCAGATGACAGTTTCTTTACACTTAAAGTAAAACTGTTGCCTCAGTTTAAATCATTGAGTGTAGTAAGAGTAATTAAAGATGTGTATAAGAATGAAATAGATTCTCTATTTCAAATAGATGCAAACGATAAAATACAATGAACAAGCATCTTCTGACCAATCTTATAATATTTGCAATTCTGATTATCGTTCAGATTTTGATTTGCAACCAGATAATTGTATTTGGGTTAGCTGTCATTTTCATTTTTATTTATCCGATAATCAACTTTAAATTGGATTTAAGCACCTCATTACTACTTACAATTGCGTTCTTCGGAGGATTAATTGTTGATCTATGCTCAGACACTCTCGGCGTCAATGCACTCTCATGCACTGTGCTTGCCTCTATAAAGAAACCTATCTTCTATGCTTATGTTCCCAAGGATGACAGAATCAAAAGTATCATTCCTTCAATCAAGACGCTTGGTTTCGCAAACTATTCAAAATTTATGTTCACCTTAGTACTGATCTATTCCTTAATAGCATTCAGTGCGGAGTTTATGAATTTTGTAAGTATAATCACCATTTTGAAAATGACCGTCAGCAGCGCAGTCCTGACTTACCTGATTTTATTGGGGCTGGATACTCTTTTAGAACGTAAATAAAATTTTTTATCAAGTTTTTAGTTAATTGATTATAAGAGGGAGAGGATAGTGAGAAAAGATTATAAACTTGAAAAGAGGAAATATGTGATTGGCGGATTTATTTGTGTTATAGTCGCCATTTACATTTTTCGCCTTTTCTCTTTACAAATCAGCAATGACAAATACAAGGAAAGCGCCGACAGTAACGCTTTTTTAAAACGTGTCATTTATCCGGCACGTGGGCTGATGTATGATCGCAACGGTAAACTTGTTGTGTTCAACAAGCCTGCATACGATGTCATGATCATTCCTAAAGATGTCAAGGATTTTGATACGACTCTTCTTTGCAAAACTCTTTCAATAACCAAAGAGGACTTGCTTGAGAAATGGGAGGAGATGAAAAATCCCCGAAAGAATCCCGGTTATTCTGCATATACTCCTCAACGCTTGATAACTCACCTTTCACCTGAAGATTATGGGAAACTCCAGGAGAAGCTATATCAATTTCCCGGATTCTTTATTCAGAAGAGGACAGTCAGACAATATACATATCCAAATGCCGGAAATATTTTAGGTAACATACGTGAAGTATCAGCAGCTGATATAGAGAAAGACCATTATTACCGTCGTGGAGATTATACCGGAGACTTGGGAGTTGAGAAAAGTTACGAAGTGGCTTTGCGCGGTAAAACCGGAATGGAAATATTGATGAAGGATGCCTATGGACGTATCAAGGGTAGATATGAGGACGGCATTCATGATATCGCTCCACAATCCGGAAAGAACCTGACACTTTCCATCGACATGGATCTCCAGAGATATGGAGAGGAGCTGATGCAAGGTAAAATCGGTGCAATTGTAGCGATTGAACCACGCACAGGTGAGATTCTCGCGTTAGTTACATCTCCCAGCTATGATCCCTCACTGCTTGTTGGGAAAGAACGAGGAAAGAATTATTCTGATTTAGTTCAAAATCCTTATAAGCCTCTTTACGACCGTGCTTTACAAGGAGCCTATCCTCCCGGTTCAACATTCAAACCAACGCAAGGATTAATCTTCCTTCAGGAGGGAATAGTAAATTTATCTACCATGTATCCATGCTATCATGGTTACGTTAATGGATTGAGAGTGGGTTGCCACGGTCACGCCTCCCCCATCTCTTTGAAACCCGCATTGCAAACATCATGCAATGCATATTTCTGCTGGGGTTTCAAGAATATGATAGATAAGAGAGGTACCAAACCAGCTGAACAATTTGAGAAATGGAAGAACTATCTTGTTGAAATGGGTTATGGATATCGCCTTGGGGTAGATCTTCCGTCAGAGAGCAGAGGATTCTTGCCTAATGCTGAATTCTATAGTAAGTCATTTAGAGGAAAGAACTGGACAGCCAACTCTATCATCTCTGTTTCAATCGGACAAGGTGAAGTACTTGCGACACCTTTACAGATAGCCAACTTATGCGCTACCATAGCCAATAGAGGATATTATTATATACCTCATGTTGTCAAGGAGATTTCCGATAGTGTCATCGATCCTAAATATAAGGAACGTCATAGGCCGCACATCAAGAAAAAGTATTACGAAGATGTTGCCGAAGGTATGAGAATGGCTGTTTTAGGTGGTACTTGCCGCGGAGCAAATATACCGGGGATTGAGGTGTGCGGTAAAACAGGTACAGCTCAGAATCCTCACGGAAAAGACCACTCGGCATTCATAGGGTTTGCGCCATATAAAGACCCGAAGATTGCAGTTGCGGTTTATGTTGAGAATGCCGGTTTTGGAGCCGCTTACGGAGTTCCCATCGGTAGCTTGATGATAGAAAAATACCTGAATAAGGAGATTTCTCCTCAAAGGGTAGGAATGGAAACAAGAATGTTGAATTCAAATACAATTATTTCAAGTGGAGTCAAGAAACACTGATACGTCTGTATTTAAATCACTTGATTGGTTCACAATCATACTATATTTGCTCCTTGTGTCGATGGGAGCAGTCAGCATTTATGCTGCAAGTTATGATTTTGACAACGCATCACTTTTTGATTTTAACGAATTTTCGGGAAAACAGATTCTTTGGATAGGACTATCTTTGATTGTTGGAACGGCTATCCTGTTGATAGACTACCGACTTTTCAAGACCTATGCCTACCCTATTTATATAGTTGTTTTACTAATTTTAATACTAACCATATTCATTGCGCCAAATATTAAAGGATCCCATTCCTGGATTGTATTGGGTCCGGTCAGTCTACAACCGGCGGAATTTGGAAAGTTTGCAACGGCATTGGCATTGGCAAAGCTTTTTGACGGATACAATTTCAGACTCAATGATAAGATCAGCAACTATTTCAGGGCGTTAATCATTATAATGCTCCCGATCATTTTTATTCTTCTTCAGAGAGAGACAGGAAGTGCATTAGTGTATGTTTCGCTAATCTTCGTGCTCTATCGTGAAGGTATGAGCGGACTGATTCTCTTCTCCATATTATGTGCAATAGTCTTCTTTGTCTTTGCTGTTAAGTTTTCGGAGCCACTAATTCTCAATATTCCGTTGGGAGAATTCCTTGTCTTCTCTATCATCACTTTGATATATTGCTGCATGCTGCTCTTTTATTGCAAAAACTTCACTATTGCACGAAATGTAATCATAGGTGTGCTTACGGCATCAGCAATTGTTGGAATTCTTGCAGCTTGCGGTATAACCGTGAACGGAACCTTATTTTTCATCTCACTTCTTCTATTGGCAATTATCTATACCGCCATAGCAATGTTCCGGCACAAGATAAATAAATTCATTGTTACCATAGGGTTCGCTATAGTGTCCGTTCTCTTCCTTTTCTCCGTAAACTATGTATTCGGAAATGTGTTAGAACCACATCAGCAACAGCGCATTAAAGTGACATTAGGAATAGAGGACAATATCAGAGGATCAGGCTATAACGTAAACCAATCCAAGATTGCCATTGGGTCGGGAGGCTTAGCCGGAAAAGGTTTTTTGAACGGTACACAAACCAAATTAAAATACGTTCCCGAACAGCATACCGATTTCATTTTCTGCACTATCGGTGAAGAGGAAGGATTTATTGGTACCACAACAATCCTTGCTATTTATTTGGCATTGATACTGAGGCTAATCCATATAGCTGAGCGACAACGCACACCATTTGAGCGAGTATACGCATATTGCGTAGTCTCAATGCTGATTTTTCACTTGGCAATAAATGTAGGAATGGTAATTGGACTATGCCCGGTAATTGGTATACCTCTACCATTTTTCAGTTATGGCGGCTCCTCGCTGTGGGGATTCACTATATTGCTATTTATCCTCCTGCGACTCGATGCTTCGCGCACAGACCGAAGGGACTAAAGTTGTTGCTCAATTGCTTTGAGGAATTCATCCTCAGTGAGATCATATCTGAGCCAATGAATCTTAGTTCCGCGCTTCTCCATGCCCCTGAACCATGTCATCTGTCGCTTGGCAAATTGATGTATAGCAGTCTCGAGTTGCTTATACATCTCTGCATAACTTAATTTCCCTATCACATATTCTGTGATAAATTTGTACTCGAGACCATAATATATCAGAGATTCCGGTGAAATTCCACTGCGAATTAGAGCTTCAATCTCCTCGACCATACCTTGCTTTAGACGCATATCAAGCCTCTCAGTAATACGTCGCCTTCTATCATCACGAGGTATATCAATACCAACGACCAACGCATCGAGTTTTTCACTCGACCTTTTCTGCGTAAGAGCATACTCTTCCGGATGATTTTTATAGTATTCGGCAATTTCTATGGCACGTATTGCCCGCTTACAATTATCTACATCCGTAGTGTTGTGAAGAGTCTTATATTCTTTGAGTATACGCGTTAGTTCCTCAAGAGATAAAGATGCCAATTCGGCACGCAATTCTGTATTTTCAGGCACTTCCGGTAGTCGAATACCATTAATGGCATTCTCGACATACATACCGGTACCACCGCAAATAATCGGACGTTTCCCTCTACCGGAAACATCTTCGAGCGCCTCATTAAAAAGTTTTAGATATACAAACAGGTTCAGCTTATCACCTGCATTAGCGACATCGATCAAATGATATGGGATATCATTATACTCCTCAAGATCTTTACCCGTGCCTATAGTCATACCTCGATAAAGTTGGCGACTATCTGCACTGATTATCTCACCGTTAAAATGTTCTGCTAATGAGACAGCCCTACCGGTTTTACCACTCGCTGTAGGACCGACAACAACTATAGGTTTAAGAGTTAGTTCCACGTATCATCCTTTGTCTGAACAGCCTTTCTTCTCATTGTCAGATTCCTGAGAGCTCTTTTAACCCTATAAAGCTTGGTATCTGAATTAAATAGTGAAATCCGCATCCATTTATTATCCTGGAAATCATAATTACCGTTGCGAATCTCCGACAATGTAAATGTTGGCTGATAACTCTTGAGTTTATTTCTTCTGAACCCTTGTTCATTAAAGGTTTTCTGGGTCAGTATAATGGTTGCCATTCTTGTTATGTCTGTAACCATAATGCTATTTAACTTCTCAGGATGGAAAGAATAGATTCTTTTAAGGTCATCAAAATGAACCCATTCCCCTTTCACCTTCAGATCAAGATAATCTTCCGGATTACCATTGATAAAATAGAAATATCTTAATAAAGAACGGCCCTTCTGATCATGGAACTTTCTTCCGAAGAAAAATTTTAATGTTCCATCTTTTATTCCTGTTTTATCCTTGATAATCTCATTCACTTCAGGAATTGTGATACCATTAACCGAACGCTTTGTGAAAAATGGTGTGTCAATTACCTCTACATTTGGACGACCTGGATCATCAGTAGCTGTGGTAAGATAGACATATTCCCCACAAACCATATAATATCTTAAATAAGTCTTGGCGGTCATATCGCGAAGCTCTTCAGGAGAGATGATCTCATTGTTATCCTTCAAGTCAAGATATAGATTATAATACCTTGCCATGAAGTAAAACTCATCAAGGAGAAACGCGATAATAATCAACCACACAAAAATGTAATAATCGCGGTGATTTACGTCCGTGTCAATATAGATAAACAGATAATATGACCATGTGACAACTGAAAGTACCCCGAAAAGCAACATCAGATTACGCATCTGATAGTATGACTCGTAAGTCAGCAGCCTACCGATTTTCCCTTTCTCATTAGAATCGCCATATTCCAACCTGCAGTTGATGCACATGCTGAGTTTACGGCGTCTAAGATATATAATAAAGGTCGTGACAAAACAAACCGGGCAAAGGATTAATGATGGCAGGTAAGGAGCCGAGAAGAAGGATAACTCCTCCGGGATCTTCACAATCTGCCAAACGCCTAAAATGTTAATTAATATTGAAGAAAATGAATAGGCAACTATACACAAGAAGAGTGCATAGGAAACAACCATGCAATTCATGCCGCTGCTCATTCTGCCGTTATAGACCAATGTAAAGGCAAATGCAGCAACAATCAAAGCACAGATTGGAGAGAAGTAATACGGCAACATGATAGAAAGAGCCATCAAGACAACAATCAGCAATAACCCAATGGAAAGATTTTTCCAAAAGGTATATAATTGCAGACTGCTGACTTTATTGAGATCTTCCATCTGTTATCCTTTCTTACAATTTACCTAATTTACAAATTAAATCAATTCAATTTAAAATTATAACAAACTTTAACAATTATTGTCTTAAATGTAAATTAAGAAAATCTTCAATTTTTTTGAATAACATGACTCTTGCATTGCACATACCTAAGCTATGTTCAAATCCCGTTAGAGCCATCATATCAAAAACCTTACCCTCGTAATTTAACTTTGAAGTATACTTCAATGTATTATAGAAGTGAACGTTATCATCACTTGTGCCTGACATAATCAGAAGTCTACCCTTCAAACCCATAGTCTTATTCAGAGCGGAAGCCGTGTTGTAGCCTGCTTCATTTTGCTGCGGTGTTCCCATGAATCTCTCTGTATAGATAGAATCATAATAGCGCCAGTCAGTAACCGGAGCCATTGCAACACCGGCTTTAAGCAATCCTTCAGACTTACTCATCTCCATCAGTGTCATGTAACCTCCATAGCTCCATCCGAAGCAACCCAGACGACTTGAATCGATATAGTTCTGATTTGAAAAATATCTTACAGCCGAAAGCTGGTCTTCTGTCTCCAACTCTCCAAGATGACCGTAAACCGATTCAGTCCACTCTCTATTGCGATAACCGGTGCCTCTACCATCTACAGCTACAACGATATATCCTTGAGATGCGAGATAATAAACACCTTCCATTTTCCATCTGTTAACCACTTCCTGTGAACCCGGACCATTATACTGGTACATCAACAAAGGATATCTCTTCGAAGCATCAAAGTCTGCAGGCTTGATGATATATGCATTCATTTCTACACCCTGAGAATTCTTTACGGTTGTGAATTCCTTTTTAGGCGCTGACGCATATTTAGAAGCATAAGCCGAATTAGACTCTAATTCCACAACCTTTGCTCCGGTACTGTTGCAGATAGTATAAACCGGAGGCGTCACTGCATTACTGTAAGTTCTAACAAAATAATCCTTAGTAGTTGAGAATGAAGCACTCTCAAATCCCTCAACTTTGTTAAGAACAGTTATAACTCCCTTAGCATCAATCGAAATAATATTTCTATTGATTGGTCCAAGAATTGTTGATTGCATATAATGCTTACCGGTTTTAGCCGAATACCCATAATATTGAGTCACATTCCACTCACCCTTTGACAACTGCTTCAGAAGATTACCGTTATAATCATACTGATAGAGGTGCATATAACCGCTTTTCTCGCTACCAATCACGAAAGAGGCCTTTGAGAAATCAAGCATACCATAACATGAAGGATTAATCCATGTGTTTGACTTCTCCTCAAGAATCTGACGACATACTGTGGAACCAATATTGACTTTAAAAAGTTGAAGGTGATTCTGATTACGATTCAGTCCAACTATCATCAGATCTTTTCCATCCCCATCGAAATTGACGGACGGGAAGTATTCTATCGATTCAGGGAGATCCATCTTCTTGGCAACCCTATTATCCAGATTATAACTGTAGATAGACACCTTTGAATTCGGATAGCCCGCCAAAGGATACTTGTAGCTGCATGAAGATGGATATGGATCACTCAACGGATCCGAATCGCAGAAACTCTTATATTGATCAAAAGAATAAGTTGGAACTTCAGACTCATTAAACTTCAAATAAACCAAGCAGGTATCATCACCATTCCAGAGCATAGCGGTGTTCATGCCAAATTCCTCTTCATAGCTCCAATCCGGCACACCGTTTATAATCTCGTTTACCTTTCCATCTGTGGTTATAGCCTTGTCAGTATCATAATCCAGATTGGAGATGAACACATTATTATCACGAGTGTAGGCGACCATTCTGCCATCATGAGAAATCACGGCTCCTCTTTGAGCACCACCCTCCGAAACCTTTTTAAGTGTTCCGCGCATTATGTCAAACACATAATACTGGGCAGTAAAGGAATTCCTGTAAATTTTCTGCTTATTGTTCCAAAGCAAAATCTTTTTCTCGTTGGCGCTCAACACATATCCATCGAATGAATCTATCTTGACATCGCCTTTGATATTCTTAGTGTCAAACAATGTCTTAATCTCCTTACCGCTTTTGTATTCATACACCTTGATGGCGCGACCGTCATCTGAAATCGCAGAATACGACAATCCATCGGCAAGAGGCGTCATAGCCTTAATGCTTTTGGGAGCAGTTATTGAGGGAGTGCAGTAATCTTCAATTGTCAACGCTGAAGCTTTTGTGCCGACAAACAGAATCATGCACAAGGATAATAATCTAAGACTCAAATTCATGATCTTCTGAAAGGGTTCGAGATTAAAATATCAATATGATCTTGCAAAAAGAACTCTCTGCTTTGAAGGTTTCCCCGTTACCATGCAGACGCCGGGAGTTTTGTCACCTTCAAACGGAATACAACGGATTGTAGCCTTTGTTTCCTCTTTGATCTTCTCCTCGGTTTCAGGTGTTCCATCCCAATGAGCGAGAATAAATCCACCATCCTCAATCTTCTCTTTGAATTCATCGTAAGTATCGACGGTGATGGTTTTGGACTCACGCAATGCTTTAGCTTTCTTCAGAAGGTTAGCCTGAATATCATCGAGCAGTCTCTCCACTTCATCAACAATACCATCAAACTTTACGGTCTCCTTCTCCAAAGTATCGCGACGCATCACCTCAACTGTTCCCTCTTCGAGATCACGCTGACCGACAGCCAATCTGACAGGAACACCCTTCACCTCATAGTCGGCAAATTTGAATCCGGGGCGACGGTTATCCGCATCATCGTACTTAACACTAATACCTCTCTTGCGGAGTTCTTTGACGATAGGTTCAACCTTTTCGGAAATGGCCTTAAGACACTCATCGTTCTTGTAGATAGGAACAATCACAACCTGAATAGGAGCCAATTTAGGTGGAAGCACGAGTCCATTGTCATCACTGTGAGTCATGATCAAGGCACCCATCAGACGTGTTGAAACACCCCAGGAAGTTGCCCACACATACTCAGCTTTATTATCCTTATTCATGAAAGTAACATCAAACGCCTTGGCGAAATTCTGACCAAGGAAGTGAGATGTACCGGACTGGAGAGCCTTACCATCCTGCATCATCGCTTCAATAGTGTATGTATCCAAAGCACCGGCGAAACGCTCGTTCGGTGATTTGACACCTTTCACTACCGGCACTGCCATATAATTCTCTGCAAAGTCTCCATACACATTAAGCATCTTGATTGCCTCTGCCTCAGCTTCCTCTCGTGTAGCATGAGCCGTATGACCCTCCTGCCAAAGGAATTCGGCTGTACGGAGGAACATTCTTGTACGCATCTCCCAACGGAACACGTTTGCCCACTGGTTAACCAGAATAGGAAGATCTCGGTAGGAATGAATCCAGTTCTTATAAGTGTTCCAAATGATTGTTTCCGAAGTAGGACGTATAATCAACTCCTCTTCGAGCTTAGCGGCCGGATCAACCACTACCCCATTTCCTTCAGGATCATTCTTTAATCTATAGTGAGTGACAACAGCACACTCCTTTGCGAAACCTTCGACATGATCGGCTTCACGGCTAAGGAAAGATTTAGGGATAAGAAGTGGGAAATAAGCATTCTGATGCCCTGTCTCTTTAAACATATCGTCGAGCTGACGTTGAATCTTTTCCCAAATTGCGTATCCATAAGGTTTGATTACCATACATCCACGCACTGCAGATTGCTCAGCCAAATCTGCCTTTACCACTAACTCATTATACCACTGAGAGTAATTATCTGAACGCTTTGTAAAATTTTTAAGTTCCTTTGCCATCGCCGTGCAATATGAAATCTTTTATTAGTCTAATTAAAATAGCCATCAATTTTATACCTCTGCCAACTAATCTTCCAAGAGTTATTATCCTCCTGTTTTCTTAGTTACCGTAGGATTATGGCAATATCTTGCAAAATTAACAAAAATTTGATGAACACATTAATAAATAAAGGGAAAATATGAGCTAAAGCACCCATATTTTCCCTTTAATATATAAATTTAACGTTTCTCTACTCCAAAATTACGAAAGTCGAGAATCAGAAACTAAGGATATTTTTATTTCCTTCTCAAATAAGCTGTCTTAGTTGCCATCTCCTCCATACGTTGATGAAGTTTCTTATCATATTCATCCCAGTTTTCGATCACCTTTCTGGCAACCCCGGATTTGATAGAGGCTTTAGCTACGGCAGGAGATACAGTGTATAGTAATCTTGAATCAAATGGTTTTGGAAGAATATATTCTCTACCAAAACTGAAATCTTCACCACCATAGGCAAGTTTAACATCTTCAGGCACCGGTTCTTTAGCCAATGCTGCAATTGCAAAACATGCTGCAAGCTTCATCTCTTCATTTATTGCCGAGGCTCGTGTGTCAAGTGCCCCTCTGAAAATATAGGGGAAGCCGAGAACGTTATTAACCTGATTCGGGAAGTCACTGCGACCTGTGGCAACTATAATATCCGGGCGTACAGTTTTCGCTAAATTATAATCAATCTCCGGATCGGGATTTGCAAGCGCCAAAACGATAGGTTTCTCAGCCATTTCATCAACCATCTCAGGGGTCAATACACCAGCAACACTCAAACCAAGGAACACATCCGCTCCCTTAAGGGCATCTTGCAATGTGCTGAGATCGCGTGTTGTAGCAAACTCTCGTTTCTGAGGATTCAAATCAGTTCTCGAAGCAGTTATCACACCCTTGGAATCACACATCACAATATTTTCCGGTCTAACCCCTAATGAGATATAGAATCTACCGCAGCTGATTGCAGCCGAACCCGCTCCATTAATAACAAGTTTAATATCTTCTATCTTCTTTTGTTGAATCTCCAATGCATTGATCAGAGCTGCTCCGGAAATGATTGCTGTACCATGTTGGTCATCATGCATAACAGGTATATCGCACTCTGCTTTCAATTTATCCTCAATGGTGAAACATTCAGGAGCTTTGATATCTTCAAGATTAATACCCCCAAAGGTTTTACTTATCGCTTTCACAATCTGAACAACCTTCTCCGGATCCTTCTCATCCACCTCAATATCATAAGAATCTATACCAGCAAAGATCTTGAACAACAAGGCTTTTCCAGCCATCACAGGTTTGGAAGCCATCGGACCGATATCACCCAATCCCAAAACGGCTGTTCCATTAGAAACCACTGCAACAAGATTACCCTTATTAGTCATATCATACGCGAGTTCCGGTTGCTTCTCAATTTCCAAACAAGGATAAGCGACACCCGGAGAATATGCCAATGATAAATCATGTTGAGTAAAATATGGTTTTGTTGGCAAAACCTCAATCTTTCCCGGTTGCCATTCCTTATGATATTCTACAGCTTCAGCAGCAAGTTTTTTATTAATCTTTTCCATTGTAATTTCACTTTTCGTCTATTCATATAACACGAAAAGCTATAATTATGTTATCAAATATTTAAATAATTTTTACAATCAGTATAAAATGACTAAAATTCAACAAAGTTTAAAGGAGAGACTCTTATTATGCAGAAAACTGATACAAGTTATGAATTTGCTGAACTATTTATTTTGATGAAATGTTGTAATGTCATAAAAACTATTAAAAACACAAATATTATGGTAAATTTCAAGGGTTCTAAAACAGAGCTAAATCTCGTAAATTCATTTATTGATGAATCACAATCATATACAAGGTATATGTTCTATGCCGGAGCAGCTACTAAAGAGGGTTATTATCCTGTAGCTGAAATTTTCCGCGAAACAGCTAACAATGAGATGCATCATGCCAAGGTATTTTTGAAATTCTTACAGAATACCGAGGTACAAAGCACAGCCAATGTTGATGCAGGTTTTCTCGGCAAGACCGTGGACAATCTCCAGACGGCTATCCGCGAAGAGCAAGTAGCGGGTTATGAATTTTATGAGGCAGCAGCTCAGACCGCCATTGAGGAAGGTTTCCCTGAGATTGCTTCACATTTCAAAGCTATTGCTACTGTGGAGAAAGTTCACCACGATCGTTTCCAACACTTCCTCAATTTGATAAATACCAATACTCTTTGGAAACGTGAAAAACCTGTTACATGGAAATGTCTCGTTTGTGGTTACACTGAGGTAGGAACCGAACCACCGGTAAAATGTCCCGGATGTGATCATCCCTATCAGCACTACATTGCTCTCGAGGATGGATATGCTCCTGCAGCCGTAGATTAAGCCTAAGAAAAGAAAGTCATAAATAGAAAATAATATAGTCGGCATGTCAAATTTCAAGTCATGACATGCCGATTTTATTGGCGAAAGTACTATTTATTACATAGTACTTTTTTTTATTTGGTACATTTTATTTGATAATACCAAAACTTTTACTAATTTTGCGGGAGAAAAGATTAACACTTATCAAAACACTGTACCCAAAATGTATCTAACATCGTCTATTTTAGCGTTTTCTTCTCTCCTATCCACGATTAGCGGAGTGAACGCCGACACAATTTCACAATTACCCGAAGCAGCTGTAGACACCACTATAGTGATTGATCGCGATTTGCAGGATTTAGTAGTCGTTGCTAAAAAGGACTTGGTTAAGTCTGATGGAAGCAAAGTCACTTACGACATGGCAAATGATGACAGTTCCAAAGGACAGACTCTTCTTGACGCTATCCGTAAAGTTCCAATGGTATCGGTCGACGGAGATGACAACATTTATATCAATGGCAACAGCAGCATCCGAATCTATGTCAACGGAAAAGCTGACCCGATGCTAACTTCAAATTACCAGAAGATTTTTAAATCAATGCCTGCAACCTCCGTTTCCAAAATTGAGGTACTGACCGAACCGGGAGCTAAGTATGATGCGGAGGGTACAGGAGGTATTCTTAATCTCGTAATAGAGCACAAACAGAAACGTGAGGGTTATTCCGGATCCATCTCAGCTTCACTCAATAACCGCAATTATTATCTCAACGGTTACGCAGCTACTAAATTCAGAAACTTCAGTATAGATGCCAGTGCAACATACATGCACAGCCTCCTTGCCAATAAAAATTACGGAGCTGAAGAGACAATAAACTTCACTGACAACAGGGTCTATCGCCAGACGCGCAACCGCGAACAGTCTTTTAATTTCGGCTACGGTGATATAAACCTGAATATGTCGTGGGAACCGAATGAAAACAACCTCTTTACATGGGGAGGAAGCTTCAACACTATGGGAGGGAACGCTAAAAAGTTTACCCTAATCAGTAAAAGTTTTACCAAAGATGATGAATTGGTTCAGCAGACTGATCAGAACTTCCATGGTACTATGAAACAATTATCCACTTCGGCAAACGCCTCATACCAACATACATTCGGTAAGAGGAACCATAATCTTATTTTATCCTACCTATTCAGTTTTGGAAGAAATCCTCTACACATGTATTCTGATAATCTGAATAAATCGCTTACAACAGATGGAGAGGGTTCCACCGGTAATCCAACCGATATAAATGCGATATTCGAGCAAAGCTACACCGCATCCAACCTGATCAACAGCTATATCAGGGAACATACCGTTCAGGTAGACTACACTCTACCGTTCGGTAAAGATGATAATCAAACTTTTGAAACGGGAGGTAAGTATGTTACCCGCCACAACTCCAATTATTCCTTCTCACAATTGGGCACTACGATGGACAACCTGCAGAACGTTACCGGAGAAGACGTAAGCATGAATCAGAACCAGAATATTGGTGCTCTTTATGCAACCTACAGTGGTACATTCTCGAAGTGGAACTTCAAGGGAGGCGTGAGATATGAACACACGGATATGGGAATCGAAGACCTGACTAAAAATACTAAATTCTGG
Source organism: uncultured Sangeribacter sp. (assembly GCA_964512705.1). Lineage (GTDB taxonomy): Bacteria > Bacteroidota > Bacteroidia > Bacteroidales > Muribaculaceae > Lepagella. The sequence continues at coordinate 25,737 of CAZEJY010000015.1, read as the reverse complement.
AATTCCCTCAACGACGTGGTGCCGGATGCTGCATTGACCTATATGTTCTCTCATTCATCAAACCTCCGGTTAAGCTACCAGATGAGAATTTCGCGGCCATCATTAAATCAGGTTACACCCTATCAGATGAATATCATGGATAATTATGTTGAATCCGGTAACCCTGATCTGACAAGCGAAAAAAGAAATACCGTAGGCTTGAAATATACTAATTTCGGGGGCATGTTCGGAGGCAATATCGGACTGGAATATTCACAGACCGACAATGCCATACAGCGCTATAATTACTGGTCGGATGGTATACAATATGAAACTTATGCTAATGTCGGTGCGCACAAATCTCTAAATCTCAATGGATTCTTGATGATTAATATGAATCAGAAGATGACTATTAATCTCAGTGGTAATGTTTCATATGTTGATATAAAGGCACCAAATTTAGGATTGAGAAACCACGGCTGGGGTGGAGGCTACAACGTCAACTGGATATATACAGGTCCTGCCGACATTAAATATACCGTCTATGGTGGACAGAACATTCACATGATAAACCTTACGGGTTATTTCTCCGGTTGGTACTACTATGGCTTAGGTGTTTCAAGAGATTTCCTCAAGGATAAGAAACTTAATTTAAGCCTGAATGCCTCCAACTTCCTGACAACATATAGCTTCTTCAAGAGCTATACATACACTCCGACATATCAATCTGCATCTACTTATAAGAGCGATAATTGGAACATCAGTGCTACTTTAACCTGGAGATTCGGTAATTCTCAATCGAAGGTAAAGAAAACATCCAAGCAGATTAATAACGATGATACTAACAAATCTGATAATTCGAAAGGAGGGAGTGGAATGTCACTATGATGGAACCGAACTTTAAAAACCTGAAAACGCAGTTAAACAAAGGTATTCTGGAATATTGCGTACTGCTCATTATCAAAGAGAAAGCGTGCTACGTTCAGGATATCATCAAGCGACTTGGAGAAGCAAATATCTCCGCGCCGGAGCCATCCATATACACCTTGATGAATCGTCTGAAACGCGAAAATAAGGTAACTTATGAATGGGAGGAATCACCGATGGGACCGCCTCGCAAATACTATTGCATCACCGATTTAGGTCGCACAACCCTCGACTACCTCGAAAAGGCATGGACTGAAATGAACATTTCAATCAATAAACTATAATTCAAATTGGCGTCGAAGGCAACTCTCGGCATACGTTTTAAAACTTAGGCGGTGAATCAAAACTAAGATTTTGACTCACCGCCCTTAATATCATTGAGCAATTATGCAATATTATTTGCGTATCAATGTTTCCGTGTAGACATTTCCTGCAAGATCAGTGAATTCTACTGTAATAGGAGTATCTGGAGATTCAGCAACTGCTTCAAACATGTGTGCGGTTGATTCAGGAAGCTGAGGTAAGATCAGTTCAATTCCATCATTCTTCAAAGGAATAACTCTAACCTTATAGAAGTAAGGATCTTCAGCTCTCACGCGCTTCACCTTTAAATCCTTCCCATTCTCAATGAACCTTACTTTACAACCATCTTCATAAGCCCAGATGTTTGCCATGATTTTATTCCTGTTATTAGGATCGTCTGGAAGATATTTATCTGTCAAATCTTTGTCATCAATAACCAGTGTGTTAAGATCGTATACTCTCATCTGATGACTAATAGGTAAGTTAAATCCTTTGTATACTGGAGTCGGATCAGCTGCACGTAGATCCCAGATTGCATAACCCCACGGTGAGCCATCACGGCAGAGTTCGAAATTTGGACGTGCAGGTATCAGTTTGGCAGACCACCATGTTCCGTTCGCTCCTGCCATGTTGTATTCTTTCACACGTTTGTCAGGAGTGTGACGGTAGTGCATATCATGTGCATGGCCTGTGAGAACCTTAACCTTGCTGAAAGGTTTCAAAATCTCTAAGAATTCCTCTCCCCCATCTTTCATTCGTAGTAACGGTGCGGGTTTCTCATCTTCTCCAACCGGATAGTTGAAAACCACACCGTGCATCGTTATGAAAAGAGGAGCGTCTTTATCCGCAACATTCTCGAGGTCTTTTGCCAGCCATTCCAACTGTTCTTTAGTCAGACCTGTTGAGTAATCGCGCTTACCCGGCTTTCCCGGTTTTGCATCTACATTGTAATAAATCATATTGTCCATAACCACGAAATGCGCTCCACCACGGTTGAATGAATAATAAGCGGGGCCATTCAGTTCGCGCCAAGTTGAGGTAGCGTTCATATCGCCGGGCTTGCAGGGGTCATTGTCGTGATTACCCATTGTGTGATACACAGGACAATTAACGGTAAAGTCTCGGTTGAAATCATCAAGCTGATAATCATTTTCTAACCAATAGTAGTCACAGGTCTGATCACCAAGAGTCAAGATGATTGGATCGAGTCCTATTCTGCGCAAAGAATCGATTGACCTGTTTAAATCCGGAACATAGAGATTAGCTAACCGCTGGCGGTCACCTGCTCTATCCGAAATCTGCATGTCAGCTACGGAAAGTACCGCAGTTGGAAGTGAACCGGGTATAGAAATAAGAGTAAAATTAATTGTTGTGTCATTGCTTCCGACGGGTGACCAGAATTTAGGCCGTTTATGTTCCAACATTTCATATGGTTGGTAACCGGAAGGCGTTGAGATGAATAGGAGTCCTAAATCAAAATCGGAGTCAAAACTGTAATTACCATTTTGATCAGTGTATACAAAATTATGACCATCTGAGACAGGTACATTAGCAATACTATTACCACGCGTATCAGCAACTGTTCCTGTCACATTAATCGCAGCGGAAGCTCCAGCACAGAATGCCGTCAAGAGGATTGAAGTTAGAAAGAGTTTATTCATGTCAGGTATCAAAATTAAATTATTCTTAATGGTGAATTTTTTTCAAAATTAATGAATAATTTGGCCAATAAAAAATGATTGGATTATAATATTTTTCTTTTCAATTCACGAACAGTATAGTTATAATAGACAAAAGTGTTTGAACCATTAGTTAGTGGTGACGTTATAATAGCAACAACCAATTAAAAGATTTAAACATTTATTTAAATCTTTTTAAACATAAAACTATTCTATATCTGCTTTGTATGAAACATAGGAAATTATTGATCGGGGGGATAGCGTTGATTGCGGCAATTCCGGCACGTGCGTCAGTGGATAATAATGCCAATAGTTTTGTAGACCAGCAAATTGAAGCAAAATCTCTGGCAACTAAGGTTACATATATAGATGGTCGTCCTTCTTCTTCAACAGAACAAAAGTTGGATTTAGATTCCATAAGAAAAGTTGTGACAAGATATTATTATGACCAGTTCAGAAACTCGCAGAATCCTGATATGCCATATTTCCTATTTATGAGTAAGGGTGCAAAACTGACGCTCGGAATAGGTGGAGGAGTTAGAATGCGTGCTTATTTCGATTGGAACGGTGCTATGCCTTCATCTGCATTTGCTCCCTATACAATACCTATTCCCACAGATCCGGCACGAAAAAGTAATTTCAATTCAACTCCTGCCGGAACATACCTTAACTTCACTATGATAGGACACAACTCTATAATCGGAGATTATGGACTATACATAGAAGCGGATTTTACCGGTTACGGTAGTCGGGATTTTCATCTGAAGAAGAGCTATGCCATGATCCGGGACTTCACGTTGGGATACGCTACATCAACATTTTCTGATCCGGCAGCTCAACCTGCTATCTTGGATGCAGCGGGCGCAAATAATAAGTATTCCAACACCTCTGTGTTGGTGAGATATATGCCATGCATTAAGGATAAGTGGTATTTAGCAGCGTCAATTGAAACACCTGCCACTGCACTCGACGTTACAAACGGGTTGGTTAAGGAGGCAACAAACTGGGTTCCGGACGCCGCAGCATTCGTGCAATATGAATGGAAGAAAGGTCAGCACGTAAGACTAAGTGGAATAGTCAGGAGCCTGTCATACCTGACTCTTGCTGATTTGAAACAACACAACATGGTTGGATGGGGTGTGCAAGGTAGTGGTGTCTATCGCCCGCATCAGCAGATCACGCTCTATGGCACAGTGAACTGCGGTGAAGGTTATGGCGGTTTAGGTGGAGACCTGCTGTATGGAGCCTATGACCTTGTTCCGGATCCGAAGAACCCATCTGAACTCTATGCCCCATTCTCCTATGGATGGTGTGGAGGAGTGCAATATAATATCTTACCAAATCTGTTTACAACCTTAGCTGCAAGTCAAACGCGATATATGCCTAAGGACGGGATGGAGCCGGATGAATATAAGTACGGAATTTTTTCTTGTGCCAACGTTTTCTGGAGCATCTTACCGCGATTGACAGTCGCTGCAGAATATGACTGGGGCATGCGTAAGAACTTCTCCGGAGCTCACAAAGCTGCTTCGAGGTTGAATTTTTCTGCTATATTTTCATTCTAATTTGATAAAGACTCATAACTACTACTCCCCTATAACTGAAGAAATCTTGAAGATGTGACACAATTCAATAATTTTGTCACATCTTTTTCATTTTATGTGTACGAAAAAATTTTTATCAGATAATATGTAGTTTTTCTCGAATTACTGCGTCTAATTAATATATAAGTAGCTTCTAAAAATTAACTATATGATAAATTTTTTAAGTAGCCTTTCAGGTGAATATATCCTTGCTCGTCTTTTGGGTATATTTTTAACTTTCAATCAGTCGTTTAGCCCGCTAAACTCCGTCATTCAAGTTAAAAATATCCTCCACAATACTTCACAATTATATATTCATTAATTTTTATCAGCTACTTATTTCAAATCCATAAATTAATGGGAGAGAATCACACATTAGAATTTGAACGACTTGTGGCAGAGTACAAGAGTACAATATACTCTGTATGCTTCATGTTTGTTGATTCTCGGGAAGAGGCAGATGACCTGTTTCAGGAGGTTCTGATTCATCTCTGGGAAGGTTATGATGATTTCCGGGGAGATTCATCATTGCGTTCTTGGGTTTACAGGGTAAGTATGAATACCTGCATTTCATATAAACGGAAGAAAAAAATCAAGACTGTTCCCCTTGACATATCACCGGAAATTCTTGAAGGTGAATCAACGGAAAGCAAACAGACTCTTCAACTCCATCAAAGGATTACCAAGCTGGAACCTATTGACAGGGCTATCGTGCTCCTATGGCTCGAAAATCTCCAATATGATGAAATTGCAGCCATCGTTGGAATTGCACCGAAGGCTGTAGGAGTTAGACTTGTAAGAATCAAAGAAAAACTTAAAAATCTCTGAAACATGGATGAATTTGATGTAATGCGTGAGCAATTAACTTCCATGAAGAAGCAGCTCAATACTCAACATATAATTAATCAGGATCTGATGAGAAAGGTGATGAGAGGAAAAGCCTCATGGCTCAACAGGTTAGTTACTGCGGAACTTGTCTCTCTTCCTATAGTCTACCTTCTTTTTGTAGGCATTTGTTATGGATATCATATTTCACAATGGGTATCATTCTCTTTTCTTATCCTTGGAGGGATAGACGCACTCTTTGACCTACGCACCGTACGCATTCCCAATAGACTTTTCAGTTCAGCCTCGATCCTCAGTCTGAAAAAATTTATACTCAGGCAGAAGAGAGAAAGATTTATTCAAACCTGCATCAGCGGGACATTATGTGTAGTTTGGATTATTTGGTTATTCACTTCTATGGCAATCTCTACGAATGCAATAAAAGAGGAGAATGAGATCATGGAAGCAGCTAAGACGGGTGGATTGATAGGTGGTGGAATAGGAGCTGTCATCGGCCTGACAGTTTTGATAATCCTCTACCGACGGATGCAACGCACCAGCGACACCCTGCTACGAGATCTCGACGACCTTCAAAATACAAATGAGTAAATAAAAAAAGCTACGCGATGCGTAGCTTTTTTTGGAGGTGCCAACCAGATTCGAACTGGTGTGAACGGTTTTGCAGACCGGTACCTAACCACTCGGACATGGCACCCTTTGATTTTGCGATTACAAAATTAATACATCTTTTTTATTTATGCAAATCTCAATTCATTTTTCAAGCAATTTTTTTACTACAACAGAATCTCAATCGTTCCCAACCACTCACAATACTTTGATATAAAATAAATAACCAATTTGTTCTTGGACTATAAATAAATTTGATTATATTTGCAATAAAGAAATACCTACTTATAACGAACAACCTTAAATAACAATATCAACAATGAGCGTAGATGAAATAATGCTTCGCAGCAGATTCCAACCGCTGCAAAATATATTGGCTTACGATATTTTCAATACCGGCTTCAATGGCTGGATGACACTTCTCCCCAATTTTACAGAATATCCCGACTTCGATGTTCCAAAGACTTTGGTTAACAAAGATCAATGGCCACCGGTCATGCTCAGTTCAGCAACCTACAGATACCCGGGATCTCATGGTGCGATGTCCGGCACATTCAGCCTCAAGCTCTCTACTCGTCCTGTAAGTTCACGCTATGAGGATATTCCGGCCCCCGGCTCAATGGGGCATGCTATCAAACGTCTCTCATTCTATCGTCCAGGCAGCCGCTACCTGCAGATTGAATGCTGGTACTCTTACACTGCCGAGCAAGACACTCTCGATCCGGAAGGTTCACGTCCTCAGCCGGGATTGCACGAGAAGAGCATACGTGCTTTCGGCATGGGTTTTGACATTCAGGAGCGTGGTGAGAGATATCAAGTTGGTGTTCGCCATCTAAACTGCTTCAACGGTAACCTTGTTCAGCGTTGGGAGATAGAGAACTCCGCAGATGTTTCCGACAAGGACTGGGCATTTGGTCTCGAAGGAGACTGGTGTAAAAGAGGTATCGATCCCTGGTGGTTCGGTCGCCGCTATCCCGATGGAAGACATGATGCTTTCCAAGTTATCCCGGACTCACATCAAAAATTAATTTATAACGAGACTGACTGCAAGCTCAACTGGCAATATATGCGATTGAAGATTGATACACTCAATCGTGAATATGTTGAATTCCAATCTCAAGACAAGATTTTCGATCTTCGCGGAATTCATGTGACAGACGTTCCGGGTTACCATAGAATCGATAACCTCATCAATCCTCTCTTCTTTGTTGAGACAGATGAAGACCGTCGCGTGTTCTTCTACGTTGACTCGGTAGTAGTTTCTCAGGAATAAATGTATTAGAAGGAACTTACTGATTATAATAGTTTACATCAATATTCGGACAAAATACTATATACAGAAATGAATCAATTTAATGCATCGCATCTCGAAATAAAGAAATGGTTTGAAGGAAGTTTCGCAACTCATCCTTACGAAGTGGGTTGGGCTGACGAGGCAATCTTCTTCGTAATGATAGAACATGTGAAGGAAGGGAATCCTACCTTCACAGCGCAAGTGGAGATTTCTCACGATGGCGTGAATTGGGCTCCGGATGGAAGTGCACCCGTGTCATTCTCCGGAGTTGGACTTCACCCGATTAAAGTCCAGCCGAACTTCGGTAACTGGCTACGCCTCAATATCAACATTGAGGGAGGACCATTGTTCCTGAATATTCAGATTCACTGCAAAGGCTAAACCCTTAAATTGGAATAATTTGGATATGCCACACCACGGTATACTCTGAAAACCAAAAACCTAACACCTAATACCTAACACCTAATACCTAACGCCTAAAACCTAACACCAAAAACCTAACTCCCATGCTGAAACTCCACAAATACTTCATCTGCACTGCTGTCGCACTATTGACCGCTTGCGGAGGATCCGATCCCACACCTGCTCCAGAAAACGGTGATGATCCAAAAACGCCGGACACTCCCGTGACTCCTAATGCGCAGGCTACAACCGGGAATCTACCCGCTTGGCAGAAAGGATACCTTGACATCCACTTCATCAACACAGTTACAGGTGAAGCATTCTTTATCATACTTCCGGATGGCACGCAGATGCTCGTTGACGCAGCGAGTTCACTTGCCACTACAGGCAAAGATGAGCTCAGCCAGAGATGGAAGCCGACTCAACGAGGCGGCGAAATTATCACCGAGTATATCCAGAAATGTATGACATGGACAGGCAATAACACCATTGATGCAATGCTCGGCACGCATTTCCACAATGACCACATGGGTGGTTATGACACGTCTCTTCCCTACTCCAAGTCAAAAGCTTATCAGCTGAATGGAGTAACAGAAATCTTGGAGAACTTCCCCGTGACTCTTATGGTTGACCGCGGTTATCCGGATTATGATTATCCTTATGACTTGAAGAATGCGTCATTGGAAAAGAACCGTGCTAACATTGTCAATAATTATAAGAAGGCGATCGAATGGCACATGCAGAACAGTGGACTGAAGGTTGAAAAATTCGTTCCCGGAAGCAGTACACAATTCGTTCTTTGCAAAGATGCGGCTGCCTATCCGAATGTCAAGATCCAGAATATCTATGCCAACGGTACACTCTGGACAGGCTCGGGAACGGCAACAAAAGAGATTTTCCCGGATAAGTCCACATTCTCCGGCACAGGTGAAAATGATCAGCCATCGCCGGGAGAGAATGCTTGCTCTACTGTCTTTGTTCTGACCTACGGAAAATTCAACTTCTATGCCGGTGCAGACATTTGCAATTCTGGTAATTCAACCTACGAATGGAAGGGTGTAGAGAATCAGGTGACCAATGTAGTTAATGCCGTAGAAGTCATGAAAGCTGATCACCATGGTGTAAAGGGTTCAGGAGCACAGATGTTGCTCACTAAATTGTCTCCGCAGGTGATCATCTGTACCCCCTGGCAGGACGGACATCCGGAGAAAGGTGTACATGGACGATTTGCTAATGCCAACACAAATGGAGGTAATGCCAAAATATTCTACTCCAATCTCTCCCCTACCAACCGCTCAACCTTTACTGCCGGTTTGGATAATATCTTCGCTACGGGAGGACATGTTGTAGTGCGCGTTAATCCGGATGGTAATTCATACCACACCTACATGCTGGATGACCAAAACTTCGGTTTCACAATCACAAAAACCACAGGTCCAATCACCTGTCGATAATAAACAAAAACATTTTCAAAACTATTTTTTTCAAAAAACTTAAAACCAATTAACATGAAAAAATCTTTACTTTTCTTAGGCTTAGCCTGCTCATTTGTAGCCGGTGCTCAGAGCTATCACGGTTTCTCAATCAACGCATCCCAGGAGTTGATTGACAATGAGCTTGGTGGTGAATTATCCGAAAAAGCTTATCGTCTTGAGGGAAAAGCTATTACTCTTCAAGCTATTTATCAACCCTCATTCAAATTTGCGAGCACAGATGCCGGTCTAACAACCTGGACTGAAGGCTCAACTATCTTCAAAAAGGATGGTGTAAATAGTGGCAAATTAGTTGACTGGGCTGCAGGACAAACTAATACATCAGATCAACGTCTTCCATTAGTTTCAATGCAAGAAGGAACTATTGATGGAGCTGTTCTTGAGACAAAAATGGATGCAAATGGCTTGGCATATGTTACAATGCCTACAGAATACTACAAAGCAGGCAAATTAACAGCTGTTCCTGCAACCGGAGGTGATATCCGTATCCGTTTCTGTACAGAAAGTGGGACTAAAAGTCGTTTAGGTGACGGAGCAGATTGCTACGTTACTGATATCAATGGTATTTATGTAACTCTTGATGCACCCACAACAGCAAAGATTCAGTGTGGTTTTGTTCAAGCAAACACTACAACCAAATTCAATGCAACAGGATTCACTGGTGATAGTGACAATTTAGGTGGAGTTCAACGTGTGGCATATTTCGACCTTCCATCTACTACCGCAACTGGTCCTCAAGATGTAAAATATGATGGAGATTACAAAACAGCTAAGGGTAGTTGGAACCTCTTTACCTATAAGAGAGCTACAGCTTCTTCTCCTGATGAGTTTGGGTTCCCATTGCGTTATGTGGACCTCGTATTTTATGGAGTTAAACCTGGTGAGAAAATTGGTTGGACTAACTTCCAGACTCTCCATGCAGGTTACACTCCCAACAAATATACAGGTGCTGGTGTAAGTGATGTCATGGTTGACGATGCAAATGCTCCTGTTGAATACTTCAACTTGCAGGGTGTAAAGGTTGCTAACCCAACTAACGGTCTTTATATCATGCGTCAAGGTTCCAAGACTACAAAAGTTATGGTAAAATAAGATTGCAATTAGATCTTTTTTGATTGAGGTGTGTCAATTCTCTTTGACACACCTCTTTTTATTTCCCATATTTATTTTACAGATTACTTATCCGATTTGCATCAATAAGTTGTTATATTATTATACTTAACTTATCACTTAAAAACAAACTCCATGGAAAACGATAGAATAATACCCCCCTCCGAGCTAATTATTAATGAAGATGGATCAGTATTTCACATCCATTTGAAACCTGAGCAATTGCGCGATAACATAATATTTGTAGGAGACCCTGGCCGTGTGGACATGGTGGCTGAGTATTTCGATTCGATAGACTACAATGTTTCATCTCGCGAATTTCACGCTATAGGTGGTACCTATAAGGGGAAACCATTGATGGTACTTTCACACGGAATTGGACCGGATAATATCGAAATATGTGTAACTGAGCTTGATGCGCTTGCAAATATAGATTTCAAAACACGAAAAGTTAAACCTACACACAGAACACTCAATATCGTGCGCATAGGTACTTCTGGCTCTTTGCAAGAGGACCTTCATATCGGTGATTTTGTCATCGCTGAAAAGGGAACAGGTTTTGACGGCATACTGAATTTCTATGCCGACCGCGACAATGTCTGTGACCTCGAGTTTGAAAAGGAATTCATGGAGCACACTAACTGGAATAAAACATGGGCTGCCCCATATACCGCCAATGCGGATGCAGAATTAGTGGAAAGAATCGGCAAAGATGACATGCGCAGGGGGTTCACGATAGCTGCTGTAGGTTTCTATGCTCCACAAGGCAGGATGGTGAGACTACCACTCACAGACCCTAATCTTAATGAGAAAATAGAAAGCTTCAGATATAACGGCAGACCAATAACCAATTTCGAGATGGAATCAGCATGCCTGCAAGGACTTGCTAAACTATTAGGACATAAGGCAATGACAGTGTGCTGCATCATTGCCGAACGTCGAGCCAACAACGCAAACACAGATTACAAACGCAAAGTGCGTAAGCTTGTAGAGACTGTGCTTGACCGTATCTGATAATATTTCGAGCTTAAAAGAATTATGCCAAGCAATACCTATTGCCGGGCTGACGCTGAACAATAGCGTCAAACTCCATTTCAGTCAGTGCCGCCATGAGTTGCGGCACTGCTATTTTTGTGCCCGAATGAAGGATATCTATCGTCACTGGCTCACAGCAATTCTTCAAAAAATCATAGATAACTGCAGCATCACCCTCCAATTCCGGGAAGAGGTTAGATGGTTTGGGTTCAATCTTCCGGATCTTGGATTGCCAGCTCATCAATTCCATGATATCAGCTGCCGATGTAACCAGCGACGCCTTGTTTTTTCTTATCAGCAGGTTGCATCCGCCACTTGCCTTATCCGTATTCCTTCCCGGCAATGCTGCGACTTCGCGGCTATATGAGAATGCTGAATTGGCAGTGCTCATTGCACCTCCTTTAACTTCAGATTCGACAACCAATGTCAAATGAGAGAGCCCTGCAACTATCCGGTTGCGTTCGAGAAATCTCCCTGCAAACGGAGTCGTATGTGATGGATATTCCGAAATTATTGCTCCTCCCGACTTTATAATCCTTCTTGCAAGATCGCGATGCGACGAAGGATAGATCATATCCAATCCGTGAGCGACAACCGCGCACGTAGGAACATTATTTTCCAATGCCGCAATATGTGAAGCCGCATCTATACCATAGGCCAAGCCACTGACAACAATAAGTCCTGCCAATTCATCTGCTAACTCACCGACCAGTTTCTGACAAAACCCGGAACCATAGGCGGTACACCTCCTTGTTCCTACCATTGCTATCACATGATCCATGTTCAAGTCAAGATTTCCCAACTTATACAATACGACAGGAGCATCAGGAATCTGGCGCAGCAGCCAGGGATAGTCTTCGTCGAACAAGGAATATATGCGTATGTTATGACCCGAAGCAAAAGCATACTCCTCCTCCGCCCTTTTCAGAGCTTCAGGTACATGATTAAGCAGAGACTTTAGAGGCTGGCACACTTTCGGAAGTGTTTCCGGACTTAAGCCGAACCCAATAAATTCCTCCGGTGTAATCCCCGCAGACATTATACTGCGCGCAATACTCGCTTTCATCTCAGGCAGAAACGAAATAGCGATTCTTGATATAGCCTCCTCTCTTGTCATAACCGGACCAATTCTATTTGATATACTCTTTAAATGCTGCCATCAATTCATCTCCCCGAGTCAGCTTATTATCTTTCAATGCCACTATGGTTATGATACCCGAAGCACAGAGTTCACCGTCAGGTTTCAATATATCTTGATGGAATATAAACCTCGCGCCCTTTCTCTCTATCCTCAGACAGCTTACAAATGTATCCCCTCCACGCAAGGATGAAATATATTCTATTTCAATCTTACGGACAACCGCAACTATCCCCGCGGCAAGCATATCATTAAAGGAGAATCCTGCCGCCTGACAGAACTTATGACGAGTGTGCTCCATGTAATGAAGATAGTTGGCATTATTCACAATTTTTTCACCATCTAATTCATAATCACGGACCTCCATATCCATGATGAAACAATATTTCTTATTATCCTTCAATAGTGGCATAACTGAATAATCTTTTTAAAAATTTCTGAAGTTTTATACTGTCTCCTTCAAATGCATCAAGCGGAATGTAAATAAATCCCTTCTTCTTATCCCGCAGTCTCACTATCACATAATTTTTATTTACTTGATAATTAAGCAATGATGAGAGCGGGAAACTCACAGTACTACATAGGGCGACAATTTTCATCTCTTCATCATCCTTATCCTCCGATGTATCCTCTCCTATCTCCACTTCTAAATTCTCCCCTTCGATGTGCAATCGGTGATTAGCGACATTAAAGCTGCAATCTTTCCTGAATCCGTACACAATGAAAATCATCGCTATCGCCATGGGTGTAATCAGGAAAAGAATCATTAAGGAGATGATCAGAAATCTGATATCTATAGCTAATCCTAAAGCTAAAGCAATAAAAAAGACAAAAGTTATGGCAATTATCCACCATTTTCCATATAAACCTATTATGGTCAATATGAAAGATGATGACTTCATTTTAAACCATCCCGTCTCATTTGCCATCGCGAATTGCTCTTTCCTTATTATAGGTTTCGGTATTTTTACGTTTCATCTGCTGGACAAAACCGGTTCCCTCGGAATTGAACAGTACTGTCATATCAATGTACTTATCCCCATTCCCTTTTGTAATCGGGAACACTTTCGCACGCATAGCCTTCGCTTCATCAGCCAAAGGAGCATGTCCCGTCGGGAACGATCCCCTCTGTTCCTTCGAAACCCCATCAGAACTGCACCTGACCGCACGGATTTCAGAGCATGGAGGATAACCAAGTCCGGTCCACATTATATATTGATTCTTCACAAAGTCTCTACTGACTTCTTTAAGGTCCTTTACAGGCACACAACCCTCGATAGCAACAGTCGCAGTCGATTTATATCTCGGAATAAAATCCTGATCTATAACCCATTTGTCACCCTCTTGCTCGTAATCTTTACCTTTCATATCATGATAGAAACTGCGGCTGAGGTGCTCAGTCAATACTTCCGGGGTTACACTCTTATCTTTAATATAAGGTTCAAGAAGGTGACAGGCATTAGCTTCACGAATAAAACCATACCCCTCGTTCGGACGACCCGAATGGCTATAATTGGTTCTCACCAGCACATGATTCTCCGCATCCTTGAGATCGAACCTTTTGTAGGAATGGTTATTTGTTTCAAAATAAGCGCCATTTCCCAAAGCGTCTATCACTCCAAAATTGGCTTCAACACCCATCGGACGAGGAAGAGTCTCAAGCAGACGCGCAAAGTCATCAATCGTGCGACAGGTCTGTAAAGCTTTGGTCATCACAATACCCTCTTTATCCATCAGCTTATTGCTCACCTTATCATCCTTGATATTGTAGGAGGCGGTATTCATGATTGCAAATCCGGCATCATTCATGCCCATCCACGCCTCTTTCAGTGACTTATCCTTAGAATTAAACAGAGCCACATATCCCAGTGTCTTTGCCGTTGCCGGAACGTATTCAACTTTATTGTCGATGGTACTTGTGTCACGATGTTTCCACAATATCGGTCTTCCATAAGGATTCATATCCGCACCGATAATTGCCGACGTACAACAATATCCGGGAAGTAGAGTGAAGACCATTATTAATAATGTAAGCAGTTTTTTCATTAGAAGTATTTTTGAGATCCCAATATGGTCCGTTAATTTTTTTGTATAAAAACAAAAATAAAGTTTTATCCGGTTACAAATTTAATGCTTTTATTGGAAAGAGTAAGAGCCTAAAGGAATAAATAAAGCTCTACCCAATTGCTTTTATTGGATAGAGCCTAATTATTTTATCTTGAAACCGAAGTTATCTTCCGGATTCCTGTACCATCGATTTTATCAATGCGTTGAAAGATTCAGAAGCGATTAGTTTCTCAATACTCAGGTGCATCCGATATTTCCAATAGTGTCGCGGATTAGCCGGAACGTTTATCTGCTCCTCTTGCGGATTCTCTCTTCTCAGGTCTCCATCAGCCGACAACCAGTCCTGAAGAGGCAGCACACAAAGGATGGATGGTGATTTCAGATGTAAATCAAGAATCTTGTCGCAAATCCAAGGCTCACAATAGTAGGGGGCCTCTCCGGACTCGTGCAGAACATTATTATAGAAACGTTGAGTCATGGCTCTATCCTCCTCCCACCATCCGCGGATTCCAGCCATATCGTGAGTTGAAGTGGTGCAGACTGAGAAATAGGGATAATGCCAGGTCTCTCCGAATTCAGTAGTCGGATCTTTAGGCATTCTCTGAATTTCCAAGGAGAGTATCTGAAGCTTATTCATCACTTCAGGCACACACGCGGGAATCATTCCTAAGTCTTCGGCACAGGTCAACATCCGGGTGGAATCAAGTAACGGCGGAAGTTTCCACATAGCTTTTCCGTACCAGAAATCGTTATGACGTCTGTAATAGAAATCATCATAGAGTCTGTCAAACTGCCATTTCACGTGCTCGGGCAGTGAACGATACTGATAAGTCTTGTTCCCTACTATACGTGGATGATAGTGTCCTCTTTGATATGGGTCTTCGATAAATAAGACATCATCTAACAAGGTGAGCAAACCCTCTTTAATAGCCTTGGATTTAACATCAGCCTTTCTGTCAAAATACTCTTCTACTTTGCGCTGAGTATTAACGAATTCCTTCAGGACATGTCTGTCACCACCTATTCTGTCAAGATATAGATCCTTGACTTCCTCAGCATTCTCTCCGAATATATCGCTGATGACCCAATCAACAGCAAATGGATTTGTCATGATCTCCGGATTAATCCAGAACCCGAAATAATCGCGCATTTCATCTGCCGTGAATGGTAATGCCGGATTGAAATATCCCAACAGACCGTGGACTGCATCCATCGGAATTTCCCAGATCCTGAAGAAGCCTAATATATGGTCGATGCGGTAGGCATCGAAATATTCAGCCATCTTTTTAAAACGGTTTTTCCACCACAAAAAACCATCTTTTGCCATCTCCTCCCAGTTATAGGTCGGGAATCCCCAGTTCTGTCCAAGAACGGAGAAATCATCCGGTGGCGCCCCGGCTTGCGTATTCATGTTGAATAATTCCGGTTGCTGCCACGCATCAACACTGTCACGGCTGATTCCGATAGGAATATCACCTTTCAGCACCACTCCGTGACTGTGTGCATAATCTCTTGCTTCGCGGAGTTGCTTGTCGAGATGATACTGCACGAAGATATGATAGTTAACGGCATCCTGATTATCTTCGCAGAACTTTTTAACCAACCCCTCGTCATATTGGCTCATCTCTCCCCACTTGGAGTTATCCGGAGTTCCATATTGCTCGCGAAGAACGCTCCATGCGGCATAAGGAGTTAACCAATAATTATTCTCCTCAACGAATTTTTTATAATCACGTCTTCTGCGGGTTGATGCACCAGACTGAGTATAGATCTCTTTGAGATACTCATTCTTGTATTTATTGACAGCGTCATAATCAACGTCTGACAAAGCATTCAACTCAGCTGCTTTCGAATAATAGTATTGTTGACGCTCGGCATCTTTCAATGTTCCCACTTGCCATACATTCACATAGAGTGGATGCAATGCAAACGTTGAGTTCGCCTTATAGGGATATGAATCAAGCCATGTACCTGTCAGAGTGGTATTATTAATCGGTAGAAGTTGCAACATTTTCTGACCAGTCAGTGCGCACCAATCCACCATCTTTTTAATATCCATGAAATCCCCTATTCCAAAGTCATTTTCAGACCGCAAGGAGAATACAGGTATGGCTGTACCGGCACCTTTCCAATTCTCCTTCGGATTGTCGAATCTGATACCGCTGTATTCAACTATTGTTCCGGGTCTCTCCGGTTTCAAGGTTAGCACACGGTTTTTACCGGGTTCCCAACCTTTGACCTCCTTGGTTTTCTTATCAAGGATAACAAACTTATATTCTGCAGGTAACTCAGTTTTATTCACGCTTACATACGCCTCCCAGAGAGGGAACGATGCATCGTTCATTACCACTGCCTGTTTCGGATCCCAGTTACCTAAATCTCTTCCTTCTCCTAAGATGGCGAGTACCTCATTGGGTTCTACCATGGGAGCCTCTACACAGAATCTGATTGTATCTGCCTTACCGGTCAGCTCCTGATCGCGATACTGACGGCGAAGCATTCCTTCCACAAAAGCAGAGGAATAGAACGGTTTCTCTGGAGGCAAAGCCTTCCAATAGGCATTGATAATGTATTCGCCAACTCCTTTTACCGGAATAAACTTGTGAGGCGTGCCCCACTCATAGCGCCATTCTTTATTTGGAGCTTTAACGATAAAGGAATAAATGAATTCGGGGAAATCTTTCGCTTCGAGTTCAATTGACCATGTATCAGGCGACACAAGATTCAACTCCAAAGCTTTATGCGGATCCATACTCCCCAATGCAGGAAGAGAACCGCTCACAAAGAGCGATTCTCCCCACTGGGTATGATAATTAATTGAGAGCTTGATTTTCATGGGTATTATGTCTGCGAGTTAATTAAGATAGTTATTAATCGTAAAATCTTTATAAGATTTTAACAATTGAAACTCCCAAAAAGTTTATTATCCGCATTTTGAATTACCACATGTTGTACAAATGAGGCATCCCTCCTGATAAATCAGGGTCTCGGCTCCGCATTTAGGACATTTCTGTCCGGTTGCGGCAGTACCGTTTGGCAGATATTTCTTCAATGCACGCTCAACACCATTTTTCCATGTATTGATGTTGGTTGAGTCGAGTTCCAGACTGCCGATGAGCTTCAATACCTGATCAATCGGCATACCATAGCGAAGCACTCCGGAGATCAACTTGGCATAATTCCAGAATTCCGGATTGAATTTCTCACTTAGCCCCTCAATTGTTGTTTTATAACCGCGCTTATTGATGAACTGGAAGTCATATCGCTTTTTACCGTCAGCATCCATAGCTTTGATTATCTTTCCGTTGCTAACGCTCTTCGGACAGAAGATACCATCCTCGTCATCTGCAAGACCGGTAAAGATTTCATATGGTTTACCATCTACCAAGCCAACGAATGCAATCCATTTCTCACGATTATTCTGGAATCGAACCACATCAGCATTCAATTCTATCGGACGTTTCATGATGTGCTCCGGATTTGCTATAAGCTTCTGAGCCGGAGCCGGAGTGATAGCGGCAAGTACATTGTTGCGGGAACCATCGCGATAAACAGTACAGCCTTTACATCCTGCTTTCCACGCTTCTACATAGAGATTTCCAACAAGCTCCTCACTCACATCAGAAGGCAAGTTAATTGTGACACTGATAGAGTGGTCAACCCATTTCTGAACAGCGCCCTGCATACGAACCTTCTCCATCCAGTCAACATCATTACTTGTAGCTTTATAGTAAGGAGATTTCTTTACAAGTTCATCAATCTCCTCTGTAGTCATGTTCTCCTTACGTTCAATACCGTTTGCCTGCATCCAATCGAGGAACTTATGATGGTAGACGATATATTCCTCAAATGCATCTCCTACTTCATCAACGAAATCAATCCTTACGTTTTCATCCGAAGGGTTAACCTTTCTCTTTCTCTTATATACAGGAAGGAATACAGGCTCAATTCCGGAAGAGGTCTGAGTCATGATCGAAGTCGTTCCAGTTGGAGCAATGGTAAGACACGCAATATTGCGTCTGCCATACTTCACCATTCTTTCGTAAAGAGCGGGATCAGCTTCTTTAATTCGCTGGATATATGGGTTATTTTTTTCTCTTTCTGCATCATATACCTCAAATGCTCCGCGTTCCTGAGCCATATCCACAGAGGCTGAATAATATGCTAAAGCCAACTGCTTGTGAACCTCTGTTGAGAATTCTGTTGCCTCTTTGGTTCCATAACGATAACCGAGTGCAGCGAGCATATCACCCTCTCCGGTTGTACCACAACCTGTTCTACGACCTTTCAATGTCTTGCTTCTGATCTTCTTCCAAAGATTGAGCTCAGTACTCTTAACCTCTTCCGTCTCCGGATCAGTAGCGATTTTGGCGATGATGGCATCAATTTTTTCCATCTCCAAATCGATGATATCATCCATGATTCGCTGAGCTTTTCCGACATGCTCGCGGAAGAGTTCAAAATCAAATTCAGCTTCAGGGGTGAACGGATTCTTTACATAGCTGTAGAGATTGATCGCTACCAAACGGCAACTGTCGTAGGGACACAAAGGAATCTCTCCGCAAGGATTTGTTGAAACTGTTTCAAATCCAAGATCTGCGTAGCAATCCGGCACTGATTCTTTCTGGATAGTATCCCAGAAAAGCACACCCGGTTCAGCGCTCTTCCAGGCATTGTGTACAATCTTATCCCAAATTTTTGATGCGCTGACCTCTTTTACCATCGAGGGATTGTCGCTCTTCACCGGGTATTGCTGGAAGTATGGTTCACCGCTCACAACCGATTTCATGAAATCATCATCAATCTTTACGGAAACATTGGCACCTGTCACTTTACCCTCTGTCATCTTAGCATCGATAAAGCTCTCAGCGTCCGGATGCTTGATACTTACGGTCATCATCAACGCACCTCTTCTGCCATCCTGAGCAACTTCTCGAGTACTATTACTGTATCTCTCCATAAATGGTACAAGTCCGGTGGATGTCAGGGCAGAGTTCTTAACAGGACTACCTTTCGGACGGATGTGAGACAGATCATGTCCAACACCACCGCGACGTTTCATGAGTTGAACCTGCTCCTCATCTACTCTAATGATGCCTCCGTATGAATCCGGATGACCATCCAAGCCGATTACAAAACAGTTGGAAAGTGAACCTACTTGAAAATTATTACCTATGCCTGCCATCGGACTTCCTTGAGGAACTATGTATTTAAAATGATCAAGTAGCCCGTAAATTTCTTCATGACTCATCGGGTTAGGATACTTATCCTCGATGCGCGCAATCTCTGCCGCTATTCGATGATGCATGTCAGATGGGGTTGTTTCAAAGAAGTTGCCATCTGAATCTTTCAAAGCGTATTTACTCGCCCACACACGAGCAGCCAATTCATCTCCTTTGAAATAATCTAATGATGCGTTATAGGCATCATCATAGGTAAAAGTTTTCCGTTCCATAAATTAGGTTAGCGAGATATTTTTCATATTTTCAACATTATAAATCCACTCAATTAAAGTAACACTTTAACATAAAAGACTACAAATGTTTTCCAAAATGAAATTTTTATCTTTATTTTAAGTTTTAAATGTTTACTAATTTTTCAATTTTAGAATCGCAAAATAACTACATTTTTTCTAAAAATAAAAACTTTTCAAACTATATTTTTCAACATATTTCTACCAATTTGAATTCTAATTTTTTATGAAATGAGACAGCATTTTTATATTTTTATATATTCCAAAATATTTATATATTTGTAAAATTTCCAGCGATGACACATAATTTTAGTTGAGAATGGATCATAATTACAGATATAATATTGATTTACCGGATAACCTCCCTACTATTCTGAATCAGGATTTCTGGGTAATGCAGCATATCGGTCCGGAGATGCTCGCATCTCTACATGAGCCAATCAAATTCTCAGCTACCACCTGGATCTTTGTCAACAAGGGTAATTGTAGTGCCGAGATCAATCTCATCAATTACAATATCACCTCCCCCTCCCTGATTATCATCGAGGATTCTCAGATTATGCTTCCGAAATCCGTCAGTGATGACTTTGAGGCTTCAACCATGGTTATCTCCCGGAGGTATCGCGACAACCTGAATCTTTTCATGACCTCTATGCCTCTCTATACATTGATGGCACGTCATCCGGTGGTTAAGATTCCGCTTGAGATAGTTCCGAGCATTGATAGATTTTTCAGCGATATCACCCATTCCTTAGCTGAGAAACATCATCCCTATTATGCTCAGGTTCTTCTTTTCCAGTTAGCAGCGTTTGTTTTTAAGGATATCTATAAATGCTTCGAACCCTTCTCAAAGGAGATTCTTTCCAATCAAGGGAGAATGTCGGATCAATTCCTGCAATTGGCTCAACAGAATTTCAGGAAGGAACGCTTCTTAGAGTTCTATGCCAATAAGATGGGGGTGAGTCCGAAACATCTCTCACGAACTGTAAAGACCCAAACCGGTTTTTCGGCAGTGGAATGGATTGAACGATTCGTTATACTGGAAGCTAAGGTACTCCTAAAATCTTCAAATCTTAATATCCAACAGATCTCTGACGAACTGAATTTCCCTTCACAATCATTCTTTGGGAAGTATTTCAAGAAGATCACAGGAATGTCTCCTAAGGAATTCCGCAACTTCAACAGTTAATTGTCTCCCCAATTTATTCCATTCTCTTATATTTCAAGAGTAAGGAGTCTTAGAACTTACTTGCGCGGATATAAAGGAAGATACCGATAATGAAATATATTACGTTGGGTATCCACATGGCTATAAACGGAGTAGTCAGACCGGACACTGCAAAGGAACTTGTCACGGTGGAGAAGAGAATATAACTGAAACTCAATGCTAATCCGATACCGATATTCAGCCCCATACCACCTTTGGTTTTCTTCGCCGATAGCGACATTCCGATAAGGGTCAGGATAAAGGCTGCAGCAGTGGAAGCATATCGCTTCTCCCTCTCAATTTCAAATGACTTAATATTCGCCACACCCCTCATCTTCTGTCTTTCAACATATTGAGTAAGCTGTGGCGTTGTCAATGTTTCCCAGTCATTTGCCGATATGAGGAAATCTTTTGGCTCGATCGGGATAATCGTATCTTTTTCAGCTCCTGATACAATTTTATCTTTCATACCATCAAAATCGCGTATCATATAGTCACGCAGCTTCCAATGATATATCTTCGTTGTGTCGTATATAACCTGCTGGGCTGTCAGACGTGAAACAAGTTCCTTCCCTTTGAATTTATCATAAGAGAATCTATACCCTGTCTTCGTGCTGTTCTCAAAACGGCCGATATACACCACTTCTCCCGGGCGAGCCATCAGCTGAACATCTATTCCGGTCTGTACACTCTTGTTCTTCACATACTTGTTGCTATAAGCAATACGTTTCACATTTCCCGGAGGTATAATATAGTTACTCAGAACAAATGTCAAGGCGGCTATAACGGCTGCACCGATCATGTATGGTCGAAGCAATCGTTTGAAACTTACCCCACTCGAAACTATTGCAATAATCTCGGAATTACTCGCCAACTTCGTCGTGAAGAATATCACGGAGATAAATACGAAGAGCGGAGAGAACATGTTTGCGAAGTATGGAAGGAATGAAGCAAAATAATCAAACAATGTCTCTTTTAATGGCGCTTCCAAGAAGGCATCAAGCTTCTCGGTGATATCAAACATAGATATCACGACGAGAATCAGCATCGTTGCAAGAAAATATGTTCCTAAGAATTTCTTGAGAATAAATATGTCAAGCACTTTCAATCTCAAGATTGAAAGTATTTTTCCCCATATTTTCTTCAACTTATTCATTGATTCCTTACACCTATCTTTTATAATCTTCGGGTAACTCTCTCAACTATCTCCTTTTTCCACTGCGCGAAGTCTCCAGCAAGAATATGTTTTCTCGCCTCCTTCACAAGCCATAGATAAAATGCGAGATTGTGGATAGAGGCTATCTGCATACCTAAAAGCTCCTGACTCACGAAAAGATGACGAACATATGCCCGTGAGTAGCTATGATCAACCCATGAAGTTCCGGACGGGTCTAATTCGGTGAAATCATCAGCCCACTTTTTATTGCGCATGTTCATTATGCCATTGGCAGTGAATATCATTCCATTTCTACCATTGCGTGTAGGCATAACACAATCCATCATATCCACTCCGCGATCTATTGCCTCCAATATGTTGGCAGGAGTACCTACTCCCATGAGGTATCGAGGTTTATCCTCGGGCAAGATCTCATTCACCACCTCGATCATCTCATACATCTTTTCAGTCGGTTCTCCGACCGCCAAACCGCCTATGGCATTTCCGTCAGCACCTAAATCAGCCACAAATTTTGCCGATTCCCTTCTTAGTTCCGGATATACGCATCCCTGAACAATCGGGAAATATGCCTGACTATATCCGTATAAACCCTCGGTCTCTTTATAGCGCTTCCAACCACGGAGGAGCCAGCGATGCGTGAGATCAAGTGACTTGCGGGCATAAGCAAAATCTGACGTACCGGGCGGGCATTCATCCAAGGCCATCATTATGTCCGCTCCGATTACCCTTTCGATATCCACAACCCCCTCAGGAGTGAACAGATGTTTACTTCCATCTATGTGAGATCTGAAATACGCTCCTTCCTCCTTGAGTTTTCGGTTCGCTGATAGTGAGAACACCTGAAAACCTCCGGAGTCTGTCAAAATGGGTCGCTCCCAACCGATGAACTTATGCAAGCCTCCGGCCTTTCGCAGGATTTCCAGTCCCGGACGCAAATATAAATGATAGGTATTACCTAATATGATCTTAGCATCAATATCATCGCGTAACTCACTGAAATGAATACCTTTCACACTCCCCACGGTGCCTACAGGCATGAAAATAGGAGTTGGTATCTTACCATGTTCAGTGGTTATCTCGCCGGCTCTCGCCTTTGAACCTTCTGCTGTAGTATATAGCTTGAAATCCATCTGATAAGCGATTCAAATCAAAAAAATGCAATTGATTGTAACCAATCAATTGCAAAATTAGTCTAATCGGAGCAGACTGCCAAATCAATCATCAAGTTTATGGATTATAAGCCCGGACCTAAGTTTCGGCTCAAACCATGTTGTTTTGGGTGGCATAATATTATCTGTGTCTGCGATATTCATCAATTGATCCATCGTAACCGGATATAGTGCGAGAGCCATTGCCATTTCACCACTATCCACTCTCCTCTTCAATTCACCAAGACCGCGGATACCTCCCACGAAGTCAATTCTTTTATCCGATCTTAGGTCTGTTATTCCCAAAATATCGCGAAGTATGAGATCACTGGAGACAGTCACATCCAACACACCAATCGGATCTTCATCATCAAACGTTCCGGGCTTCGCGGTCAGCGAATACCATTCTCCATCGAGATACATTGAGAAGTTATGTAATGCATTGGGTTGATATATTTCCTTCCCTTTATTCTCAACCACAAAATTCTCGGCTAACTTGGCAAGGAATTCATCTTTGCTCAATCCGTTTAAATCTTTTACTACTCTGTTATAATCAATTATCTTAAGATGAGAAGCCGGGAACGCAACAGCCATGAAGTAGTTATACTCTTCGGTTCCGTCATGATTCGGATTATTGGCAGCTTTCTCCGCTCCTACCAACGCTGCGGCAGCTGATCTGTGATGACCATCAGCAATATATAAATTAGGGATCTTCTCAAATTCTTTAGTGATAGTATTGATGGTTTCCTCATCATCAATCACCCAAAGTGTGTGTCCGAAACCGTCCGGAGCAACAAAATCATATTCAGGAGCTTTAGCCGTTTCTTGCTTTATGATTTTATCAAGTACTTCATCATCGGGGAAAGCAAAAAATACCGGTTCTATATTAGCATTGTTACACCTGACATGCTTCATGCGGTCCTCCTCCTTATCACGACGAGTAAGCTCATGTTTCTTGATTCTCCCCTCCATATAATCCGGAACCCACGCTCCTACCACAAAGCCATATTGAGTCCTGCCATCCATGGTTTGGGCATAAATATAGTAGTTCTCCTTCTCATCCTGCTGCAACCATCCCTGATCTTGGAACTTCTTAAAGTTCTCGACCGCCTTGTCATAAACAGCAGGATCATGCTCATCGAATCCGACTTCAAAGTCTATCTCCGGTTTTATGATATGGTAAAGACTCATCTCATTGCCGTCTGCTTCTACTCGTGCTTCATCGCTGTTGAGAACATCATAAGGACGAGAAGCAACTTTTTCAACAAGATGTTTCGGGGGACGAACCCCTTTAAAAGGTTTAATTCGTGCCATTGGTATTTAGATTTAAGTTTTGGTTTCTATCGTTCAATCTCTATAATAGCTAAAAGCTGATACTTCCGGAATCTCGGACAATTCATACTTCCTACGACCTGAAAGTTTCCAACTCTCTTACAAATATAAATCTGAATTCCGTAATTTCCAAACTTAATCCAAATTTGTATTTTTTATTTGCCTACAAATTTTCGTCTGATCTTCGATAAGGTCTGAGGGGTTATTCCCAAATATTGAGCAAGATATTTCAATGGTAATGTCCTCGACAAAGATTTCGGAGGATTACTCCGCAGATTGGGTGTGATGAAATGCCAGAAATTATCAAACTTCTCGGCAGGAGTGGCTAAAGCTAATTTGCGATAAAGAATTTCAAAGCTATAAATCTGTTCAACAAGCAATTTCTGCATCCATTTATACATCTCCGGATACTTTTCCTCAAGAGCTTTAAATTTATCTATAGGAATCCACCACCCTTGAACAAAATAATCTACCGCTGAAAGTCCTAATACCGGTTTATCTCCACTAAAGAACTCATGAAATGAAAAGAAAATATCTCCTCCCCTTCCAAAACAGATGGTATCTTCTTTTTTCCCTTTTTTATAATATACACGGGTGACACCTTCATCAATAACAAAAATGCTACCGCACGGTTTATCCTGTTCCACTATCACTTCATCCTTGCCGAATTCATCTCGTGTCGCAATCGACCAGAGCGCTTCAACACATTCTTCAGATAAGGAACTGTAGGCATTCATTATGCCTGCAAAACGACCAATGGACTCTTTATCAAGCATCATGGATTCTTTTTTTACAAATATACAAATAATTGAAAAGTATTTGAGAAAAATATATAAACAAATGGCATAAATTAATTTGAATTAAAAAATAGATGATATGAATTTATTTTTTGCTTATAATTTTGCATCTATTGAAGCACGGTATTAATATTAAATAAT